>JANLJE010000026.1 GCA_029255645.1 Comamonadaceae bacterium | reverse complement strand
TGGTCGCAGGAAAAGATCCTGGCATTTTAGCGGCAGGAAGGTTTCAAGGCGGCGCAAGCGGCAACGCCCGTGAAGCAAAGATCCGGCTGGACCCGGCAGCGGGGGCAAGGCGAAGTCGGATCGGGAGGCGGTATCACCCCCTGGCGCTCAAGGCTCAGGGCCGAGGCTACTTTTCCAGTTGCAGCAGCAGCCCTTCCAGGGCGAAGGCCACGCCCTGGCGGCGGATGCCGGCGCGGTCTCCGTCGAAGTACCGGGTGCAGGCGGTGCAGCCGCCATCCGGGCTGGCCCAGGCAAAACACACCATGCCCACCGGTTTTTCCGCGCTCCCCCCTGTGGGCCCGGCAATGCCGGTGATGGCCAGGCTCCACTGAGCCCTGCTGTGCGCCACGGCGCCCTGGGCCATGGCACGGGCCACGGGCTCGGAGACGGCCCCGTGTTTTTCCAGCAGCCGTTCCGCCACTCCCAGCATGTCCATCTTGGCGGCGTTGGAGTAGGTGACGAAACCCCGCTCGAACCAGGCGGAAGAACCGGCAATGGCGGTGAGGCACTGGGCCACCCAGCCGCCGGTACAGGATTCCGCCGTGGCCAGCATCCAGCCCCGGGCCAGCAGTCGTTCCCCGAGTTGCTGCGCCAGGGCCTCCAGGCCAGCCTGATTCAGTTCAGCAGCCATTTCAGCACCGCAATCCCGAGCAGGGCGTAGAACGCCGCAATCACGTCATCCATCATCACTCCCAGGCCATTCTTGACGTGTTCGTCGAACCAGCGGGCGGGCTGGGGTTTGGTGATGTCGAACAGGCGGAACAGGACAAAAGCCGCCAGCTGCCACCCAAAGCCCGCCGGGGTCAGCAGCAGCACGAACCAGAATGGCACGATCTCGTCCCAGACGATGCTGCCGTGGTCCACCACACCCAGGGCTCGACCCGTCTTGTGGATGGCGCTGACGCCGAGCACGAAGGCGATGGCCAGCAGGGCCAGGAAGGGGCCGTCGGCCAGATGCGGGCGCAGCCATGCGAAGGTCAGCCAGGCAAACAGGGTGCCGACGGTGCCCGGGGCCCACATGGAGAGGCCGCTGCCGCAGCCCAGTGCAATGAAGTGGGCCGGGTGGGCCATGAGAAAGCGGAGGCTGGGGGGGCGGTTCATGGAGGGGACAAAGCAGGATGAATGGCTGGCAAGTATCGCCGATTTCGGGCGACAAATTAGCGCAGGACAGCCGGCATGGCTCACTTTGCGGGTCGATGGGCGTAAAAACAGCCTGACTACAGGGCGACCGCATCCCCTCCGGATTTTTCAAAGGATTTTGCAAGAAAGCGGGCGGCTCCCGTTTCATCCCTTGACCCGATTGGAGCTGCGCCAATCACGCTTCGTGCGCCGCTAAAGCGGGACCGCCCATGCGGGATTTCATCCCGGCCCGGCTCCGTTTTCCGCCCGCGCCGGCTGCCCACATGCTGGACGGGGAGGAACAGGGGAGGAACAGGGGCAGGGACGACAGGGACCCTTCCGGGGACCATCCCCACGGCCAGCAGGAACAGCCTGGAAGACCCCTCGATTTCTTTGTCGAAGAACGGCGCGTGCCGCACTTGCTCCAGCGGCTCGACCGGGCTCGACCCGGCCCGACCGGGCCAGGCGGCTGTGCTCGCGCTCGATGGGCACGGCGATCAGCGCGGGATCGAATTTGCCGGTCTTTGGCATCACCCTCCCATCCACAACACATTCATCCCCGCCATCCCCGCATCCGGCATGCCGGTCACCGTGATGACGAAATCTTCGTCGGGATTCCCTACGTGCAGATAGGCCCCTTCGCCCAGCGGCAGCCAGCCGATGGATTCGGCTTCGATGGCGGCGAGCTCGGCAAGCTCCGCCTGAAGGTCAAGAACCCGTTCGTTCATGCTGGCAACACCTCCGTCTATTTCGGTTACGCAAAAATCGGGCATGGATCATATTTCGATATTACCTTCTTTTTCAAGGGCTTCGGAGTTTCTGGTGGACGAAGTTCGCTTCTGGGGCAGTTTCATCGTTGGATGCTGCCCGGTCACCAACAGGAATGGCTCCCTCGAACTTCCCGGTTTCCTCGATCTGCCTGTGCAACATGGCCGTGGTAATCGGTTTGCCCAGCAGAATCCTACCTTCGGCCTTCATCGCCTCCTGCACTGCTGACCCGACATGATCCGCCGCCTCAATGTCGGTCGGCGTGCAATGGGGGTATTTTTCAAGTGCTTTCCTGTTTGGGGCGTAACCTTAGCGGTTAGTGGTGTTTCAGGTTAATGTCCGGTCGTGGACAAGCGCAAACCTCATTACCGGCTGGCCGACATTCAAGCCGTGGTGGCCGACTCAAGCCAAGGAACTGGCGGAAATCCGATAATCAGGCTTTCCCTCGAGTCTGTATGCCCTGCCCGTCACTATCCTCAACCTACCCGGACTGGACGTGGTGGATTTCCGGGAAACGGCGACTGAGTACCACGTCCGCGCCGGTACGCCGGGTCGATATACCCAAGCCGCAAGGCGGGGTCAGGGCGCTCGGCATTCCGATGCTGACGGATCGACTGATCCAGCAAGCGTTGCATCAAGTGCTCGCACCGATCTTCGAGGCCGAATTCTCCGGGTCGAGCTACGGCTTCCGACCGGGAGGAACGCCCATCCGGCCTCGATTCTGGGCCTGGCGCTGGCCTTGCTGCCCAGCCCGGCACTCCCACCCTCACCGCAAGAAAGCCGACGATGCTAAAACATGACGTTACTGCCGACATGGCCAAGGCCACCGGGCACCTCCCGGGCTTGGCTGCCAGGCTCATCCCGAATGCCACCGCCACCGCCACCGCCACCGCCACCGCCACCGCCAACTTCATCGAAGTGGCGGTGCGCCGCCTGCGCGCCAAGATGGACGACCCCTGCAAACCGAAACGGATCCGCCCCGGGCGCGGCATGGGCTATGTGCGGGAAGCGCCGGAACAGCCATGACCCTTGCGCTGCGCTCTTCCCTCACCCTGCGCCTGGCGCTGCTGTTTGCCCTGCTGTCCTCCCTGATCCTGCTCGGCCTGGGGCTGTTCGTGGGGCGGGCCGTGGATGTCCATTTCCAGGAAGGCGACCTGGAGGAACTGCACGGCAAGCTGACCCTGATTCGCAGCATCCTGGTCGCCCTGCCGGCGGACGAATTGCTGGAGGCCCTGCCGGCGCGCCTGGGCCCGGCCCTGGTCGGCCACCCGCACCTGGGGCTGACGGTGCTGGACCGGGAGGGTTTCCCCCTCTTCACCAGCGCCGCCGGCATCCCCGAATGGCTGCTGCACGAACCGGCCGCCCCCGGCAACGAAGCCCATCCTCCGGCCCGCACCGGCGCCGACCCGGGCCAGCACCCCCAACGCGGCATCCTGGCCCAGGCCCACACCGCCGATGGGCAAGCGGTGCAGGTGGCCATCACCGTGGATATCGAACATCACCGGCACTTCATGGCCGGCTTCGCCCGCTCCCTGGGCTGGGCCCTGGGCCTGGCCGTCCTGGCCAATCTCCTGTTTGCCTGGATCGCCGCCCGGCGCGGCCTGGCGCCCCTGGGGCAACTGCTGGGCCTGGCCCGGCGGGTGTCCGGCGAACGGCTGCACGAGCGTCTGGAAGCCGCGACCCTGCCGCTGGAACTGCGCCCCCTGGCCCGGGAGCTGAACCAGATGCTGGATCGGCTGGAAGATGCCTTCGCCCGCCTCTCCGGTTTTGCCTCGGATATCGCCCACGAACTGCGCACCCCGGTCACCGCCCTGATGACCCAGACTCAGGTGGCCCTGAGCCGGGCCAGGAGCGCCGGGGAATACCGGGAAGTGCTGTATTCCAGCCTGGAGGAGCACGAACGCCTGTCGCGCATGATCGGCGACATGCTGTTCCTGGCCCAGGCGGAAAACGGCCTGATGGTGCCGCACCGGGAACCGGTGGAACTGGCCGGGCTGCTCCAGTCCCTGTTCGAGTTTTACGGCTTGCTGGCCGAGGAACAAGGCATCCGCCTGGAGCTGAGCGGCAGCGCCACGGTCAGCGGCGACGCCCTGATGCTGCGCCGGGCCCTGGGCAATCTGCTTTCCAACGCCCTGCGCCACACGGCGCCCGGAGCCCTGATCCGGGTCACGATCGAGCCGGACGCCACGGGCCGCACGGCCATCCGCGTGGAAAACCCGGGTCCGCCCATCCCGGCCCCGCAACTGGAGCGGATTTTCGAACGCTTCCACCGGGTCGACGCGGCCCGCGGACGGGGCGGTGAAGGGGGCGCCGGGCTGGGGCTGGCCATCACCCGCTCCATCATCACCGCCCACGGCGGCAGCATTCACGCCGAATCCGCCGGGGGCCTGACCCGCTTCTGCATCACCCTGCCGCCCATGGGCCCCTGACTCAAGGACGCTGCGACGTCATGAAGCGTCACGCCGCGTTACCTTGTTGCTGCAATCCTTCTATGACCCAGCCGCGTTGATCTTCGCAAGGCCGGAAGAAACCGACCGAGTTAATCCAGACTCAACACAGGAGCTTTACATCATGATCAAGAAAATCGCCGCCATTGCCCTCGTTTCCGCTTTCACCGGTGCCGCCTTTGCCCAGCCCGCCACCCCTGCCACTCCGGCTATCCCTGCGGCTCTTGCCGTGGAAAAAAAGGGGGATGCCATCAAGGCTGACGCCAGGACCGAAGTGAAGGCCGAAGCCAGGGGGGATGCACCCAAGGCGACTGAAAAGCCGGCAAAGAAGGTAAGGCATGCAAAGCAAAAGGCCGCCGAGGTCAAGCCCGGCGCAGAGCAGGAAGCCCCCGCGGCTGAAGCGGCCAGGAAGTAAAACGGCCAGCCACCTTCAAAACCGCCCCTCAAAACCCCGTCGCTTGCGGCGGGGTTTTGTTTGTCCGTGAGTTGATCCTCCCGGACAACTCCACCAGACCAGCGCCCTGCTCAGGACTCAATCCCGGAGTTCCCGCCCGGTCAGCTTGATGAATACGTCTTCGAGGTTGGAGGCGCGGTGCACGTAACGCAGGCCGCTGGCCTCGGCCAGGGCGGCAAGCAGGGGCTGGGGGTCCTGGCAGTAGAAGAAGGCGGTTTCGCCGCTCACCTCGACCCGGGCGCTACTGTGCCGCTGGGCGGCCACGAAGGCTGCGAGGGCGCCGGCGGCTTCGTCATAGACTTCCACCACCTGGGGTTCGATGTGGGTGGCGATCAGTTCCCGGGGGCTGCCCTCGGCGATCTTCCTGCCGTGGTCGATGATGATCAGCCGGTCGCAGAGGCGCTCGGCTTCGTCCATGAAGTGGGTGGTGAGGAGCAGGGTCTTGCCGGCCACCTTGAGCTGCTTCATGCGTTCCCAGATCAGGTGCCGGGCCTGGGGGTCGAGGCCGGTGGTGGGTTCGTCCAGGAAGATGATGTCGGGGTCGTTCACCAGGGCGCGGGCCAGGGTGAGGCGCCGCTTCATGCCGCCGGAGAGGGTGGCGATGCGGGCATCGGCCTTGCTCTCCAGGCCGGAAAACTGCAATAGCCAGGGGATGCGGGCGCTGATTTGGGCCTTCGACATGCCGAAATAGCGGCCAAATACCAGCAGGTTCTCGGTGGCGGTGAAATCCGGGTCGAGGTTGTCGAACTGGGGCACCACCCCGGTGCGGGCCCGGGCGGCCTGGGCGCGGGCGGGGATCGGCAGCCCGGCCAGGGTGATGCTGCCCGAATCCGGCGCGGTCAGCCCCAGGCAGAGCTTCAGGGTGGTGGTCTTGCCGGCGCCGTTGGGACCGAGCAGGCCAAAACAGCTGCCCGGCGTCAGGGCGAAGGAGAGGCCTTCCACCACCGGGGTGCCGGCGTAGGATTTTCTCAACTCATGAACGGCGAGGGGAATGTCCATCAGTGCCGCCAGGCCCGGGTGACGATGTCGCGGATGAGGTGCAGGCGCCGGTGAAAGAAATGATCGGCGCCGGGCACTACCACCACGGGCAGGTCCTGGGGTTCGGCCCAGGCGAATACGTTTTCCAGGGGCACGGTCGCGTCGGCGGAGCCGTGGATGACGAGGGTGTCGGCCGGCACGGCTTCGGTGTCGTAGCGGCGGGTGCCCTCCACGAAGCCGGCGGCGGTGCCCACCAGCACCAGGCGCTGGGCCGGATGGCCGGATCCGGCCAGGCGCTTTGCCACCCGGGTCTGGCAATAGGCGCCGAAGGAAAAACCGGCCAGGGCGACGGGCAGGTCGCCCGCGCGGCACTTGGCATCGTGCAGCACGGCAAGCAGGTCCTCGGTCTCGCCGATGCCTTCGTCGTGCACGCCTTCGCTGCCGCCCACGCCCCGGAAGTTGGGGCGAAAGGCGGCATAGCCCAGATGCACGAAGGTCCTGGCGAGGGTGTAGGCGACCTTGTTGGTGTTGGCGCCGCCGCCGATGGGGTGGGGGTGGGCGATCAGGGCGATGCCGCGCGGCGCGCCCGGATTTTCCATGATCACTTCGATCCGGCCCGCCGGGCCGGCCACGAAGATTTTTTCCTCGACGACTCTCATATCCGCAAACGCTCCACGACCTTGCCGCCCAGAAGATGGGACTGGAGGATCTCTTCCACATCGCTCGCGTCGATGCAGGTGTACCAGCTGGCCTCGGGATAGACCACCAGCACCGGCCCTTCGTCACAGCGGCCCAGGCAGCCGGCCTTGTTGATCCGCACTCCGGCGGCATCCAGCCCGAGTTCCCGGGCCCGGTTTTTGGCATATTGGAATAGTTCGGTGCCGCCCCGCGCGTGACAGCAGGGCTCCGCCTCGGGGCGCTGGTTGCAGCAGAAGAAGACGTGATGCTTGAAGTGGCTCATGACAGGCTCGGAGAAATGGCAAGACCGTGATTATGCCGCCACTGGCCGCGTTGTTTGAACCTTGAGACAGGAAAACAGGTGGAAAAAAGGTACGGCCAGCCCGGGCTGGCCTCCTCGAGCTTACAACTGCTCGAATTCGGCCTTTTCAGTCTTCGAATCGTGACCGGAAGCCCCGAAGCAAAGCAGCCCGGCGCCACGCAGGGGCAGGCTTTCCCGCCGCAGGAAAATTTCGGGCTCGCCGGCAAAGGTGATGAAGGTGCCGTTGGTGCTGAGATCAACAAAAAAGTAACGGCCATCGCGGCGCTCGATGCGGGCATGCTGGCGGGATGCCTTGCCGTCTTCGATCACCACGTCGTTGCCGTGTTCCCGGCCCAGGGTCAGGAAGGGGGTCTTCTCGTCGAGCAGATGGGACTTGCCCCGGTAGCGCACGCAGAGCTTGGGCTGACCATCCGGGAGCGGATGAAAATCAGGCGGGGGCTGATCATTGTTCATGGCCCCGGCACTTCGCTCCAGATCCTCCAGCGCCAGCAGCGAGGTGGAAGTGAGGGTGGACGGCAGGTCGTCATCGTCGAGCTCGTGCCAGATCAGTTCCATGACCTGAAAGGCCTCGCCGCCGCTCAGTTCGAGCTGATGCAGGTCACGCACCCGGACCCCGATGCTGTGGGCCACATCCACGAGCACTTCCCGGCTGCAAAGAATCTGGTCGGGCAGGGCGAGTTCCAGCAGTTGGGTGGCAATGAGGCTGGCCCGCTCCTCTCCTTCGGCCTCATGGACCCCCAGACGGATGTTGAGTTTGACCCCGGAGACCGGGGGCAGGTCCGCCACCCGGCGCTGCATTTCGATTGCGGCCAGGCTGGCTTCTTCGGGTGTCGGGAACGCTGCCGTGATCTGCCCGGAACCGGAGCGCACCAGACGCCCCCGGAACCCGTCCACCACCCGCTCCACCCGCTTCAGGCAACGCTCGACAGCGTGAGCGGCTTCCGTTTCGCCGAGCCGGCTGCCCAGGCGTACTCCACCGATGATTTCGCCACGAACTATGGTGATCACTGTGCTGCCCTCCGGTTTAACCGGTGTTGTATGGAAAAAGTTCCCAAATCATAACAAAAACCCCTTGTCTTCAATATATTGAACTCAAGGTCCAGTCCTCTGAACTGACGGGCAGAGGGAACGGGGTGACGGGCGGTAGTACGGGGGCATCAAATACCGTATCCCCTTCGGGCACCACGCTGCCCAGGGTCAGGCCCTTGAAATCAAAGAGGCCATTGTCGGCCAGGTGAGAGGGAACCACGTTCTGCAGGGCCGTGAATACGGACTCGGTGCGGCCCGGGAAACGCCGGTCCCAGTCCTGCATCATTTCACGGATCTTCTGACGCTGCAGGTTTTCCTGGGAGCCGCACAGGTTGCAGGGAATGATGGGAAACCCCATGCCCCGGGCGTAGCGGGCGATGTCGTTCTCGGCACAGTAGGCCAGGGGGCGGATCACGATGTGGGCACCGTCGTCGGTCACCAGCTTGGGGGGCATGGCTTTCAGCTTGCCGCCGAAGATGAGGTTGAGGAACAGGGTGTGCACCATGTCGTCCCGGTGGTGGCCCAGGGCGATCTTGTTGGCGCCCAGCGCCTTGGCGGTGCGGTAGATGATGCCGCGGCGCAGGCGGGAGCAGAGCGAACAGGTGGTCTTGCCCTCGGGAATCTTCTCCTTCACCACCGAGTAGGTGTCGGCTTCGATGATGCGGAAATCGACGCCGATCTTCTCGAAGTAGGCCGGCAGCACATCGGCGGGGAAACCCGGCTGCTTCTGGTCCAGATTCATGGCGATCAGCTTGAAATCCACCGGCGCCCGTGCCTCCATGGCCATCAGGATCGACAGCAGGGTGTAGGAATCCTTGCCGCCCGAGACACAGACCAGGAGGGTGTCGCCGTCCTCGATCATGTTGTAGTCCGCGATGGCCTTGCCGACCTGGGATTCCAGACGTTTCTTGAGTTTGTTCAGGGTATTGCTCATGGAATTCCTGCGTTAGAGATAAGCGGTCCGGCCGCCGTCCACATTCAGGACCTGGCCCGTCATATAGGGTGCATCGAGAAGCAGGAAGCGCACCGCCCGGGCGATGTCCTCGGGGGAGCCTTCCCGCTTCAGCAGGGTGTGGTCGATGATGGCGGCCCGTTCCGGCGGGGGCAGCTGGCCGTCGTCGGGCCAGAGGATGGGGCCGGGCGACACGGCATTCACCCGCACTTCCGGCCCCAGTTCCAGGGCCAGCGCCCGTGTCAGGGTGAGCAGGGCGCCCTTGGCGGCCGAATACAAGGGGTAAGCCTTGAGGGGCCGCTCCCCGTGCACATCGGTGATATTGACGATGGCTCCCCGGCTGGCCTGCAGATGGGGAGCCGCGGCCTGGGAGAGGAACAGGGGCGCCTTGAAGTTGCTGCCTACCAGATCGTCCCAGGCGGCTTCATCGATCTGTCCCACCGGGGTGGGGAAAAAGCTGGAGGCGTTGTTGATCAGGGCATCCAGCCTGCCAAAATCCGCCACCCCTTGCTCCACCATGGCTTCCAGGCCGGGAATGTCGCGCAAATCGACCCGATACAGGCGCACCGAGCCCGGCCGGCCGGCATTCAGGCTCCCGGCCAGGGCCTTGGCCCCGGCTTCATCCCGCCGGTAATGCAGGGCCAGATTGGCGCCCGCGGCATGCAGCAGCCGGGCCATACTCGCACCGATGCGCCGGGAAGCGCCGGTAATCAGGATGGTCTTGCCCCGCAGGGGAAGGGAGTTGGCATGCATGAGGCGGGATTTTACGTCATTCCCGCGCCCGGCCGCCTGCCGTCAGGCCTGGCCCAGGCATACAATGGCGCCTTTTTTCGGGAAGCCGCCATGTCCCTGCCTGCCCCCGCCCCCGAGGCCCTGGCCCACAGCCAGCGACTGGCCGACCTGATCCGCCAGGAAATCCGCGCCGCCGGCGGCTGGATTTCCTTTGCCCGGTTCATGAGCATGGCCCTGTATGCCCCGGGCCTGGGCTACTACACGGCCGGGGCGCGCAAGTTTGGGGCGGCCGGAGACTTCGTCACGGCGCCGGAGCTGACCCCTTTGTTCGGACGGGCCCTGGCCCGTCAGGCCGCCCAGGTGATGGCCGCCTCCCGCCCCTTCATCCTCGAAGCCGGCGCCGGTTCCGGCCGCCTGGCCGCCGACCTGCTCCTGGCCCTGGAGGCCATGGGCAGCCTGCCGGAACGCTATTTCATCCTCGACATTTCCACCGACCTGCGCCAGCGCCAGCGGCAATGGCTGGCCCGGGAAGTGCCGCGGCTGCTGGAGCGGGTGGAATGGCTGGATGCCCTGCCGGAAAGTTTTTCCGGTCTGGTGCTGGGCAACGAATTGCTGGATGCGATGCCGGTGCACTGCGTCACCTGGGAAGACGGGGCCGTGCTGGAAAAGGGCGTGGCCCTCGATGCCGATGCACAGTTCCGCTGGCAGGACAAGCCCGCCGGCGGGCGCCTGCTGGAAGCGGCCACCGCCATCGCCGGGGAATGCCTGCTGCCTCCCGGCTTTTCCAGCGAAGTGGCCCTGGCGGCGCCGGCCTGGGTGGCCACCTGGGGGGAGCGGCTGGAGCAGGGCTGTCTGGTGCTGCTGGACTACGGTTTTCCCCGGCGGGAGTTCTATCACCCGCAACGCCACGGCGGCACCCTGATGTGTCATTACCGCCACCAGGCCCACCCGGAACCCTTCTACCTGCCCGGCCTGCAGGATATTACCGCCCACGTGGACTTCACCGGCATCATTGCCGCAGCCCACCCCCGGGGGCTGGAACTCCTGGGCTACACCAGCCAGGCCCAGTTCCTCTTCAACTGCGGCCTGCTGCAGGACCTGGAAACCCTGGGCCCCGGCAGCCTGCCCTACCTGAAGGCCGCCGGGGCCGTACAAAAGCTGGTGCAACCTCAGGAAATGGGGGAGCTCTTCAAGGTCATCGCCATCGGCAAGGGCCTCGCCGAACCGCTGCTGGGCTTCGCACGGGGCGACAAGAGCCACCGCCTGTAAGTCATCCGGCAAGCCCGTGCTTCTCCCGGAAGGCAGCGGGGGCAAGCCGTGATCATTGCTCCAGCCGCTGGCGGATCTCCCCATTGCAGCTGGCAGCGATGCGGGCGTATTCCCCGGGGGTGTCGATCCGGGCCTGGTCGGCCTCGCTTTGTTCCAGCAGCTGCTTTACATAGGGAATCCAGCGCTCGCCCAGTTCCCATTGCAAGCGTTCCTGGGCCTGGCCAGCCGGGCCGCGCCAAGGGGCGGAGTCGGCAAAGCGGCGCTCCAGGGCCTGGGTGATTTCCGCCTCCACCTTGCCCACCTGGGCCTTGTAGGTTTCCAGGTGGCGTTGTTCGTGGGCATGAATTTCCTGGTAGGCGCAACTGTCCGGGGGAAACTCCCGGCCGATGAACACGGTGATGGGGTCGAAGCCGTAGGCCAGGGCGAGCTTCGGGCTGGCGCATTCCCACTGGCCGGAGGGGTCGAGCTGACGCTGAATCTCCAGCTTGTAGCGCACCACCGCCTGGCCCCGGGTCAGCCCCAGCACCTGCTGTTGCGGCCGGGCTATGGTCGCCGCCAGCCGGGTCAGGCCCGCCACGCTGAATTCCTGGCGGGTGGTCAGCCGGGCCTCCAGCTTCTGCACCGTGAACGAGGGGGCAGGCAGGCCGGCGCACAGGTCGGCCCAGGCAGCATTCGCCGCCAGGGCGAGCCACAGGCCGGCCAGCAGGCCGGGGCGCTTACTGGCGTACGGCGCGGATGTTGTCGGCAAGGGGAAACGCGCCGCTGCTGCGGCAGGGATTGATGTCCAGCCCGCCGCGGCGGGTGTAGCGGGCATGGACCCGCAGGGCCTCGGGGGCGCAGCGGCGGCTCAGGTCGCAGTAGATGCGCTCGACACACTGCTCGTGGAATTCGTGGTGGCCCCGGAAGGAAACCAGATAGCGCAGCAGCCCGGCCCGGTCGAGCGGCCGGCCGCGGTAGCGGATCACCACCATGGCCCAGTCGGGCTGGCCGGTCACGAGGCAGTTCGATTTGAGCAGGTGGGAGTACAGGGTTTCCTCCACCACCGGGCCATCGGAGGTGCGCAGCAGTTCCGGTGCCGGCTGGTAGGTGTCGCAGCTGATGTCGAGTTCGTCCAGGCAGATTCCGGCCGGGTAGCCGGGCTGCGCCGGGGAGTAGGCGCTCGGCTGTTTGAGGCTGATCCGCACCGGCGCCCCGGCCACGGCGCTGAGATCGCGCGCCAGGATGGCCTCGACCGCGTTCTGGTCGGCAAAGGCCGTCTGGTTGAAGGAATTGAGGTAGAGCTTCAGGGACTTCGACTCGATCAGGTTCGGGCTGTCGGCCGGCACCCGGAAGGTGCCCAGGGCCACCACCGGTTTCCCCTTGGGATTGAGCCAGGAAAGCTCGTAGGCGTTCCAGATGTCCTCCCCCACAAAGGGCAGGGCATCGGGGCGGATGCCCAGTTCGTCCCGCTTCAACTGGCGCGGGATCGGGTACAGCAGTTCCGGCGCGTAATCGGCGCGGTACTCGGTGGGTTTGCCGAGGGGGGAGTGGGGGCTGGGGTCGGGTTGGCTCATGGCGGTGAATTCTACCGGAAAGCCCGCCCGCCCCGGCCGGGGCGCGGGGGTCAGAAACCCATGCGCCGGGGGGTGCGGCCGGGCTTGCTGCTCTCCAGGTCACGAGGCTGCAGGGTGTCGCGCCCTTCCAGCTTGGCGTTGCCGAAGGCGGCCATCAGGTTCTTGCGCATTTCCCGGGGCGGCAGGGCGGCCATGGCGTCGAGCACGTCGTCACTGACATCTTCAGGAAAACCCCAGGCGTGGGCGGCGATGATCTCCCGGTACAGCTGGCGGGCGATGCTGCGTGCCGCTTCCTGGTCCGGGCGGGGGATTTCATAGACCAGCATCCGCGAGAGGATGGGCTCGGGCAGCTGGTGTGCCTCGTTGGCGGTGGAAATCCAGAGGATGTGGCTGGCATCCAGATCCACTTCCACGAACTCGTCCTTGAAATGGCAGGCGGTTTCCCGCTCCAGCAGGCTGTACAGGGAACCCAGGGGATCATAGCGGTGGTCGCCGCCGGCCTTGTCCACCTCGTCCAGCACCACCACCGGGTTGGCGTACTCGCCCTCGATCAGGGTCTGGGCCACCTTGCCGGGCTTGGCATTGTTCCACTGGGAGGAAGCGCCGGAAAGCACCCAGCCGGCGGTGAGGGAGCTCATGGAAACGAATTCGTAGCCGGTGGCCAGATGCCTGGCCAGCGCCTTGGCAAAGTGGGTCTTGCCGACTCCCGGTTCCCCCAGCAGCAGGATCGGCGTGAAGTGCATGGGCTCGTTGCCGGAGACGGCCAGGGCCAGGTACTTCTTCAGGTCGTCCACCACCTCGGAGAAGTTGGGGCACTGCTCGTAGAGGGGGTCCAGGCTGTCGGTGGCCGAAGGCTTGATGGCGTAGCGGACCCCGCCTAGCTTCTTCATCTTTTCGTACAGGGAGTTGAGGGATTCGTTGCGGTGGGAGGCGGCCTCGTCCATGGCTTTTTCAACGGCCTCCACATCGTAGATGGTGCGGAAATCGGCCACGGGAATGCGCATGTTTGTCGTTGCCATGATGTTCTCCTCTGTGCGAAAGACTGCAAAACAAGCTACAGAATGATGACTTCCGGTGCTGCGCTTGAAACCAAGCATCAGTCGTGCCTGAATTCAGGCCGTGGAAGGGTTCCACCCTCCGCCCCCTGATCCTGCCCAAACGCCCCGGCTTTCCCGCCGGACCGCTGCTTCTGGCCCGGGGCCTTGGCAGGATGGGGCTGGCCTGGCCTGGGGCCGGAGCCGCCGGCGTGATCCGGCCCAGACCCGCCGCCAGATCCATCGGGCGGATGGGCGGCTCAACAGCGACTGAGCAGGCGGGGAAACTGGTGGGGCTGGCCCAGCACCATGCGCCCGAATTCATCGAGCAAGGCCCGGTTCACCGCCTCCGGGGCGATGCTGTAACGCATGGACCCCAGCCGTTCCAGATTGCGCGCCAGCACCCTCAGGGTGCCGCTGTTCAGGTCCGCTTCCCAACGCACATTCACCTTGATCTCGGGTAAGACGGTAAAGCGGGCTCGCTCCAGGTAGCGGCGTTCGTTGCGGAACTCCTCCACCTTCACATCGAGATTGAGGTCGAACAGGGCCTGGCCGAATTTTTCCGCCACCGTGCCATCCCGTTCCATGACCAGCCCCTTCTGACCGGCCAGGCGGTAGCTGAAACTGACGGATTCCATGGCGGCCCCGGCGCTCTGGGGACGAGAGCGATAATCGGCAAAACCCTGCTGCCAGACCAGCCCCTGCAGTTCCTGGGAACCTGCCACCAGATAGTTGCGGGCAATCGGGGGTTTGATCACGTTCAACTGCTGCACCAGTTCGTGCAGGTAGGCAAAGACCTGGCGCAAGGCATGATCCAGGCGCGATTCCAGCAGGGACTGGTGCTGCTGCTCGGCATTCTGGTGGTTCAGGCAGATTTCCGCCTGGTTGCGCAACTGCTCTAGCAGCCCACCCCCGGGATCGAGCTGCAAGACTGGGGCGCTGACCGCTTCGGCCTGCCGGGCTGGCGCTGAATCGGGCGCTTCGACCCGTGTGGCGCCGCCGGCCAGGATGTCGGGGAATTCCAGCCCGGTCCCGGCGATCAGGCCGGTGGCCCGGAACTGTTCCTCCTCGGCGCGGACCCGGCGGGCGACCGCATCCAGATCAAAGCTGTTGATGTCGGCCAATAAAGCGGTCTCCATCGCCTCTAGTTCGGCCTGGATGCTCTGGCTGGAACGGCGCTCGCGCTTGGCACGGATCGCTTCGGCAATCTGAGCCTGGGCGGAACGGGGGGTGTCTGGATCGGACATGGCGAGGGGTGTCTCTTTGCAAACAGCAAGCTGAAATGCGCTGGCTCGGGAAAGACTATACTGTACTCATACCCTATTACTTAAGGAAGAGTGCCATGGACATCAATACTGTCAACAGTCTTGCCATGCAGACCAGCGCAGGGCAAACCGGTGATGCGGTCAATATCCAGGTCCTGAAAAAGGCCATGGACATCCAGGCTCAGATGGCCGCGCAGTTGATCGCCTCGGTTCCCCCGGTCGCCAGCAACCCGCCCCACCTGGGCCAGAATATCGACATGACGGTCTGACCCGCGCCCCTCAAGGCAGCTGGCTGTCCAGCCACTGTTTGAGGGTTTCCGCGACGTGGGTCCAGTTCTGCTCATGGGTCAGGTCGTGGCCCATGCCCTCGAAGATGTGGGCCGGGGTGCCATAGCTGTGGGCCGTGGCCTGCACCAGAAAGGGCGGCACCATCACATCATGCTCGGCCCCGGCAATGAAGAGTGGGGGCCGCTCCTTGAAGGGCAGCAGGGGCAGATTGAACACGGTCATGTCCCAGATGGCCCGTTGTGACTCTACCTGCATGTGGGCGCGGAATTCTTCCAGGAGGGCATCGCTCACGGGTTGGGCAAACAGGGCCTCCCGGACCGCCTCCAGGCTCGCCATGCCGCCGTTCATGACCTTGTTCAGTCCAGCATCAGCCCGGGTTTTTGCAGCAGCATGTGGAACTGGGTGGCCGCCAGGCCCTGGGGCGGCACGGCACAGAGCAGCACCGCCGCCGGTGCCGGGCAGCGCTCCAGATATTTCTGCACCACGAAACCGCCCATGGAATGCCCGATCAAGGCGGGGGGCGTTTCCAGCCAGGTGGCCACGGCCGCCACATCCTCGACATAATCGGCGATGCTGAGCCAGTCGATGCGCTCCCGTTCGATACTTGCGCCATGACCGCGCAGGGACACGGCATAGCAGGGATAGCCCGCCGCCGCAAACCAGGGCATGAAGGTGGAAGTCCACATCCAGGCCCCGACAAAGGAGCCATGCACGAAGAGGAGGGGAGTCTCGTGGCCGTCGCGGCCGGGCAGGCAGGCCAGTACCTCGCAGCCAGCAACGGTATGGCTTTGAATCGGAAAGCGCTTGTCCATGATCAGGTATCTTTTCTCGTAGTGAAGCGGGCGTAGTGAAGCGTGCAGAGATTTTGTTACAGCAAACAGCTCCGTGCTGAAGTGGCTGCTCACCCTGGCCATCGCCTCCGTCCTTCCTGGACGGCGGGCCCCGATGGCCGTCCGGGCTCAACGCCAGCGGCCCGGTGATGCAGCCGTGCGCGACAAGGCTGAAAACCATTTTTTTGCTTCCCCTTGCGCTTTGCCCGGCGGCTGATATTCATCGTCCATGGGTCCTGAAGTCGGCCCTGAAGTCGGTCCTGAAGTCGGTCCTGAAGTCGGTCCTCAAGTCGGCCCTGAAGTCGGACTTGAACTCGGCCTTGAAATCGGCCCTCAAGTCGGCCAGGGCCTGGCTCACGGCCGCTACCCGGGCCTGGTGCAGGCGTTCTGGAATGCGCACCTTGTCGGTGCATTCCCTGGCGATGGCGCCGCCGTCCACGGCGCGGAAGGCCGCCGCTGCCGCCCGCCACAACCGCCCCTGGGGGTAAGGGTCGTCGGCGCGGCCCTGCCGCCCCCGGTGATCCGCCTCACAGGCCAGCAGGAAATCCTCAAACCGTTCCGGGCGGCGCTGCACATCGCAGCGCTCCATGAGTTTCACCATGGTGTCCGGACGCAGGCAATGCTCGCCAAAACCGGCCCGGTGTACATTGCCGTGCTGCAGCACCACCAGCCGGGCCAGTTCCCGGCATTCCACCGGCACCCGCAGTCGTTCGCACAGCGCCTGCAGCAAAGGCTCGCCGCGCGCCTCGTGGCCGATGTGCCGGGGCCATTCGGCGGGCGGGGTGCGGCCCTTGCCCAGGTCGTGGGTGAGGGCCGCGAAGCGGGCCGGCAGGGATAGCGCCATGGCCGCCGCCGCCTGCAGCACCAGCAGCAGGTGAGCCCCCGTATCCACCTCGGGGTGGTATTCGGGCCGCTGCGGCACGCCGAACAGGGCCTCCAGCTCGGGCAGCAGCCGCGCCAGGGCGCCGCAGTCGCGCAGCACTTCGATCATGCGCTGGGGATGGGCCTCCATCAGCCCCCGGGCCAGTTCCTGCCAGACCCGCTCGGCCACCAGATGATCCACCTCCCCCTCTGCCACCATGCGGCGCATCAGAAAGAGGGTCTCGGGGGCGACGCTGAAATCGCCGAAACGGGCGGCAAAACGGGCCAGGCGCAGGATGCGCACCGGATCTTCGATGAAGGCGGGGCCTACATGGCGCAGCACCCGGGCATCCAGGTCGGCACGGCCGTTGAAGGGATCGATCAGCACGCCGTCTTCGCCCCGGGCCATGGCGTTGATGGTCAGGTCGCGCCGGGCCAGGTCCTCTTCCAGGCTGACCTCGGGGGAAGCGTGAAAGGTAAAGCCGTGGTAGCCGTGCCCGCTTTTACGTTCCGTGCGGGCCAGGGCGTATTCCTCCTGGGTCTCGGGGTGCAGGAAGACGGGAAAATCCTTGCCCACGGGCCGGAAGCCGGCCGCCAGCATTTCGTCCGGCGTG
Source organism: Comamonadaceae bacterium (assembly GCA_029255645.1). Classification (GTDB taxonomy): domain Bacteria; phylum Pseudomonadota; class Gammaproteobacteria; order Burkholderiales; family Rhodocyclaceae; genus Azovibrio. Next base: position 184,337 of record JANLJE010000026.1, on the reverse strand, counting down.
GCGCCTACCACCACATGGTCCCGGTCGGACACCGGTCGGCCCAGGAGTTCATCGCGGATGGCGCCGCCGACGACATAAATCTGCATCTTCAGCTTCCCTCGCTGGCAAAACGCCTTGCCGTACGGTCACGGGGCATGTCACGGGGCAAGGCGTTGTGCAGTAAGCGCCAGATCAGCGGCCGGCGTACCAGCGGTAGCGGTCCAGGCGCTGCTTCGGGCTGTCGCCCGCGATGTAGGTGGGCGCAATGGCTTCCAGGGCGGTGGGCCGCCAGCCCGGAGGGGTCTGGCCGGAGCCGTCGGCGACATTGTCCACCTGCAGGGAGCGCAGGTTGTCCGGAGACATCGAGGGCCTGGGAGACAGCCACAGCAGGCCGGCAAGCAGGTAGGCCCAGCCCTCGGAAATGGGCAGGATGCGGGTGCGGCACTTGCACAGCCTGGCGACGTACTGCACCAATTCCTGCAGGCTGTAAGTCCGCGGTCCCACCAGTTCATAGACCTGGCCGAAGGTGTCAGGATTGTCCAGACAGTCCACGACGGCATCGGCCACATCGGCCACCCAGACGGGCTGGAAGCGGGCCTGGCTCATGCCCAGGGGAAATATGGGGAAGGACTTGAGGAGTCTGGCGAACAGGTTCAGGAAGGAGTCGCCCTGGCCGAAGATGACCGAAGGACAAAATACCGTCACGTCCAGCTCGCCCTGGGCAGCCAGGACGATCTTCTCGCCTTCGCCCTTGGAACGCAGGTATTCGGAGGGGCCATTGACGTCGGCCTTGAGGGCGCTCATGTGCACCAGGCGGCGCACGCCGGTGGCCTTCATGGTGGCGACGATCTGCTTGGGCAGGGTCACATGGGCCTGCTCGAAATCCCTGCTGTAAGGCAGCTTCACATCGCGGCTGTGCAGGATGCCGACCAGGTTGATCACCGCATCCTGGCCACGCACCAGCGCTTCGAGCTGGGCGGGATCGTTGATGTCGGCCGCGGGCATGTCCACCCCGGGCAGCATGATCAGATTCTTGTTGCGATCCCGGTGGCGGGTGGGGATGGTGAGTTTGGCACCCTGTTCGGAGAGACGGTTGGCGATATAGGTACCGACAAAACCGCTGCCTCCTAGCAGCAAGACTTTCTTCTGTTCCATGGCGATCCCGTGCAGATAGGTTGACTTGGGCAAGGCCCGGATTTTAAGGCAAATCCGCCGTCTTGGGCGGATCGCCGGCCGGCCGGCCGGGCACCATGCCGAGACGGGCCCGCAGGGAAGCGGGCCGGCCGTTGAACAGCACCGAGTAATAGACGGCGTTGCTCATGACCTTCTTGACATAATCCCGGGTTTCGGAATAAGGGATGGTCTCGGCATAGATGGCGCCTTCCATGGCTTCTGCGCCGCGCCACTTGCGCGCCGGGAGCGGCCCGGCGTTGTAGGCGGCCGAGGCCAGCACCGGGTGATTGTCGAGGTCCTCCATCATCATGCGCAGGTAGGAGGTGCCGAGCAGCAGGTTGGTCTCCGGAGCCTTCACCTGGCGGTGGTCGTAATCCTTGAGGCCGATCTTCTTTGCGACCCACTTCGCGGTGGCCGGCATCAACTGCATCAGGCCGGAGGCCCCGGCGGAGGAATTGGCCTGGCTGACGAAGCGGCTTTCCTGGCGCATCAGGCCATACACCCAGGCTTCATCCAGGGATTGTTGCTGCGCCGCCGGGCGGACCTGGTCATAGAAGGGCGCCAAAAAGCGCAGATTGTAGTCATGCTGGTTGCGGGTCCGGTCCGCCGTGTTGATGGCCCGGTCATAGATCTGATTGCGCCGGGCCAGCTCGGCGGCCGCCAGCAGTTGCCGGTCATCCATGTCGCGTATGCTCCAGTTCCACTCGCGGATGGCATCGTTGCGCATGTTCAGGCGAAAGAAAGCCAGGGCCCGGATCAGGCCGGGATGGGCGCGGGCCTCGTCCAGTTCCGCGTCGGTCGGTGGCTGAGCCCGGGGCGGAATGCTGATGCGGCGTCCCAATTCCTCGTCCGCCAGATTGCCGTAAAAACTGGGCTGTCCGGCAATCCGCTCGAACAGCTGCCGGGCCTGGCTCTGCTGACCGCCGGCCAGGTAGGCGCGGCCCAGCCAGTAAATCCATTCCGGCTTGTCCTGCAGGCGGGCCGGCATGGACTCGATGCTGCGGCGCACCCCGCCCCAGTCGCGGTGGCGCAGGGACGCCCGCACCTGCCACTCCCGCCCCTCGTCGGAGAGCAGCTCCGGCTGGCTGCGCCGGTACCACTCCACCGCCGCCGCCATGTGGCGCCGCGCCCCCTGCAGGCCGATCTGGCCCCAGGCCCAGGCCTGTTCCTGCTCACCCAGATACGGGCTCCAGCGTTCTAGTTGTTCGGCGGCAAAGACCGGGTCATTGCGGGCCAGGCGCTGGATGGCCAGGGCCACCAGTTCCCGGCCGGTGCGGTCCTTGAGACTGGCGGGCAAAAGGCGGGCCAGCCAGGCGGCGGCCTTGTCCAGCATCGATTCCAGTTGCTTGGGGTCCGGCTGCTGCCCCGGGGGCAAGGCGGCGAGCACCTGGCGGGCGGGAGCCAGCTTGTTGACTTCGACCAGCAAGCGCACCCGGGCCCAGATTTGATCGACGCTGGCCCGCTCGGCCAGCAGGGCCATCACCGGACGACAAGCCTCGGGCACCTCATGCAGGGTCAGCCACAGGTTTTCCCCCTCTGCCAGGGCGGCTGCATCGCGCAACTGCAAGCGGGCCTGGATGCCCAGGCAGCGCGCCTCCTGGTCGGGTGACTTGAGCTGGCGGTAGTGCTGCAGCAGCCCTTGCCAGTCTTCCTGCCGGGCCAGCACCCGGAGCCAGTCGGCGCGCAGCCGCTCCCCCAGGTAATTGCCTTCCTGACGGCTGATGAAGGCTTGAATGGCGGCGGGGTCCTGTTGTTCGATTCCCTGGCGCAGCAGGTAGTAATCGACATAATCGGCGAGGGGGTGGCCCCGCAGTTCGGCCGCCAGAGCTTCCAGACGGGGGCGATTGCCGACCCGGAAGGCCTCCCGGGCGGCGATGTACTGGATGTCGCCCGGCGCTTCCTGGGCCTGGAGCGGCGTCATCAGACAGCCAATGAGGCCAAGGGAGGTCAAGATAGTGCGCAACTTCATGTGATAGATTCGGCGGATGAATACTGCTTCTGAGCATACCATGAGCTCCCCGCCCCTCCACCGGGATCATTTGCGCAAAGCCATGATAGCGGCCCGCAAGCAGCTGCCCGCCAGCACGGTAAGCGCCTGGTCAGCCGCAATCGTCCGGCACTTGCTGAAGGTCCTCCCCCAGCCGCCGGGGCGATGCATCGCCTTTTGCTGGCCCATCCATCACGAGCCCGATGTCCGCGCCGCCCTGGCCGCCTGGCAGCAACAGGGTAGCCTGGCGGCCCTGCCGGTGGTCACCGCCCCGGCCCAGCCCCTGGCCTTTCGCGCCTGGACGCCGGACACCCGGCTGGAGCCCGACCGCTACGGCATTCCCACCCCTGCCGAGGGTCCCTGGGTGCAGCCGGATGTGCTGCTCCTGCCGCTCAATGCCTTCGATGCCGCGGGCTACCGGCTGGGCTACGGCGGCGGCTTCTTCGACCGCACCCTGGCCAGCCTCGACCCCCGGCCGCTTGCCATCGGCGTCGGTTTCGAACTCAACCGGGTAGACAGCATCCAGCCAGAAACCCACGACCAGCCGCTTGACTGGATCGCCACCGAGGCCGGCTGCTTCCGGCCTTGCTAAACCTGCTCAGCCGGGCAGCCTGTAGCCGCATTCCCCGCAGAACCGGTCTCCCGGCTCGATCGCTGCCTTGCATTGCGGACACTGCCGGGCCAGGTTTGCCCCGGCCGCCCCGGGTTCGGGCACCGCTTCGACGACAGGTTCGACGACAGGCGCCTTGCGGGCCGCTTCAGCCGCTTCGGCCGCCCTGGCTCGGGCTTCAGCCGCTTCAGCCGCTTCGGCCGCCCTGGCACGGGCTTCCGCTTCGGCCCTGGCCTGCTGGGCCGCTTCCTGCTGCTGGCGCAGCCGCTTTTGGGCTTCCTCGGCCCGGCGTTGGGATTCTTCCTTGAGCGCCTGGGCCTTGCGCTTGGCTTCGTCGAGCCGCTCCCCGATCAGGCGCTCGGCCTCGCTGGGGTCGAGATCGGCGGCCACGCGCAGGTAGATCAGGATGCTTCCCATCAAGGCCATGGTCGACAGGGCGCCCGTGACCAGGGCCAGGATCACCAGCGAACCAAAGCCGGCGGCCTGCATGTAACCCATGCCATCCTGGCCACCGTAGCCGCCAAACCCGCCGAACCCTCCAACCCCCCCAAAACCTCCAAACCCCCCGAAGAAGCCGCCCAAAGAAGCCATCATCCCATTGCCAAGGATGGGCAGGGACAGCCCCAGCACCGAAAAGTAGCCGACGCCCAGGATGCTCCCCAGCACGGCGCCTGCCAGACCCAGCAGAAGGCCGAGCAGGAACAGGCTGATCAGCAGTTCCACCATGCGATGCGTGGCGATCTGCCAGAGCATGGCCACGGCGCTCTTGATGCCGGCCCCGCTCCAGATGGCCGGGCCGACCATGGACAGGGCAACATTGAGGCTGAAGAAGAGCATCCCGGCCACCACCACCAGCACCGGAAAGGCAAGGGCATAGAGCACGGGGCCCAGGCCCGGAATCTTGCAAAGGAACAGCACCAGGGCCGTGGCGATGTAGAAGGCCAGCACCACCAGGGCGCCGATCAGGGTCACGGCCAGCACCTTGAGGGCCGCGAAGACTCCGTCCAGCAAGGTCACGGCGAGGGGGCGGCTGGGCAGACCCTGGGCCTGATCCATGAGCATGAGCCCCGCTGCCGAAATTCCGACGGGGATTATCAGCAGTGCCAGGAAGGAAAACAGGGCGGGAATGAAGAACCCCCCCATCTGTGCGCCGATCACCCCGCCCAGAAAGACCAGCAGTCCCGCCGCCAGCCCGGTGCCGATCAAAACGCCCAGCGCCTTCCAGTTGCGCAGCGCCTCCGTAACCCTCAGCAGGTCGGAATACCGGGTTCCCTGCTCGCTTGTCATGACGTGTGAAATGCCTTGTGAATTCATGCTTCCCCCTGTTGAAGTAATGGTTCGAGTAATGGTGGTTTGCTTGCGGTTCGCTTGCTCAGTTGTTCAGCTTGCACTCGGGCACGCTATTCCAGTGCCCGTCGCAATATTTCCAGCGCGCTTGCTCGCGGCAGAAAATGTTGGCCTTGCAGCGACCCAGTTCCCCGCGCAACTGCTGCACCCAGCCGGACTCGGCCGGGGCAGCGGGAGGAACTGGTGGGCTCGATTCCCGTACTGGCATCCTTTCCTTTTCATCCGGCACGGGCCGGGCGGCGGGTCGGGTCTCGGGTCGGGTCTCGGGTCGGGACTTGGGCCTGGCTTCGGGACGCGGCCTGGGAGTTTCGGTTCTGGGGGTCGGGCCTGCCTCCTTCACGGCTTCTGCAATGGGGGCTACAGGGGCAGGGGCAGGGGCAGGGGCAGGGGCAGGGGCAGGGGCAGGGGCAGGGGCCACGGCGGCAGCCGCTTCGGGCGCCGGGCGGGAGGCAGGCGCCGCATCCACCGCCGGGCTCACGCTGATGTCGACCGGGTTGGCGGGCAGCGTTTCCGGGGCCTTCTTGTCCAGGAACCACCAGGCGCCGCCCAGGACGAGGGCGAGCAGCAGGGCCCCGCCTCCCATGAGCAGGCGGGGGTTCAGCCCGGCCCGGCCCTGGGATGGCAGCGCGGCAGGTGGCGCCTCGGGAACGGCGGCGCGGGGTTCGGGGGGCGGAGCATCCGGTATCGGGGTGGGCGCCTCGGGCGTGACTGGCGCGGCGGCCTCGACAGGCGCCTTCGTCCCGGCAGGCGCCTCGACAGGCGCCTTCGTCCCGGCAGGCGCCTCGAACGGCGGCGGGGCAGGCGGGGCAGGCGGGGCAGGCGGGGCAGGTGGGGCAGGCGGGGCAGGTGGGGCAGGTGGGACAGGTGGGGCGGGCGGGGCGGGCGCCGGCGCGGCCATCGCCGTTTCCGGCACCGGCACCGGCACCGGCGATGGCGATGGCGATGGCGATGGCGATGGCGATGGCGATGGCGATGGCGACGGGCCGGTCGGCGCACTCGGTGTACCGCAGGTAGGACAGAATCTGGGAGGTTGCAGGCCTAGATCGTGGCCACAGGATTTGCAGAACATGGATCCCTCGCTCGGAAAAATTCCAGCGGATTATGCCAAAGCGCGATGACAATAAAAAAACATTTTCAACGCCAAGGCGCAAAGATCACCAGGAAACGTGAAGGGAACGCGTAGAAAAACCGCTCTCCACCCATCCGCCGGGTGGGCAGCGACGTGCTTCAAGCCTTTTGCCTTGGCGATGAAGTTTCAAGGTTGGCTGGAGCGCGGCCGGCCAGGCGCAGCAGGGGGGAAAGACCGATGATGGCCAGGAGCAGGAGCAGGGAAATCGCCAGCGCCAGCAGGGCTTGCTGAAAATCGTAAAGCCCCGTGTTGAGCGCCAGTTCCAGGGGCATCCAGCGCCGCTGCACCATCAACACCAGCGCCAGGCTCAAGGCGGCCCAGGGCAGCCAGTAGCGGCCTGCCCTGGGTAGCTGGCGCAGGGCCCAGAATGCCGCGAGCACCTGCACGCCCATGGCGTTCAGGAGACAGACGATCGTGATCTGGTACAGCGGCCAGTCAGACATGGGCGGCCTCGACAGCGAGCCGCAACCGGGCCAGGGCGGTATCGAGGGTCGCCGCCGTGCAGCCGAAATTGCAGCGCAGCCAGCCCGGGGCGCCGAAATCGGCGCCGTCGGAAAAGCCCAGGCCATGCGCCTCGAAATGGGCCGCGGGCTTGGCGAGGTGGAGCTTACGGGCGTCGATCCAGCCCAGGTAGGTGGCTTCCACATGGCTCATGGAGAGGCCGGGCAGGCCGGACACGGCGGCTTCGAGCCGGTCCCGGTTCTGGCGCAAGTGGGTCAGCAGGGCCTGGTGCCAGGCGCCGCAGTCGCGGTAGGCCGCTTCGCAGGCGGCCAGGCCGAGCACATTGACGTGCGGCACGATGCCGGCCATGGCGTGGCCAAAGCGCTGGCGCAGGGCCGGATCGGGAATGACCGCGAAGGCACAGCCGAGGCCGGGGATGTTGAAGGTCTTCGAGGGCGCCATGAGGGTGATGCTCTGCGCCGCCGCCTCCGGCCCCAGGGCGGCAAAGGGCAGGTGCCGCCGCTCTGCATCGAGGATCAGGCCGCAGTGGATCTCGTCGGAGCAGACGATGAGGCCGTGCCGGCAGGCGAATTCGGCAAGCCGTTCCAGCTCCGCCCGGCTCCAGCAGCGGCCCACCGGATTGTGGGGGTGGCACCAGAGCAGCAGTTCCGTGTGCGCGCTGCAGGCTGCTTCCAGGGCTTCCCAGTCGAGCTGCCAGCGGTCGTCTTGCCGGGCCAGTCCGGCGCGCTGCAAGGGCCGCCCGGAATAGACCGGAGCGCTCAAAAAAGGCGGGTAGATGGGCGTCGTGGTAAGGACGCCGCCCGCCACCGTGCGGCAGGCGACGTTGAGGCCGGTGACGAGGCCCGGCAGCCAGACCAGCCATTCCGCCTCTACCTGCCAGCCGTATTCGCCTTCGAGGTGCGCCAGCACCGCCTCGATCAGGGAGGGCCAGGGAGCGCCGTAGCCGAACACGCCATGGCGGATGCGCCGCTCCAGGGCGGCAAGGACGGCGGGCGGGGCGGGGAAATCCATGTCGGCTACCCACAGGGGCAGCACATCCCGGCCGGCATACTTGCCCCACTTGATGGAGTCGGTGCCGCGCCGGTCCGGCACCTGTTCGAAGTCGAATTCCGCCAACTCAGACTTCCAGGTGCGAATACAGGGCCGTCGACAGGTAGCGCTCGCCAAAGGAAGGCAGGACCGTCACGATCAGCTTGCCGGCGTGTTCGGGGCGTCTGGCGAGTTCCAGGGCGGCACTGACGGCGGCGCCGGAGGAGATGCCGGCCAGCAGCCCTTCTTCGGTCGCCAGGCGGCGGGCGATGGCAAAGGCGTCGTCGTTGCTGACCTTGATCACTTCGTCATAGACGTGGGTGTCGAGGATGGCCGGCACGAAACCGGCGCCGATGCCCTGGATCGGATGCGGCCCCTTCTCGCCGCCGGAGAGCACCGGCGAAGCCGCGGGTTCGACGGCCACCACCCGGACGGAGGGCTTTCTTGCCTTGAGGGCTTGGCCGACCCCGGTGATCGTGCCGCCGGTGCCGACCCCGGCGACGAAGATATCGACCTGGCCGTCCGTGTCCCGCCAGATTTCCTCGGCGGTGGTCTGGCGGTGGATTGCCGGGTTGGCGGGGTTTTCGAACTGCTGCAGGATCAGGTAGCGGCTATCGGCCTCGGCCAGTTCGCGGGCTTTCTGGATGGCGCCGCCCATGCCGGCGGGGCCGGGGGTGAGGATCAGCTCGGCGCCGTAGGCTTTCAGCAGCAGGCGCCGCTCGCGGCTCATGGTCTCCGGCATCACGAAGGCACACTTGATGCCCCGGGCGGCGCAGACCATGGCGAGGCCGATACCGGTGTTGCCCGAGGTGGGCTCGAGGATCACGGTATCGGGGCCGATTTTGCCGGCCGCCTGGGCGGCATCGATCATGGCCACGGCGATCCGGTCCTTGACGCTGTGGGCGGGGTTGAGAAATTCCAGCTTCACGGCAAGCGTGGCGCCGCAGCCGGCGCTGATCCGGTTGAGGCGGACGAGGGGGGTGTTACCCACCAGTTCGGTGACGTCGTTGGCAATGTTCATGGAGCACTCCGGGTGAGGGGAAGGAACAAGTGTAGTGGCTACCTCCTGTCCCACAAAGACCCGGTAGCCAGATGCTTATTCCTCGAAGCGATAAACCGGCCGGTTCCGGAGGGTGGCCTGACCCGGCACGCGGCACGCCTAGAAAAATTCACAGGAAAAAAATTGCCCAGCCGAGGCCGGCGTCGTCGTGGGTCACCGCCGCGGCGCGCCAATCGGCTGCATGCGCGGAAATTGTCGGCATAATACTGTTATGTCGGACTGGAAGACTGAAAACAGAGGAAAGCTCAAAATGGCAATACACGATGATCCACGACAAACAGATTTGCGCTGGCACCTGGAAGAGATCGATTTCTCTTGTATCGATAGCGGGAGCGTGCGGGCGCGCGACGACATCTTTCTCCTGGTGTGCAGCGCCTCGTTCGTCGAAAGCGGCGCGGAGACCTACACCCATAATCTGGTCGACTATTTCCGGGGCGATGACGAAGTCGGAGCATGGCTGGACGAGCAATGGAAAGTCGAGGAACTGCAGCATGGGCGCGCACTGAAAACCTATATCCAGCAGGTCTGGCCCGAGTTCGACTGGGATGGCGCTTATGCCGATTTTTTCTCCGAATACGGCAAGCTCTGCAACTGCGACGAACTGGAGCCCACCCGGGGCCAGGAGCTGGTGGCGCGCTGCATCGTCGAAATGGGAACGACCACCTATTATCAGGCCCTCAATGCCGTCTCCGATGAGCCCGTGCTGCGCGACATCGCCTGGCGCATCCGCACCGACGAGGTGCAGCATTACAAGCATTTCTACCACTATTTCCTCAAGTACAAGGAACAGGAACATCTGCACCGACCGCATGTATTTGCCACGCTATGGCGACGCGTGGCCGAGCTGCGCAAGAGCGACGCCGATATCGCGCTCAGGCATGCCGCAGCCTGGCGCTTTCAGGGGGAAGATGAGGCACCGGCGTACGCGGCCATCCAGAAACAGGTGTATGACCTGATGCGCGCGCAATACCCCACGGATCTGGCGGTGCGCATGGCACTCAAGCCCTTGCAATTGAATGCGCGGCTGCAGCGCTGGACGGAGCGGCCCATCGCTGCCTTGGTGCAGCGGGTCTTCCTGAACTGACCGGACAAGCACAAAACGGCCCTGGCTTCTTGGGCCAGGGCCGGTTCTGCCAACTCACCGGGCGCGGGCGCGAGGCTTATTGCAGCAACCCCTCGGCTTGCAAAACCTTGCGCACCGCCGGCCGCTCGGCCACGCGCTTTTGAAACTCACCCAGGGCGGGAAAATCCGACAGATCCACCTTGGCCATACGCGCCCAGCTGGCAACGGTAAACAGGTAGGCATCGGCCACCGTGAAATTCTCGCCCAACAGGTAGGGCTGCTTTGCCAGCACGCCTTCCAGCAGGGCGAAGCGGCGGCGCAGGTGATCCTTGAGTCCGGCGCGCGTGGCCTCGTCCGTATCCGGCTTGAACAGCGGGCTGAAGCTCTTGTGCAACTCGGAGTTGATATAAACCAGCATCTCCTGCAGGCGGTAACGCGCCAGCGTGCCATTGGCAGGTGCGAGACCAAGCTCGGGCTTCAGGTCGGCCAGGTACTGCACGATCACCGCGCCTTCGGTGAGCAGCTGGCCATCGTCCAGTTCGAGCGCCGGCACGTAGCCCTTGGGGTTGATCTGCCAGAAATCACGGCCGGTCTCGGTGCGCTTGGCCATGAGGTCGACCTTCTCCAGCTGCAGGGGAATGCCGGCTTCCTCCGCCACGATGTGGGGCGAGAGCGAACAAGAACCAGGGGAATAGTAGAGCTTCATGCTTTATCTCCATATAGTTAAAGGAAACTACGCCTGAACGGCCGGATGCCGTCGCGGCGGAGCGTGCATTTTACACATCTGACCCGGTCTGCTTGCGAGCTGCCAGAATTTCCGGAGAGGGCAATCGCATCGATGCCAAACCATGCCAACGTTGCCGACTCTGCAAAAATGATCTTTCACGCTCAATGGGTTACGAAATGGATCAAGACAGTGGTCGATATCGCCCGTCGCAAGGTAATGGCGCACAAACTTGACCCGCTGTTGACCCGGGGCGCGACAAGCCCGGCTGTCCCATTCCTTGTCGATTCCGCCTGCACGGCACGATGCCCGGCCTTCTATACAATGGAGGCGCCCCGCGACCCGCCCCGGCACCGCCCTGGCCGATGCGTGCCCCCAGCCAACGCCCCAACCAACGCCCCAGCCACAACGCCCCAGCCACAACGCCCCAGCCAACGCCTCAACCACAACGCCCCGGCCAATAAGCGAGCCCCCATGAACGTCCTGATCGTCCACGCCCACCCCGAACCGAAATCCTTCAACGCCGCGATGAAGGATCTTGCCGTCGCCACCCTCTGCAATGCCGGCCACGAAGTCGTCGTCTCCGACCTCTACGCGATGAATTTCAACCCCGTCGCCAGCGCGGCCGACTTCGGCCAGCGCGCCAACCCGGACTACCTCGTGTATGCGCTAGAGCAGCGCCACGCCGTCGCCACCGCCAGCCTCGCCCCGGACATCGCCGCCGAATTGGAAAAGCTGCGCCGCGCCGACTTCATCCTCTTCAACTTCCCGATCTACTGGTTCAGCATGCCCGCCATCCTCAAGGGCTGGATAGACCGGGTCTTCGTCTCCGGCGTCTGCTACGGCGGCCGGCGCATCTACGACCGCGGCGGCCTCGCCGGCAAGCGCGCGATGCTGGCCTTTTCCCTGGGCGGACGCGAACACATGTTCGGCCCCGGCGCCATCCACGGCGACCTCGATACCCTGCTGCGTCCCATCGAACAGGGCATGCTCGCCTATGTCGGGCTCACCGTGCTGCCCCGCTTTGCCGCCTACCACGTGCCCTACCTGAGCGACGAAGCCCGCGCCGACTGCCTGGCGCGCTACCGCCAGCATCTCCTCGCGCTCGACACCCTCCAGCCCCTTCGCTTCCCGACGCTGGAGCACTACGACGAACAATTGCGGCCCAAAGCCGCTTCCCCGGCAAGCGGCGACTGATGGGCGTCCTTTTTGCCCCTGAGCGCTCGCGAGCCATTTCCCGGCGCTCCGAACGGCACGCGCCGGATCGAAAAACCGGGGTGAGCGAGGTAGGGCAGGGGCATCGCCATTCACCCACCACGTTGCTCGCCAGTTCCAGAAAGCCGGGTTTGGCCCCTGGTGATTGAACTGGGAGCGGGCCTCGCGATCCCTGCGGCGCAGACATAGGCGTTTGCCCTCATTTTTGCCTACCCTGCAACGTAACTCCGGGCCTTGTCGGCGATAATGCCGACCGTGCATTTTTGGCAAGTCCGCTTGCCTATCAGATCGGACCGGATACATGCCTTTGACCCTTCCCCAACTCGAGCGCCACCTGTTCAAGGCCGCCGACATCCTGCGCGGCAAGATGGACGCCTCCGAGTTCAAGGAATACATCTTCGGGATGCTGTTCCTCAAACGCTGCTCGGACGTGTTCGAGCAGCGCCGCGAGGAGGTGATCCGCCTCGAAATGGAAGGCGGCAAGACCGCGGCCGAGGCGCGGCTGTCCGCCGAGAACCCGCGCTGGTACAAGAAGGAAGGCTCGTTCTGGGTGCCGCCGCAGTCGCGCTACGACTTTTTGCTGAACGAGGCGCACCAGAACGTCGGCGACGCCCTCAACAAGGCGCTCACCGGCATCGAAACCGCCAACACCAGCCTGTACGACGTTCTGGAGCACATCGACTTCACGCGCAAGGTCGGCCAGAGCAAGATCCCGGACATCAAGCTGCGCCAGCTCATCACGCACTTTGGCACCTACCGGCTGCGCAACGAGGATTTCGAATTCCCCGACCTGCTGGGCGCTGCCTACGAATACCTGATCGCCGAATTCGCCGACTCGGCCGGCAAGAAGGGCGGCGAGTTCTACACGCCGCGCTCGGTCGTGCGGATGATGGTGCGGCTGATCAAGCCGACGCTGGCCCACGACATCTACGACCCCTGCTGCGGTTCCGGCGGCATGCTGATCGCCGCCAAGGAATACATCGACGAGCACGGCCAGGACGGCCGCAAGGCCAATCTCTTTGGCCAGGAGTCGGGTGGCACCGTCTGGTCCATCGCCAAGATGAACATGCTGCTGCATGGCATCAGCACCGCTGACCTGCAAAACGACGACACGCTGGCCGAGCCGCGGCACATCGACAACGGCGAGCTCCGGCGCTTCGACCGCGTGCTCACCAACCCGCCGTTTTCTCTGCCCTGGGGCAACACCGAGAAGACGGCCGACGGCACGCCCGCCTGGGCGCCCAAGTTCCCCGAGCGCTTTCGCTTCGGCCAGGTGCCGCTGGGCGCCAAGAAGGCCGATTTGATGTTCCTGCAGCACATGCTGGCCGTCACCCGCGACGGCGGCATGGTCGCCACCGTCATGCCGCACGGCGTGCTGTTCCGCGGTGGCGAAGAAAGGGCCATCCGCGCCGGCATCATCGAAGCAGACCTGCTCGAAGCCGTGATCGGCCTGGCGCCCAACCTGTTCTACGGCACCGGCATCCCGGCCTGCATCCTGGTGCTGCGCCAGCGGGTGCAACGCGGCGCCCAGCGCGTCAGCGGCAAGCCCGCCGAGCGCCAGGGCAAGGTGCTGTTCATCAACGCCGACCGCGAGTTCTTCGAAGGCCGGGCGCAGAACCACCTGCTGCCCGAACACATCGAGAAAATCGTCACCACCTTCGACGAATTCCGCGCCATCCCCGGCTTTTCGGCCATCGAAGGCAATGCCACGCTGAAACAGAACGACTACAACCTCAACATCCGCCGCTATGCCGACAACGCCCCGCCGCCCGAGCCGCACGACGTGCGCGCCCATCTGGTGGGCGGCGTGCCCAAGGCCGAGGTGGCGGACAAGGCCAGCCTGTTCAGCGCCCACGGCCTGGAGCCGCTCGACCTGTTCGTCGAGCGCGATGCGAAGTACTTCGACTTCAAGCCCGAGCTGGCCAAGCGCCAGGACCTCAAGCCCGCCATCGAGAACAACGCCAGGCTCATTGCCCAGGAAGCCGCCATCCGCGCCGCCTTCGCGCAGTGGTGGCAGGCGCACAGCCCCCGCATCACGGCGCTGGCCGGGCAAATGGACAACGCCGCCCGTCTGGTGGCGCTGCGCGTCGACCTGCTGGCCAGCTTCAGCACCGCGCTGGAAGCCATCGGCCTGCTCGACCCCTTCCAGGTGCGCGGCATCGTCGCCGGCTTCTGGAACCAGACCAAGTACGACTTCCTCACCCTGCAAGCGCGCGGCGCCAGGGGCGTGGTGGATGCCTGGCGCACCAGCATCGTCACCGCGCTGGAAGACAAGGCCGCCAAGGAAAGCCCGCTGGAGCACAAGCTGGTCAAGTTCCTGATGGGCGACTTCGTCGAAGCCATCGCCGAGCTGGAGGCCAAGAAGGCCGAGCTCGACAGCCAGATCAAGGCCGCCGACCCCAAGGCCGCCAGGGATGTCGAAGGCGAGGACGGCGAAGCCGCCGAGTCCGCCGAGGACGACGCCGAGGGCGAGAACGCGGTGGACGAAGCCCAGCTCAAGGCGTGGAAGAAGGAACTGGCCGCCGTCAAAAAGCAGCTCAAGGCCAAGAAGGACAGCTTTGCGGCGCACATCGGCGCCGCCGTCGGTGGCCTGTCGGCCGAAGCCGCCGCCGAGCTGCTGCTGACCATCCTGCACGACGACATGCAGGCCATCCTCGAGCGCTACATCGCCGCCCAGCGCAAGGCCATCGTCGCCGCGTTCGAGAACTGGTGGGACAAGTACCGCGTCACGCTCACCGAGATCGAGGGCAAGCGCGACGCGGCGGCGCAGGCGTTGCAGGGGTTTTTAAGGGGGTTGGGGTATGTCTAACGCGTTCCCCGAGTTCTCAGTCGACGAACTCACTGCGACCCACAAGGGTGCAATGAAGATTGGGCCATTCGGTAGTCAGCTCCGCAAAGAGGAAATGGTGGAGCATGGTGTCAAGGTATACGGCCAAGAGAACGTCATTTCAGACGATTGGATGGTCGGCGAACGGCGAATATCTCCTTCTAAGTTTCGGGCTCTTAGTTCCTGCGAGCTGGAACCAGGTGACCTTGTAGTCTCCATGATGGGAACGGCAGGCAAGTGTGCTGTGTTCCCCGCCAATGCCGAGAGGGGCATCATGGATTCGCACCTGCTTAGGATTCAGCCGAATCTCGCACTCGTTGACAGGGCCTACTTCGCGATAGCACTACAGGCCGAGAACGTCGTTGGACGGCAAGTGACAGCAATGAGCCATGGAAGCATCATGGCAGGCCTGAGCTCCAAGATAGTCAAGCGGTTCAAGCTTCCTCTGCCACCGTTGGGTGAGCAACCAAAGATCGTTGAGGTTCTGCGAGCCCTCGACAACGCCATCCACGAAACCGAGGCGATCATCGCCAAGCTCAAGGCCGTCAAGCAGGGCCTGCTGCACGACCTGCTGACGCGCGGCATCGACGCCAACGGCGAACTGCGCCCGCCCCAGGCCGAGGCGCCGCATCTCTACAAGCCGTCGCCGCTGGGGTGGATTCCGAAGGAGTGGGAGGAAACATCCCTCGGAGAGATCGCCAGACGGTCCGGTGGCATCCTGCAAACGGGGCCATTTGGCTCGCAGTTGCACGCACACGAATATGTCATTGACGGCGTTCCGGTCGTGATGCCGCAAGACATGGTTGACGGCGAGCTGTCCACAGAGAACATCGCGCGAATCACGGAGCGGAAGGCCAACGCTCTCTCCCGACACCGTGTCAAGCCGAACGATCTCGTGTTCTCCCGTCGAGGCGACTTGTCGCGGTGCGTGGCGATTGGCGATCAGCACACGGGGTGGCTTTGCGGTACTGGCTGCCTGCTAGCGCGTCTCCCCAGGGCAGAGATCAATGCTTACTGGCTTGCGTTGGTGTATCAGCAGCCGGTTATTCAGTCCCAAATCATGGGGCGGGCGGTTGGCTCGACGATGGCGAACCTCAATACTTCCATACTTGAGGCAATCTTGATTGGCCGCCCGGCGGTCAATGAGCAGGACGAAATCGCCAGACGTGTGGCAGGTGCTTCACTGCGGATTCGCGCCGAGGAGCAGGAGCTGCAGAAGCTTCGCCTTGAGAAATCCGGCCTCATGGACGACCTCCTCACCGGCCGCGTCCGCGTCACGCCGCTGCTGCAGGAGCCGCAACCCGCATGACGCCCCTGCTGCCGCCCGCCGAATCGCTGACGGTCGAGTTCAAGAGCGACCGCAAACGCCTGTCGGACCATGAGCTGGTCGAGGCGATCGTCTGCCTTGCCAACGCCGAGGGCGGCGAGCTGTGGCTGGGCGTGGAGGACGACGGCACGCCCACCGGCCTGCACGCCGACCACCAGCTGCTGGCGGGCCTGCCCGGCCTGATCGCCGCGCGCACCTCGCCGTCGCTGCAGGTGCGGGTGGATGCGGTGGCGGTGGGCGGTGTGTCGGTCGCCCGCATCGCGGTACCCAAGGCGCGCACCATCGTGGCCACTGCCGGCGGCGTGTATCTGCGGCGGCGGCTCAAACACGACGGTCAACCCGAGTGCACGCCGATGCTGCCGCACGAGCGCGAGAGCCGCGCGGCCAGCTTGGGGCTGAGCGATGTCTCGGCCCAACCGGTGGCCGGCGCCCTGCTGTCCGACCTGGACCCGCTGGAGCGCGAGCGCCTGCGCCAGGCGGTGCAGCAGTATGGCGGCGACCGCGTGCTGCTGGAGCTGGACGACGAGGCGCTGGATGGCGCATTGGGGCTGACGCAGCGCCAGGCCGACGGCAGCCGCGTGCCCACCCTGACCGGCCTGCTGCTGGTGGGCCGCGAGGGGGCCTTGCGCGAGCGCGTGCCCACGCATGAGTTCGCCTTCCAGGTGCTGGCGCAGCAGGCGGTGCGCTTCAACGAGTTCCGCCGCTTTCCGCTGCTGAAGGGGCTGGACTGGCTGGAGACGAACTTCCGTCCCTACAACCCCGAGGACGAGCTGCAGGTGGGTCTCTTCCGCGTGCCGGTGCCGATGGTGGACATGGCGGCCTTTCGCGAGGCGGTGGCCAACGCGCTGATCCACCGCGATTACCACCGCCTGGGCGCGGTGCATGTGCGGCTGGAGGACGACGCGCTGGTGATCAGCAACCCGGGCGGGCTGGTGGAGGGCGTGACGCTGGCCAACCTGCTGGTGACCGAGCCGCGGCCGCGCAATCCCATGCTGGCCGATGCGATGAAGCGCATCGGCGTGGTCGAGCGCTCCGGGCGGGGCGTGGACACCATCTTTCGCGGCATGCTCAAGTTTGGCCGGCCAGCGCCGGACTATTCGCGCACCGATGCCCACGGGGTGGTCGTGCGCCTGCCCACCGCGCCGGCCGACCTGGACTTTCGCCGGCTGGTGGTGGAAGAGGAGCGCCGCCGCGGCACCGAGCTGCCGATCGACAGCCTGATCGCGCTGGCGGCGGTGCGGGAGTTGAAGCGGGTAACGGCGGACGAACTGGCCGAGCGCATCCAGCGCGATGCGGCGAGCGCCAAGCGCACGCTGGAGGCGCTGACCGAAGCCGGGCTGGTGGAGGCGCATGGCACGACCCGGGGGCGTAGCTATACCCTGTCGGCCGCCGTGTACCAGCGCCAGGGTGACAAGGCGGCCTACACCCGCCAGGCCGGCTTCGCTCCCATCCAGCATGAGCAGATGGTGCTCAGCTACGTGCGCCAGCACGGCCAGATCCGACGCGCGGAGGTGATGGAGCTGTGCCGGTTGAGTGAAGGCCAGGCCAAGGAGCTGATCCGCAAACTCAAGGGGCGCGGCGAGTTGGTGCAGCATGGTGAGCGCCGTACGGCCTACTACACGGCCGGCAGCTAGACCTCGCCGGCGGTTAAGGAGAAACGGGCGCTTTTTTTGGATGGTTTTGGACGGTTTTGGATGGTTTTGGATGGCGCCATCCAATCGGGAGAAGGATCGCCAATGGGCTGGGAACTGGAAGACGTCGAAAAGCCTTTCATCGCCCAGTTGCAGACGCTGGGCTGGACTTACAACGAAGGCAGCCTGGACGACCCGGCCATCACCGGCCGCAAAAGCTTCGCCGAGGTGATCCAGGAAGGCGTGCTGCGTGAGCGCCTGCGCGCCCTGAACCCCGGCCCGGATGGTCTGCCGTGGCTGGACGATGCGCGCCTGTCCGAAGCCGTGGCGGCCATCACCCGGCTCGGCGCGCACAAGCTGCTGGAGGCCAACCAGCAGGCCACCGAGTTGCTGATCAAGGGGCTCACCGTCGAGGGCCTGCCCGGCTGGGACGGCGGGCGCGGCCAGACCATTCGCTACCTCGACTGGGACACGCCGGGCAACAACCGCTTCACGGTGGTCAACCAGTATCGCGTCGATTGCCCGCCCGGCTATGGGGGGGCAAGGGGGCAGCGCCCAGACTTTCATCGTGCCCGACCTGGTGCTGCTGGTAAATGGCCTGCCGCTGGTGGTGGTGGAGTGCAAGAGCCCGTCCATCCCCGAGCCGCTGGCTGCTGCCGTGGATCAGCTGCGCCGCTACAGCAACCAGCGCAGGGCCGCCTTCGAGATCGACGACAACGAGGGCAACGAGGCGCTGTTTGCCACCAACCAGCTGCTGATTGCCACCAGCTTTGACGAGGCACGGGTGGGCTGCATCGGCGCCGGCTTCGAGCATTACGCGCGCTGGAAAACGGTGGTCGACCCCGACGGCAGCGGCAGCGAGATCGAGGTGGCCAGGCAGCTGGGCAAGACCGGCCTGTCCGAGCAGGAGCGCCTCATCGCCGGCCTGCTGGCGCCCGCGCAGTTGCTGGACGTGGTGCAGCACTTTTTGCTGTTCATGCAGGTGGGCGGCCAGACCGTCAAGTCGGTTTGCCGCTACCAGCAGTACCGGGCGGTGAACCGCGCCATCGCGCGGCTCAAGACCGGCAAGACGCGCCTGGAGGCTGTCAAAACCGGCGGCGAGCATGACCAGCGCGGCGGCATCATCTGGCACACGCAGGGCTCGGGCAAGAGCCTGACGATGGTGTTTCTGGTGCGCAAGATGCGCGCGGATGCGCAGCTGCGGCGCTTCAAGGTCATCGTCGTCACCGACCGCAAGGACCTGCAGCGCCAGCTCTCCGCCACCGCCACGCTGACCGGCGAGGTGGTGGAGGTGGCCGACAGCACGGCGGGCCTGAAGGCGCTGGCGCGGCGCAAGGGGCCGGGGCTGATCTTTGCCACCATCCAGAAGTACCGCGACCCCGACACCGTGGGCGAGGCGCCGCTGACGGCCGACGATCTGCCGAAGGTGCAAGAGCCCAAGCCCAGCTACAAGGCCGGCGAGCCGTTCGAGGTGCTGAACGAGGACGACAGCATCCTCGTGCTGGTGGACGAGGCGCACCGCACGCAGGCCGGCGACCTGCACGCCAACCTGCTGGCCGGGCTGCCCAACTGCGCGCGCATCGGCTTTACCGGCACGCCGATCATCATGGGCGAGAAAAAGCGCACCCATGAGATCTTCGGCGACTTCATCGACCGCTACACGATCAAGGAGGCCGAGGCCGACGGCGCCACGGTGCCGGTGCTCTACGAGGGGCGCACCGCCAATGGCGCGATCAAGGACGGCGCCAGTCTGGACGCGCTGTTCGAGGACATGTTCCGCCAGCACACGCCGCAGGAGCTGGAGGCGATCAAGCGCAAGTACGCCACCCGCGGCCACATTTTCGAGGCGCCGGCGCTGATTGCCGACAAGGCGCGCGACATGCTGCGCCACTACGTGACGAACATCCTGCCCAACGGCTACAAGGCGCAGGTGGTGGCGTACAGCCGGCTGGCGGCGATCCGCTACTTCGAGGCGCTCAAAACGGCGCAAGGCGAATTGCTGGCCGAGGCCGACGCCCTGAGCGCGCACGACAAGGCACTAGACGACGAGGCCCTGTGCCAGCGGCCGCCCCGGGTGCAGGCGGCAGTGCAGGCCTGGCGCTACCGTGAGGCGCTGGCGCGCCTCGAGTTTGCGCCCATCATCTCCGGCAGCCACAACGACGACCCGGCCTGGAAGCGCTGGACCGACGGCGCGGTGCACGAGCAGCTGATCAAGCGTTTCAAGAAGCCGCTGTTCCATGCCCAGTCCGAGAAGACCGACCCGCTGGCCTTCCTGCTGGTCAAGTCGATGCTGCTCACCGGCTTCGACGCGCCCATCGAGGGCGTGATGTACCTGGACCGGCCGATCCGCGAAGCCGAGCTGCTGCAGGCCATCGCCCGCGTCAACCGTACCGGCTTTGGCAAACGCTGCGGCATCGTGGTGGATTACTACGGCGTGGCGCAGCACCTGAAGGAAGCCCTGGCCGCCTACGCCGACGAGGACGTGGCAGGCGCGCTGGCCAGCCTGAAGGACGAGGTGCCGGTGCTGCGCGACCGGCACCTGCGCGTGGTGGAGCTGTTCCGAAAGCAGGGCATCGAGTCGCTGGACGACACCGAGGCCTGCATCGAGGCACTCGCCAGCGAGAAGCTGCGGGCCGAGTTCGCGGTCAAGCTCAAGGCCTTCCTGGCGTCGCTCGACACGGTGCTGCCGCGCCCCGAAGGGCTGCCGTACGCGCGCGACGCCAAGCGCCTGGCGTATGTCTACGCTCGCGCCCGCAACCGCTACAAGGACACGCCGGTTCTGGGCAAGGACGTGGGCGCCAAGGTGCGCAAGCTGATCGACGAGCACGTGATCTCGCTGGGCATCGACCCCAGGATTCCGCCGATCCAGCTCACCGACACCGAGTTCGACACGCAGCTGGCCCGCGCGGCCAACGCGCGCGCCAAGGCCTCCGAAATGGAGCATGCGATCCGCGCCCACATCCGCCGGCACGTGGACGAGGACCCGGTGCTCTACCGCAAGCTCTCCGAACGCTTGAACGAGATTTTGAAGACGCTCGGCGAGCAGTGGAACGAGGTGATCGCCCAGCTGCAAAAGCTCATCGACGAACTGCGCACTGGCAAGGCCGGCGCCGCCGATGCGCCTGCCGATCTGCCCGAGCATTGCGCGCCTTTCCTGCGCACGGTGCTGGACGTGGTCTGCACCGGGCAGGCGCCGACGCCGGCCGAGCTGCTGCGCCTGAAGGACGTGACCGTGGAGCTGGTGGACCTGCTCGTTCAGGAACTGCAGGACAACCGCGGCATCTGGAGCCCGAGCAAGCGCGCCGACCAGGACAACCTGAACGGGCAGTTGTTCGAGCACCTGATGCGGCTGCGCCCGCCGCTGGTGGATGCCGACAAGGCCGGCGTGCTGGCCGACAGGCTGATGGAGCAGGCCCGCGCCAACCACGACAGGCTGGTGCAGGTGTGAGCCGATGCTCGCCCCGCTGACCTTGGCCAGGCTTCAGGTGGACGACCTGCAGTTCCACGTGCGCCGCAGCGCACGGCGCCGGACGCTGCAGATCACCGTGGAGCGCGACGGGGCGCTGGTGCTGTCGGCCCCGCCCCAGGTGGACGAGGCCACGCTGCGCGCCTTCGTGCTGCAAAAGCGTTTCTGGATCTACACCCGGCTGGCCGAGAAGGAGCGCCTGCAGCGCCCGGTGCCGCGCAAGGAATTCGTGGGCGGCGAGGGTTTTTTGTACCTCGGGCGCAGCCACCGGCTGAAGCTGGTGGACGAGCAGGACGCGCCGCTGAAGCTGGCCGCGGGCCGCTTCTGCCTGCGCCGCGATGCGCTGCCCGCCGCGCGCGAGCACTTCATCCGCTGGTACAGCCAGCGCGGCCGGGCCTGGCTGTCGAGCCGGGTGGCCGATTACCAGTCGCGCATGGAGGTCGCGCCAGCAGGCGTGAAGGTGCAGGAGCTGGGCTACCGCTGGGGATCGTGCGGCAAGGGCGACTGGCTGTACTTTCACTGGAAGGCGATCCTGCTGCCGGCGCGCATTGCCGAGTACGTGCTGGTGCACGAGCTGGCCCATTTGCATGAGCCGCACCATACGCCAGCGTTCTGGCGGCGCGTGGAGCGTGTGATGCCCGATTACGCGCAGCGCAAGGCCTGGCTGGCCGAGCACGGAATCGATGTCGAGGGGTTATAGCAAGCTGCGTTGATGCGCGGGAACTTCGTGTCTACGTCAGGCTCTTTGGTTGAGCGGTTGTTGATCTGCTCTTGAGCAGCGAACACCACCTTGTTCATCTGCTCGCGGTAGATTTCCAGATCGTTGCGCTGCCAGAAGGGGTTCTTGTTGTCGACCGGGTTGAGTTGACTTAGGCGCGCATGTCCTTCATGGCCATGTTGGCGATCTTGAGGGCGAGGCCAGCGGGCCCGCTCAGGGTGCGCTCAAGGTGCGCTCAAGGTGCGCTCAGGGTGCGCCATGCGCTTCGGGCTCATTGACCGGAACGGCGCCGCGGCAGCGATCCGGGCACATCGGAGTTTTCTCTGCTGCGCTGCGGCATGAGCGTCATTTTCTCGACGGGGAAATGGCGGTGGAACAAACCCGCCGAGGCATTGGCGAAACGTTCGTGAACGAGGCGATGTGGCGTGCATCGGCGGTGGTGGAGCGCAAGAGGGCGTTCTTGCCTTGCGCGTTTTACCTTGCACGCTTCGCCAAAAGCCAGTTTAATTGATAGCACGCTTACTATTTGAATGATTGCCATGTCTGCCTACCCCGAAGGATTGAGCCGCGAATCCGCCCTCATGGTCGTGGCCGTGGCGCTGCCGGTGCTGCAGCGCGCCTACCGCGCCGCCGTCGACAAGGCGGTGGCGCACTTGGGGATGTCGCAGGCGCTCGCCTGGCCGCTGGTGATGATCGGCCGCCTGGGCGGCGGGCAGCGCCAGGGGGTGCTGGCCGAACAGTTGGGCATCGAGGCGCCGTCGCTGGTGCGTTCGCTCGATCATCTCGTCGAGGCCGGTTTCGTCGAGCGCCGCGAGGATGCGCTGGATCGCCGCGCCAAGACCCTGCATTTGACGAAGGCCGGCGCTACCGTCTGCGCCCAGATCGAAGAGACGCTCTCTGCCCTGCGCACGGCGCTGTTCAAAGAGGTGGCCGATGCCGATGTGGCCGCCTGCCTGCGCGTCTTTGCCGTGCTCGAAGAGCGCCTGGGCGCCACGGTGTTTGGCCTGGCGCCTTATGCCGGGGCGCCGGTGGATTTGCCCGTCCATTGACGTCATGCAGCTGCCTGCCTTGCCGCGTTTCACACGCGCGGAAATCCTGTTTTCGCTCAAAAGCTTCGCCGGGGCGATGCTGGCCATGTACCTGGCCAATCGCGCCGGTCTGCCGCGCCCGTTCTGGGCGCTGTTGACCGCCTATATCGTGGCGCACCCGCTTGCCGGCGCGGTGCGCTCGAAGGCGCTGTTCCGCTTTCTTGGCACCTTCATCGGCAGCATAGCCACGGTGCTGCTGGTGCCGCTGCTCTCGAACGCGCCCGAGCTGCTCTCGCTGGTGATGGCGCTGTGGGTGGCCGGGTGTCTTTATGTCTCGCTCCTCGATCGCACGCCACGCTCCTACGTTTCCATGCTGGCCGGCTACACCGCGGCCTTGATCGGCTTTCCCACGGTGGAAATGCCGACTCAGGTGTTCGACACCGCCGTGGCGCGGGTGGAGGAGATCGGCCTGGGCATCCTCTGCGCCACGCTCGTACACAGCCTGGTGCTGCCCCAGGGGCTGGCGACCAGCGTGCTCGGCCTGCTCGACCGCACCCTGGCCGACACCCGCCGCTGGCTGACCGACCTGGTGCAGCCCGGCGGCCGCGGCGAGGAAGCCAATCCGCGCACGCTGACGGTCGATCGGCGGCGCCTGGCGGCGGATCTGACGCAGCTGCGCCTGCTGTCCACCCACATCCCGTTCGATACCACCCACCTGCGCTGGACGGCGGGCGCCATCCGCGCCATGCAGGACCGCGTCGCGGCGCTCACTCCGACGCTGTCGGCGGTGGAAGACCGCCTGCACGCCATCGAACAGGCCGAAGGCGGCCTGCCGCAGGATGTCGTGACCGTGCTGGACGACATCCATCACTGGCTGGAGCGCAAGGCCGTGGCGGCGGCAGGGGAAAATGATGCGACCGATGCCGAAGTCGACAATGCTTTCGAGGCCCTGCGCACCTCCATCCGCGCCCTGGGCCGGCCGACGGGCGCGATCGACTGGCCGCATGCCCTGCGGGTGGGGCTGGCGGGCCGGCTCGAGGAGCTGGTGGAAGGCTGGCGCGCCTGTGCCCGTCTGCGCCGCCATGTGGATGCCGGTTTACAGGGCGATGCCGTGCCCCTGCGGCGCATGAAGTCCTTGAGCAGCCGGGAGCTGCACCTCGACCGCGGCATGGCTTTGCTCTCTGCGTTCGCGGCGATGCTGGCGGTGAGTCTGTGCTGCGCTTTCTGGATTCTCACCGGCTGGTCGATGGGCTCGGTGGCCGCGATGATGGCGGCGGTATTCTGCAGTCTTTTCGCGACCATGGACGACCCGGTGCCGGCGATCCACGGCTTTCTCAAGTTTACCCTGTGGTCGGTGCCCATCTCCGCCGTCTATGTGCTCATCCTGATGCCGGGCGTGCAGGATTTCGGCATGCTGGTGCTGGTCTGCGCCCCCACCTTTCTGGTCCTGGGCTTGTACATGGCCAGGCCGGCCAACACCCTGGCCGCCCTGGCGCTGCTGTTCGGCGTGGGCGGCACGCTGGCATTGCACGACACCGGCACGGCCGACTTCGTCAGTTTCATCAATTCCACCACCGCGCAGGTGCTCGGCGTGGTGGTGGCGGCGCGCATCACGCGCCTGGTGCGCTCGGTGGGGGCGACCTGGAGCGCGCAGCGCATCCAGCGCGCCACCTGGCGCGAACTGAGCGAGATGGCCAGCGCGCCGCGGCTCGAGGCCGCCGGCAGCGCCTATGCCGTGCGCATGCTCGATCGCATCGGCCTGCTGGCGCCGCGCATCGCCCAGGCCGGCGGCACGGTCGAAGGCGTGGTGGCCCATGACGCCCAGGTGGATTTGCGCCTGGGCGCCGACATCGTCACCCTGCAGCGCACGCGCGCCCATTTGCCGGCGGCGGCCATCGCGCAGCTCCTTGCCGACATTGCCGCCTTCTTTGGCCGCCGGGCAGGAGGGCAAGGCGAGCTTTCCCGGCCGCCCGGCCTTCTTGTCGATATCGATGCCGCGCTCGCAGGCGCGCTGGCGGCGCCCGATGCCTCACACGAATGGCGTTCGGCCGTCACCGCCCTGGTGGGCCTGCGGCGCAACCTGTTCCCCGAGGCGCCCGCGATACTCACCGTTTCCCAGGGAGTGGCCGCATGACCGGTGAAGTGAGTTTCTATGGCATTTATATTCCCTGGATCATGCTGCTGGCGCTCGCCGCCTGGCCGCTGTCCTGGGGCCTGTGCCGGCTGCTCGCGGCCCTCGGCTTTTACCGCTGGGTGTGGCACCCGGCACTCTTTGATACCGCGCTCTATGTGCTGCTCCTTTACGCCGTAAGCCGCCTGAGCGCTTTTTTGCAGTGAGATTCTCCATGACATCCTTGAGCGAAGCCGTCCGGGCGCGGCTAAAGCGCGCCCCGCGTTTTCTCATCACCGCGCTGGTGCTGTGCGCCGCCCTGTGGGCGGGCCTGCGCCTGTGGGATCACTACGAGCTGGCGCCCTGGACGCGCGACGGCCGGGTGCGCGCCAATGTCGTCCAGATCGCGCCCGACGTGTCGGGCCTGGTCACCGCCGTGCCGATCCAGGACAACCAGCGGGTGGCCGCCGGCGCCCTCCTGTTCGAAGTGGACCGTGCCCGCTACACCCTGGCCGTGCGCCAGGCCGAGGCGGCGCTCGCCGCCCAGCGCACCACGCTTGCCCAGGCCGTGCGCGAGGATGCGCGCAATGCCGGCCTGGGCGCGCTGGTGTCGCGCGAGGCGCGCGAGCAGACCCAGGCGCGCGTCGAGCAGGCCCGCGCCGCCGTGGCGCAGACCGAAGTCGCGCTCGAGACCGCGCAGCTCAACCTGGAACGGGCCGAGGTGCGCGCCCCGACCGACGGCCTCATCACCAACCTCGAACTGCGCCAAGGCAGTTATGCCACCGCCGGCCATCCGGCGCTGGCGCTGGTCGATGCGCATTCCTTTTACGTCGAAGGCTACTTCGAAGAGACCAAGCTGCCGCGCATCCACTTGGGCGACCGGGTACGCATCCTGCCCATGGGCGGCGACGAGTTGCAGGGCACCGTGGTCAGTGTCGCCGCCGGCATCGCCGACCGCGACCGCTCCACCAGCCCCAACCTGCTGCCCAGCGTCAATCCCACCTTCAACTGGGTGCGCCTGGCGCAGCGCATTCCCGTGCGGGTGGAGCTCGATCCGCTGCCCGAAGGCTCGCGCCTCGTGGCCGGCCAGACCGTCACCGTGCTGGTGGTGGAAGGCAGCGCGCCCCGCCCCGCGGCCACGCCGGCCCGAGCCGATCAATGAGGAGGCGTGGCATGGCAACCTGCCAGTTTCTCCAGCGCCTGGCGCCGCTGCTTGCCTCCACTTTGCTGAGCGCCTGCGGCTTATTCCCCTTTCTCGGGCCCGACTATCAGCAGCCGGCCGATGCCCTGGCCAGCCAGCCCCAGGCGGCGGCGCCTTTCCTCGAAGAGCAGGCTGGCGCCGCGCTGTTCTCGCCCGAGCCCTTGCCCGCCCAGTGGTGGCGTTTGTACCAGGATGCGCGACTCGACCGCCTGGTGGCGCAGGCGCTCGCGCGCAACACCGACCTGCGCCAGGCGGTGGCCAACCTGGAACGCATGCAGGCCATCGAAGACGAGGTGGCAGGCGGCAAGCGCCCCACCCTCGTGCTGAGCGGCGGACCCTCCTACGGCCATGCCTCCGGCCTTTCCATGCTGCGCCCGGACTATGAGCCGCCCAATACCTTCCACTACAGCCTGGGTGGATCGCTCTCCTACCAGGTGGATCTGTTTGGCCAGATCGCGCGCGCGATCGAGGCCGCTGCGGCCGGTAGCGCCGGCGCCCAGGCCGCGCTCGACCTGGTACGCGTGAACGTGGCCGCCGGCACGGCGCGCGCCTATGCCGAGGTGTGCACCACCGGCCTGCGCCTGCAAAGCGCGCGCCGCTCGGTCGAGGTGCAGGCCGAGGCGCTGAACGTGAGCGAGCGTCTGGAGCGCGCCGGCCGCGTCAGCATCATCGACACCACGCGCGCCCGGGGCCAGCTGCGCCAGCTCGAAGCGGCCCTGCCGCCGCTCCTGGCGCAGCGCCAGGGGGCGCTGTATCGCCTGGCCACGCTCACGGGCGTGCTGCCGCAGGACTTCGACCGTGAGGTGGCCGGGTGCACCACGCCGCCGCGCGTGGCCGGCCCGCTGCCGGTGGGCGACGGTGCGGCGCTGCTGCGGCGCCGGCCCGACATCCGCCAGGCCGAGCGTGGCCTGGCCGAGGCCACGGCGCGCATCGGCGTCGCCATGGCCGATCTCTACCCCAAGGTGACGCTCGGTCTATCGGCGGCCTCGGCCGGTCCGGGCAGCGATTTCGGCGGGCGCGACACCTTCAGCTGGAGCCTGGGGCCGCTCATCACCTGGACCATTCCCAATACCGGCATCGCCCAGGCGCGCGTTGCCCAGGCCGAGGCCGCCACACGCGCCGCGGCGGCCAGGTTTGATACCACGGTGCTCACCGCCCTGCGCGAGACCGAGACTGCGCTCAATGCCTATGCCCGCGAACTCGATCGCCGCGCCGATCTGCAAGCCGCGCGCGATGCCAGCGCCGAGGCCGCCGGACAGGCGCGCGCGCTCTACCGCATGGGCCGGATCGGCTACCTGGAAGCGCTCGATGCCGAGCGCACCCTGGCCGCCAGCGAGGCCGCCCTGGCCGCCAGCGAAGCGCAACTGGCGGACAACCAGGTGGGACTGTTCCTGGCACTGGGCGGCGGCTGGTAACGGCGCTTCTGCCATCAAAAGCGGCGCCTCTGCCGCTGCATTCCTGAGGGATTCAGGCAAAAAGTGCTTGAAACGAAAGAGGGTCAGGCGCTGGCAGTGGAGCAGGAGCTCAACAACCGCAACACCGAGCGGGAGCTGCGCCACCTGCTGGCCGGCACTCGGCGATGGCGATCATCCCGCGCCACAGCCGCCGCTCGGCCGGCTCGCGCGGCATCTTCGAAGGCAGACACCACACGCGCGGCGCGAGCGACCTGGGTCTGACCGTCGGCTCGCTGGGCTTCTTTTCCGCGCTGGACGTGGTGCGTCAGGCGCTGCCGATGGCGCTGACGATGCTCAAGAGGGCACTCGTCATCTGCCTCCCGCTGGTGCTGCGGATCGGCACCTATGACCTGAAGACGGGGGTGATGGTGAGCTGCGTCCAGTTCGCGCTGTTCTTCGTGGACTTCTGGTTCCAGCTCGCGCGCTGGATCGACCGCACGATCCTGGACGTGCTCTACGGCTGGGGCTTGGCGCCGACAGGCCACATGGCAACTTCGAGCCGCTGATCGGCTTGAGCGGGTCGATGCGCCAGTCGCTCTTGTCATAAAGCCCGAAGCCGTTGGGGCCTGCCCTCCAGCATGGACCGCGATCAGAAGGGCGGGTTGCGGCTGGCAGAGCCGGGTCGGCTTGGGGCCGCAAGAAGATGATTAGAGTTTGCATTGTAAATCAATGCTTTATGATATTTTCCCTGCGCGTTCTTGCAGTGGCTCCAGGGCAGTGGCTCCAGGGCAGTGGCTCCAGGGCGGTGGCTCCAGGGGCTGATTGGATTCCGTGTTATTTCTACAACATGGATGGAAATTCCAGGTACCAGGTAATCAAGCGGCTGCAGGCGGGACTCCCCCGCGGGGCGCCGTTCGACCTTGCCACCCTGAGCCAGTTCGGGGTGTCGCCCCAGCTCGCTGCCTACTACGCCGAAGGGGGCTGGCTCGTGCGCCTGGCCCAGGGTGTCTATGCCTTTCCGAACGATGACTTTGGGGTCTACGGTGCGCTGAAGTTCCTGCAACAGCGCGTGCCCGGCCTGCACGTCGGCGGCAAGAGCGCCCTGGCCCTGCAGGGTGTGCGGCACAACCTGGGCAGCCGGGAGACGCTGGTGCTGTGGGGCGACAACCGCTACGCGTTGCCGGCCTGGTTCACCTCGCGCTTTCCGGCCCGCTACGTCCATGCCCGCCTGTTCGATTGGCCGGACAAGGTGCTGGCCGGCAAGACCCTGACCACGCCGCCTGGCCTGCCCGAGGATCTGCGGCTGGCTGCCTCCGAGCGTGCCGTTCTGGAACTGCTGTACGAAGCCGGCGTCAAGCAGAGCCTCGAAGAGGCCCGCAACCTCTTTGATGGTCTGCGTTCCCCCCGCAAGGACTTGCTCGGGCAACTGCTGTCCTGCTGCGCCAGCGTGAAGGCCGTGCGCCTGTTCCTCACCTGGGCGCGCGAGACCAGCCTCGTGGATGTCGATGCTCTGCTGGAGCAGTACCCGGTTCGCACCGGCAGCAACACGCGCTGGATGAGCCGGTTCGATGACGGCACCTTGCTGAGCCTGAAACCTCATGGATAAGACCTGCGCGGACACCGTTCGCCTGCTGCTGGCCGTCGCGCCCGACGTGTTCGTGGGCGACATCTTCGCCATGAAGGGCGGCACGGCCATCAACCTCTTCGTGCGGGACATGCCGCGCCTGTCGGTGGATGATCGTCGAGAACGACGCCAACCAGGTGAAGATCGAGGTCAACGTCGTGTTCCGAGGCAGCGTGCTGCCCGTCAAGCGGCAGCCGCTTTGCGCCAGGACCAGCGATCTGTTCGGCGTCGAGTTCGAGCTGCCGATCCTGGCACCGGACGAGCTTTACGCCAGTAAGCTGGTGGCGGCACTGGATCGACAGCACCCCCGCGACCTGTTCGACGTGTGGCAGCTCTTTGAGTCGGGCGACATCAGCGACGGCATGGTCGAGTGCTTCGTGATCTACCTGGCGGGCCATAACCGGCTGCCCCACGAAGTGCTGTTAAGGGGCACGGGAATGGGGCCAAAGGGAAAGGCCCTACCCGAAAAGGCCAAAAGGCACCCCTGAGCAGCCCCTCATCCGAGGTTCGCCATGCTCTCGCTGTTTCGCAAACGGATGCCGCAGGCCTCCGGCGCAGCATCCGCTCCCTCCATCGAGACACCCAAAGGGCTGACGCGGCCCGGTCGGCCGCATCGCTGCTGGCGACACCGCGCCGGCAGAAACTGCTGGAACACATCTGGCAGCGCCCTCGCTGTCGCGCCGACAGTTCGCCACGCTGTATCTGGCGCCGCTGGAATGCTACGCCGAACTGGTCCAGCAGTTCCCTGCGTCCGAAAGCCACCACCACGCCTATCTGGTCGGCATGCTGGACCACGGCCTCGAAATCACGGCTTATGCGCTCAAGCTGCGGCAGTCGCACCTGCTGCCTGCCGGCGCCACGCCGGAAGCGCAGGCCGCCCAGGCCGAAGCGTGGACGGCCGGCACGGCCTATGCCGCACTGCTGCATGATGTCGGCAAGGTCGCCGTGGATCTGCATGTCGAGCACGCCGACGGCAGCGTCTGGCATCCCTGGCACAGCCCTTTGCAGCGACCGTACCGCTTCCGCTACCGCCCCAGCCGCGAATACCGTCTGCACAGTGCAGCGACGGGCCTGCTGTATCGGCAGGCGCTCGATCAGCAAATCTTCGACTGGCTCAGCGGCTATCCCGACCTTTGGGCCGCGCTGCTGTACGTGCTGGCCGGCCAGTACGAGCACGCCGGCACGCTCGGCGAACTGGTCGTGCAGGCCGATCAGGCATCGGTCGCCCAGGAACTCGGCGGTGTTCAACGTGCGGCAGGATCACGGCATCGTGCAACCGACGCCGGATGGCAAGGCGATCTGGCGCGCCACCATCTCCAGCGAGACCGGCTGGTCGTGGTCGTACAGCGTCACGCTGTTACGCATCGCGCCGGCATAGATCTGGGAGACGGCCGAGCGACCGGCGCCCTTCACCGGCATTGTCACGGTGGAGACGATATCGGCCGCCGACGATCTCGATGCCAACGGAGCGCCCTCCGAGTCCTCCTCCGTTGCGGGTGCGCCTCCCAAGATCGCGGGAATGGCGGGAATGGCGGATCAGACAGAGAGCTTGCTTTCGATGGTCGGCATGCCTGACCCGGCCGCTCCGGCTACGGTCGGCGATGCGGTCCCATGCTGGAGTTGGACGAATCTCCCCGCGACGGCGCTGCCGCCAGTCCGCCCCCTGTGGTCCCGCCGCCGACGTCCGAAACGCCATCGGGCGAGCATTTCATGGTGTGGCTACGGCAGGGCATCGCCACGCGGCGGCTCATCATCAACGACGCGAAGGCGCTGGTGCTTACGGTCGCTGATACAGCCTACCTAGTCAGTCCCGGCGTGTTTCAGCGCTACGTCCAGGAGCATCCCATTACCGCATCCCTCGCCAGGAAGGACCAGATGGCTGATTGGCAGTGGGTACAGAGACGGTTCAAGAAGCTGCAACTGCATCGCAAGCAGGTCAGTGGCCTGAACATCTGGACCTGCGAAGTCAGTGGTCCCCGCAAGACGCGGCGGCTGCACGGCTACCTGTTGAAAGAGCCGTCATGGGTACTGACGCAATCCGCCGCCGACAACCCCTATCTGAAGCTGGTCCCAGAGCCATGGGACAAAACCCTGTGAATCCGCGAACGGTAGTGCAAGAAGCTACTGCGGCCCGGGAGTCTCCGTTTCGTCAGCCAAACAAATTCGATAGATGTCATCACTGATGCCGCGAGGCGGCACGGTGCATTGGAGATCCGCACGACCTGTTCCAAGGTCCACATGTGCGGCGAACACTACACCTGCCCCACGTCCTCAGGTGCAGTCTGGAAGATGGTCTCTAGCCCTTGCAAGGTCCCGCGGTGAAGCGAATAGGATCATGCGGTCTGCCGTTCCCTTGCGATAAATCTCAATCCGACCCCCGGTTCGGTGAGGATATAGCGGGGTGCCGAGGCGCTGTCTCCCAGCTTGTGGCGCAACTTGGCAACCAGAACCCGCAGGTAATGGGCGTCCTCCTCGTGCGTTGGCCCCCACATTTCCCTGAGAATCTGCGTTTGCGTCACAAGCCGTCCGGGCTGCCGCACCAGCAGAGACAGCAGGGCGAACTCCTTGCGGCTCAGCGTGATGATCTGCCCTTGGACAGCCACCTGCCGTTGCACGAGGTCGATCCTGAGAACGCCATCATCGAAAATCGGGCCTTCGTCCGCCCCGGACTCCATGGTGCGCAGGAATGCGCGGATGCGCGCCATCAGCTCCTCGACCCCAAAGGGCTTGGTCACGTAATCGTTGGCTCCCGCGTCGAGCAATGCCACCTTTTCGTCCTCGCCGGATCGCACCGTCAGCACGATGACCGGAACCCGCGACCATTGGCGAAGCTCCTCAAGCACATCCTTGCCCTCCTTGTCCGGCAGGCCAAGATCAAGGACGACGAGATCGGCTCCCTTGGTGGCCAACAGCGTCAGTCCCTCCTGCCCCGTTCCTGCCAACAGAGTCGCGTAGCCCTGCGAGCGCAGACTGATGTCAATGAACTTGCGAATCTGGGGTTCGTCGTCGATGATGAGGATGCGGGCGGTCGATGCTCCCGGGTTCGATCTATGTGGACCTCTCATCATGCTCTTTCGCCTCCTGATTGGAATACCCACCCCAGGGCAAGGTCAAACGGATGGTGGTTCCCTTGCCTTCCAAGCCGGGCAATGCCTCGACACTGCCCATGTGGGCGCCGACGATGCCTTGGACGATCGTCAGTCCCAGGCCGGTTCCCTGCTTGCCCCGGTCGCCGCGCTCCACGCTGTAGAACATGTCGAAAATGCGCCGCCGCTCCTGCTCGGGAATGCCCGGCCCACGGTCCGAAATGTCGATCTGCAATCGATTGTCCTCGGTTCGCTGCACCTGCACCCGGACGGGCTCTCCGGAAGGCGAGAACTTCGCGGCGTTCTCCATCACATTGAACAAGGCCTGCTCGATGAGCGCAGGATGAACGTGGATCGGCGGCAGGTCCGGCGGAATTTCGTGCTCGATGCGGACGTTGGGCTCGTAGCGCTGCAAGCGGCGAGACGCCGAGCCCACCAGCTCGTCGATGCCGATCCAATCGCGCGTCAGCGTCAGCCCTTGCTGTCCGAGCCGGGTCATGTCGAGGAGATTCTGGATGTAGCGGTCCAGGCGCTCGCCTTCCACATGGATGGTTTCCAGCAGGCTTTGCCGATCTTCCGGCCCCATGTCCTTGCCATAGCGCGCCAGGCTGTCCGCTGCACCGATCATCGACGACAGGGGCGAGCGAAGGTCGTGCGACACGGAAGACAACAATGCCGACCGCAGTCGCTCCGTCTCTCCCGTGACGCGCGCCAGCTCCAGTTCGGAAACCAGGCGGGTGCGCAAGGCGGCCTGGCCGATGTCTTCCACCATGTTCTCGGCAAGGCGGCGTTGCTCGAACGACAGGTGCCCCATGTTCGGCGGGAACCTGAGCCCGACCACCCCCAGCGTGTCCTTGTCCGAGGACACGGGCAGGAACCACCAGGCAGAGCCAGTCAAGGTGTCGGTGTAGCGGCCGCTGGCCTGGCCGTGCCGTTGCGTCCAATCGGCAGCCGCCAAATCCTTCTCGCCAAGATGGCCCGCAGAAGTGACGGGGCCGGATTCCTCATTGATGCGGATCCATGCCTCGGCATGCAGGGTCGATTGCAGGACAGAAGCCCCCGCCGCGATGACCTGCCCGAGATCGGCAGCCTTGGCGAGGCGGCGCCCCAGATTCTGCATGGCCGTGGCGTGGGTGTTCGCCGCGCGCAGTGCCACCACCTGCATGCGCAGCCGCGAGGCCAGTCGTCCAGCGATCAGGGCCGCGGCAAGAAACAGCACGACGGTGGCCACCCCACGATGGGCACTGATCAGGAACGTGTACCGTGGCTCGATGAAGAAGAAGTTGTAGGCGAGAAAACACAGTATCGCGGTCATGACAGCCGAAGCCATGCGCGTGCGCGAAGCCACCAGCATGACGGCCACCAGAAAGATCATCGACAGATCCTGCAAACCCAGGGTGCGCTCGGCCAGCGCCGCCACACCGACGGCTCCGAGGCTGGCCAGCAGGATCAGCACAAGCTCTCGCCAGGTAGGGCGTTCTCCCGTGATGTCGGGCAGTCTCGGCCGGCGTTGCCGAGCCTGCGGTGTGCCGATGATGGTGAGTTCGTAGCGTGCGCCTCGCTGCAGCAGTTGCTGTGTCAGCGTGCGATTGAGGAGGCGCGCGATGGGCCGCTCCCGTGTGCGGCCGATTACGATCGACCTGGCATCACGCGCTGCAGCTGCATCGAGCAGGGCCTGCGCGACATCGGTGTTGTGCATGACTTCCGTCTCGCCGCCCAGGTTGCGCGCCAGTGCAAACGCCTTGTCAATCTCCATCAGACGCTGCTGTTCGTCGCGCGCCATTTTGTTGAGCGCTGGGGTCGCGCGATTCATCTCGTCTGTATGCAAGGCGGCATCGGCCCAGCGCCCGGTCTCCACCGTGACCACCGACCACGGCGCTCCGCGGCGCCTGGCGATCATGGCGCCGGCCCTCACGAGATATTCCGAGTGCCCCCGACCGTCGATGGCGATCAGTACATGACGCTGGATCGAAATGCCTTCGAGCCCACGGGCCGCGCGCTCCTCGCGCAGGTCGGCATCGACGTGCTCTGCGACGGTTTGCATCGCAAGCTCTCGCAGCGCAGTGAGGTTCGACGGCGAGAAGAACGCCTGCAGTGCCTGGGCGGCCTGCTCCGGTAAATACACCTTGCCTTGGTTCAGGCGTTCGATAAGTTCGCGTGCGGGCAGATCGACCAGACGGATGTCGCGCAGACGCTCGAACACGGCATCGGGAACGGTCTCGCTGACGCGGATGCCGGTGATCTGATGCACCACGTCGTTCAGACTTTCCAGATGCTGGATATTGATCGTGGTGTATACGTCAATGCCGGCGCTGAGCAGTTCCTCCACATCCTGCCAGCGCCGCTCATGGCGGCTTCCGGGGACGTTGCGATGGGCCAGTTCATCGACCAAGGCGATTGCCGGTTTACGCGCCAGCAAGCCATCGAGATCCATCTCCTCCAGTTGCCGCCCCTGGTATTCCACCTTTTTGCGGGGCAGTAGCGGCAATCCCTCGAGCATGGTCTGGGTCTCGCTACGGCCGTGGGTCTCCACGATGCCGATGACCACATCCACCCCCTGACGGTGGAGCTCGCGCGCCCGTGCCAGCATGGCGTAGGTCTTGCCGACGCCGGGCGCAGCGCCCAAGAACACCGTCAGGCGTCCCGTAGCCTGCCGCTTGATCTCCCTCAGCAAGGCATCGGCTTGCCCTGTTTGTTCGGTTCCCATCGCTGGTCCAATCCTCATAGTGCTGTCATTGTCTGCATCCGTCTACGTTCACTTGCACTACGTCAAGTGTCACCTCATGCAAGCGGCGCTAAACGTTGCGTTCACCCATCAAACAATACGCCTTCCCCTCAAACGGGTCTCGATGGCCTCCCAAGACTGCTCGAAATGCTCGGTCCGAGAACAATGCGGCCGTAGGAGCCAAATGCTCAACATGCCACCGCGTTGCACGACCGGGAGCTGGCCACGCCAAGGGCTCGGGCAATGACCCAGCTAGCCAGCGGCCTTCAGGCCAAGGAGCACATCCTCGGCCTGAACATGACTACTCGGCGCGGTCACCCCCCATTCGCCGGTGCATTCACTTCCGCCGAAGTTGCAGCGTCCAGCGCAAGATTGAGCTCAAGCACGTTCACGCGAGGCTGGCCCAGCAGACCCAGCTGCTTGTTCTGCGTGTGCCGGGCGATCAGCGCTTCGACCCCAGCGCGCCCGAGTCCCCGGGCGCGCGCCACGCGATCGGCCTGCAGGGCTGCCGCTTGCGGGCTGATGTGCGGGTCGATGCCGCCACCGGACTGCGTGACCAGATCGCCCGCAATGGCAGAGGGATCGACGCCATTGCGCTGCGCCGCGCCCATGAGCGCTTCGTCGATGCGCTTGCGCAGGTCGGGATTGGTGCGAGCCTGATTGCTGCCGGCGACCGCCATCGGATCGTGGCCGGCCGCAGACGGGCGCGGCTGGAAGTAGCGCGCATCCGCAAACGGCTGTGCAACCAGTGACGAACCCACGACCTTGCCATTGCGCTCGATCAGGCTGCCATTGGCCGCGCTCGGGAACAACGCCTGGCCGAGGCCGACTCCGGCCAGCGAATACAGCAGGCCGAAGCCGACCAGCGAGATGATCGCCAGGCCGATGGCGCCACGCAGCAGGCCCTTGTCGGAGATGGCCTGGGACGGGCTGGCAGGCGTTGGGGTGATCGTGTTTGCGTTTTGAATCGACATGATCGAATCCTCAGAGAGAGAACAAGGCGGAAATCACGACGTCAATCGCCTTGATTGCGACGAAGGGCAGCACGACGCCACCGACGCCGTAGACCAGCATGTTGTTGCGCAGCAGTTGCGTCGCGCTCGATGGCTTGAAACGCACGCCGCGCAGCGCCAGAGGAATCAGCAGCGGAATGATGATGGCATTGAAGATCAACGCCGACAGCACCGCGCTGGTCGGGCTGGTCAGCTTCATGACATTGAGCGCCGCCATCTGCGGGATCGTGGCGGCAAACAGCGCCGGCAGGATGGCGAAATACTTCGAAACGTCATTGGCCAGCGAAAAGGTGGTCAGCGCGCCGCGCGTGATGAGCTGTTGCTTGCCAATCTCTACCACCGCAAGCAACTTGGCCGGATCACTGTCGAGATCGACCATGTTGCCGGCTTCCTTGGCCGCCTGGGTGCCGGAGTTCATCGCCAGCCCCACATCGGCCTGGGCAAGTGCTGGCGCATCATTGGTGCCGTCGCCCACCATCGCCACCAGGCGGCCACCGGCCTGCTCGGCGCGGATGCGCGCGAGCTTGTCCTCGGGCCGGGCCTCGGCGATGTAGTCATCGACGCCGGCCTCGGCGGCGATGTTCGCGGCCGTGAGCGGGTTGTCGCCCGTGATCATCACGGTCTTGACGCCCATCGCACGCAAGCGGGCGAAACGCTCCTTGAGGCCATGCTTGACGACATCGGACAGCTCGATGACACCCAGCACATGCGCCCCGTCGCTGACCACGAGCGGCGTGGCGCCCTTGCGGGCCACGTTCGCGACACGCACCTGCAGCTCCGCCGGGATGACGCCACCGAGCGTCTGCACGTGCTGCACAATCGCGTCCATTGCCCCCTTGCGGATGATGCGTCCTCCGGGAAGGTCCACCCCCGACATGCGCGAGTGCGCCGAGAACGGCACGAAGTGCGCGCCCTCGGGTTCGTCGAGCTTCTCGTCCTTGCCGCGGGCGAGCTTGACGATGGACTTTCCTTCCGGCGTCGGGTCCGCCAGCGAAGCCAGCAGGACCGCCTGACGCAGTTGCGCAGCATCTACCCCGGCCAGGGCATGGAATGCGGTGGCCTGCCGGTCGCCGTAGGTGATGGTCCCGGTCTTGTCGAGCAGCAGCACGTCCACGTCGCCGGCCACCTCCACCGCCTTGCCGGACTTGGCCAGTATGTTGGCCTGCAGCGCGCGGTTCATGCCGGCGATGCCGATCGCCGGCAGCAGCCCGCCGATGGTGGTCGGGATCAGGCACACCAGCAGGGCGACCAGCAACACCACGTTGATCTTGGCACCGACGAATCCGCCGATGAACGGCAAGGTCACGACCACGATCAGAAAGGTCAGCGTCATCACGCCGAGCAGGATGCCCAGGGCGACCTCATTGGGCGTCTTCTGACGGTTGGAGCCCTCCACCAGCGCGATCATGCGATCGAGGAAGCTGTTGCCGGGCTCTGCGGTGACGCGAACGACGATGCGGTCGGACAGCACCTTGGTGCCGCCGATCACGCCCGATCGGTCGGTGCCGGCCTCGCGCAGCACGGGTGCGGACTCGCCCGTTACGGCAGCTTCGTTGATGGTGGCCAGACCTTCGACGATCTCGCCATCGGCCGGTATCAGTTGTCCTTCTTCAATCACGACGAGATCGCCGGGGCGCAGTTCTGCGGCGGGCACGGTCTTTTCGCCCCCCGATTTGTCGAGCCGGCGTGCCATCAAGTCCTTGCGGGCCCGGCGCAGCGAGGCCGCCTGGCCACGTCCCCGCGACTCGGCCACCGCCTCGGCGAAATTGCCAAACAGCACGGTGATCAGCAAGATTGCAGTCACGGCCCAGCCGAAGCCCGGCTGCGCCCGGCCCGCGAGGGTGGCGGCCGCGGTCAGCAAGGTCCCCAGCCAGACCACGGCCATGACCGGATTCTTGATGATGTGCTGCGGTGCCAGTTTGATGAAGGCGTTGATCAGCGCAGGCATAAAGCTGCGCTCATCCATGCGCGGGTGGCAGCCCGCGTGATCTTTGGAGGTTGTTTGGTTCATGATTTTTTCCTCAACGCGCGATCAGGCTCAGGTGATCGGCCACCGGGCCGAGCACCAGCACGGGCATGAACTGAAGCAGCGTCAGGATGACGATGACGGCGATCAGCGTGAGCGCAAATGTGGGGGTTTCGATCTGCAGGCTGCCCGTGCTTTCCGGGGCTTGGCGCTTGCGCGCGAGCATGGCTGCGATCGCCAGCGGAATGATGAGGGCGGGGTAACGGCCAGCGGCCAGGACGAAGCTGCAGGTCAGGTTCCACCACACGGTGGCGTCGCCCAGCCCCTCGAAGCCGGAGCCATTGTTGGCAAAGGCCGAGGCGTATTCATAGAACACCTGGCTGATGGCATGGAACCCAGGGTTCGAGTTCCCCGTCAGGCTCGGCACCGACAGCGTGATGGCGGTCAGCCCCAGCAGGATCAGCGGCTGCAACAGCACCAGGACCGCGAGCAGCTTGACTTCGGGCGCCTCGATCTTGCGACCGAACAGTTCGGGGGTGCGCCCGGTCATCAAGCCCGCCAGGAACACGCCGAGCAGCAGATAGACGATGAACTGCTGCAAGCCGCAGCCGATGCCCCCCCAGATGGCGTTGATCAGCATGTCGCTGATCGTGACCAGGCCGGTCAACGGCGCGAGCGAATCGTGCATGGCGTTGACCGAGCCATTGGATGTCTGCGTCGTCAGTGCGGCCCACAATGCGGAGGGCGCGGCGCCGAAGCGGACTTCCTTGCCTTCCATCAACGCGATGTCCTGCGATGTGGAGGAGAACCCTTCCGACCAGATGGCCAATCCTGCCGACGCCACCGACATGACCAGCATCGTGCCGAGCACCAGCGCGGCGAACCTGCGGCGACCGGTCAGGCCTGCAATCATGAAGACCACCGCGACCGGAATCAGAATGAGCGCCAGCGTTTCCAGCAGATTCGACAGCGGCGTCGGGTTCTCCAGTGGCACCGCGCTGTTGGCGCCGTACCATCCGCCGCCGTTGGTGCCAAGTTGCTTGATGGAGACCATGGGCGAGACCGGGCCCAGTGGAATCTTCTGCTCCTTCATCTGAACCGTCGCATCGACGGGTGCGAGCACCGGCCCACCATCCAGCGTCGCCGGCACTCCCTGGCTGGTCAGCAATACCGACCACAGCAGGCACAGCGGCAGCATCAAGCGCAGCGTGGGGCGGATCACGTCGGCCCAGTAGTTACCGACGTCCACCGGTGTCTGATCCTGGCCATCGGCCTTGCGCGCCTGCGCATTGCGCCCACCGAACAGCGCTCGCAGCGTCGCCACGACAAGCGCCAGTCCCATCATCGGCGTGATGATTTGCAGCGACACGATGCCCATCATGTGGGCGAGGTAGGAAAGCTGGGCCTGCCCGGCGTAGTGCTGCTGGTTGGTGTTGGTCAGAAAGGAGACCATGGTGTGCAGCGCCAGGTCCCAGCTCATGTTGGGTGCGCCGTTGGGGTTGAGCGGCAGCCACGCCTGGGTCATCAGGATCAACCAGACGATGACGCCCAGCACCCCATTGCTCAGCAAAAAGGCGCCCGCATACCCACGCCAGCTCATGCCCCGCTGGGGGTCGGTGCCGAGCAGTGCGTACAGGGGCCGTTCCAGGCGCAGGAAGAGTCCGTCGCCCCGCATCGGCTCGCCGCGCATCACTGCCGCCAGATAGCGACCGAGCGGCCAGCCCAGGCCGATCGCCAGGGCGAATACGAGAAGAAACTCAGTCATGTTCGGACTCCATCACTTGTCGGTGATCTTGCCGTTCCAGCCCAATGCGATGCCGAACTCGCTGCTGGCGCCGTTGTCGGGCTTGAACTTGACATTCGAGCCCCTCATCGAGGCAAACAACCCCGATTCGTGGGCATACTTGAAGCCCGCCTGGATGGCAGGTTTTTCCCGCGTCTGGGAAGAACCGCGCCAGACGTAGTCCGACGTCGACGCCGCGCTGCCGGAGACTTGTGCCTGGGCGCTGGTCGCCACTCCCAACTGCAGTCCACTGACTGCTACTGCAATGGCCTTTCCGGTCGTCTGAATATTCTTGAGAGGCATGATTTTTCTTCGCAAGTGAATGGCGAAATAGCCATGCTCAAGTATTCAACGATGATCCGTAAATTCTCCATTCCAGAAGAGGGGCCGCACATAAATTCGTCGTAAATTCTGAGGCGCGCCTAGCACCCGGCCCGAGCAAGGGCCGATGCTGGGCACGAGCGCACGACAGCCTGCTACCTGGATGACATTAATGCGGCTGAATTTGCGCCGGCCCCGGTTTTTTCACTCGCTGCCGTTGCGGATTGATGCCCTTGGCCACCAGCGAACGGGCCTGGTCGCGAAGCTCGCGGGCCTCGCGCAGGCTGATTTCCGGATAGATGCCGAGCGACATCCGCTTCTGCTGGCCGAGCCAGGTGTACCGGAAGTGCCAGGCCTTGGTGCCGCAGTCCGAGACGGCCAGCGACAGGCCGTCGAAGTCAGGGAGGGTGTAGTCCTTGCCGGTGGCCTTGGCCTGCCGGACGACCATGTCAGTGAGTGCCATGTCTGCTCCTGAAAACGTCAGGAGTCAGATGCTCATCCCATGGCTCGCTCGGCCCCAGCGACAATCCGGACTCGAACCCGACCGCTTCGATGGACTACCGGATGGACTGATTCAGTCCAGCAGCGGGTGGATTTCGGTGGATCTCGCTGGATCGCCGTCGAGCAAAAAATCATTTGCTGACAGTAACTTATGGAAGTCTGTGGATTTCCATGGAAGCTAAAGTGGAGCGGGTGAAGGGAACATTACGCCGCACTCAACCCGTTGATTGATAACGGGTTTCTTCCGTGAGCGCCACGGAATTAGACCAGATTATGTACCAGCCCCACCTGCCCGGCAACCCGGGATCGTCTGCCATCGCCCAGCAACGTCCATGCACAGCCACCAGGGTCCTGTCCAGATGCGCCTATAGGCCGAGACTGTGTTGCGCTGCGCCGAAGTTTGGGGCGTACTCCACACCAACGTCCTCTAGATCGGCAGCGATTTCATCTTGAAGACGTCGGGTGTTCGGCGCGAAATACTCCTTCGTATTCGACGAGGCGAACACGATCGGCGCCACCAGCCCTGCGGAGCGAAGCTGGCCAGCCGCCTCGATATAGGCTTCGACGATCACGCAATCCTTCATTGATTCTTTACCCAGTCGGGCGGGAGCACGAGGTTCGTTGACTCGCTTGAACGCACGGCTGGCGACCCCATCGTTGTGCGGCACCACGCTGGCAACGTCCCGCCACCTGTTCAGCACTGTCCTGGCCCGCGCGACGTGTCCCTCAAGGTGGTCCAGCGGCAGCATTCCCTGGGCACCGTAGGCCAAGGCCACTTCATGGATACGTTGAGCTTGTGCCCGGAACCTTGCCAAAGCGTTTCGAGCCTCTACCTCGACGCCAGCGACATGAGCAGCAAGTTCGATGGTCACCTGTTCTGCCATCAGAACAATCAGATCGGAGCCGGCCTCGGCTGCCGCAAGCAAGGCAAGCCCGGCGTTGGCATCGTGTGCTACCGCTGTTTCGCGCGTGATGTCACGGATGACGTCAAGGACGGTGCATGTATCCACGCACAATACAGGCGCGTTTAAAGCAGCCAAGTCGTCAATGACTGAAGTATTCAGGCTCATGTATGCGACTGGTCATACTGTTCAAGCAGTCCGAGTGCGAATTCATAGTCGATGGCCAAGTCCTGCGCCCGCCCTGCGGACCAGGCCTCCACCTCGACAAGCCACCGTGCCAATTGGTCACTATCCAGTCGTTTCGATGCACGGTGCGCGGCAATCAGGAACGCGTACCAGCGCTCCCTGTCCATGGAATGGGCCGCACCTGTGGATTTATTGGCGAGCCGCGAGAAGCGCCGCAGGGCTGCTGCCGGTTCGGCATCCAGCCAATCCTCAAGAGTCTGGTTGGGAGAGGTCAGTTCGACGCCGAAACCGCCGGCCCGGGACGCCGGTTCCGCGACTTGGGCGACGAAGTCGCGAAGAATCGCGTTGTACTTGTCAATACCAAGCTCACCGACGTTTCGCGGCACGATATTGGAAACCTTGTAGCCATCAGGCTCTTGCCACAGCACCAGAGCCGATTCATCGACGTCGTCGAATGCAGATCGTACAAGCACGATCACATCGTCGTCGCCCAAGTGTTGCTTGAGGTCTTCTTCCCGCTCAGCGTCGTGACGCCAAGAGCCACCAACCTGCGCGAGGATGCCACTGCGCATTGCGGTTGCTGTCTTGCCCCTGAGGTGAAGATGCTGGAAGACCGTGATCGGCTTTTCTGTCATGTCGGTTGCCCGCAATAGAACTGTTGATGTTCTGAGACTTGTCGGTGAATCGATGGCATTCGCCTGTCATTCTTTCTTGATCTGAACGAAGACCCGTGCCGTCTGGCTCGAAGCCTCATCGTTGCCCGTCGAGACGGCATCGCCGCGCCCGTTGCCACCCGAACCGCGTCTGCTGAAAGACCATCGGCGTCCGACATGCGGGTGATGCCCAGACATGAGGGCGCAGAGACTGAATGCGTCTTTCGCCGCGATGGCATCTGTAGCAAAACCTCACTACCAAGCCTCCCCGTCATGGGCGAGAAACATCTTGAAGCATACCGCCACGCAGAGGCTCGGTGTTGGTGGACAAGGTGCCACATCGACTGGTTGCTGGGGTGAGCATTGCAGCCATTCGCCGTCACTACAACCTTTCCACAAGCCAAGTCGCCACCGCTCCGCGCCACGAAGGTGTGGGATGGCGTCGACCAGACCACGAGAAAAGCCGATGTCCTGAACCCGTTCACCAGGGAGTAGCCCATGAGAAAGTCATCTTCTTCCGGCGCCCAAGCCAAGGTCTTCTATCGTCCGATCGAGGCGGCCATCCAGTGGGCGGGGCTGTCACGCTTCGAGCGCCGTATCCTTGATGTCGCCGAGGGGATGAACCGGCTACCGGAGCACGCTGCACTGGCGCGCTGGCCACAGCTTCGCCTGAACGCGGACCGGATCTACGACGCACTGGTGCATCTCGACCTTCCCTACGGCAAGGATGGCCTCACGAGCAACGACCCCGCCTTGCTCGATGACCCTGGCCTCACGATCCGCCACGTCGATCTGAAGGCCTGGATGATCCGTTTCTATCCCGACCAGCGACCGGCCTTCCTGTTCGATGCCTTTGAGCGTCACCTGCATCCGGCCGTCAGTGTCGATGCCGTGCAGGCACTGGTCATGGATCGCGAGGCGTTGAAACTCCAGCTTGCCGACAAGGTGCAAGCCTGGGACGCGCTCTATGACCAGTTCCAGACGCTCAGCCAGGAACACCAGGCGCGCACGGAGCGCGAAAAGCGGTCCGGGACGCCGGGCGCCCGCAGTGAATCCACCTACCTGAACATCGTTGGCGGTCTTCTGACCCTGCTATTGGGCAAGTCACCCAATGGCGTTCCCTATTCGTCTTTCGAGACGCTGGAGTCGGTCATCAGTGCGCTGGTTGCCCATTACGGCGACAAATCCGGGATCAGCGAGCGAACGCTATGGGCGAAGTTTTCGGCTGCCAAGCGTCATCTCGCCACCCAGGACCGCTGACTGCAAGTGCAGACGGCGCGTCTGCACTTGCGGTGACTGCGCAGGAACCGCGCTATTGAATACGGGCACTTCCATCACCGCCGCTACACAGCGCCAAGGAGTGTCCCTCGTGACTGCCCAGACCATCGCCACCGCGGCGCCGAACGAACACCGCATCCTGCGCCGCGCGGAAGTCGAGGCCAAGACCGGCTTCAAACGCGCCCACATCTACAACCTGATCAAGGAGGGCAAGTTTCCCAAGCCCCTGCGCCTCGGGGTACGCGCCATCGGCTGGGATTCGGTGGAGATCGATCAGTGGATCACCGATCGACTCAGGGAACGGGCGTGAGCCCGCGCTGCGCCGGAATCCCTTCCACGAGGAGTCGCACCATGCAGGTGGTATCCATCATTTCGACCAAGGGTGGCGTCGGCAAGACGACCACCGCAGCGAACCTGGGCGGCTTCATCGCCGATGCGGGACTGCGCGTGCTGCTGCTGGACCTGGACGTACAGCCCACCTTGTCGAGCTACTTCACCCTCGGCACGCATGCGCCTGCCGGCATCTACGAGATGCTGGCCTTCAATGAGCAGCGTATCGAGCAATTGGCTTCGCAGACCGCTGTGGCGGGTCTCGACCTGGTGGTGTCGAACGACCACCGCGGCGAACTGAACACACTGCTGCTGCACGCGCCCGACGGCCGGCTGCGCCTGCGTCACCTCCTCCCCGCGCTGGCGTTGCACTACGACCTGCTGCTGATCGATACCCAGGGAGCGCGCAGTGTGCTGCTGGAGATGGCGGTACTGGCCTCCAGTCTGGCGCTGTCACCGGTGACGCCGGAAATCCTGGCGGCCCGCGAGCTGAGGCGCGGCACGCTGCAACTGATCGAGGACATAGCTCCGTATCGGCACCTCGGCATCGAGCCGCCACCGCTGCGCTTGCTCATCAACCGTGTGCATCCGGTTTCGTCGAACGCCCGACTGATCCAGCAGG
Source organism: Comamonadaceae bacterium (assembly GCA_029255645.1). Taxonomy (GTDB): domain Bacteria; phylum Pseudomonadota; class Gammaproteobacteria; order Burkholderiales; family Rhodocyclaceae; genus Azovibrio. Next base: position 139,867 of record JANLJE010000026.1, on the reverse strand, counting down.
CCCTGCGACAAGTGTTCCAGGCGCACGCAGGCATACAGGTCCTGAACACCGACGTCCCGGCCATTGAAGCCTACCCACGTGCCGCAACACGGGGGCTGCCAGTGCATCGCGTCGAGTACCGGCAACCAGTGGGCCGTACTGCGCCTGCGGCGTTGGAGACGATGCGTGCGCTGGCTGGCGAGCTGTTCCCGGCATGGAGGGAGCGCTTTGCATGCGTTACCGGCAGAGGCCGCGCAGGGGGAGCCAGTCATGGCGAACGCGCATGAACTGGCCCGCGGCCATGCGCGGCTGCGCGCGCTGATCGAGTTCGCGCTGGGCGAAGGTTGGCACGTGAAACGCACGCGCGGCGGGCACCTGATGTTCACCAAGCCCGGCTGCGCCGCGATCTATACCAGCTCGACTGCGAGCGATCACCGCGCCAGCAGCAACGCACGCGCGCAGCTTCGCCGCGCCGATCGACAGGTACTGACGGTGTCTCGGGAGAGCAGCGATGGCTGAGCCGACGCCGCAGGACATGGCCGCCAAGCTGCTGGCCAAGGGCTTCGAACGCAGCGGTCCTTCGGCCGGGGCGTTGACCGACCCCATCGCCGACACACCGATGGTGGTGACGCTGGACGAGCTGCGCCCCTATGAACATGACCCGCGCGTGACGCGCAACCCGGCCTACGAGGAAATCAAGGCGTCGATCCGCGAACGCGGGCTGGACGCGCCGCCGGCGATCACGCGCCGGCCGGGCGAGGCGCACTACATCATCAGGAACGGTGGCAATACGCGGCTCGCCATCCTGCGCGAGTTGTGGAGCGAGACCAAGGAGGAACGCTTCTATCGCGTACCGTGCTTGTTTCGACCGTGGCCGGCGCGCGGCGAAATCGTGGCGCTGACCGGGCATCTGGCCGAGAACGAGCTGCGCGGCGGGCTGACCTTCATCGAGCGGGCGTTGGGCATCGAGAAGGCGCGCGAGTTCTACGAGCAGGAAAGCGGCCAGGCGCTGTCGCAAAGCGAACTTGCGCGGCGGCTGACTGCCGACGGCTATCCGGTGCCGCAGTCGCACATCAGCCGTATGAACGATGCGGTGCGCTACCTGCTGCCGGCGATCCCGACGCTGTTGTACGGCGGATTGGGCCGGCATCAGGTGGACCGGCTCGCGGTGTTGCGCAAGGCGTGCGAGCGCACCTGGGAGCGGCGTGCGCTGGGCCGCACCGTGACCGTGGACTTCGCCACCTTGTTTCAGGACGTGCTGACGCAGTTCGACACACAGCCGGACGACTTCTCGCCGCAGCGAGTGCAGGACGAGCTGGTCGGCCAGATGGCCGAGCTGCTGGAGGCGGACTACGACACGCTGGCGCTGGAGATCAACGACAGCGAAAGCCGCCAGCGTGCGCTGACCAGCGAACCGGCGGCGCCGACGCCACCGGCAGCGCCTGTCGCGCCTGCTGGTCCTCCTCCGCCGGTCTCTGCGCCTCAGCAGCCACCCGCCTCGTCTGTGCCGCGCGACACCACGCCGGTCGCGCCTCCGGCGCCAGCAGCGACACCGCCTGCATCGCCCGAAACGCCGGAGGAACAGCACGGGCAACGCGACGCGCGCCTGCAAGGACACATCGTGACACCGGCACCGACCACCGAGCGCCTGCAGTCCATCCAGCGGATGGTCGCGGACCAGCTCGGCGACAAGCTGCCAGACTTCGAGGCCGATGCGCTGCGGGCGATCCCCGTGCAGGCCGGCGGGCTCTACCCCATCTCGGACGTTTGGTACGTCGAGCCGGGGCTGGACGTGCCGGATCGCCTGCGCGCGCATATCGCGCAGTTCGCGCGCGAAATCGCCGGGGAAGCGGCGGCAGCCGATCACATCGAAGTCAGCGACGGCGGCATCGGCTTCATCTGCGTAGCGCCGGCCCTGGGCCAGGCGAACGTACTGCCGGCTTTTGCTCGCGCGGTGCTGACCCTGCTGGACGCACTGAGCGCGGCACCGGCATCTGCGGCTGAGCTGGATCGCGCGCGGCTACCCGATGAACTTGGGCCGCTGCTGCATGGTCACGGCGGCATGGCCATGCGCCTGAGTGATTCCGGGCTGGTGAAGCTTTTCCGTCTGCTGCGCCTGGCGCGCCGGCTGCTGGATCTGGACACCGGCGGCTCGGACCACGAGTCCTGAGCGCGCAGGAGGCTTCCGTATGTCGGCACCGCACCCGCTCAACCAAGCCGTGATCGCGCAGGCCCTGCATGACCTGCGCAACGGCCAGTTGCGCCGCTGCAAGGCCATGGGCTTCGGCGAGGAGGAGCTGGATGCCCTGAAACACCCCGAACTCGTGAGCATGCTGGTGAATGCCACGGTGTCGTGGTGTTCGGTGTCGGTGAACCGGGAAGTGTTGAAGCGGCTGCTGAGCCAGGTGCACGACGTGGAGCGGGAGATCGCCACGGTGGACCGCATGCTGCGCCTGGGGGCGAGCACGGAGATGGTCAGCAAATTCTATGGCCTCACGCATCAGGAGGTGGCGCTGCGCCGCGACATCCTCGGGCTGCCCAAGCGCAAGGGCCGGCATCCGGTGCTCGACGAGGCGCAGGACGCGGCCTTGTGGGAACGCTGGAAGGCCGGCCTCAAGGAGCGGCAGATCGTGCTGAATGACGACATGGCGATGCTGGCGCTGACCATGGACCTGGCCGAGGCCATGACCCTGCCCATGTCGGTGATCTGGTCGGCGATACGGGACTGGGTCGACCAGGGGCTGGTGTAGGCCATGACCACCGGGGGCGCACCACGGCGCGAAGGCCCCATTGCACTGTCGGCGTTGTTCGACGAGGCGCTGCGGCACCTTGAGCCGAAGGAACCGACGCAGGGCACGTCGCCGTGCCAGGACAGCTTTCTCTACAGCGGCAATCGGCACGAGAACGTGCCGCGCGCGTTGTTCCTCGACCGGCGCCTGACGCCGCTGGAGCGCAATGCCTGGCAGGTGTTCCGCCTGCAGCTCAATGACGACGGCGTGACCGCCTTTCCCAGCTACGACCAGCTCCGCCCATATCTGGCGTCCATGCCCTGTGCGGCGCAAGCCTCGCACGAGACCGTGGCGCGCGCCTTGACGCTGCTGCGGCTGACGCGCTGGCTCAGTCTCGTGCGGCGGCGGCGCGATCCCAAGACCGGCCGTATCCAAGGCAACCTCTACGTGCTGCACGACGAACCGCTGTCACCCTTTGAGGCGATGCAGCTCGACCCCGACTACCTGGGCCTGGTGAGCCTGGCGCTCACGCACGCGGCGAAGGCGGTGCAGGTCGTGGGCATGAACACGCTGCGGGAGATCGCCGAAGACCCGCTGCTCAGCGGGCGCACGCTGCCGACCCGCCTGCAAGTACTGGCGCAGCGCATGGCGCGGCATGGCTGGAAGACGCCAGGTTATCCACAGGAGGGTGCGGACCACGAATCCGAAGAAGGCCATGAAGCCCTGCTTCGGAATGGCGCGCGCCCGTCTTCGGAATCCGAAGCAGGGCCGAAACCCGCGCCAGACGGCTCTCTTCGGATTCCGAAGGAGGACCGTACAGTACGTAATGATCGTATAAATGAAGTACGTACAGTACCGCGCGCGAGGGCCTTGCAGAACCTGCGGCTGCCCGAGCGCTTCCTGCGCTTGAAGGACGAGCAGCAGGCCGGCGCGCTGATGGCGCTGCAGCAGGTGGACGAGGCGCAGAGGCAGGCTGTTCTCGACGAGTGGGTGGCACGCTGCCACAACAGCGCGGTACGCAACCCGGCCGGCTACCTGTTTGGCATCATCCAGAAGGCGATCCGCGGGGAGTTCAAGGCCTGGGCCGGAGAAAGTGCATCGGCACCGCCAGCGCCACCTGCGCCATCGTCACCGCCGGCATCCCGTGCGGCTGACCCCGAGGTGGCACGTGCCTACCTGGCACAGCTCCGAGAAGCCTTGCGTGATCGCTGATGTTGACTATCCCCAGGGGATAGCTGGAACAGACATCTTTCCGCCGCGCTCGATTGTCGCCCGCCGAATGACAGGCGAAACTGTCGCCTGTGAATCAGATGAGGACAGCCACGCACGAGCCCGGCCGACGATGGACATGACGACTTCCCCCGCCACAAACGCACTGCAACCACTACAGCGAGACGTTCAGCGCTTGCTGGGCAGATGCCTGTTGCGCCTTCAACAATACGAGCGCCTCATGAAAGCCATCGTGGCCCACCACGAGATTTCAGGCCCGGCGCATTCGCTGGAGTCCATTCGCGCAGCGCGGATTGAAGATGCCGCGACCAAGACCCTGGGCACGTTGGTCGGACAACTGTTTGGTTCGTATGTCGTCACCGATGGAAATGGGGGCGAGGAACGCGACGACGATCTTCCCGGCGATGTGATTTCCTTTCGCACGCGCGTGCAACTGAGCCTGTCTGCGCAGGACTACGCCAAAACCCAGGCCGACCTCAAAGACCTGGTATCGCTGCGCAACACCCTGGTGCACCACTTCATAGACCAGCACGATCTATGGACCGTGGACGGGTGCCGCACCGCACAGGACGAACTCGGTTCCGCCTACACGCGCATCGATCAACACTTCGAGCAGTTGCGCGGCTGGGCCGAGCACATGGATCAGGCGCGGCGCCTGGCAGCGGAGTTCGTCCAGTCGGATGTGTTCCACGACCTGGTGGTCAATGGCATCGCGCCGGACGGCACGGTGGACTGGCCGGCCGCCGGCATCGTCCGCGCGCTGCGCGAGGCCGCCGCGCAGTTGGCCGTCGAGGGCTGGACACCCATCGCCGCTGCTGGCCGCTGGATCGCGGGCCGGCATCCAGAGCAGCTTCCAGCCAAGTACGGCTGCAGCAGTTGGCGTCAGGTGGTGCACGAGTGCCGCCTGTTCGAGCTTCGCTACCGTGAGGTGGAGGGTCAACGGGCCGCCTGGTACAGACCTCGCGAGGCATAACCCCGCGACGCGGTCTCACCTCCGAGCGAGCCGCGAACGACTCCGCCGAGCTATCCCCAGGGGATAGCCGGCACACACAGCCTTCCGTGCGGAACAAACCGGGCGCGCATGGGCTGCGGTTTGTTGACTGACGGCCTTCCGGTCGATGCCGATGCTGGCGACTCGCCCCTTCACCGCGAGTCGCTCTCATGGCCAACGAACGCACAGAACCCCTGCAACTGAATCTCGGATCGCTGCGCAGCGCGATGTCGCTGACGCTGCACACACACCACGCATCGCGCATCTGGCACGGCCGCGCGCCGACCGAGGGGCGCCCAGGCATCATCGGTCTCAACGGCTTCATCGGCGCCATGAACAAAATGAAGCGCGGCGCCGAGCAGGACGACCCGTACTCGGACTGGTGGATGCTGCGGATCGAGGACAAGCTCGCCGACACCAAGACCCGTCTGCAGTCCCTGCGCGAACAGGTGGGTCAGGCCTTGGCCGACGTGCCAGCGGCGCTGTCCCTGGGCGAGAACATGAACGTGCAGCCGGTGAAGTTGCCGCTGTTCGTGAACGCCCAGCTCGGCTTCATGGCGGTGTATCTGCTGGCCGACTACGACGACCTGGCACGCAAACTCATCCTGGCGCACCACACGGCGCTGATCGACCGCAGCACCTTGGAGCGCTGGCTCAATGATGGTGCGCACGCGCTGCGCAGCCTGTTCTCGCTGGCCCAGCAGTACCGCTACTCGGGCACGACGCGCGACGACTTCGCGGCGAAGAACGCGGCGGCGCGAGCGGCGCTGGAGAAGTTCGGCGAGTTGCCGCAGGACGTGCTGGAAGGCACGCGCCGCTCGCGCTTCGCGCCACCGATCGCGCGGCGGACGACCAAGCCCGGCACGCCGCCTGCAGCGCCCGCCATCGAGCCCGATGCGCCGGCTCACACGGATGGCGCAGCCGATGGTGCGGCGGGCGATGAGGGTGCTGGCGCATGACAGCATCGATCCCCATCAGCCACTCCACGCGCTTCGTGGCGCTGGAACAGGCGGACTTCCGGCGGCTGGAACACGCAGGCTACCTAAAAGGCCTTTTACAGCCTTTTAAGGGTAAGGGGAGTCTGGAGACCTGGGCCAGCCAGTGCGCAGCACTGCGCGACGACGTGATTGGCCTGGCGCAGCGGCGCGTGCTGCCCCAGGCGCGCGCCTATCCATTCAGTTTGCTCAACGTGCAACTGGCCCAGCAGACCACTGGCGCAGGGACGACCTTCCTGCGCTGGCGCAACCTCGACCGCTCTTCCATGGGCGTGGCGTTGTGGGAGGCCCTGCTGGCCAACCCCGCGACGCCGGCCTCGCTGATCGACGAGCTGTACGCGATCGAACTGCAGCGCATCGTGCTGAACATGCAGATCAGCCTGACCCACAGCATCGCTCGCCAAGCCCTGGAATGCGCCAACAAGGCCGCGCAGGCCGAAGCTGCTTACCTGCGGCGTTTCCACGGGCATACCGCGGCCGTTCCACCCACCACCAAGGAGTCACCATGAGCACGCACTTCGTCGGCGAGGGCAACATCGGTTCTGCGCCGGACTACCGAGAATTTCCGAACGGCAACGACGAGCCGCGCCGGCTGCTTCGCCTGAACGTCTACTTCGACAACCCGATCCCGAAGAAGGACGGCGAGTACGAAGATCGCGGCGGCTTCTGGGCGCCCGTGGAGCTGTGGCACCGCGACGCCGAGCACTGGAAGACGCTGTACCAGAAGGGTATGCGGGTGCTGGTCGAGGGCCGCACCGTGCGCGACGAATGGGAGGACGCCGACGAGAACGAGCGCGTGACGTTCAAGGTCGAGGCGCGGCGCGTGGGCATCCTGCCGTACCGCATCGAGTCGGTGGCGCTCAGCACCAAGCCGGCCGGCGGACAGTAATTCGCCCATCGCCGTTCCCCCGAGGGCGGCTGTAGCAACCGTCATACGCCCGCGATGCACCAGCGAGCTATCCCCAGGGGATAGCTCCAAGGTCGTCCACGGAGTTCCAGCCGCCCTCCCGAAACGACGCTCTTGCTGTGCCAGCTCCTGCGGTCTATGCACACCGCTGCGGCAACGAACCGCCTGCCGATCACAAAGCGGTGTCTGCATCAATCGACTTCCTTGCTGCCGGCATCTCCTGGCCCCGCCAAGCTGACGCCCATCCGATGAACCGCACATTTCCAAGGAGGCTTCATGCGCGTGTTCCTGTGCGAGAAGCCGTCCCAGGGCAAGGACATCGCCCGTGTGCTGGGTGCCGGTCAACGCGGCAACGGCTGCTACAGCGGCGCGGGTGTCGTCGTGACCTGGTGCATCGGTCATCTGGTGGAGGCGGTTCCGCCCGAAGGCTACGGCGAGCAATACAAGCGCTGGGCCATCGAGCAACTGCCCATTCTTCCTGAGCGTTGGCGTGTCGAGCCCAAGGCGGCGACCGCGGCGCAATTCAAGGTCGTGCAGCAGCTCGTCGCCAAGGCGGGCGAGCTGGTGATTGCGACCGACGCCGACCGCGAGGGCGAGATGATCGCCCGTGAGATCATCGAGCTATGCGGCTACTGCGGGCCGATTCAGCGTCTGTGGCTGTCGGCGCTCAACGATGCGTCCATCCGCAAGGCGCTGGGTGCGCTCAAGCCGTCCGCCGAGACGCTGCCGCTGTACTACTCGGCCCTGGCCCGCTCGCGTGCCGACTGGCTGATCGGCATGAACCTGAGCCGGCTGTTTACGCTTCTAGGTCGGCAGGCCGGCTACACCGGCGTGCTGTCGGTGGGGCGCGTGCAGACGCCGACGCTGAAGTTGGTGGTGGACCGTGATCGCGAGATCGCGCGCTTCGTCTCTGTGCCGTATTGGGCCGTGGACGTGCTGCTATCCCATGCCGGTCGGTCCTTCACCGCGAGCTGGATACCGCCCGAAGGCAGCACGGATGCAGCGGGTCGCTGCCTTCAGCAGCCGGTGGCGCAGCAGGCTGCGGATTGCATTCGCGCCGCACGCGATGCGCAGGTCGTGTCAGTGGACACCGAGCGCGTGCGCGAGGCACAGCCGCTGCCGTTCGACCTGGGCACGCTGCAGGAGGTGTGCTCCAAGCAGTTGGGCCTCGACGTGCAGGAGACGCTGGACATTGCCCAGGCGCTGTACGAGACGCACAAGGCGACAACGTACCCGCGCTCCGATTCGGGCTACCTGCCCGAGAGCATGCTGGCCGAGGTGCCGACCGTACTCGACAGCCTGGTCAAGACCGACCCCAGCCTGCGGCCGCTGATCGAGCGCCTGGATCGCCAACAGCGTTCGCGTGCGTGGAACGACGGCAAGGTATCGGCTCACCACGGCATCATCCCGACGCTGGAGCCCGCCAACCTGTCGGCCATGAACGAGAAGGAACTGGCCGTCTACCGGCTGATCCGCGACCATTACCTCGCGCAGTTCCTCCCGCACCATGAGTTCGACCGGACGGTGGCGCGGTTCTCGTGCGGCAGTCAGTCGCTGGCGGCCGTGGGCAAGCAGATCGCCGTCACCGGCTGGCGTGAGGTGCTGGCGACGCCGGGGCCGGACGATGCCGATGGCGAGGATGCGCAGCGCAGCCAGGTGCTGCCCGCCCTGCATGCGGGCCTGTCCTGCCCGGTCGGAAAGGTGGATCTCAAGGCGCTGAAGACGCTGCCGCCCAAACCCTACACGCAGGGCGAGCTGATCAAGGCCATGAAGACCGTCGCCAAGCTCGTGACCGACCCGCGGCTGAAACAGAAGCTGCGAGATACCACCGGCATCGGCACCGAGGCGACACGCGCCAACATCATCAACGGTCTGATCGGTCGCGGCTACCTGGTCAAGAAAGGCCGCGCCGTCCGCTCTTCCGACGCGGCATTCACGCTCATCGACGCGGTGCCCTCGGCCATCGCCGACCCCGGCACCACGGCGGTGTGGGAGCAGGCGCTCGACATGATCGAGGCCGGCCAGATGGCGCTGGACACCTTCATCGAGAAGCAGTCCGTGTGGATCGGCCAGCTCGTGCAGCAGTACCGCGGCGCAACGCTCTCGCTCAAGCTGCCGCCGGCGCCGGCCTGCCCGCAGTGCGGCGCACCGATGCAGCAGCGCACGGGCAAAAGCGGCGCGTTCTGGTCCTGCTCGCGCTACCCGGACTGCAAGGGCACGTTGCCGATCGAGTCCCCGACGGGCCGGCGCAGCGCACCGCGCAAGCGGCGCGCTGCCTCCAAGGCGTCCTGATCCTCGCTTCCCCCTGCCGCGCTGGCCCTTCACTGGCGGCGAGGCAAACGTCCCGCACCGCGCGGGACTCCAAAGCGCGCGTCTCCTTCTGCAACGGTGCGCGCGCCCCGTCTGCCCACCATCGGGCGACGGGGCGAGAAGGTCATTGCTCCACGAATCGCGCCCGCCGCCATTCCCTTGATCGGTGTGCCTTGCCTCGGCCACGAGGGGCTTCCTGACGCCTTGCCGCCGCGCGAGCCGTGAGGAGGCCCCTTGGGCCGAGGGTATTCCGTGCCGGTGCCCGCCGGCGGAACAACGGGCTCCCTTTGTGTGTGGATGCACGCCAGAGGTTTCCGGCCCCAGCCACGAAACGGGCCGGGTGCGATTGCTGACGCAGCGAACGGCTTTGACGACGGCCTGCGCTGACGCAGCCCACAGGTGGTTCTCCTTCCTCTCCAGCCGAAGGCCCGCGTGGCCTTCGGCGCCCTGGTCCTTGCCTTGTCCCGTGACGCGGGCCTGCCCTAAAGCGGGCCGTCCGCGATTCGGTTTTCCCTGCGACGGCAGCCATGCCTCGCGCCCATCCTCACGCCATGCGTTGCTGACAGTCGTCAGCGGCATGCCCTGGCAGTCTCGGTCTTCAAGACTGCAACGTGGTTCGCCGCGTTGACCGATCCAGTCCGCTTCGCATCGCCCACCGCGGACGCTCGCCGGCCTGGCGACGATGCACTTTTCTCAACTACCCGAGGGGAACCCCATCCCCTACGGGATGCGTGCTCCCCGGCCCACCAAGGAGCACGGCATGTCTGAACCTTCCGCATCTTCCTCTGCAACCGCAGTGCGCAGTGGTGCGCTGGCGCTGGCCTGGACCGGCAAGCGTTTGCCGCTACAGGTGCTGCGCAGCGCGGCCGGCCACTACATCGGCACGCAAGACGACGAAGGCCCGGTATCGCGGGAGTCCGTCGAGTATTTCCCGAACCACCTCGCAGCACAGCGCGCCCTGGATACCCATGCCTGGAGACAGCGCGCTCACCCCTGATTCCCACCCTTCAAGGAGTTCTCTCATGAATCTGTCTTTACCCGAAGACGTGCTCGATCAGATGGCGCTGGAACAGGCGCACTTCGACGCTGCACCGCAGGCCTTCTTCGAGGCCTGGAAGCGCGGCGCGCAGATCGCCGGCCACGAGTGGTTCGGCGACGGCACACGCGAAGGTCTGCAGCGTGCCACCACCAAGTGGGACCTGCGGCCCAACATGCTGATGCTCAACGACGCCCTGGGCGTGCTGAGCAGCGGTCAACGCATGTTCCTGTCCGCGATGGTGAGCTTCTACAACTCCCGCGAGGGCGGCGCGATGCTCAAGCGTTGCGGCTTCGAGGGGCTGTCCGACTTCGGCGGCCTCGATCTGGAACGGCGCCAGGTCATCGCTGACCTCACGCTGCACTACAACGGCTGGTGAGCCGCGCCTGGCAACCCACCGTCCATTCATCCCACCCCACGAGGGACATGCGTCCCCGTTCGGGGCCATGTCCCTCCTTCTTTTCGCAGGAGCGGCCATGTCCCGAATCACCATCTTCCACTGACCTGCACCGCCCGCCACCAGGGCGGCCCGACGCCGCGGCCGGCTGACCGGCTGCCACTTCATCCACTCGCTGGGGTTCAATCCCCGGCAGGGGATTGCCTCGGCCATCCTCTGCTGGAGGAATCCCATGTCTCATTCCAAAAACCCCTTCGTCCGAGGCTACGATGGCCTGTCCGTGCAGCGGCTGTTGGCGATTTCCTACGACGACGACTGCCCGCTGAGCTATCTGCCGCTGCACGTCTCGCAGTCGCACCTGCTGGACAGCCAGGTCGAGCGCCATGCCTGCGTCTTCTGCGACGACTTCGCGCTGATCACGGAAGGCCAGAACGTGCCGCCCGAGCTGGACGCGCAGTGTCCCAGCCACGGCATCGCCCGAAACCTCGTCTACGCCGTCATGGCCGAAGAAGCCGGCCAACCGCTGCACGTCGGCGATACCTACTCCGAGGAAGCCGCGCGCGAGGTGGTGCGGCGCCTGCGCTTCGAGACCGGCTTCTACAGCCGTGCCTGGGAAATCAGTTCGGCGCACATCACCGAGGAGGCCGGCCGCTTCCTCGCCGAACTGGCGGACGTCGCCACGCCGAGCGGCTTTCTGTTCGTCGCCTTCCGCATTCCCTACAGCCCGGCGGTCGGCGTGAAGCTGATCGCCACCCCCTGGACGGATGCGAACCTGCAGCATGTCGAGGGCATCACTGCCGAAGAGCTGCGGCAGGAGCACCGGGCCAAGGGCGTGCCGGAGTCCCTCGTGGAGGTGTTGCACCTGGCTGCGCGCGCCGACGTGCGGCTGCTGATCTTCGATGCCGACGCGCCCGTGCTGGACGGACTGACGCTCTACGACGACGAGTAACCCGCAACCCATTCGAGCCCCCACGTCGGGGCTCTTCTTTTTCGCGGAACGCGGTGCCGGCGCATTGCCGATTCCCAACGGACGGCCGCAGCCATGTGCCGCACGCTGGCCGCATGTTCGCTGGCGTTGCCGGCAGCATGCCCAGGCAGTCGAGACCTTCGAGACTGTGGCGCGGTTCGCCGTGCTGGTTGCTTCGTTCTCCGGGCGCACCCGCGTCCATCCACCTCACCCTCAAGGGATCGACCTCCCTTGAGGGCGGGAGTCCCTTGGTTGCCACAAGGAGTCTCCCCATGGATACCCAAGCCATCCGCGCACAGATGCCGACGCTCGTCGTCGGTCATGTGCCTTCCAACGTCCGTTCGTTCAAGTTCAACATCTTCGACGGCCAGCCCAAGGTTTCGACGCTGGGCTTTCACATCGACCCGAAGCCTTTCGAGGGCAAGGTCATCGCCACCACCGACGAGGCCATCATAGTCAAGACGGCACGGGCCGAGTTCGCGGTGCTTGATCGCACCCTCGTGACCGAAGTGCCCGACGAGGGCGCCAAGGTGCAGGTCGAACCCTATGTCAGACGCCGCTTCGACGGTCAGCGGGCGGACACGCCCGAGGAGCAGACCGAGTTCACCGCCGACGGCCAGCCCTACACGGTGAAGCGGTTCGTGCTCGGTTCCGCACCGGCGAAGCTGCCGATCCCCGAGCCGCGCTGCCCCGAGCTGCAGGAACTGATCGTCCAACTGGAGCAGTTGCCCGCTCCCGATGGTTTCCGGCGCATCACCCACCTGTTGGTGGATGCCGGTGCGCGGGACATCACCTGGGTCGATCCGCTGCCTGCCGACATCATCCGCACGCCACCGGCCATCGGCTTCACCGTCGACACGATGAAGTTCCAGGGTCGCGTCACCGTGCTGTATGAGCGTGGCCTCGACCTCTACGCGGTGGAGCTGCGCCGCGACGGCGAGCTGGTCGAACGGGTCGATGAGGTGTTCTTCGACACCCTCGGCGAGACGCTGGAACGGCTGATTGACGACGGGAGCTGGAGGCGCATCCGCGTGCAGTGCCTGTCGAGTCGCAAGGCTGTCCGGCACTGACCTCTCAGCAGCTTCCCGCCCTCGCGGCGGGAAGCTTCTTTTCCTGCCCCCTGGAGATCACACCCATGACTGTTCGATTCAAAGGCACGGAGCTGCGGCCCGTGCTCGCCGAAGCGGTGGCGAATCAATGCCGCGTCATCCTGGTCAAGGATCAGGGCGTGTACTTCCTGGCCGAGCGCGGCGAGCGCCGACCCGATGGTCGCCAGAAGACCATCGCCTATGCCGCCGGCTGCAACCCGGATGTCGATGGCTTCGACGACTGGTGGGAACTGGCGCGTGCCGAATTCGGCGGCGATGACTTTGGCGAGTTCTTCGATCCGCAGGAGGGCGTGTTTGCGCGCATCCTGCGCAGCGAGGACGACCTCGACGTGTCCGCTACCACGACACACCTGTCGCTGCAGGCGGTTCCTCCCACGCCCAGCGGCAACTGACCGCCCATCCCTGGCCCCCGCTCCGGGAGCTTCTTTCTTCCCGGCAATGTGGACAGCCGCGAGTGCCGATTGCCGCTCGCCTGCGCGCCATCCCGGCGCCACGCTTCCGGCCATGTTCCGCTGACGTCCGTCAGCGACATGCCCAGGCAGCCACGATCTTCAAGGCTGCGACGCGGTTCCGACCGCGTTGATCACCCCAGTTCGCACCGGCATCCATGCGCGAACGGCCATCGGTTCTCGATGGCGATGCCACCAAGCTGGTCCATCAACCCACGCGGGGGTTCCACACCTTCCCCGCCTTGGGTCGGGTGTGTCTCCGCCTCATTGTTCCCAGGAGATTCACCATGACCACTTCCAACGAAAAATCCTACTTCGATCTGCACATCACCGGCCTCGGGTACCTCAATCGCATCCGCGAAGTGAAGCCCAAGAAAGGCGATGCGTTCCTGGCCTGCGACATCGCAGCCCTGAACGGTCCCAGCGACGACGTCTCGTATGTGCGTTTCGACACGCGCGTATCGGGTTCGGAAGCGCAGCACCTGGTGCGCCGCTGCATTCAGGCGGTCGACGCCGAGAAGAAGGTGATGATTGGCTTCCGCATGGGCGACCTGTGGACCGACACCTTCACCTACTCCAAGGGCAAGCGTGCCGGCGAGCAGGGGGTGAGCCTCAAGGCCCGCCTGCTGTTCGTCAGTTGGATCAAGGTCGACGGCAAGCTCGTCTACAAGGCCGAGCCCAAGCCGACCGAGACCGACGAGCGCGAGCCGGAAGTCCCTGTGACGTCCGACGCGCCCGCTGCGCAGCAAGCCTCGGCACCGGAGCCTTCGGAGCCCGTCGCCGATGCTGCCGACGACGCAGCCGATGCCCCCGCATTGGCCGTTGCCGAGTCGTTCTGATCCGCAAGGCCCCATCCCCGGGGCCTTGTCTTCTCTTCGTCAGCAGGAGACCTTCATGATCACCATCCCCGGCCAACTGGCCATCAAGACCATCCACGGCAGGAACGGCGACTTCAACGTCGGCCGCCTCGCGACCTCGATCGGCGAGTTCGTCGTGAAGAACGCCGAACTCGATCAGTACCGGGAGGGCAAGTACGACGGTGATTTCGTCATCGTCGAGATTCGCCCCTCCACGTACAACGCCAACGGTCGCATGGTCATCGAGATCCGCGCCCATCTGGGCGGGATGACGCTGTCCAACATCGACGCCCTGAGCCGCGACGAAGCCCGCCGGCTGAGTCCGCAGGAAGTCGATCCCATCGACGAGGAAGCGCAGGCGCCCGCGCCGGCATCGCCCCCGGTCAAGCCGAAGGCGAAGTCGCGCAGTCCGCGCGATCCCCTGGTCGATACCACGCCGTTCGGCAGCGAACCGGCTACCGTGTCCGCTGCGGCCTCGGCCGAGGCAGACGACGCGGCGCTGTTCGGTGCCTTGTGGCCCCTGGGCGAGACCGTGAAGCTCGATGCGACCGTGGATCGTCGTGTGCTGCGTCAGCAGCGCGACCGTCTCGACAAGCTGGGCTACGAGTTCGCTCCGTTGTCCCAGGACTGGCACCTCAAAGCTGCCTGATCCATCCGCCGCCTTGCGCGGCATTCCGTCACCCGCCGGGGTTCTCCCCCGACGGGGAGGGCTCCGGCCATTTCTTCAAGGAGACCTTCATGGGCTGGACCTTCGTTCGTCAGACGCGCGATCAGTTGATCCGCGAGCTGATCGCTCCGCAGGCGTCCGAACGCGCTTGCTGCGAAGTCATCGACCACACGCTGGACGGCGACGTTCTGTGGACCGTGGTTCGCGTCACCGCCAGGCAGGCGGGCGTCATGGGCCTCGCGGCCGGTGAGTCCGTCTGCTACATCGGCTGCCATCTGCTGGAAAGCTCGGGCGGCGATTGGGGCTACAAGTCCCTCGATGAGTCCGTGCATCCGTACTACTACTCGTGCCCGCTGCGCTATCTCGACATGGCGCCGGTGCAAAGCTCCGAGTGGCGCGAGCGGGTTCACCGCTTTCACGCGGGACGCGCTGTCTAGCGGCACGCATCTTCCTTCACCCAACCGGGGCGAGCACGGCCCCGCGGGCTGTGGTTGCTCCTTCTTTTCCAAGAGGACATCACCATGCCTGCACCTTCTTCCGCGAAACCGCTGTACCGCATCGACGAATGCCCCGACCTCATGGCCGACGGTTGCGTCGGTGACGAGCAGGGCAATCTCGTCTTTCTCTCGATCTGGGCGCGCGACACCGCCGTTCAGGAGTTCCTCGCCCGCCTGACCCTCGGCCGGGATGAACAGGGGCTCGACCAGTTCCACGTCATCACCGAGCAGGGCGCGTCCATCCCGGTCTTCGTCGGCAACGTCGAGAACCTGGAAAAGCGCATGACCCGTGCCTATCGGCGAACGCTATTCGGTTCGCTGACGAACGTGTGGCTGTTCGATGGTCGCTGCGTGAAGCCAGACAAGGCCAACGCCAGCGCGCTGGCGCTTCTGCCCAGGGATTCCGCTCACCGGCTCGACCGGCTGTGGATCCTGGTGCAGGACACCTGCCCGCTGCCACTGCTCGACCACTGGCGCGACACGGTGCTGGAACTGTTGCAGACACGGCGGATGCTGACCGGTCTTCCCTTGACCCTCGGGCCGCTGGAAGGCCATCGGCTGGCCCTCGATGTCCCGGCGCTGACGAAGGCGTTGGGCGAGCTGATCCGCAACGGCACCCTCGGCGCTACGCAGTACGAACTGGCCGCGAACGCACCGCTTCGGCGTGTGGCGTGAGCCATCCCCACGGGCATGCGCGCCGCGCGTGCCCGCCTTCCCTCATCCATCATCAGGAGAAATCCATGGCACTCATGTTTCCGCGCCTGGCGCGCAATTTCATCCGTAACGGCTACTTCCCCACCGACGAGCCGACGCTGGAGCGGGCCTTGTCCGCATTGGCGCCGTCTCCCGGCTCCATGTCCATCCTCGATCCCTGCGCCGGCGAAGGCGTGGCGATTGCCGAAGCCGCCCACGCCCTCGGGCGCGAGCAGGTCCAGGCCTTCGTCGTCGAGTACGACGCCGAGCGTGCCCGCCACGCACGGCAACTGGTCGATCGCTGCATCCACGGTGACCTGATGGACACGCTGATCTCGCGCCAGTCATTCGGGCTGCTGTGGCTGAACCCGCCGTATGGCGACCTGAGCAAGGACGTGAACGGCAACATCGGCTATCAAGGCCAGGGCCGTGCGCGGCTGGAAAAGCTGTTCTATCAGCGCGCGCTGCCGCTGCTGCAGTACGGTGGCGTGCTGATCTTCATCGTGCCGTCCTACGTGCTCGACGCCGAGCTGGTCGGATGGCTGACGCGCCACCTCAAAGACCTGCGCATCTACCGTGCGGTGGAAACGCAGTTCAAGCAGGTGGTGATCTTCGGTCGCAGGATTCGTCAACGCGACCAGGCGTCGGAGTCGGTCAAAGCCGTGCGCGGTCTGCTGTTGCAGATCGGACAGGGTGACGCCGAAGCCGAGGAACTGCCGCTCGAATGGCCGTTCCTGCCGTACACCGTCCCTGCCAGCCCGGCCGAGCCGGAGCACTTCTATCGCGTGACGATGGAGCCCGAGCAGTTCGCCGATGAAGTCGGCCGGCTGCAAGGACTCTGGCCGGCGCTCGATACCCACCTGGGCGCCGCGCAGCAATCGCTGCGTCCGCCCGCGCGGGCCTTGTCGCACTGGCATCTCGCCCTGGCTCTGGCCGCAGGCGCGATCTCCGGCGTAGTGAAGTCCAAGAGCGGGCGCGTGCTCGTCGTCAAAGGTGATACCCACAAGGAGAAGACCCTCCAGACGGAATACACCGAACGCGACGACGGCTCCGTGGCCGAGACGCGCATCCTCACCGACAAGTTCGTGCCGGTCATTCGTGCATGGGACTTGACGCTGGGCTCGCCCACGTGGGGCGAAGTGCTGACCATCCGCTGATCGCTGTTCCCTGACGGTTCGCCGTCGCTTTCATCCACCCACCGGGGTCACGTCGCCCCGATGGGGTGCCGTGGCCCCTTCTTCCAGAAGGAGAAACCACCATGGCACTCGCAGTCCTCAACCTCGCGTCACAAGCACGCTTTTCGCCCGGGCAGGTGGTCATGACCGCCGGCGTCGACGAGCTGGTCCGACAGGGCCGGCTCAACCCCACGCCGTACCTGCGCCGCCATCTTCATGGCGAATGGGGCGACCTGAGCGACAGCGATCGGCGGCAGAACGACGCCGCGCTGAAGTCCGGCGAGGATCGTCTGTTCTCGTCCTACCAGGTCACGCCCAACCTGAAGCTCTGGATCATCACCGAATGGGATCGCAGCGTCACCACGCTGCTGCTGCCCAGCGAATACTGATCCGCATCCAGCGGCACCTACAGTTTTCTTTGCCGCGTCTTTCTTCCCACCCAGGGGCATGTCACCGCCCCGTGGGGGAGGTGCATGCCCCATTGCCTTGGAGCATCACCATGTCCCTCGATCTCGAAACCGTTCCCGAAACCGCCGTGCAGGGAGACCTGCTCGAAGCGGCATCTTCTCCTCTCACGCTCAGCCTGCAGGACTTCGTGTCCGAGTTCGGCGACGAGTTGCTCGACTCGCTCAACCGCGCCAATCCTCCGGTCTACACCGGCCAGGTGCGGGTGCATCGGCAACTGATCCTCGCCGCGCTCAAGCGCAAGCTGTTCCCGGCGCAAGCCGATGTGGTCCATGCCGTCACCGAGCTGTTGGTCGATCGCGGCGAACGCGCCGCGATCGTCAATGGCGAGATGGGCTGCGGCAAGACGACGGTGGGTATTGCCACCGCCGCCGTGCTCAACGCCGAAGGCTACCGCCGCACCCTGGTGCTCTCGCCACCCCACCTGGTCTACAAGTGGCGGCGCGAAATCCAGGAGACGGTGGCCGGCGCCAAGGTCTGGGTGCTCAATGGCCCGGACACGCTGGTCAAGCTGCTGAAACTGCGCGAGCAGTTGGGCGTGCCGGCCCAGGGCCAGGAGTTCTTCGTCCTGGGCCGCGTGCGGATGCGGATGGGGTTCCACTGGAAACCTGTCTTCGTTCGTCGGCGCACGCCTCACGGCGACGTGGGGGCCTGCCCGGATTGCGGGCATGTCATCACCGACCTCGACGGCGAGCCGATCAACCCGGTCGAGCTGGAAGCCGCGGAGTACCGCCGCAAGTGCAGCCACTGCCGTGCACCGCTGTGGTCGTTGATCCGTCCCAGAGGCCTGTCCGCCAGCGACCAGTCCTCGACCGTGCTCAAGGCACTGAAGCGTATTCCAACCATCGGGGAAGTCACCGCGCAGAAGCTGATGCAGAAGTTCGGCGACGCCTTCCTCGCGTCGATGCTCGGGGACAACATCCATGAGTTCATCAATCTGATGGACGACCGCGGAGAGCTGGTCTTCTCGGATCGGCAAGCCCACCGGATGGAACGCGCGATGGCCAACATGGAGTTCGGCTTCGGCGAGGGCGGCTACCAGCCGTCCGAATTCATCAAGAGGCAGCTTCCCCAGGGCACGTTCGACCTGCTCATCGCCGACGAGGCGCACGAGTACAAGAACGGCGGCTCCGCACAGGGCCAGGCCATGGGGGTGTTGGCGGCCAAGGCGCGCAAGACGCTGCTGCTCACCGGCACACTGATGGGCGGCTACGGCGACGACCTGTTCCACCTGCTGTTCCGAGCCCTGCCGGGGCGGATGATCGAAGACGGCTACCGGCCGACGAAGAGCGGCAGCATGACGTCGGCCGCGATGGCGTTCATGCGCGATCACGGCGTGCTCAAGGACATCTATTCCGAGAGCACCGGCACGGCGCACAAGACGGCCAAGGGCACCAAGGTATCGGTGCGCACGGTCAAGGCGCCGGGTTTCGGTCCCAAGGGCGTGCTGCGTTGCGTCCTGCCGTTCACGGTCTTCCTCAAGTTGAAGAACATCGGTGGCAACGTGCTGCCGCCCTACGACGAGGAGTTCCGCGAAGTCGCGATGGACACGGCGCAAGCCGCGGCCTACCGCGATCTGGCGGGTCGGCTGACCCAGGAGCTGAAGCAGGCCCTGGCGAAGCGCGACACGACGCTGCTCGGTGTAGTCCTCAACGTGCTGCTGGCCTGGCCGGACTGCTGCTTCCGGTCGGAGACGGTGGTGCATCCACGCACCCGCCATACCCTGGCGTTCGTCCCGGCTCAGTTCAACGAGCTGGAGGTGATGCCCAAGGAACGCGAGCTGATCGAGATCTGCAAGCAGGAGAAAGCAGAAAGTCGCAAGACCCTGGTCTATTCGGTCTACACCGGCACGCGCGACACCACGTCGCGTTTGAAGGTGCTGCTGGAGCAGGAAGGCTTCAAGGTGGCGGTACTGCGCGCGAGCGTGGATGCCTCCCGCCGCGAGGACTGGATCGCCGAGCAGTTGGACCGTGGCATCGACGTGCTCATAACCAATCCCGAGCTGGTGAAAACCGGCCTGGACTTGCTGGAGTTCCCGACCATCGTGTTCCTCCAGTCCGGCTACAACGTGTATTCGTTGCAGCAGGCCGCCCGGCGCTCATGGCGCATCGGCCAAAAGCAGCCGGTGCGCGTGATCTACCTCGGCTACGCCAACTCCTCGCAGATGACCTGCCTGGGGTTGATGGCCCGGAAGATCATGGTGTCGCAGAGCACGTCGGGCGACGTGCCCGAGTCGGGCCTGGATGTTCTGAACCAGGATGGTGATTCCGTCGAAGTCGCCCTGGCCCGGCAGCTTGTCACGGTCTGATCCATGTGCCCATGCCGGCGGCCCCTCGGGGTCGCCGGCTTCTTTCCACGGCCCTTCGGGGCCGTTTTTCTTGGGCGTATGAGACAGTCCATGGCGCCGCCCGCCATGTATTCGGGCGGGCGTCAGTGCGTTTTGTTTGCTGCCCGCAGGCTAAGCGGCGGCGATGGTGAGCGCTCCGTGTTCCAGGGAAGCGCCCTCCATGCAACCATCCATCCGCGCTGTTCGCCGCCTGGCCCTCGCCGCTGGCTTGCTGGCCGGCAGCCTGTTGGCCGCCGGCTGCGCCACGACCGCCGCGCCGTCTGCGCCAGCGGTGCCGGCCGCATCGCCAACCGCCGTCGCGCCGGAGCCGGGTTTCGTTCCCGTGGCCCGCTACGGCCGCTACACCTTGGTCGAGCTGGTGCAGGAACCTGCGCAGCGTGATCTCTTGCAGCAGGCGGTGGAGGTCTCGATTCCGCCCATGCTCGATGCCAGCGTGGGCGATGCCATGCGCCATGTGCTCCTGCGCTCCGGCTACCGGCTCTGCGATGCGCCCGAGGCCGCCACGCTCTACGCGCTGCCGTTGCCCGCCGCACACCTGCGCCTGGGTCCGCTGATGCTGCGCGATGCCTTGCTGACCCTTGCCGGCCCCGCCTGGGAGCTGTCGGTCGATGACTCGACCCGCCAGGTCTGCTTCAGCCGGCATGGTGCTCCCGCCTTCCTTTCCGCCAACCCGCCCGGCACCGCCACGCCCATGCCGGACACCGACCGGCCCGAGGAGATGCAGCCATGACCTTTCCCCAAGCGCCATCCGAGCGCGACTCCCGCACGCGCTGGCTCAGGATCTCCGCGGCCTTCTGGCTGCTGCTCATCAGTGCCGTGGCACTCATCAACAGCGTCGGCCTGTCGCGGCTCGCCGAACAGACCCAGAGCAGCGCACAGGATGCGCAGCTCAAAGCGCTGGGCCTGCGCGTTGCCGATCTCGAACGACAGGCCGATGCGGACAAGCGCCGGCCGGCGCCGATCAGCCAGGCCGAATTCGCCAATGCGCGGCAGGCGCTGGACGAACGGATGACGCGCCTCGAAGAGGCGGAGGAGGCGAGGGCCCTGGCCATCGACCTGCAGACGCTGCAGGCGCGCGTGAACGGAATCGAGACCCGCCTGGAGAAGACCCGGCAGATGGCATCCGCCGCTCGCCCGCGCGCTCCGGTTGCGACGAAGCCCAAGGTGCCGGAGCCGCCGTTCCGGGTGCTCGGCGTGGAGCTGCGTGGAGGCGAGCGCTTTCTGTCGATCACCTCCACCGCCGCGGCCTCGCTCGCGGGTGCCCGGCTGCTGCGCGAGGGCGATGCCGAGGGCGGCTGGCAACTGCAGTCGATCGAGGCGCAGGCGGGCGTGTTCCAGGTGAACGGCAAGACGCAGCGCGTTGCGGTGCCGTAGGAGGTCGCCATGAACCTGCGGCCGTTGCTCACTGCCGTCGTCCTGTTCGCCGCTTTCGGCGCAACCGCCCAGCCGGCCTCGGTGACGAACTCCCGCGTGGTGCCCACCCAGGTGCAGCCGGGCGCTGATGCCGCGCTCGACGAGAGGCTGGCGCGGGAGTGGGGGCTTCACCCCGAGGAGTGGGCGCGTTACCGGCAACTGATGCAGGGGCCGCTCGGGGTCTATTCGCCCCAGCTCGATCCGCTCACGGCGCTGGGCATCGAGGCCCGCAGCGAGGAGGAGCGCAGGCGCTACGCGGAGTTGCAGGTGCAGGCCGAGGCCCGGCGCGTCGGCAAGACGCTGGCCTACCAGCGGGCCTACGACGCGGCGTGGCAGCGCCTGTTTCCCGGTCAGCCGCGCGTGAGCCTGCCCGGCGCCAAGGCGCAGGGTGCCGGCAACACCGGCTCCGGGCGCCTGGCGGTCTTCGTCAAGGCCGACTGCGCACCGTGTGCGCAGCGCGTGCAGCAATTGCAGGCGGCCGGCACGGCCTTCGACCTCTACATGGTCGGCAGCCGTCAGGACGACGCGCGCATCCGGCAGTGGGCCACCCAGGCGGGCATCGACCCGGCCAGGGTGCGCGCCCGCACCATCACGCTCAACCACGATGCGGGGCGCTGGCTGTCGCTCGGCCTCCCCGGCGATCTGCCGGCCGTGGTGCGCGAGGTGAACGGCCAATGGCAGCGGCAATAGGCGCTCCGGGCCGGGAGCGTCGGCCATCCCGCGTCGCCATCCGCTGCGCCAGCGCCGCGCTGCTGCTCGCCACTGGCGGCTGGGCGTTGGCCGCCCTGGCGCGGGAAGTGCCGCCGCCGGCCTATCGACTGGCGGCGCATCATGCAGACGTGCCGGCGGTGGTGCTGTACGCGGTGGCCTTGCAGGAGAGCGGCGCCATGCTGCGCGGGCGCCTGATCCCCTGGCCGTGGACGCTCAACGTCGCCGGCACGCCGCAGCGCTACGCCACCCGCGCCGAGGCCTGCGCGGGGCTGCGCCGGGCGCTCGCCCGCACGCCGGCCAATCGCATCGACGCCGGTCTCGGCCAGGTCAATCTCGGCTACCACGCGCATCGCTACACGCAGCCCTGCGAGCTGCTGGACCCGTACCGCAACCTCGCCATCGCTGCGGAAATCCTGCGCGAACAGCACACGCCGGGCGAGGACTGGCTGCTTGCCATCGGCCGCTACCACCGGCCCGCCGGCGGGGCACCCGCGGCGCGCTACCGGCGCAGTGTGCATCGGCACCTGACCCGCGTGCTCGACCCCGACGTTCCCGTTCCAACCCTCCAGGCCACCACGCCATGAACCACATCGTCCTCATCGCCGCCATCGGGCTGCTGCCCACGACCACCGTCTTCGCGCAGACCGCCTCTGCGCCGTTGATCGTCGTCGAAGACCGCGGCGGCGACTCCGCGCTGCCGTACTACCAGTCGCTGAATCCTCAGCCGGATCAGGCCACACCGCCGGCCCCGATGCCGACCCCTCGCGCGGGCAACACGGCCGACGCCGAAGCCGCCATGCTGCCGGTGCGCTCGACGCAACTGTCGCCGGGCGAGGTGCAGCGCCGCGTCATCCGGGCGCCGGGCCTGACGGCGCTGTTCCTGATCGGCGACGACGAGCGTTCGCGCGCCTGGCTGCGGCAGCGGCAGGCGGCGCTGCGAGAGCTGCAGGCCGTGGGCCTGGTGGTCAACGTGGAGTCGATGGCTGCGCTGACGGCGCTGCGCAGGCTGGCGCCCGGCCTGATCCTGTCGCCGGCCTCCGGCGATGACCTGGCCCAGCGCCTGGGCCTGCGCCACTACCCGGTGCTCATCACGGCCACCGGTGTCGAGCAGTAGGTGCGCAAATGGCCCAACCGCATGCGGTCGAGGTCTTGCTGCGGCCAGCGGTGGAGCTTTATACCGTGGCGGTCTGCACCGGCGCCGCGATTCTGTGCCTGGTGGCACCGTGGTCGCTCGCGCTGAACCCGCTGCTCGGCCTGGGCTCGGCGCTGGCCTTCCTGACCTTCGGCGCGATTCGCCTGCGCGATGCCTGGGCGATCCTGCGCTATCGCCGCAACATCCGCCGCCTGCCGCGCTACGTGATGACCAGCCGCGACGTGCCGGTGAGTCAGCAACGGCTGTTCGTCGGCCAGGGCTTTCGCTGGGAACAGCGGCACACGCACCGGCTGATGCAGACCTATCGGCCGGAGTTCCGCCGCTACGTCGAGCCGACGGCGATCTACCGGGCCGCCCGGCGGCTGGAGGAGCGGCTTGAGTTCGCGCCGTTTCCCGTCTCGACGCTGGCGCGCGCGTTGGCCTGGGACAGCCCGCTCAACCCGGCGCGACCACTGCCGCCGGTCGGCGGACTGCCACGCCTGCATGGCATCGAGCCGCACGAGGTCGACGTCACCCTGCCGCTGGGCGAGCGCGTCGGCCACACCCTGGTGCTGGGCACCACGCGCGTGGGCAAGACGCGGCTGGCCGAGCTGTTCATCACCCAGGACATCCGCCGCAAGGTCCGCGGCGAGCACGAGGTGGTGATCGTCTTCGACCCCAAGGGCGATGCGGACCTGTTGAAGCGCATGTACGTCGAGGCCAAGCGCGCCGGGCGCGAAGGCGAGTTCTACGTCTTCCATCTGGGCTGGCCGGACATCTCGGCGCGCTACAACGCGGTGGGCCGGTTCGGGCGGATCTCCGAGGTGGCCACGCGGATCGCCGGGCAGCTCTCCGGCGAAGGCAACAGCGCCGCGTTCCGCGAATTCGCCTGGCGCTTCGTCAACATCATCGCGCGCGCCCTGGTCGAGCTGGGGCAGCGGCCGGACTACCTGCTGATCCAGCGCCACGTCATCAACATCGACGCGCTGTTCATCGAGTACGCCCAGCACTACTTCGCCAAGAACGAGCCGAAGGCCTGGGAGGTCATCGTCCAGCTCGAAGCGAAGCTGAACGAGAAGAACATCCCGCGCAACATGATCGGGCGCGAGAAGCGCGTGGTGGCCCTCGAACAGTACC
The DNA here is from genome assembly GCA_029255645.1 of Comamonadaceae bacterium. Lineage (GTDB taxonomy): Bacteria > Pseudomonadota > Gammaproteobacteria > Burkholderiales > Rhodocyclaceae > Azovibrio. The sequence continues at coordinate 115,674 of JANLJE010000026.1, read as the reverse complement.
TGTCCCAAGTGCGCATCTATGACCCGGTGCTCGACGGCCTGCGCAGCGCCGTGCGCTACGACCGGACCTACTTCGACAAGATCGTCGCTTCGCTGCTGCCGCTGCTGGAGAAGCTCACCACCGGCAAGATTGCGCAACTGCTCGCACCGAACTATTCCGACCTGTCCGACCCGCGGCCGATCTTCGACTGGATGCAGGTCATCCGCAAACGCGCGGTGGTCTACGTGGGGCTGGATGCGCTGTCCGACGCCGAAGTCGCGGCGGCGGTGGGCAACTCGATGTTCAGCGATCTGGTCTCGGTCGCCGGCCACATCTACAAGTTCGGCGTCGACGACGGGCTGCCCGGCGCCGCGGCGGGCGCCAAGATTCCGATCAACGTCCACGCCGACGAATTCAACGAACTCATGGGCGACGAGTTCATTCCGATGGTCAACAAGGGCGGCGGTGCCGGCGTGCAGGTGACGGCCTACACGCAGACCTTGAGCGACATCGAGGCCCGCATCGGCAATCGTGCCAAGGCCGGCCAGGTGGTCGGCAACTTCAACAACCTGTTCATGCTGCGCGTGCGCGAGACCGCCACCGCCGAGCTGCTGACGCGACAACTGCCCAAGGTCGAGGTGTACGCCACGGCGCTGATGAGCGGCGCCACCGACAGCTCCGATCCGCACGGCAATACCGCGTTCACGTCCAACACCCAGGACCGCATCAGCAGCAACAGCGTGCCGTTGATCGAGCCGGCGCATGTGGTGGCGCTGCCCAAGGGGCAGTGCTTCGCGCTGACCGAGGGCGGCAACCTCTGGAAAGTCCGCATGCCGCTGCCTGCGCCCGACCCCGACGAAGCCATGCCGAAGGATCTGCAGGAGCTGGCCGGCTACATGCGACAGCACTACGTCGAGGCAGGAGACTGGTGGAAGAACCAAGGCATCCCCGGCCTGCAGGACAAGGCGCTGCCCGACGACCTGCTGGACGACTTCAAGCAGATGGCCGCGGCTGAAGAGGCCGAAGCATGAGCGATCCGGCCGTCGCGGCCCAACGCCAGCAGCAACGACAGCAAGGCCTGATCGCCGGCCTGGTCACGCTGCCGTTCCGCTTCTTCGGCGTGCTGTGCGGCGCGCTGCTGCTGTGCATCCTGATCGAATGCGTCGGCATGCACTTCTTCTGGCCCGAGCAGGGCTGGCGCCACGCGCAGGGCATGCTGCACTACGAGCTGGATCAGCTTTCCACGCATTTCACCCGCAGCGCGCTGGTGCAGGAGCCGGGGCGCACCGCGCACCGGCTGGTCGAGCAGGGCTACGACTGGCTGTTCGTGAAAAGCGGCCTGCTGGACTGGATACGCGACGCCTCGGCGCAGGCCAGCGCCGGCAGCCATCGTCCGACCAAGGATTTCCGCTACTACATCGGCTTGGTCTATGTGAACGTGGAGAGCTACCTGATCGCGGCGGCCTATACGACGCTGGTCTTCCTCGTGCGGCTGCTGGTGCTGTGCCTGACCCTGCCGCTGTTCCTGATGGCCGCCTTCGTCGGGCTGGTGGACGGCCTGGTGCGCCGGGACATCCGCCGCTTCGGCGCGGGACGCGAGTCAGGGTTCATCTATCACCGCGCCAGGGCCAGCCTGATCCCGCTGGCCGTGCTGCCGTGGGTGACTTACCTGGCATTGCCGGTCAGCGTGAACCCGCTGCTGATCCTGTTGCCCAGTGCCGCATTGCTCGGCGTGGCGGTGTGCATTGCGGCGGCGACGTTCAAGAAGTACCTGTGATCCAGACACTCAAGAACCGGGTGCGTGGCGGCAGGTCGGTTCTACCCACGAGACGCCGGCCGCCAACGACGTCTGGAACAGAGAGCCTTCATGGAGAAACACGAGGGAGCAGCGAACAGTCCTGGAGACCTCCAAGCCTCCAAAAGTAATCGACTCGCACGCAACAACCATATATCATGTCGTCAGCGACAAGATATATGCGGGAAAAACGAAATATGCTAAGACTTACCCCGGCACAAGTCACCCAGGTAGCGCAACTGCCCGATCAGACCCTGCGTCATTGGCGCAGCGTTCTGCCGCCGCTCGCCGGCCTGAACGGCTATACCCCCTGCTTCACGCCTGGCGATGCTCTGGCATTGCTCGTAGTTCGGCATCTGGTCAAGGTAATGGGCATCAGCGTCGGCGCGCTGGCAGCAGCCTCTTCAGACCTGTTCTCCATCTGCCGCAATACGAGCTGGCCACATCTTGCGGACCGTCGTCTCCTCATTCAAGTCGAAGATGGGCGGGTGATCCTGCTATCCAGCGAACCGGATCTTGATGGGCCGGCCATCTTGGTTCCTATGCGCCCCTTTGCGGAGCAACTGCAGGCCGCATGGGCCAGCAGCTTCCCTGCCCTGGAGCAGTTGCCCCTTCAGTTCGGAGCGGCTGTAGTGCCACGCCCCTCACGGATGGCAGGAGCATGAACGTCATGAGCCTTGAGCTGACCACCACACCGGACCTGGCATTCGACTCACAGATTCTGACTGGCGCCGGTACCGCAACGGCCGACCTGGGGCCGGTTTGGATTCTCGAAGAGGTCGCAGGACACCTGCGCGCCCAAGGCAGAAAGACAGGCACCCCGCGCATGAGGCTCTACCGCCTTGGTGGAGATGTGTTGACGGCCCTGCACGAACAAGAGCTGGTCGAGGGGGCTTCACGCATCGACGCCGCCACGTCTCTTCTTGAAGAGGCAAAGGCACGAAGTGGAGTCGTTGTCTGCAGCTTCCGTACGGTGGCTGCCGCTCAATTGGTGGATCGCCTGGAAACAAATGGTTCTCCCACACTCCACTACGTTGTCGAAGTCGATCCAACGCGCAGGGTTGAGTTTGCGCGCGCCAGGGACGGCGTGCGCACGTCCCCACCCAAGGAGCGTGTGGAAAACGCGAGCTGGCAGCAAATCAACCTGAGCGGCCCCGCAGGAGGTTCCGAATGCTACGCCGCAAACCTTGGCAAGGCAGCGTTGGGTGACGTAGAGGAATTGACCTGCTTTGCCTTGTCCATCGGCGGCATCAAGGGATACCAGCGCGGCATCCTCGTAGGCATGACATCGTTAAGCCTTGACGACGGACTGAAAAAGCTCGCGCAACTCCTGGCGTGGACCCGCTGGGTCCGGCTTGCAGCCCGAAAGGCCAAGCGGGAGCGTTCGGCAGTCGCTGCCGTTTCCTCTCGGGGGCCTGATGCCACAGACGGCACCGCACCGCTGAACATTCTTGTACGGGCCAATCGCAAGATTGCTGCTGGTCACGACGCGAAAGCCGCCAGCCAGCGCTCGCAGCTTTTCGATCAGCCCATGCAGCTCAAACGTCGGCTGACAGCAGACAAGAACACGCTGAATGTAGTAGAGCTGTTTGCCGGGGCGGGCGGCATGGGCGTAGGCTTCCTCAGCGCGGGGACGGCCGATGGGCGCGGCTATCGCATTGCAGGATCTGCCGAGATCCATCCTATCTATACACAGACGCTGAAGCTGAATCACGCCTACATGCAAAAGGCAGGGCTTACACCGGCTGATGCAACGCCGGCCGAGTATGCCCCCATGGACCTTTGCTCAGACAAGGTCAGAGCGCGGCTGGGGGCCATGGCAAAGGAGTACGGGGACGTCGACGTATTGATTGGCGGCCCCCCCTGTCAGGGCTTTTCAAGCGCGAACCGAAACAGCTGGTCCAGCTCGAACCCCAACAACCGTCTGGTAGATGCCTTCTTGGATTGCGTTCAGCAAATGGCGCCAAAGGTTCTGCTGATGGAAAACGTACAAGGGATACTGTGGACGCCCAGAGAAGATTCTGATTCCGACCTCAGTGTCGCCGCTCATGTCTTGGAGCGGCTTGGAAGCATGGGCTATCTCGTCTTTCCAAAGCTGCTTGACGCCGTCTGGTATGGAGCCCCCCAAAACCGCAACCGTTTCTTCCTACTCGGCATCCACAAGGACGTGGGCTATTCGCAGGAAGATTTCGGCAAGTGGGGACCGTTTCCGAAGCCGACTCACGGCCCTGGCACAAGTAAAGCGTTCGTAACAGTTCGCGATGCCATCGCTGATCTGCCAAAGCTTGGAAATGGAGATTCCCTGGCTGAGCGGCCTTATGAAGAGAATCCTACCCTTCTACAGCAGAACGCTTTTCTTCGAGCAATGCGCATCGGCGCGCCTAAAGAAATCATCTGGGACCACGTCACCTCTCGACATGCGGAGTACGTAATCGAGCGCTACAAGGGCATCGGCCAGGGGCAGAACTGGCAGGCGGTCCGAGACATGATGACCAACTACGCCGACGTGGAGCGCACACATAGCAACATCTACCGCCGCTTGGCGTGGTCGGAGCCCGCCATCACCATCGGCCACTACCGCAAGAGCATGATCATCCATCCGGCACAGCATCGAGGTCTTTCGCTCCGAGAGGCGGCACGGCTGCAGAGCTTTCCCGACTGGTTCCGTTTTGCCGGCACCCCATCGGGCGGTGATGGCGGCCTCATGCACAAGCAGCAGCAGCTTGCGAACGCAGTCTGCCCGAGTGTGACGAAAGCCGTTGCGGAGTTCATTCTCGAGCTCTAAACCAGGACCAATAACTTCAAGGGGAACCGTACATGCCGTTGAGTGATGGCGCCAATGATCAAGTCGGTCAATTGGCTGAGCAGATTCTCGATTCGGTGCGGGCAGGGAGAACACCGGAAGAGGCTGCAGCGCGCCTTTCAACGCTGCTGCCCGCCACCCTCGTTGAACAGGCTCTCCAAAAGTACCGCGACGCCAGCCGCCGCGTATGGACGCTGAAAGAGCCAGGAAGCATCTACAACAAGCATCTTGACCCCTGGTATTTGGGCCCAGACCCGTCGGATCGCTTGTGGCATTCCTATGAAAGGCACCTGAGAGACAAGGGATGGGACCCAGAGGCCATCAAAGACATTGCTGAAGCATCAACGCGGGTGGTCTCGCTTCTCGACCCGCCCGGGAAGGCGCAGATTCGCACACGCGGGCTTGTCCTGGGCCACGTCCAGAGCGGCAAGACTGCCAGCTTCACTGCTGTCATTGCCAAGGCCGCCGACGTCGGCTATCGATTCATCATCGTGCTCTCGGGAATGAACAACGTCCTGCGCTACCAAACACAGCTACGCATAGACGAGGATCTTATCGCTGCCAACCTGGAGCACTGGATCACCGTGACGAACGTTGAGGACGATTTCGCATCCAATACCAACGTCAACTCCTTCCTGACAGAAAAGCACTCGACAAAGGTGCTCGGGGTCGTCAAGAAAAACAGCGCCAGGCTCAAGCGCCTCCACAAATGGCTAACGGGAGCGAGGCCCGAAGTGCTTCGCGCATGCCCCGTCCTGATCATTGACGACGAAGCCGATCAGGCCAGCCCCAACTCGCATCCGAAACCTGATGAGCGAACCAAGATCAACGAGCTGATCATAAAGCTGCTGGCAGACCTGCCCAAGGCAGCCTACGTCGGCTACACCGCTACGCCTTTCGCCAACCTCTTCATTGATCCCTCCCTGCCGGAAGATCTCTATCCCAGGGACTTCATCGTCGATCTGCCTCGTGGCAAAGGGTACTTTGGCGCGGAGCAGATATTTGGACGAGCCCCGCTGGATGAGAACGATGATCCAGTTGATGGGCTGAACGCCATTCGGCTGGTACCCGAACATGAAGGGGCGCAGTTGAAGCCGCCGAATCGCGATGCCCGGTTTACCTTCTTTCCGGAGATCACGCCTACGCTGCGCGAGGCAATGCTGTACTTCTGGATGGCTACCGCCGCACGCCGCGTGCGCGGCCAGCACAGCAAGCACGCGTCCATGCTCATTCACACCACCCAATATGCGGTGGTGCATCGAAACGCCAAAGGTGTCATCGACGCGTTCCAGAATAATGTGCTGAAGCAGATCCACAGGGGCGACGCCGCTTTGGCCGGAGAACTCGAAGCACTGTGGCTGCGCGAACAGGCAGCGCTTCCTTCGCAGCAGCTTGATCTGGAGCCAATTGCCTTCGGCGACTTGATGGCGCATATGGCAGCCGTGGTCAAGCAGACCGAGACCAAGGTGGAGAACGGAAGCAGTCCAACGCTTGACCGAGTGGACTATCAGCAGGATGCCGACGGCAACGGCCGCATCTACGTCGTGATCGGCGGCAACGTGCTGTCCCGCGGCTTGACCTTGGAGGGATTGACGGTCAGCTTCTTCATCCGATCGGCTTCGGCCTATGACACGCTGCTGCAGATGGGGCGCTGGTTTGGCTACAGGCCGGGCTATGGCGACCTGGCCCGCGTTTGGATGACGGAAGAGCTGCGAGACTACTTCTATGATCTTGCCAGCGTCGAGCGCGAAATTCGGCAGGACATCTCGCGCTACAAGAACGGCGATGTCACACCCATGGAGTTCGCGGTCCGCATCCGCCAGCATCCTGCTTTGGCCATTACGGCGAAGCTGAAGATGCAGCATGCGGTGCAGGCCACGATGGCGTTCAACGGACGCGAAGTGCAGACCATTGTCTTCCGCCATGAAGACCAGTCATGGCTGGACCGCAACCTCAAGGCGGCACGCGACTTGATCGCAAGGATTCGTGCAGCTGGAATCCAGCAAACAACAGTAGAAGACAAGCCGCACAGGATATTCTTTAACGTCAGCTCGACCGAAGTTCTCCGATTCCTGGACGAGTACGAAATCGACAGCGGCAACAGCGAAATGCCGAAGCCGCAGTTGTGCAGCTACATCCGTGATCAGAATCAGCGCGGCCACATCACCTCCTGGACAGTTGCTGTGATCACGCGGTCGAGGCCCCTGCCGACGCTTGGGACGATTGATCTTGGATTGGACGCTGAGGTGCCCTTGGTCAACCGCGCACGGTCGCAGCGCAAGAGAAGTCCGCAGGTTGTTGATATCAAGGCTTTGATGTCGGAAACCGATGTTGCAGCCGATGTGCCGCGCCCCGCCGCCGAACTGCGAGGCAAGGACAGAGAAGAGCTTCACCAGCTGCGCGAGGAGGCTGTTCCAGACACCGGCCTGCTTCTGCTGTATCCGATCAGCAAGGATTCGGCGCCCCTTAGAGAAAGCAACCAGCGCGCGCCGCTGAAGGCCGTTCAACATGTCGTCGGCCTCGCAATGGTCTTCCCCAACGTCCCTCAGGGCGACCTGACGCCGCAGAACTATATGACCGTCGATCTGCCAGATGTCGGCAGCGAAATGATCGACATCGACGACCTCGAAGACATGACCGAGACGGACGAATGACAAGCGGCGACGCCTGGACTGTTGCAGACGGGTGGCGCCACCTGGAGCTGGGTGCAGACGCGCCGACGCGGGGCGAGTTCCGCGTCTTCGACACGGCACTGCGTACTGCAGACGGTGCCGTGCTGCTGGCGGTCGATGCTGCCGGGCTCCGGCATGTGCTGGTCCCTGTGGCAGCCGACTTTCCGGCTGCGCACGACCGGCGCAGCGGCGGCGTACATCTGGCTACCCGCCCTCTCATTGATGCTTCGGGTCAGCGGCAGTATCTCGACCTTGCATGTCAAAAGGCGCATCTCAACCATGTTTTCGCCCACCTTGCGGAGGAAGTGCTCGGCGAGCTGCGCCTCGATTCCGCCCAGCCTCTGCAGGCCTGCCGTCAAACCCTTCAGCGCTGGCGCGAGCTACTGGATCGCGAGCCGTCAAGCGTCCTATCTACAGAAGCGCTCTGTGGACTCTTCGGCGAACTTTGGCATCTGTCGCGCATCGTCGCCAACAGCCCAGAAGGCATCTCGGCCTGGCAAGGACCGCTGGGTGCGCGGCACGATTTCTCGGCAACGGGCTGTGCCCTGGAGATCAAGACAACGGCACGCCGAGATGAATGGAAGTTTCGCATTCACGGACTGACGCAGTTGGAGCAGCCGCGCGGCGCCCGGCTGTACCTGTGCGCAATGCGCCTGGAACTCAATGGTGCGTCCGGATCCACCGTACCCGACCTGGTTCAGGCTGTTCTGACGGCTGGAGTTGATCGCCGCGATCTGCTTGTACGACTGGCTCAAGTTGGATATGACCAGCGCGACGAGGCCCACTATCGACAGCTTCGAATTGACGTCATCGACTGGCGGGCCTACGAGGTGGCAGCATCATTCCCACGGCTGACCGCAGCGTCCTTCGCCTTTGCGGAGCCTCCGAACGGCGTGTTCGACATCCACTACACCATTGATCTTGCCGCGTGCCCTGCCGCACCTCTTCAGCCCGCAGCACTGGACCGCATATACGAAGTGCTCGCAGGAGTTCTCGATGCCGACGCCACTGGATCTGCAGTCTGAGCCATTCTCGGCAACGGGTGGCGCGGCCGCCGAGGGCGTATCCAACCAGCTTGGCCGCCCGCGAGCTGACCGCTTCACCCTGTTGATCCGCGAAGCCGTTCAGAACAGCTGGGATGCGAGACTTGCTTCCGAAGGAGGCGTGCGCTTCCAAGTTGATGGCTACTTCCTCGATCGAGATGTCCGCCAGTCCATCGCCGAGGAGCTATTCGAGAACGTCCCGGCCGCGATCGGAATTCGAGCCCGTCTCCTTGCCGGAGGCGAGTTCCCGGTGCTTGCTATAAGCGACTTCGGCACCCACGGGCTCGGCGGCCCTACCCGTGGAAACGTCGTCCCTCAGCCGGGAGAGTCGACCAATTTTGTTGACTTCATGCGCTACATCGGCAGGCCCCCAAACCGTTCACATGCAGGCGGCACCTACGGCTTCGGCAAGGCTGCATACTTCCTCGCCAGCTCGCTGAGGACCATCTGCGTCTACAGCCGCTTCAATAGCGGGCGTGGAATGGATTCGAGGTTCATGGCCGCAGCATTGGGGCCGCAGTTCGAGACGAGCGGGCCGGACGGACGACGGTTCACCGGTCGGCATTGGTGGGGCCGGCTGGCTCATGATGATGTTGTGGACCCGGTCGCAGGCGCTGAGGCCGATGCATTGGCGCAGCTCCTGGGGTTCGCCGAGCGTAGCTCCAATGATTCCGGCACCACCGTCTATGTTTTGGCTCCTGACTTCGAAGAGCAGGGGCCGGAGCAGGTGCTGAGCCAGATGGGACGCGCAATAGCCGACTACTTCTGGCCCAAGTTCATCGACGGCATCGATGAAGCACCTACCATGTCCTTCGGCGTGCGCTGGCAGGGCAGCGAGCTGCCACTGCCTAACATCCAGAGCGAGCCGGAGCTGAGGCTGCTCGCGCGTGCCTTTACCGCGGCATCTACCAAATCCTCGACCAGCGGCGCGGTACTGGAGCCGATTGCTTCGCAGCGGCCGAAGAAGCTCCTTGGCCACCTGGCACTGGTTCGGCAGCCCTCCACGACAGTCGAACCAGCAGGTGCGCCGGGCCAGGACGAAAGTGATGGTTCGGACATGCTCTATCAGCGGCCTCTTCGACGGCCGCTTCGGCATATAGCAATGATGCGGGCGCCCAACTTTGTGGTGAAGTACCTGGAAGGCCCACCAGTTCCGTACGAACTTGCCGAGTACGCGGGCGTATTTCGAGTCGATGCCGAGGCGGATGCGGCGTTTGCTCGGGCCGAGCCGCCAACACATGACGATTGGATTCCCGATCTGCTGCTCGACGCGGCGGAGAAGACCTACGTGCGGGTAGCCCTTCGCAGAGTGAAGGATGCCGTCGGAGCCTTCGCTGCACCCCCCGCCATCGAAGCGGCGGGGAGCGGATCCGCCTCGGTTGCAGGTTTTTCCCGTCTGTTGGGGGGGCTCGTACCTGCGCTGAGTCTGGATGCAGCGCACCAGAGCAGCTCGAATGGCTCGACCAGATCTGCTGGAGGTACTGGCGGACCGAGCGGCGGTGGAGGTCGGCGGGCCGGAGGGCCTCAGATTGCGTATGTCGGAGAACCCGAGCTCGACATGGTCGATGGCGTTCCAGCGATGATTGCCCGCTTCGAAGCATCAAGCCCAAGTGGGGTACCTATCCGGGTCTCAGCGCTACCCAAAGTGGTCATTGCCGACGGCTTTGAAAGCGACCCTCCGCACGGGGCACAGCAGCCGCAAGTTCTGAGGTGGCTGGATTCGCGAGGCGCCATCGCCGCAGCAGATAGTGCGAGCTGCGTCGTTCCCGCAGCTGGTGGCACATGGGCTGTGGTGGTCAGCGTCCCGCCCGACGCCATGATTTCTGTCGCGCTCAAGGCGGAGGTCGAAACAGAAGGATGAGGACTGCGACCTCTCTTCCCTACAAACGTGCCGCGCTGCACCGGATGACGGCGGGTCAATGGGATATTCTATCGACAGAGCATGCTCGGCCGCTCCCGCCGGTTCTATCCGAACTGGACTACGGCGCCGTGCTCCGTCTGCGCAGAGAAGTTGTCATTGACGTCGAAGGACTCCGGGGCGACTGCGGCCTTCCCAGCGACGCCCCTCTACTGGCGGCTGCGAGCTGGTCTAGTACGGGAACCATGCTGCGCCGTTGTCTGGCCAGCGCTGTGCTATCCGGCGATGGCGCCTGCCTCATAGAACTGTCTGGAGAGATTGCAGGCGGCGACATAGCCGATATGCTTCACATCGACACCACCATTCTGCTCGCTCACGGGCAGGGTGAGAGCTGTTCGCTTGCCCCCCGGCATGCAGGAGCGATCCTCCTTCAGGAACGACAGACCATTCGGCTGGATTCGTCGCAGTCGTTCTTTCCTGTTGAAGTTGTGGACTTCAGCAAGGGCTATTGGGCCAATCCAGATGCAGGATGGCATCTTTCCTGGAACGTGTTTTTCCTGGACCAGCCCTTTCTCGGATCTGTACGTCTGCTCGTCAATGCGGCGCATCCCCGAGTGGTTCGAGCCGTTTCGGGGAACGCCCCCACTGCAGAAGCTTCAGCCATCCGGTCGGCGATCTACTTTGATGTAGCGAAATCTTTGATTGTTGGCGCGCTGGCCAGCGAGGATTTCGTTGAAAGGAACGGTGACTTCGGAGAGGGTAGCTGCGGCATGATTGTCTGCGCGATGATTCACATGCTGTTTCCCGGCGACGGCATCAGCGGCCTTGCGGCCGCTGCAGCCCAGCGGCCTGACCATTTCAATACCGACCTGCAGGGGCGGCTCAGACTTTTCTGGAGCTGAGTGGTGATTCTCTTTCCCCAATTGCCGCACCACATCGCCCTGCAGATTGCCGATGGCGCTCGATCAGCCCCAGTCGACGTCCTCGCCGGCATGGCAGCCCCTGAGCATCCCTCCTGCGAATACACGCCTATCGGAAATCGGTCGACGAGAACGGCGCTGATCAAGCTGCGGAACGACCTTCTGCAAATCGCGATGGACGCCGGATACCCACAACCACCTGGCGGGCAGTCCGCGGCGGCTTTCGATGCTAGGGCTTCTATCGTTCTTATACAGCAAATGCCGATGGCACCTGCCGAGGCAGCTCGAGGGGGCGTGTGGGCGTTCCTTGCCTGCGTCCTGCTGCCGGACATTGTCCGATGGCGCTTCAGCGGCGTCGGTGGAGCGGCCACGCCGCTTGAGCGGTTTGTGTCGGGCCGCCGCAATGTCTTTCAACGCCTATGGTGGCGTGCATTCCACCTTACGCCCAGAACAGACAGCGCCCCGCAGCTTTCCGAGCTACTGCATGCACTCGGTGAGGACGAACTGGTCCAGTTGATGGAGCGCCCTTCCCTCGCAGGCATAGCCGGCCTGCCCGGCTCCATTGCGGCCGGCCTTCTGGCTGCATCGCAGACATACTCGGACTTAACCCGGCGCCAATTGATCAGGGAGGCGCAGAAGCGCTTTCTTCGGCTGTCGTCATTCCTAGTATTTGAATCGATCGACCCGGCGGAGGTCGACCGACACGTCGAGGACGTGTTCGAGCAGGTGGCAGCATCGCTTCTTCGTCGAGAGTCCGAGTTGGAAACGGTAGCCGACCATGGCTGACAACATGACGCCCGAGCAGCGGCGCATGACGATGTCGAGGATTCGCGGCCGCGACACGAAAGTCGAGCTCGTCGTCCGCAAGGAACTACACAGGCGGGGCTATCGCTTCCGAGTCAACGCCACATGGCTCGCAGGCAAGCCGGATGTTGTCTTCACCAGATTCCGACTCGCCATTTTCATCGATGGTGATTTCTGGCACGGATGGAAATTTGATCAATGGTCGCAGAAGCTTGCCCCCTACTGGCGTGAAAAGATCAGCGGGAACATCGCGCGCGACCTTCGACACAGGGCGCTCCTTCGCCGAGAAGGATGGACGGTTATGCGCCTCTGGGAGCATGACGTGAACAAGAACTTGGAGCGTTGCATCCGGCGCATTGAGACGAAGCTGGATCAGCTTCGCAAGGTCTGATCCACACCCATTGATCCTTCGCAGGGGGATCTGTTTCTCCGCTGTGCAGCGAACTCCGTCACCGGCATTCTCGCCTCGCTCGAACCCCCAGCTCCGCTAAACGCTCAAGGACGGCAACTCTCCCATCAATCCGGTCAGCCTGCAGTTCCCATTCCCTGCGGCGCAAAGCGAGAGCGCGCCAGAGCATCTGGCCATCCGCATCAACGGAGAATGGCACGATGGGACAGACCAACCGCCGCACATCCGCATGGCCTGCGCTTGCCGTGGTGTTGGCTGTGTCGTTCTCGGCGCTGCAGCCTGCCGCCGCTGCCGACAGCCTCGCCGCGGAGCGTGAGCAGCTCGCCGCGCTCACCCGCCAACTCGACCTGCTCGACCGCCTCGCCGAGCACGCCGCCAGTACCGCTCCGCAGGAACGCGCCCGCTACCACTTCGACTACGCCCGACTGCGTGCCGACCTGAACCGCGTTCGCGCCGGCCTGCAGGACTACCTCGTGCCCCAGCGCGCCCAGCCGCGCGATCCCGTCCCGCTGGCCGGCGACTACGTCCGCCGCGACCGCGCCGACGACGAGGAGCCGTCGCCATGACGCCCTCTGCCGATCAGGTCGCCGCCTTCCAGGCCAACGGCGGCTTTGCGCCTTCGGCCGTCGCTGCCGTGGTGCTGGGCTTCGTGTTCGCCGTGTTGCTGCTGTGGGGCGTGTGGGCTATGCGCACCGCCTACGTCGGCTGGGCCGAGCACCGCATCACTGAACGTCAGTTCCTCGCCGTCGTCGTGCGCTTCGTGGCGATGTACCTGGTGCTGACCTTCTTCCTCCTCTCCTGACCGTCACGAAGGGCCATACGCCATGAACACTCCAACGACATCCCATCGCATTCCGTCCCGCATCGCCGCTCCGCTGCTGCCGCTGGCGCTCGCGGGCCTGCCGCTGTCGGCCTTCGCGCAGGGCCTGCCGACCATGGAGGACCCTTCGCGCGGCCAGGGCAGCGGCATCCTGCAGACCTTGCAGAACTACGGCTACGACATCGTGCTGCTGATCGCGCTGCTCGTGGTCGCATCGATGTTCGTCGGTGTCTGCTATCACGCCTACACGCGCTACTCGGAGATCCACACCGGCCGCGCCACCTGGGGCCAGTTCGGCCTGACGGTCGCCGTGGGCGCGATCCTCCTGGTGGTCGGCATCTGGCTGCTCACCAAGGCCACCGGCGTGCTGTGAGGGCGGCAAGCGATGGCCGTCCCTCCGGAGACCCCGCGCGACACGCTGGTGACCTTCCTGCCGCACCGGCTGAACCGCCAGCCGGTGGTCGTGCGCGGGCTGACCGCCGACGAGTTGTGGATCTGCGCCGGCCTGTCGGCCGCAGCCGGGTTCGCGCTCGGCCTGCCGCTGGCCTGGCTCACGCACAGCATCGCCATGGTGCCGACGCTGATCGTCGCCGGCATCGCGCTGGGCGTCTTCGTCGGCGGTGGTTTTCTGCGCGCACAGAAGCGTGGCCGGCCCGACACCTGGCTCTACCGGCAGCTCCAGTGGCGGCTGGCCCTGCGGCATCCGGCGCTGGCAGCGCTCCTGGGCGGCCAGCTCCTCATCACCCGCTCGGGCTACTGGACGACCCGGCGCAACGCCGATCGAGGTGCGCCATGAGCCGTTTCAAGAACGAGGTCGCGCACCTGCAGGCGCACGTGAAGACGCTGCGTCTGGGGGCCGGCGCGTTGTTCGTGGTGGCGCTGCTGCTCGGCTTCGGCTGGTGGAGTGCGCCGAAGAGTCTGACCATCCATGTGCCGCCGGACCTGCGCTCGGGCAGCACGCGCAAGTGGTGGGACGTGCCGCCCGAGAGCGTGTATGCCTTCTCGTTCTACATCTGGCAGCAGGTACAGCGCTGGCCCACGAACGGCGAAGAAGACTATCCGCGCAACCTGCGCGCACTGTCGGCCTACCTGACGCCGAGCTGCCGGGCCTTCCTGCAACAGGACTACGAGTACCGGCGCGCCAGTGGCGAGCTGCGTCAGCGCGTGCGCGGCATCTACGAGATTCCCGGCCGCGGCTACGGCGACGATCCGGCCACGCGAGTCAAGGTGCTCTCCGACCGCGATTGGATCGTCACGCTCGACGTGAGCGCGGACGAATACTACGGCTCCGAGCAGGTCAAGCGCGCCCTGGTGCGCTACCCCATCAAGGTCGTCCGGCTGGACATCGACCCCGAGCGCAACCCCTTCGGCCTGGCGCTGGACTGCTACGCCAGCGCACCCCAGCGCATCGAAACGCCGCCGACACCGACCCAGGCCGGCGCGCCCGCCAACGCCTCCGGCCACCTGCAGGGAGACTCCCCATGAAACCCATTGCCTTGTCGGCCCTGGCCGGCGTCCTGCTGATCCTCGGTGTCGTGCCGGCCAGCCAGGCCGTGGAAATCCTGCGTTGGGAGCGCCTACCCCTGCCGGTGCCGCTGGTGGTCGGCCAGGAGCGCGTGGTCTTCATCGACCGCAATGTGCGCGTCGGCGTGCCGGCCAGCGTCGGCGACCACCTGCGCGTGCAGAGTGCGGGCGGCGCGATCTACCTGCGGGCGAGCGAGCCGATTCCGCCCACGCGGCTGCAACTGCAGGACGTGGAATCCGGCGCGCTGATCCTGCTCGACATCGCCGCCGAGCCGGCGAAGGACGGCCAGGCGCCGCTGGAGCCGGTGCGCATCGTGGAAGCGGAAGCCCCTGCGAAGCGCTACGGCGGCGGTGCAGCAAGCGGCGCGGACGAGCAGGCCGATGCGCCCGCGGACAAATCCGTTTCCCGGCGCGAAACGCCGGTACCGGTCGTGCTGACGCGCCATGCCGCACAGAACCTGTACGCGCCGCTGCGCACCGTCGAGCCGGTCGCCGGAATCGGGCGCGTAAACCTGCGCCGCGGCCTCGCGCTGGACACCTTGCTGTCGACGTTGCCGGTGCACGCGCGGGCACTGGCCGCGTGGCGCCTGGAGGACCAGTGGGTGACGGCCGTGCGACTCACCAACACCGCCGCGCGCTGGCTCGACCTCGACCCGCGCGCCCTGCAGGGGAACTTCGTGGCGGCAACCTTCCAGCATCCGAACCTGGGGCCGGCCGGCACCCCGTCCGACACCACGGTGCTCTACCTGGTCACGCGCGGCCACGGCCTGGCCGAGTCGCTGCTGCCGGCGCTGAGCCCGATCGACGCCAGCGTGAACCTGCCGCCGGCCGCCGCGGCCGGCTCGACCGGAGGAGCGCGCGATGAAAAGTAATCCGCTGCTCAAGTGGCTGCTGATCCCGATGGCGCTGCTGCTGGTGTTCGTCGGCATCAAACTGTTCTCCGGCGCCCCCGGCGGCCAGCCCGCCCCCAAGGGCGCGGCCAGTACGCTCACGCCCGAGGAGATGAAAGCCCTGGGCATCGCCGGCGACACGCCGCGCGATACCGTCGCCACGCTGGTGGCCCAGGTGAAGCAGTTGCGCACCGAGTTGCAGAGCGCGCTCAGCGACAACAAGCAGCACAAGGCAGAGAACGAGCGCCTGCGTGCGCGGGAAAGCGCGATCGACCAACGCATCCAGAGCGCGCTGGAAGGCGAGCGCAACCGCCTGGAGCAGGAGCGCAATCAGGTGGCCAGCGACAGGCAGCAGACCCAGGGGCTGCTGCAGGATCTGCAGCGGCAACTGGACGGCCTTTCCGGCAAAGGTGGCCCGTCCGATCTGCCCGTCGGGCTGGGGCTCGAAGAGGGTGACGGCCAGCGCTTCAACCGCGGCGTCGGTGGCACGCAGTGGGTCGAGCCCGACGATGCCAAGGTCGACGCCAAGAACGGCAGCAAGGCGCCGAGCTTTCCCCTGAGCTTCGGGCCGGCCCAGAAAAGCCTGTCGGCCGCAGTGGAGTCCGTCGCCGACGTCGGCAGCCGCGCCGTGGGCGCATCCACGAAGGCGGTCTACACCGTGCCGTCGAACTCGACGCTCATGGGGTCGATTGCCATGACGGCGCTGATCGGGCGCGTGCCGATCGATGGAACCGTCAACGACCCGTACCCGTTCAAGGTGCTGATCGGCCCGGACAACCTCACGGCCAACGGCATCGACATCCCCGACGTGGCCGGCGCCGTGGTCAGCGGCACGGCCTCGGGCGACTGGACGCTCTCGTGCGTGCGCGGGCAAATCCGCTCGGTCACGTTCGTGTTCCAGGACGGCACCATCCGCACGGTGCCGGAGGACAGCAGCAAGGGCGGCAGCAGCGGCGGCAACTCGGGGCACAACGGCGCCAGCATCCAAGGCGGTCTGGGCTGGATCAGCGACCCCTACGGCATTCCCTGCGTCAGCGGCGAGCGGCGCAGCAATGCCCAGCAGTACCTGGGATCGCAGGCGTTGATCACCGCGGCCGGCGCAGGCGCCGCCTCGCTCATCAAGTCCGACAACGGCAGCGTGGCCGTGGTCGCCAACAACAACGGTTCGCTGGGCACGGTCGGCATTTCGGGCAACGAGGCCATGGGCCGCATCCTGGCTGGTGGCGTGCGCGACATGGCCGACTGGGTCAACAAGCTCTACGGCCAGGCCTTCGCCGCGGTCTACGTGCAGCCCGGCGCCAGGGTGGCCGTGCACCTGGAGCAGCCGATCGCCATCGACCACGACGCCAAGGGGCGCCGGGTGAACCACCTCATGGGAGAAGCGCATGCGTCGGACCTGGATTGACCGCCCCCTTGTCCTGCTCGCCGCCGCCGCTCTCGCGGGTTGTGCCACCAGTTCGGAAAAGCTGCTGCCTCGGGGCGAGCACACCATGCTGGACATCTGGCAGCACGAGACTGGCGGCTATAGCGGCGGCCAGGCCGGCCGCCTGCTGCTCGACGCACGCCAGGACCTGCGCCGTCCGCTGACCGACGCTGACACCCTCGCGGCGTCCGCCCGGAACGCGGCCTACACCCGCACGGCAGCGAACGAGATCCAGCGACAGTTCCATCGACTGCCGAACCCCGATCTGGTGATGTTCGTCTTTCCGCACCTGGCCGGCACCGACCCGGTACCGGTGCCCGGCTACAGCACCGTCTTTCCGCTCTACCAGCGCGTGCAGTACGCAATGCCCGGCGAGCGGCTGGAGGACTACTGATGGGCTGGCGACTGCCGTGGCTGCGTCGCCCGCCCCTCGGGCCAGTCCAGGCCGACAACGAGCCGAACGCCTGGGCGCAGCATGTCGCCCGCCTTGCCGCGCACGGCATCGAGGCACCTGGCGCCGCCCTTGGGTCGAATCATCGGCGATCCGCGACGCAGGCCGACCACGCGGCGCTCTACGACGTGGCGCCGTCTTTCGCCGACCTGCTGCCCTGGGTCGAGTACCTGCCGGCCACGAAGAGCATGCTGCTCGAAGATGGCCAATCGGTGGCGGCGTTCTTCGAGTTGCAGCCGATCGGTACCGAAGGGCGCGAGACCGCCTGGCTGTGGCAGGCCCGTGATGCCTTGGAGAATGCGCTGCAGGACTCCTTCGACGAACTGGACGAGAACCCGTGGGTGGTGCAGCTCTACGCGCAGGACGAAGCCGATTGGGACCACTACCTGCGCACGCTGGGGGCATACCTGCATCCACGCGCGCAGGGCAGCGCGTTCAGCGAGTTCTATCTGCGCTTCTTCGGGCACCACCTGCGCGCGATCGCGAAGCCGGGCGGCCTGTTCGAGGACACCACGGTCACGCGCCTGCCGTGGCGCGGCCAGACCCGGCGCGTGCGCATGGTGGTTTATCGGCGCACCCCGGACGCCGCATCGGCCCGGCGGGGGCAATCGCCCGAGCAGGCCCTGGCGACGATTTGCGACCGCCTGGTCGGCGGCCTGGCGAATGCCGGCGTCAAGGCCCGGCGCCTTGGCGCGGCGGACATTCACGACTGGCTGCTGCGCTGGTTCAACCCGAATCCCGGCGCGCTGGGCAGCACGGCCGAAGACCGGCAACGCTTCTACGCGCTCGCCCGCTACCCGGAGGAACGGGAAGAAGGTGAGATCGAACTGGCCAGCGGCGACTTCGCACAACGTCTGTTCTTCGGTCAGCCGCGCTCGGATGTCGCCCGCGGCCTGTGGTTCTTCGACGGCATGCCGCACCGGGCTATCGTCATGGACCGCCTGCGCTCGCCGCCCGCGACCGGACACATGACCGGCGAGACGCGCAAGGGCGGCGATGCGATGAACGCGCTGTTCGACCAGATGCCTGAGGACACGGTGATGTGCCTGACCCTGGTCGCCACGCCGCAGGATGTGCTGGAGGCGCACCTCAACCACCTGGCCCGCAAGGCGGTCGGCGAAACGCTCGCCAGCGAGCAGGCGCGCCAGGACGTGCAGCAGGCCCGCGGCCTCATCGGCAGCGCGCACAAGCTGTACCGGGGCACGCTGGCGTTCTACCTGCGCGGCCGCGACATGGCGCAGCTCGACGCCCGCGGCCTGCAACTGGTCAATGTCATGCTCAATGCGGGCTTGCAGCCGGTGCGCGAAGAGGATGAGGTGGCTCCGCTCAACACCTACCTGCGCTGGCTGCCCTGTCTGTTCGACCCGGCGGCGGACAAGCGGCAGTGGTACACGCAACTGATGTTTGCGCAGCACGCGGCCAATCTGGCGCCGGTGTGGGGGCGCAGTCAGGGCACCGGCCATCCGGGCATCACCTTCTTCAACCGGGGCGGCGGGACGATCACCTTCGATCCACTGAACCGGCTCGACCGGCAGATGAACGCCCACCTGTTCCTCTTCGGCCCGACCGGCTCCGGCAAGAGCGCCACGCTGAACAACATCCTCAACCAGGTCACGGCGATCTACCGGCCCAGGTTGTTCATCGTCGAGGCCGGCAACAGCTTTGGCCTGTTCGGTGACTTCGCCGCTCGGCTGGGCCTGAGCGTGCATCGCGTGAAGCTGGCACCCGGCGCGGGCGTGAGCCTGGCGCCATTCGCCGATGCCTGGCGCCTGGTCGATACACCGGGCCAGGTGCAGACGCTGGATGCCGACGCTCTGGACGAGGACGGCGACACCCATCAGGCCGACGACGGGGATGACCAGCGCGACGTACTCGGTGAACTCGAAATCACCGCCCGGCTGATGATCACCGGCGGCGAGGACAAGGAGGAAGCGCGCATGACGCGCGCCGACCGCAGCCTGATTCGCCAGTGCATCCTGGACGCCGCCCAGCGCTGCGTGGCACAGGCGCGCGCGGTGCTGACCCGCGACGTGCGCGACGCGCTGCGCGAACGCGCCCGCGACGCCAACCTGCCGGATGCCCGGCGCGCGCGGCTGCTGGAGATGGCCGATGCGATGGACATGCTCTGCCAGGGCGCAGACGGCGAGATGTTCGACCGTCCGGGCACGCCCTGGCCCGAGGCGGACATCACCATCGTGGACCTGGCCACCTTCGCGCGCGAGGGCTACAACGCGCAGCTCTCCATTGCCTACATCTCGCTGATCAACACTGTGAACAACATCGCCGAGCGCGACCAGTTCCTGGGCCGGCCGATCATCAACGTCACCGACGAAGGCCACATCATCACCAAGAACCCGCTGCTCGCGCCCTACGTGGTCAAGATCACCAAGATGTGGCGCAAGCTCGGTGCGTGGTACTGGCTGGCGACGCAGAACATCGACGACCTGCCCAAGGCCGCCGAGCCCATGCTCAACATGATCGAGTGGTGGATC
Organism: Comamonadaceae bacterium; assembly: GCA_029255645.1. Taxonomy (GTDB): domain Bacteria; phylum Pseudomonadota; class Gammaproteobacteria; order Burkholderiales; family Rhodocyclaceae; genus Azovibrio. The sequence goes on along the minus strand of JANLJE010000026.1, from coordinate 95,791 downwards.
TGCCTGTCGATGCCGCCCGACGAGGTGGAGAAGATCGCCCGGTTCCGCGAACTTTCACCCGCGCAGAAGGCGCTGATGCTGTCCGCGCGCAAGGAGGCGGGCAAGTTCAGCGAGGGCGTCATCCTGTCCAAGTCGATGGAAGTGCTGTTCCGCGCCGTGCCGCCCAGCCTCTATCTGGCCCTTGCGCAGACCGAACCGGAAGAGAAGGCCGAGCGCTACCAACTCATGCGCCAGTACGGCATCGGCGAACTGGATGCCGCCTTCAAGGTGGCCGAGAAGATCGACCAGGCGCGTGGCATCGCATCGCCGCCGCTGTTCTTGCCGAAATGACCGGAGCGCGTCATGTCCTCGAAGCGAACCACCTTGCCGGGCCGGGCCCAGGCCATTCGCAAGCGCGCCGGGCGCCTGCCACGGCTGCACTGGATGGTGGCTGGCATCCTGGCTGCGGGCCTGCTGGGATGGCTCCTGTACCGCACGCCCGGTGCGCCGACACCGCGCACGGGGGCTGAGGTCGGGCAGGCGCATCCGGTCGGCCCACCCTGGCGTCACGGCCCAGCCGATGCGCGCTTCACGCTGACGCTGTACGCCGACCTGGAGTGTCCGTTCTGCAAGGCCTACTACCCGACCCTGATGGCCTGGATCGATGCCCATCCCGAAGCCAGCCTGCGGTGGCATCACCTGCCGCTGGCGATGCACGATCCCGAGGCGAGTCGGCTGGCCCGCGTGGCTGAGTGCGCAGGTGAGGCGCAAGGCCACGAGGCGTTCTTCGATGCCATCGCATGGCTCTACCAAAGCACCCGGGGCGATGGCCAGGGGTTGCCGGCAGACCTGAACTGGCCAGGCCTGACGACCGCCATCCAGGCATGCCTGGACAGCGAGCGCCCCGCAGCCATCGTTCGCGCGCAGGCCGACGAGGCCCTGCGCAGCGGCATCACCGCCACGCCCACCGTGCGGCTTGACGACGGCCTGACGGGGAAATCGCTGCTGCTGCACGGTCCGGTCGAGGGCGATGCGCTGCTGTCGGCTCTGGACTTGGTCGCGTCGGAAGAAACTGTTGGACCCAAGGCATCCGAATCACCGAAAAGCGATGCCACTCTGACCGAGCGTCGAGCGAGATAGCATGATCGTCAAGGCGGCAACACTTCCCGCCCTGCCGGTTCATTCGCTGTTCTGCGGCTCGATAGCTGCGGCAATTCTTGCCAGTAGCTCGGAGCGGTCGAAATAGACCTCGTTGCGGCGAATCTTTCCTTGACCGTCCAGTTGCACCAGGCATACGCCGACCACGGTCAACACCTCGCCGCCGACCGGGATGTCCGCACGCCATTTGTTGAGGAAGCCATCCTGCATGGGGATGCCCTCGACCTGCGTCCAGACCCACGCCGGATTGCGTACCAACAGGCGCTCGAAATAGCCCAGCAACGCGGGCTTTCCCCGCAGCCCTTGGGGTACGGCAGGGTCGAGATAGAAGGCATCCTCCGAATAGAAGGCAGCCAGCCGCTGGGGATCGTTGCCGGTCCAGGCAGGCAGCCACGCCTGCGCAAAGCGCCGCGCTTGCTCCACATCGAGGGCGTTCATCGTGATGTATCGGGCCGGCCCGGGACGCGCGTCATCGGTGCGCCGCCTTGCGGGTACCGCTGTCGATGGCCTTGAGCAGCGCTGCACCAAGCACCGACTTGAGCACGCCGCCGATGACGAAGGGGGCCACGCCCACGGCGATGGCTTTCTGCACGCCAACCATCGCGGCCAGCCAGGCGCCGCCGAGCAGCAGGCACAGGGCATTGCCGATCAGCATCGCCGCGAAGGCCAGCACGACGCGCTCGCCTTGCCAGCCGCGTTCGACCAGCCAGCCGGTCAGCGCGCCGGCCACGGGAAAGGCCAGCAGGTAGCCACCCGTCGGTCCCAGGAAGCGCGCCAGACCTCCCGTGCCGCCGGCGAACACCGGCAAGCCGAGCGCGCCCTGGGCCAGCCAGACGAGGATCGTCAGGCCACCCAGGCGCCAGCCGTACAGTGCGCCGACCAGCGTGACGGCCAGCGTCTGCATGGTCATTGGCACCGGCACCATGGGCACGCTGACGTGGGACGACGCGGTGAGCACGAGGGTGCCGAACAGCACCGCCAGCACCTTGGTCGCGTTGGACTGTCCGCGCAGCCAGCGGGTTGTGTCGAGGGGCCCGAGGGTTTGGGTCGAGGTTGGGGTCATGGGTTCTCCTTCATGAATGGCGGAACTGGCCGCCGAGCGCATCCTTGCGCGGACACCGGAAACGTCATCGATCCTGCTTGCCCTGCAGGCAGATCAGGGTCTGCTGGCCGAGCGCCACCTGGGCTCGTCCCTGTTCGGTGACGCCGAAGACTTCGAGCTGGCAGATGGTCAGGGTGCGTCCGGAGCGCACCACCGTACCGACCGCTTCAAGGTAGTCGCCCTGCGCGGGGGCGAGCAGGTTGATCTTGAACTCGACGGTCAGCACGGAGCTGTCCGGTGGAAACAGCGTGAAGCCCGCGTAGCCGCCGGCCGAGTCGGCGATGGCGCTGGTGCCCCCGGCATGGAAGTAGCCATGCTGCTGGGTGAGGGTTTCGCGGAACGGTAACCGGATGCTGACCCGTCCGCGCGCAACCTCGTGCAGTTCGGCGCCCAGGTGGTGCATCAGGCCCTGGCGAGCGAAGCTGTCGCGGACGATTCGCTCGACCTGGGGATCGAGCGGCAAGGAGGGAGCGGTTTGGTTCATGGCTCTAAGGTTCCTTTGCAGTGGAGAGGGGGTTGAATAGAGGTGGCCGCTTCTCCAGGAATGCCCGCATGCCTTCCTCTCGATCGGACAGCGAAAGGGTGCGGTGGAAGGCGGCCCGCTCGCGGCGCAGTCCTTCGTCCATGGGCAGGCTGGCGCTGGCACGCGCGGCCTGCTTGATCAGGACCAGCACCTCGCCCGACAGCGACGCCATGTCGGCGGCGAGCCGGCGGCCCTCTTCGAGCAGGTGATCGGGGGGAACGATGCGCGAGACCAGCCCGCTGCGTTCGGCCTCGCGGGCGTCCATGCGACGCCCGGTCAGCAGCAGGTCCAGCGCCTTGGCCATGCCGAGCAGGCGCGGCAGGCGCTGCGTGCCGCCCGCGCCGGGCATGGTGCCGACGCGAACCTCCGGGTGGCCGAACACGGCGTTCTCGGCCGCCAGCACGATGTCGCACATCTCGACCAGTTCGCAGCCGCCGCCGAGCGCGAAGCCCTGCACCAGCGCCACCACGGGCTTGGGGAACGTGCCCAGCGGCGCGCAGCAACCGGCGAAGTCAGTAGCCCGCGCCTGCTCCGCGCTGATGCCCAGCATTTCCTTGAGATCGGCACCGGCCGCGAAGTGTTCGCCTTCGGCGCGCAGCAGGACCACCCGCACGGCGGCGTCGGCCGCCAGCCTGTCGAGGTGCGCGGCCATCGCATCGGTCAGTGAGCGGCACAGGGCGTTGCGGGCTGCCGGCCGGTCGATGACCAACTCGGCATAGCCGTCTGGGTGCGACGCGCATCGAATGAAATCGGAAGACATGGGTTCTCCTGCGAGGAGCCGCCCGAAGTGCCGGGCCGTCATCGATTCGGCAGCGCCGGGCAGTACCCGAGAAGTCTGCTGCGCGATGACGCTTGCGGCCAAACGCGAATATCTCAGGTGGGACTGAAAATTTCTCGCTGGAGCCGACGCCATGCCCGGCCCAGAATCAATTCGCGGACGGGCCTCGTCTTTCCCTCAACGCCCCGGTACTCCCCGTCCCAGCGAACTCCCATGGAACATACCGCCCTCGTGGCGCTGATCGTCTACGCCTTCGTCATGTCGATCACGCCCGGTCCCAACAACGTGATGCTGATGTCCTCGGGCCTGCTCTTCGGCCTGGGCCGAACCTGGCCGCACCTGCTGGGCATCCCCGCGGGCGTGATGGTGCAGCTCGGGATCACCGGCGCCGGCCTCGGTGCGGTGTTTGCCCTCGAACCTCGCCTGCAGGTCGCATTGAAGGTCGTGGGCAGCCTCTACCTGCTCTGGCTGGCCGCGCGCCTGTGGCGCGCGGCCGAACTGGAGGAGACCGAAGCCGGCCGGCCCATCGGCTTCATGCAGGCGTTGGCCTTCCAGTTCGTCAATCCGAAGGCCTGGCTGATCTCGGTGACGGTGGTGTCCACCTTCCTGCCGCCGGGCGAAGGCTACGCACTGCGCCTGCTGGTGGTCAGCCTGGTGTTCGCCGCCATCGGACTGCCCTGCATGCTGGTCTGGGCCGCCTTCGGCGCCGGCCTGCGGCCCTGGCTGCGCGACCGCGCCGTCGCTCGCGTGGTCAATCGTGCGATGGCGACCCTGGCCGCCCTGACCGTTCTTCTCTTCTGGATGTGATGCCATGACGACACTCTCTCATGATCAACTCCGGGCCCATGCGCTGGCCTGGATCGACGACTGGAACCGGCGCGACGTGCCGGCGGTGCTGGCCGCCTACGCCGACGATGCACTGTTCGTGAGCGCGCTGGCCCAGCCCTATACCGGTGGCACGCGGGTACAAGGCAAGGACGCGCTGCGCCGCTACTGGCTGGCCGCGCTCGCCGACAGGCCGGACCTGCGGTTCGAACTCATCTCGGCCATCTGCGATGTCGAGGCGCAGACCGTCGTCGTCCATTACGTGGCGCAGGCCTGCGGCAAGCGCACGCGCATGTGCGAGATCATGCGCTTCGAGAACGGGCGGCAGGTCCATGGCGAGGCTCTGCACGGCGTCCCCGCCGAGGAGGACACGCCATGACGGCACTGCTGCGCGCCGTCCGGACCGACGACGGCAACCGCTATGACTGGGGTGGGGTCTGCCTGGGCTGGCGACTGCTGGAACTGCAACACATGCAGGTGCGGCAGGAATGGATGCCCGCAGGCGGCGCCGAAGCACCCCACTGGCACGCCAGGGCGCACCAGTTCTTCTACGTGCTCAGTGGCCACCTGCGCCTGAGCACGCCCGACCAGGACGTGCTGCTGGCAGCCCGTCAAGGCGTGCATGTCCCGGCCGGCACTCGCCACATCGCCGCCAATGGTGGCGACGAGGACGTGAATTTTCTGGTGTTCTCCAGCCCCAGCACGCAGGGCGACCGCATCGAATCGACCTCGGCCGCCGAACCGGATCGCCATCGCGACTCGGAGCCTGCGTCATGACCGTTTTCGCCATTGCCCAACTCACCATCCACGACCGGACCGCCTACGACCGCTACCAGGCGCGCTTCATGGAGGTGTTCCGCCACCACCGGGGACGTCTGCTGGCCGCGGACGAGCAGCCTCGCACCATCGAAGGCACCTGGCCGCACCAGAAGCTCGTGCTCATGTCCTTTCCCGACGAAGCCGCCTTCCATGACTGGGCGGAATCGGACGAGTACCAACGCATTGCCCAGGATCGCATGGCCGGCGCGCAGGCCGTGGTGCTGCTGGTCCAGGGTCTCGCTGTGAATGACTGAGCCCATCGACATTCGCGCCGCCGACGGCTATGCACTGGGTGGATTCGCCTGGCGCCGCCCCTGCGATCCACGACGCCCGCATCCGGTCGCGGTCATCAACGCTGCCACCTCGGTGCGCTGCCGGTACTACGGGCGCTTTGCCGACTGGCTCCACAGCCACGGATGGGACGTGGTGACCTACGACTACCGCGGCATCGGCGAATCGCGACACCGTGGGCTGCGTCGGCTGCAGGCCGACTGGATCGACTGGGGGCAGCACGATTTCGAGGGTGTGCTGCAGTACCTCGCCTGGCGATTCCCCGGCCAGCCGATCGACGTGGTCGGCCACTCCGCTGGGGGCTTCGTGATCGGGCTGGCCGCGTCCGCACACCGCGTGCGGCGCATCTTCACCATGGGGGCGCAGTACGCCTACTGGCGCGACTATGCGCCCGCCGCACGCCGCGCCATGTTCCTGCGCTGGCACGTGGCCATGCCGCTGCTGGCGCGGGTGCTTGGCTACGTGCCAGCCAAGCGCCTGGGATGGATGGAGGACACGCCCAAGGGCGTGGCACTGGACTGGGCACGCATGGGTCCCCGCTTCGAGGGCACGGTGCGCCGCGGCCGGGAGACACTGGAAGGCGAGCCCGAAGCCGAAATGCTGGCACGGCGCTTCGGCCAGGTGCGCGCACCGATCCTGGCGCTGGGCATCGAGGACGATCCGTTCGGCACGGTCCCGGCGCTGGACCGCCTGCTGGATTACTACACCGGCAGCGAGCGCCATCACCTGCGCTTGGCTCCCGCGGCCATCGAGCAGGCCGAAATCGGCCATTTCGCCTTCTTCCACGAGCGCTTCCGCGAGGCGCTGTGGCCCCTGGCGCTGGACTGGTTGCGCACCGGCGAGCCACCGACCCGCCCCCTCGGCGCACTGAAGCATCGACCTGCGGACGATCCGCAAGCAGCGGGAGCCACGACATGAACACGAACCTCGCCCCCTCGACAGCATCGGCAAACGAGCGCCGATCGCTCTGGATTCCGATACTGGCCGGCGGACTGATCATGGGTTTGGCCCTCGGTGTGCGGCACGTGCAAGGCTTGTTTCTGCTGCCGGTGACGATGGATCGCGGTTGGTCGCGCGAAATGTTCGGCTTCGCGATGGCGGTGCAGAACCTGACCTGGGGTCTCGCTCAACCCTTCACCGGGATGATTGCCGACCGCTACGGTTCGGCCAAGGTCATCGCGGGCGGGCTCGTGTTCTATGCGCTGGGGCTTTTCTTCATGGTTCAGGCGCACAGCCACGTGGCCTTTGTTCTGGGCGCTGGCGTGTGCGTCGGCATCGCGCTGTCGGGCACGGCATTCGGTGCGATCTACGGCGCGCTCAGCCGCCTCGTGCCGGCTGAGCGCCGCAGTTGGGCACTGGGGCTGGCCGGCGCCATCGGTGGCCTCGGGCAGTTCGCCATGGTCCCGGTTGCGCAGGCCTTGATCGGTGGTTGGGCCTGGACGGGTGCACTGCTGATTCTGTCAGTGGTCATGGCGTTGCTGCTTCCGCTGGCGTTCCCGATGCGCGACGCAAGCATCTCGAACGCGGTGGTCGGCACGGATCTGTCGATGAAGGCGGCGATCGGTGAAGCTTTCCGCCACCGCGGCTTCTGGCTGCTGAACCTGGGCTTCCTGGCCTGTGGCTTCCAACTCGCCTTCATCGCCACGCACCTCCCAGCCTACCTGCTGGACCGGGGCCTGGCCGCCACCGATGCCGTCGCCGCGCTGGCGATCATTGCGCTTACCAATGTGGCCGGCACCTACCTGCTGGGGCTTTGGGGTGGCACGCTGCGCAGGAAGTACCTACTTGCAGGCCTCTACCTGGCGCGCACGGTGGCGATGGCCCTGTTCGTTCTGCTGCCGCTCAGCACATGGGGCGTTTACCTGTTCGCTGCAGTGATGGGGTTCCTCTGGCTCGGGACGGTTCCGCTGACCAATGGCCTCGTGTCTCAGATCTTCGGCGTGCGCTACATCACCACATTGTTTGGTTTCGTCTTCTTCGGCCACCAGTTGGGATCATTCTTCGGTGTCTGGCTTGGTGGCCGCATGTTCGAGGCCACTGGGTCGTACCTGAGCATCTGGCTGCTGGCGATTGCGCTGGGCCTGCTGGCGACGGTTCTGCACTGGCCGATCGACGACAGAACCATCGTACGCGCCGATCCACGGTTGGCGACTTCATGAGGCAAGGCCGCGAATGGTTGAAACGTTGGGCGCCGCTGGCTGTGCTGCTGGCTGCGGGCGTGCTGGTGTTTCGCGCCTGGCTGTCGATGGAGTTGCTGCGGGTGTGGTTGGAGCAATGGTCCTTCTGCGGGTGAGCGGAACCTGACGGGAACTTCGCACGACCATGAGCGCTGATCGTGTCGCTGACTTAGGTCAAGTGGCTGGCTGTTGCCTCAACCACTCGACGACATCGTTGGCATTCCGGTCCGGCGGGAACACCGGATAGAACACATGCTCGATCACGCCATCACGCGCAATCAGGGTCAGTCGCTTGAGCAGTGCCAGGCCTTGCACCTCGAAGACCGGCAGACCGAGCGCGGTTGCGAATGAAAGGCGGTTGTCGGACAGCAACGGGAAAGGCAGGTGCAGGCGCGCCACCGCCTCGCATTGGTACGCGGTGTCCTGCGTGGACACGCCGAGCAACTGGGCGACGCCCAAGGACTTCAGTTCGGCGAAATGATCCCTGAAGGCACAGGATTGCGGGGTGCAGCCCCGCGCTCCTGGAATCTCGTCCCAGCCTGGAGGCAGTGCGACATCCGGCCGGCCCGTCATCGGGAAGAGATAGAGCACCGTGCGCCCGCGCAGGCGCGAAGGATCGACACGGCCACCATCCGTCGATGCCAGTTCAAGCGTGGGCAAGCGCATGCCCGTCAGGTGGCGGGCGCCGCCATCATCCTCCGGCTGCGGAAGACGCGACCAATCGACCTGCTGCAGGTTGTTCATGGCTTCACCACCGCTCGCTACCGGCCAGCCAAAGCACGTAGCTCTTCCAGCCGGCGGGTTCGGCGAAGCGCGCATAGGCCCGGATGGCGTCGGGGTTGTCCTCGGGGACCAGCCAGCGCAGATGGATCCAGGCGCGTGATCGCCCGGTATCGGCGATGGCCGTGATGAGCCGCTGCGCGAGTCGTTTCCCGCGCGCGGCGGGCAAGACGTACAGGTCGTCGAGCTGGCCCGAACGCCCTCCGGAGATCGCCTCGGGCAGATCGAAGAACACCGCGAAGGCGACGAGTTCGGCGCCGAGAAAGCCACCCAGCACTTCCGCGATCGGATCGGCGATCAAGGCATCGGCCCGGGTCAGTGCATTCGCCCCCGCGCCTTGCCCGTGGCGCATTTCGTCGCCATAGGCGGCCAGCAGGGAGGCAAGCGCAACGGCGTCCTTGGCAACGAGTAGTCGAAGCGTCACATCGTCATCCGGCGGTGCTTTCTGGTCTTTCGGATATTCGATATTCATACGCATCTACGCTGTCCGCGCCTCTGGGTTCCGAGTTCCGCTTTCCGACTGACATTGCTCGCGCAGCCAGCCGCGCAGGTTGTCCAGCCGTCGGTCTTCGCGCAGCGCCTCGGGATAGACGAGCCAGAAGCCGACGCCCGCACTCACCGGGTGGTCGAAGACCGAGGCCAGACGTCCGAGCCGGACGGCGCTCTCGGCCAGTTCGCAGACGGCGATCGACACACCGGCCCCATCGGCGGCCGCCTGCATCGTCAGGCCGCCCGAATCCACGCGGGTCACGACAGCTGGCTCGAACGGCCCGCCGGGCAGGCTGTCCATCCAGCGCTGCCAAGTGAGGCAATGCCGCGAAACGAACAGGTTGGCGCGCGCGACCTGCTTGAGGCGTTCCCGGCGCGAGCCGGTGGCAAAGCCCGGGCGCGCGTACAGATCGATGGTGGCCTCGAACAACAGGTCGGCCTGCAGGCCGGCCCACTGGCCGTCGCCATACCAGATGCCGGCATCGGCCACGCCGGCGGCCAGATCCACGTCGTCCTGCGTGGTGGAGATGTCCAGCGAGAAGCCGCGCCGCTCGAACGGATACAGGCTCAGGCGGGGCGACAGCCAGTTGGTCGCGAAGGTCGGCAGCATGTTCACGCGCAGGGGCCCGTCGCGCCGCTCCTCGCGCAAGCTGCTCACGCCCTCGGCGATCAGGGCGAAACCCTCGTTGAGGCTAGGTGCCAGCCGGCGGCCGGCGCTGGTCAATTCCAGCCGCGTACCGATGCGGCGCAGCAGTTCGACGCCGAGCATGTCCTCCAGCGTGCGCAACTGGTGGCTGACCGCCGAGGGGGTGACCGCCAGTTCCAGGGCCGCGTCCTTGATCGAGAGATGGCGCGCCGCAGCCTCGAAGGCGCGCAAGGCATTCAACGGGACAGGGATGCGCATGGGGGATTCACCCTCCTGGAAGTCATTGGTCGTTCATGGACTCATTAAACCGGAAATCGTCGTCTCCACGCTCGCCGACACGAGGACCAAAACTCAGCATCGTCTGAGATTTGCTCACTCGTGCCGACGGCGAACCGGCCGCACACTGACGCCATCGACAACCTGTACAGCGGTGCGCACCATGCTCAATTCCCTTGACGATCGCGATGGCCTGATCTGGCTCGATGGCGAGCTGCTGCCCTGGCGCGAGGCGCGCCTGCACGTGCTCACGCATGCGCTGCATATGGGCGGGGCCGTCTTCGAGGGCATGCGCGCCTATGGCGGTCATGTCTTCCTCAATGCGCCTCACCTGGAACGCTTCCAGCAGTCCGCCGCGCTGCTGGACTACCACCTGCCGTGGTCGCAAGGCGAACTGACACAGGCCATCGAGGCGGTGCTGTGGGCCAACCAGCTCGACGACGCCTACATCCGCCCGGTGGCCTGGCGCGGCGCGGAGAGTGTTTCCATCGCTTCGCCGCGCGCCCGCATCCACGTGGCGATCGCGGCCTGGGACTGGCCCACGGCGGCGTCCCAGGGCCGCGCCGAGGAAGGCATCCGGCTGCAGCTGGCGAGTTGGCGGCGTCCCCGTCCTGACACCGCACCCACCGCGGCCAAGTGCTCGGGGCTGTACATGATCGGTACCCTTGCGCGCCATGCCGCCGCAGCGGCGGGCTGCGACGACGCACTGCTGCTCGACAGCGAAGGCCGGGTCGCCGAGACCACGGCAACCAACCTGTTGATGGTCCATGACGGGGTGCTGGTGACCCCATTGCCGACCTGCTTCCTCGACGGCATCACCAAGCGGCACGTGATGGGACTGGCGCGCCAGCGCGGGCTGCGGGTCGAGGAGCGGACCGTGACGCTGGACGAACTGCGCGCCGCCTCCGAGGTATTCACCGCCGGCACCTCGGTCGAACTGCAGCCGGTGGTGGCGCTGGTCGAGGATGCGGCGACCACCGAATGGCCCGTGGGGCCGGTGACGCGACAACTGATCCGGGACTTTCGCGCGTCCGTGACCGAGGCGAGCCAGGTCGGCCGGACGCTGCGGGAACGGGAGACCGGCTTGTTGGAACGGCGCCCGTGGCCCGCTCGCGTCGCCTCCGCCTTGCAGGCGCCGTAGCGCGCCATGGACCGGTACGCAGACGGACCCGCGAGAGGACAGGCACGATGCCATGCAGACTGGCTTCATACACGCCCCAGACAGTCGCGCAGTTGCGCGGCAAAGCGCGCCGCGTCCCCGGGTTCGAGCGTCGAGACCGTGACTCGCAGCGCGGGGGCCGCGGGCGCGATCGCGAAGGCATCGCCGGTTCGCACGGCCCAGCCGCAGCGTGCGAGGCTTTGCGCGGTGCGGTGAACGTCACGGTCTTCCGGCAACGGAATCCACACATTGAACCCGTCGCAGGGCTGCCTGGCGGCGATGCCCACGGCGCCGAGTGCATCGATCAGGGCCTTGCGACGCATGGCGTAGGCGGTCTTGGCCGCATGCAGGCGCGCCGTGGCCGCGTCGGATCCGAGCAGGCCGCGCACGGCCGCCTGCAGCAGGTGGCTGACCCAGGTCGTGCCGGGAGCCAGTCGCATGCCGAGCCTTGCGGCGGTCCCCGCATCGGTAGCGATGAAGGCCAGCCGCAGGTCCGGGCCGAAGCCCTTGGACACGGAGCGCACCAGCGCCCGCCGCGTGGTGGCCGCGGGCGCGATAGAGAAGTACGGCGTCTCGGCCAGCAAGGCGAAGTGGTCGTCCTCGATCACCAGCACGTGCGGATGGCGGGCGAGCACGCGGCGCAGTTCGCGGGCGCGCTGCTCGCTCAGGCCGCAGCCGGTGGGGTTTTGCGCCCTTGGTGTGCACAGCACCGCCTGGGCGCCATTGGCCAGCGCCGCTTCCAGCGCCTGCGGGCGCATGCCGTGCGCATCCATGGCCACGGGCACCGCTGCCAGGCCCGTGCTGTGCAGGATGTTGAGGCTGCCGAGGAAGCACGGGTCCTCCACCGCCACCTTGTCGCCGGCGACGAGGTAGGCAGCCAACAGACGCTCGATCGCATCGACCGCACCATGCGCCAGCACCAGACCGTCACCCTCCCGGAGATCCGCTCCGAACCACTGCCGCGCCAGCCGTTCGAGTGCTGGGTCGAGTACAGGCTGGCCATACAGCGCGGGCCGGTAGCCGCTGGCTGCCAGCGCCTGCAATGGATCGGGCAGCCAGGCCGGGTCCGGATTGCCGCTGGCCAGATCCGCCAGCGCCGAGCCGGGCTGCAGGCCCTCCTGCTCACCGAGACGCGCCGCTGGCCGGATCACCGTTCCGTTGCGCCCCAGCGTCTCGGCAATGCCTGCGGCCACCAGCTTCCGGTACGCGGCGGCGACCGTGTTGCGGTTGACGCCCAGTTGATCGGCCATCTCGCGCACGGACGGCAGTGTCTGGCCCGCGGCAAGCTGGCCCGCATGTGCCTCGCGGCGAATGCGCTCAAAGATGTCCGATGCGGTCTTTTCTGCCATTCCCGTTTGTCCCGTGACAATGTATATTTTGTCCTATGACAATGTTAGCAGCACGGAGAACCCCTTGTCCATGAACGCGCAGACGCATCCCTGGCCCACCGCACACAGCGTCGAGGACTTTCGGCGCAATCTGGCGGCGGTGCATCGGCGCATCGCCGATGCCTGCTCCCGCGCGGGACGCGATCCGTCCGATGTGCGCCTGCTGCCGGTCAGCAAGACCGTGCCGGAGGAGCGCATCCGTCTGGCTTACGCCGCCGGCTGCCGCGACCTGGGTGAGAACAAGGTGCAGGAGGCGCAGCGCAAGGCCGAAGCGATGGTGGATCTCGCCGACCTGCGCTGGTCGGTCATCGGCCACCTGCAGACCAACAAGGCCAAGGTCGTGGCACGCTTCGCCAGCGAGTTCCAGGCCCTGGACAGTCTGCGTGTGGCGGAGGCGCTGGACCGTCGCCTGCAAGCCGAAGGGCGCGCACTGGATGTGTTCGTGCAGGTCAACACCTCGGGCGAGGCCAGCAAGTTCGGCTTGCCGCCTTCCGAGGTGGCCGGCTTCGTCCGGGCGCTGCCGGGCTTCTCCACCCTGCGCGTGCGAGGCCTGATGACACTGGCGCTGCTGTCGGCCGATCCGGCGCGGGTCCGTCCCTGCTTCGTGCTGTTGCGCGAACTGCGTGATCGGCTGCGCCAGGAGGCGCCGGCGGGCATCGGCATGGACGAACTGTCGATGGGGATGTCCGGCGACTTCGAGCTGGCCATTGAGGAAGGCGCCACCGTCGTGCGCGTCGGCCAGGCCATCTTTGGCGCTCGCGCGACGCCGGACAGCCATTACTGGCCCGACGACGACCGGGCTGCGACATCGACCGCATCGGAGCAGACCGCATGAAGACCGCCCTGGCCCTGCGCCACATCCATTTCGAAGACCTCGGCACGCTCGAACCGCTGCTGCGCGAGCGTGGATTCGACGTGCGCTACCTCGACCCCGCGACGGACGACCTGGCCGGTGAGGAGGCCGCGGCAAGCGATCTTCTCATTGCACTGGGTGGGCCGATCGGCGCCTTCGACGAGCGGGCCTATCCCTTTCTTGCCGACGAACTGCGTCTGCTCGAACGGCGCTTGGCCAGCGGCCGGCCGCTGCTCGGCATTTGTTTGGGCGCGCAATTGATCGCGCGCCTGCTCGGCGCCGCCGTCGCCCCCATGGGCTTCAAGGAGATCGGCTTCGGCGCGCTGACGCTGACGGATGCGGGCCGCCGCTCGGTGCTGGCACCGCTGGCCGGCGTGCCGGTGCTGCATTGGCACGGCGACCGCTTCGAGCTGCCTGAGGGCAGTGAACTGCTGGCGAGCACCGAAAGCTGCGTGCAGCAGGCCTACGCGGTCGGCAACCGGGTGCTGGGTCTGCAGTTCCACCTGGAAGCCGATGCCAGCCGAATCGAACGCTGGCTGGTCGGCCATTGCTGCGAGCTGGGCCAGGCCGGCGTCGATCCGCGCACGCTGCGCGCGGATGCCGAGCGGCATGGGGCAACGCTGAAGGCTGCGGCCCACCGCACGATCGGCGCGTGGCTGGACCGGCAGCAGGACACGGGGGGGCGTCCTGAATGACGGTGACCCAACCTGTGCCCATCGATGTCATCAGCATCCAGTCCCAGGTGGTCTACGGGCGGGTCGGCAACAACGCGGCGATTCCCGCGTTGGAAGCCTGCGGGCTGCTTACGACCGCGGTGCCGACCGCGCTCATCAGCAACACCCCGCACTATCCCTCGGTCCATGGCGGTGCGGTGCCCGACGCGTGGTTCGCTGGCTGGTTGGATGACCTGGAGGCGCGCGGCATCCCCGCGTGCGCTCGCGTTGTGCAGGTCGGCTTCCTCGGCGCGCCGTCGCAGGCACGGATCCTCGCATCCTGGTGGTCGACGATGCGCGAGCGCCACCCGCAACTGCGCCTGCACCTGGATCCGGTCATTGGCGACTACGACCAAGGCGTGTATGCGGCGGCTGGCATGGCCGAGGCCTGGCGCACGCTGCTGATTCCAGAAGCCCACGGCCTCGTCCCCAATCGGTTCGAGCTGGAACAGGTCACCAGCAGAACGCTGCAGGGTCTGGCGGATTGCCGCGAGGCTGCCCGTGCGCTGTTGCGCGGCCCCACCCAATGGGTGGTGGTGACCAGTGTCCAGGATGATCCTGAAAGCGCCGTCGTCCAGACGCTGCTGGAGACGCGAGAGGGGGTATCGCGCCTCTTCGAGCATCCCCACGTGCCCTGCGTGGTGAAAGGGGCCGGCGACTACTTCGCCGCGCGCCTGACCGGCCATTGCCTGCTTGGCATAGAGATGCCTCAGGCCGTCGAGCGCGCCTGCGGCGAAACCGCCGAGCAACTGACCCGCACCCGGCGCCTGGGCTGGGAGGAAATGGCCATCCACGCTATGGCCGGGAGTGTCCGGCCATGAATGCCTACCGCCTCGTGATTTCCCGGCATGGCCGGCTGCTGGGCCAGTTCGACAGCGAAACGCCCTGGGCGGGCGACGCGATCCGCGACCTGCTACAGCGACTTCCCGAATGCGATGGCTATCGCACCGAACTGTTCGTCGCGCGCGAAGAGCGCCGATTGCTCGAAAGCGGTCCTGGCGGTCTGAAGGTCCTCGGTCGCGAGCTCTTGTTCCAACCCTTGCCGATCACGGCGCTGCTGTCCGGCACGGCGCCCGAGGAGCCGCTCGCGTGAATCAAGCTCCCGGCCTCACGTACGCGTAGGTGGCGCGATGGAGCTGCGACACCTGCGCTGTTTCGTGGCAGTGGCCGAGGAACTGCACTTCACGCGTGCGGCGGTGCGGCTCCATATCGAGCAGTCTCCGCTGTCGCGCACCATCCGGGAGCTGGAGTCCGACCTCGGCGCCACGCTGTTCGAGCGCAATCGGCGCGGCACCCAGCTCACCTGGGCGGGCCAGGTGCTGCTGGAAGATGCCCGCCGCGTGTTCGCGGTGCTGGAACAGGCACGAACCAACGTCCGGGCCGCCGCCACGGGCTATCGCGGCATGCTGCGCCTCGCGCTGTCGGACGGTATCGCGCAGACACGCCTCGCGGCACTCCTGGCCCTGTGCCGGGAGGAGGAGCCCGATGTGGAAATCCGTCTGTTCGAGACGCCGCTCGCATCGCAAGTGCGCGGGTTGCGCGACGACACTTTCGATGCCGGGTTTGCGCAGTCCGACGAGGCTGGAGAGGGCATCCTGTGCGAGGCAGTCTGGTCCGATCCCATCCTGGTGGCCATTCCGACGCGCCATCCTTTGCTGGCCTTCAGGCAGGTCCCTCTGGATGAACTGCTGCGCTATCCCCTGATCAAGTGCCACCCGGAAACCTGCGAGGGCGCGTACCGGCAGATCAAACGGCTGCTCCGGACGGCCGCCATCCAGCCCCGGATCGCAGAGCGGGTCGCGACACTGGAATTGATGCTGACGCTGGTGGCCGCGGGCTACGGACTGGGTTTCGCCACGGCGGCGCAGATTTCGGTCTGCCGTCATCCCGAGGTCATTGCGCGGCCCCTGTCGGACCCGTCGGCATGCATGACCACCTACTTGTTGCGGCCGGACAGTGAGCCCTCGGAACCGCTGCAGCACTTCATCGAACGCGCCATGCTCTCGCGCGACGACAGTCCCGCCGTCGATCCGATCTAGCCCTGGGCAACCGCGTTCCTCGCAGCGCAGACCTTCGTCGGGGACGCCGCGCAGGTGCCATGGCAAGCCATGGGCGACCGAGCGGCTGAACGTGCCGCCGCGTCTACAGATGCAGGGTGCCGCTGGCGACGGTCACGGCCTGGCCACCGACGCGCACCGTCAATTCGTCGCCGTTTCGGGTCCATTCGACGTGGATCAGGCCATCGCGTCCCATCTCGATGCCTTGCTCCGCAAGGTAGCCACCCTGGAGAGCCGATGCGTGCCGGTGCCTTGCCAGGAATGCCGCGACACACCCGTTTCCAGACCCGCAGACGGGGTCCTCGGCCACGCCTTCGCCTGGCGCGAACGTGCGCAGGCGCAAGCGTACCGGCGCGTCGGCCTCGTGTTCGGCAAAGACGGTCACGCCGACGGCACCCGATGCGCGGCAACGTTCGGCGATGCGAGGCAGGTCGGGACGCAGCGACGCCAGGGCGGCGACGCTGCGCAGTTCGGCGATCAGCCACGGGATGCCGGTGGAGACGACTTCCACCGGCATCGCGGCCAGCATGTTCGCATCGCAGCCCAGCAGGGCCGACATTTCTCCCGGATCGATGGCCGTGTCGCGGAACTGCGGGCTGGCCTGGGTCATCCAGTAGATCGGCGAGCCCTCGGTCGGAACGACTTCGACAGGCACGATGCCGATGCCGCAGGCCTGCCGCAGCAGACTTGCATCGGCCAGGTCGCCACGGTGCGCACGCACCGCGCTCGCAGTGGCGATGGTGGGGTGCCCCGCGAACGGCAACTCGCTGGAGGGCGTGAAGATGCGCACCCGATAGTCGGTGTCGGGCGATTCCGGGGCCAGCACGAAGACCGTCTCGGACAGGTTCATCTCGCGCGCGATCCGCTGCATGGTCCGCGCATCGAGGTCGTCGGCATCGAACACGACGGCAGCCGGGTTGCCCCTGAGCGGCTGGCTCGTGAACACGTCGATTTGCAGGAAGGATTTGTTCATCGCTTCTCCAGGTTCGGTCGCACAGCCTGTGCTCGGTTGCGTGCGCGTGGCCGGGGACGAATCACGTGGCCAGGGCCTTGGCGCCGCTCGACGGCCTCCACAAGAGAACCCATGCGGCGAATCCGAGGAAACCGATCCCCGCCAAGCGCGTGCAGCGCTGGCGCCAGACGGAAGCGCCCAATGCCCCGCGCACCCGGCTTGCGATGGCGGCATAGCCGGTCAAGGTGGCGCCGCTGAGGATCACGAAGATCGCGGTCAGACCCACGAACTGAGGGATGATCGCCTGGTCGGCCCGGATGAACTGGGGGAAGAAGGCGGTGAAGAAGAAGATCGACTTCGGATTGGATGTCGCCACCAGGAATCCCTCCTTCGCCAGCGCGAAGGCCTGCACCGGCCCTGCGTCATGGGCTCCGGCGTCCGGCGGCCGTGTGTGTCTGGACTGCACAAGCAGGCGAAGACCGAGGTACGCCAGATAGGCGGCGCCGGCCAGCCGCAGTGCGGTCATCGCGTGGGCGGAGGCAAGCAGGAACAGGCCGACGCCCCACGCGGCAGCCGCGGAAACCACGAGCAACCCCAACATGTTGCCCAGCGTCGACCACAGGCTCGCGACCACGCCCTGGCGAGCGCCATTGCGCATCGCCAGCAGGATGGCCGGGCCGGGCGTAAGGATGGACAGCCAGGCCGCCAGGACGTAGGAAATCAGGAGCGGGATATCGAACATGACGAATTCGGGAAGGCGTCTTCGTCGGTTGTGAAGGAAGTGCACTTCGACGATAGCCAAGGCCATTCGAGCTGACCATTGAGCTTTTCTCGACGCTTGCTGAGACCTTCTCACTCGGCAATTCGACGCATCGGTCCTAAGGTTTCCAGCCAGACAACCTCACCCCGGATATCCGCGCACGCCACCATGAGCCACCTTCAGACCGTTCGCCTCTTGATGCTTCCCGGTATCGGCAATTCCGGGCCGGAGCATTGGCAGACGCGCTGGGCGTCGCGCCAGGAGCATGGCCGGCGATTCCAGCCTGCCGACTGGGACAGGCCGGACCTGGCCGACTGGCTGCAGGCACTCGATGCGGCCATCGACGAGTGCGGTGCGCCCGTCGTCTTGGTCGCACACAGCCTTTCGTGCCTGCTCGTCGCGCACTGGGCATCGCGGCCGGGAATCGGAGAAGACATCCAGCATCGGATCGCCCAGGTCCGGGGCGCCTTCCTCGTTGCCGTCCCTGACACCGGCGCACCGGCGTTTCCAGGCGAGGCGAGCGAGTTCGGCCCGCCACCGACCGAACCCCTGCCGTTTCCCGCACTGGTGGTCGCCAGCAGCGACGACCCCTATGGCTCGCCGGAGCACGCCCGGCGCATGGCCATGGGTTGGGCAGCGGGATGCTTGGAAGTCGGCGCCCTCGGGCATATCAATGCCGCCAGCGGCGTGGGCGACTGGGACACCGGCTGGCATCTGCTGCAGGCATTCGGAGCGGGGCTGCGCGTCCAGATGCCGGCATCGAATCGACCGGGAGCATGAGCATGCGCGCGTACCGCTACCTGACCGGCATCGACGACGCGGCGTTCTGCCACCGCGTCACCGCGGCCCTGAACAGCGGCTGGGAGCTGTATGGCGCGCCGAGCCTGACCTACGACGCGGCGCGTGGCGCAGTGATCTGCGGCCAGGCCATCGTCAAGACCATCGAATCGACGACGTACAGCGAGTCACTGGACTTGTCTGTGCTCTGACGGAGATCCCCCAATGGGTGCATCGACTGCGATCCTGGGCTTCACGCTGACGGCGCTGCTGCTCACCTTGACCCCCGGCCTGGACACGGCGCTGGTACTTCGCACGGCCGCTGTGGAAGGGGGGCGCAAGGCGATGAGGGCGGGCGGCGGCATCGTGACCGGCGTGCTGATCTGGGGGCTGATCGCGGCCCTCGGGCTCGGCGCGGTGCTCGCGGTCTCCCGACTCGCCTACACCCTGCTGCAGATCGCGGGCGCGGCCTATCTGCTCTGGCTCGGCTGGAAGCTGATCTCTGGCGCGCTCAAGAGCCGGCCGACGCTGCCCGCAGACGATCCGCCGCTCGTGCGTGGCGAGCGCTGGTTCCTGCGCGGTCTGCTGACGAATCTGCTCAATCCCAAGGTCGGGGTGTTCTACGTGAGCCTCCTGCCACAGTTCGTTCCCGCCGATGTGCCGGTGGTCGCGTTCAGCGTGCTGTTGGCCGGCATCCACGCCGCGATGGGACTGCTCTGGTTCGCCGCACTGGTGCTGGCCACGCGGCCCCTGGCACGCTGGCTGCGCCGGCCCACGGTGATGCGCTCGCTCGATGCGCTCACCGGCCTGGCACTGATGGGGTTTGGCCTGCGTCTGGCCCTGTCCAGGCCGACGAGCTGAGGTGCGAGCGGCATGGACATCGGAACCTTCCTGCTGCTGGCCGGTGCCGGCATGATCGGCGGCATCTGCAATGCGGTGGCCGGCGGCGGCACATTCTTCACCTTTCCCGCGCTGCTGGCTGCCGGCGTACCACCCGTGGTGGCCAACGCCACCAGCGCGGTGTCGATCTGGCCGGGGCATGCGAGCAGTCTGCTCGGCTATCGCAGCGAACTCGGGCGCCACCGCGCCGCGTTGCGGCGCAGCCTGCCCGTGGTCGGTGCCGGTTCGCTGGTGGGCGCCGCACTGTTGGTGTTCACCGGAGATGCACAGTTCAGCCGTCTGGTGCCGTGGCTGATCCTCGTCGCGACCGTTCTGTTCGCCCTGGGGCCCTGGCTGCGCCAGGCCATCGAGCGGCATGCTCGCGGTCAGGTGCCGCACCTGGTGGCGGCGGGGGCGGAGTTCCTGACCGCACTCTATGGCGGCTACTTCGGCGCCGGCCTGGGCATCATGCTGATGGCGATCCTGACCTTGCTGGGTGTGCGCGATGTCCAGGAGGCCAACGCCGTCAAAAATGCGATGGCTACCGTCGTGACCAGTGCCGCGGTGATGCTCTTCGTCGCCACCGGGTCCATCGCCTGGACGCAAGGCAGTGCGGTCCTGCTGGGCGCGATCATGGGGGGCTATACCGGCGCGCGGTTGGCGCGCTGGATTCCGCCGCTGGCGCTGCGTTGGACGATCGTGGCGACCGGCCTGGCGCTCTCTGCGTACTTCGGGCTGAAGGCGGGCGCATGATGGATCGCTTGCAGCGGGCGCGCGACGCCCACGCCTGTGCGAATACGGCGCTCCCCGGCATCGCCAATGGCGCGCGATGCTGCTTTCCGCGCTCCGCCGCGTTTGCGGACAACGTGGCACCGACCCTGCCACCCGCCTGGATCTGCCAACTCGACTCGACCAACGAGGCGCCGTGTCGATTCAGTTGGCGAACTTTCTGTGAGGAGTCCATACGATGAATCCACTCGATGCACTGACCGCGCTCTGGTCGCTGGGCGGGCTGCCGCCGCAGGCGCTGGCCGGGATCGCGCTGACGGGCAGCGACCCGGTGTTTCCCTCGTCCTTCGCCGTTGGCACCGCCGCGCAGGCCAGCATTGCCGCGGCCGCGCTCGCCGCCTGCGAACTGGGCCATGAGCGGGGTGTTCCGCGCCAGCGTGTCGCCGTGGACATGGCCCACGCCGCCGCCGAATGCACCGGCTGGTTCACGCTCGACGGCCAGGAGCCCGAGCTGTGGGACCCGTTCGCCGGCCTGTACCGCTGCGCCGATGGCTACGTGCGTGTCCACACCAACTTCCCGCACCACCGCGATGGCGCGCTGCGCCTGCTGGGCCTGGACCCAGCAACTGCCACACGCGCCGACGCAGAGCAGGCCCTGCTGGGTTGGAAGGCGCTGGACTTCGAGCAGGCCGCGGCCGACCACGCACTGGTGGCCACGGCGTTGCGCAGCTTCGCCGAGTGGGATGCCACGCCCCAGGGTCGGGCGGTGGCCTCGCAACCCTTGATGACCATCACCCGAATCGCCGATGCGCCACCGCGCGCACTGCCGCCCCTGGCGACCGATAAGCGGCCGCTCGCCGGCCTGCGCGTGCTCGACCTCACGCGCATCCTGGCCGGCCCCGTCGGTGGGCGGGCGATGGCGTCGTTCGGCGCGGACGTGATGCTGATCAACTCACCGAACCTCCCCAACATCGCCGCTATTGCCGAAACCAGCCGCGGCAAGCGCTCGGCGCACATCGACCTGCGCAGCGAGGCCGGGCGCGAAGCGCTGTGGCGGCTCGTGGAAGACGCCCACGTGTTCTCGCAGGGGTACCGGCCTGGCGGCCTGGCAGCGCTCGGCTTCTCGCCCGAGGCCCTGGCCGCGCGCCGGCCCGGCATCGTCGCAGTGTCGCTGACCGCCTACGGCACGCAAGGGCCCTGGGCCGACCGGCGCGGTTTCGATTCGCTGGTGCAGACGGCAATGGGCTTCAACCACGCCGAGGGCGAAGCGGCGGGCGACGGCAAGCCGCGCGCGCTGCCGATGCAGATCCTCGACCAGGCCAGCGGCTTCCTGATGGCTTTCGGCGCCGCCGCCGCGCTGTGGCGACAGTCGCGCGAAGGGGGAAGCTGGCACGTGCAGGTGTCGCTGGCGCAGACCGGGCACTGGCTGCGCGGTCTGGGGCGCATCGAAGAGGGCCTGCGGGCCGGCAGGCCGGACCTCAGCCCTTGGCTCGCCGACGAAGTCTCCGGCTTCGGCCAGCTGCGCGCCGTGCGCCCCAGCGCGCAACTGGCGCGAACACCGGCCGGCTATGCGCGACCGTCAGTGCCGCCGGGAACGGATCGCCCGAACTGGTGAGCGCTTGTCCGCAAGCCGAGAGTTGATAGGGCCAGACACCTTGAATGAGCAATATCCCAGGTCACCCCGGCGATGCATCGCGTGCCGCACCGATGCCTGCCACGTCAGCCTTGCCCTCCCATCTGCTGTGGACCATTGCCCTGGCGGCGGGCGCATCCGTGGCCAACAGCTACTACAACCAGCCGCTTCTCGGCGAATTGAGCCGGGAGTTCGCGCTCTCTGCGGGGACCGTGACCTGGCTGCCCGTGCTCACCCAGGCGGGCAATGCCCTGGGCGTGCTGTTCCTGGCACCACTGGGTGACCGGCTGGAGCGCAAGTCTCTCATCTTGCGAACGCTGGCGGCGCTGGTGCTCTCCTTGGTGCTGGCAGCCGCGTCCTCCGGCTTCGTTCAATTGGCACTGGCGAGCCTCGCCGTGGGCTTGTGCGCCACCGTGGCGCAACAACTGGTTCCCTTGGCCATCCACCTGGCGCTCTCCAGCCGAAAGGGGCAGGTGCTCGGCGTGGTGACGGGCGGCATCCTGATCGGCATCCTGCTGGCCCGTGTGGTGAGCGGCTGGATGACCGAGCTTTGGGGCTGGCGGTCCGTCTTCGGTTTTTCTGCGGCACTGATGCTGGTACTGGGCTTTCGGCTGGCATGGACGCTGCCGGTGGTGCCGCCGTCCTCCGATCTCGGCTATGGACGATTGCTGCTGTCGATGTGGCATTTGGTGCGCAAGCACGCTTCCTTGCGCCAGGCTGTGGCCGTCCAGTTCCTGCTGTTTGCCAGCATGATCGGCTTCTGGGCAACGTTCGCGCTCTGGCTGGAGCGGCCGCCACTGCAGCTCGGCGCGGTATCCGCCGGCCTGTTCGCGCTGGTCGGCGTGTGCGGCGCGTTGGCTGCACCGGCGGCTGGCCGTTTTGCCGACCGACGCGGACACGGCGCAGTCGTTCGTGCAGGCGCGGTGGGAACCGCAACGGCATTTGCCGTGCTGTACCTGGGACGCTCATCGATCCCCGCACTCGTCCTCGGCATCTTCTTGCTCGACGTGGCCGTGCAGTCGGCTCAGGTGGCGAACCAGACCATGGTCTATGCATTGGATGCGGGTGCGCGCAGCCGGCTGAACACCGTGTTCATGGGCACGATGCTGCTTGGCGGGGCCTTCGGCGCTGCTGCATGCGGGTGGGCCTTCACTGCCCATGGATGGGCCGGGGTCTGCGCCTTTGGCATGCTCAGCACCACCATTGCGTGGGGGCTGTCTCTTCGGCTAAACCAATGATGACAAGTGAATTGACAAACCGTCTGCTGGTCGAAGCAAGCCCTGACATGACGCCGATGCCACCTCAGGTGGTCATATCGGGGTGCTCCGGCGGCGGCAAGTCGACCCTGCTCGGGGAACTGCGGCGGCGTGGTCATGCGACCGTCGCCGAACCCGGGCGGAGGATCATCGCCGAGCAGATTCGACAGGGCGGCAACGCCCTGCCATGGACCGACATGGCGGCCTTTCTGCGCGAGGCGCTGCGCGTCGCCGCCATTGATCTCGAAGGCGCGGCACGGGACGCTGGTCCGGTTTTCTTCGACCGTGGGCTAATCGACGCCGCCGCAGCGCTTCAGCGACTGTTCGGTGTACCTCTGTCGGAAAGCCTGGGCGAATCCCGCCCCTATGGGCGGCTCGTGTTCCTCGCTCCGCCCTGGCCGGACATCTATTGCGCCGACGAGGCGCGGCGGCACGGCTTTCCCGAGGCTGAGGCGGAATACGCCCACCTGGATGCAACCTACTGGGCACTCGGTTACGAAGTCAGGTTGCTTCCGCGCGCCAGTGTGGCCGAACGGGCCGACTTCGTTCTCCAAGCGATTCATCGCTGCTGAAGGCGAGACCGACTTGTGGCGGCCGTCTTGGCTGTCGATCCGAACACGTCCTTGTCGCAGGCGCACTCGCAGGCACCGTTTGGGGTGATCACGCGATGACAGGGATGGCGAAAACGGGATGAGGCGGTCTCCGGATTGTTTGTCGTGTCGAAGCCGGATTTCGGTTCGACTGTCACCGGATTGGCTTCCCTCCGGTGTTGTCTCATGGACTCTTGCGCTGTTCCTCATGCCACTCGCACCCGCCCAGCATGGCTTGCTGCGGGCATTGCCATCCTGACGTTGGCCACCCGCGCCGCCGCAGCGGAAGTATGGGTCGTTACCGACTCGCATCATCCGGTCCTTGGCCAGGCTGACCGACACCTCATCCTGGACGCGGCCGCGGTGCTCGAAGCGGAGCTGGCCGACAACCTGCCCACCGATCCTGAGCGCGCCAGCGCCATCGTCCAGCAACGCCTGAAGCTGGGCGGTACAGACCTGCAGCGAAGGATCGGCACCGCCTACCAGGGCGTTGCCGATGCCTGGAGCCTTGGCGTCGCCAAGGTTCCGGCCATCGTGGTGGATCGCCGATACGTGGTCTATGGCGAGAAGGACGTGGCCCGTGCGGTTTCCCGCATCGACCAATACCGGAGGACGCAGCCATGACGAGGCGTCCGTTCGCACCATCCCGGCGCCAGCGGTTGGCCATCGCAGCGCTGTTGCTGGGGTGTTCCGCATCGTCCTTTGCACTGAACACCGCCACCATCGTGGCCTCCACCCTGTCGCCGGATTGCCTGGAGTACCGCGTCACCGGCATCTGCTACTGGCTCTATTGCACCTGGACGGGATGCACCGTGCGCACCTCGGTCAAGGTGCGCCACTACATCCCGGATGCCGTGGTGTCGAGCTACTCGAACACCGGCGAGAACCCTTGGGTCGAGGTGCGGGCGATGAGCCTGCCGAACCCGACCGCGAAGGCCGGCGGCGACGGCACCACCAACGAGGATCACGAGAACAA
This sequence comes from Comamonadaceae bacterium, assembly GCA_029255645.1. Taxonomy (GTDB): domain Bacteria; phylum Pseudomonadota; class Gammaproteobacteria; order Burkholderiales; family Rhodocyclaceae; genus Azovibrio. Next base: position 71,226 of record JANLJE010000026.1, on the reverse strand, counting down.
CCTGGCGAAGTTCAAGAACGCCGACGTCATCGGCCATCCCGGTGGCCATGTGTTCAGCCAGTTCGCCAGCGCGTCCGGCTACACCTGCGAGGGCGCAGGCACCGCCTTCATGCCCTATCTACTGAGCACGCTCGACACGCTGGCATGGCGCTACAACATCCCCGAGGCGCTGTATCCGGAAGCACTGATTCCCGGCCGGCGCGAGATCGGCACGCGCACGGCCATGAATCTCTGGGGCAACGTCTATCCGCGTGGCGGCTTCCTGCACCAGGTGGATGACCACAAGGCCGCAGCCGTGGTCGCCCAGCGCGCGGGTGACATCGTGACGCGCCGCAACCAGATCCACGTCTACCAACCGCTGCTCGCCAGTTCGCGCGATGGCTACTGGCCGGCCGGCGCCCTGATGGAAACCGATGCCGCCACGGGCAAGTGGCAGGAGCTGACCCCCACGCTGTCCAGCAGTTGCGCGGTATTCCCCCACGGCAATGCCAAGGTGCAGGCCCGGCAAGGCGACTACGCCTGGGCATTGTGGCGTCCTTATAGCTGCTGCCAGCGCCGCGGCCAGGTGTTCCTCGGCAGCGTCGATTTCCTGTGAGACCCGATGCCATGACGACTTCATTTCCGAGCGCCCGTCGATTTCTGTACGTCGCATTGGCCGTTGTCGCAGCGTTGTGCTACTCCAGCGCCGGGGCGCAGACCAGCGTCAACGAGTACGGCGTCCAGCATCAAGGCAGCGCGATAGGCGACGACGTGCTCTACAGCATTGGGGGCGGCCGCGCGGTGTCCATGAGCGGTGCGGCCAACATGCACTCCATCGGCGTTGGCGTCGGCTGGAACAGCAACCTGATCTGTGGCGACATGAGCATCACCACCACGCTGCAGAACCAGTTGAACGGCATCACCAATGGCTTCCAGGCCATCATGTCCTCGGTGATCCAGAACGCCACCGCTGCCGTGGCGTCGCTGCCCGCCTTGATCATCCAGCGCGCCGATCCAGGGCTGTACAACCTGTTGACCAATGGGGTGCTGCAAGCCAGGCTGGATTTCGATCGCAGCAAGCTGACCTGCCGTGCCATCGCCAATCGCATGGCCGACATGGCGGGTGGGCAGCTCGGCTGGGACCAGCTCGCCGAAGGCATGGCGCTGAAGCAGGCCGTCGCGAGCACCGATGCGGTCTCAGCGATCGACGACGCCGAGGCGAACCGTGGCAACAATGGCGTGCCGTGGGTCGGCGGAGACAACGCTGGCGGCGCGGGCCAACGTCCGGTGCGTGTGGTCGGCGACGTGACCCGCGCCGGCTACAACCTGCTCAATGGCCGTGGCGTCGGCGATGCCAGTTCGATTCCGCAAGCCAGTTGCAGCGGCAACCTGGCATGCCAGACCTGGAGTTCGCCCGATGCCGCCGCAGCCTGGGCCATTCGCGTGCTGGGCGAGCAGGAGCAGCGCACCTGCGATGCATGCACCAAGACCGTCACCACGCCGGGCGTTGGCCTGACCCCGCTGATTCAGGAGGAATACGAGGACAAGCTGCAGGCCCTGCAGGAGCTGGTCGCCGGCAGCCGTCCGACCACGGCGCAGAACCTGCAGGCTGCGAGTAGCGCGTCGCTGCCCATCACCCGTGGCGTGATCGAGGCGCTGCGCGACGAGACGGACCAGGACATCCTGGCTCGGCGCCTGGCCTTGGAGGTTGCGCTGGCCAGCGTGCTGGAGAAGGCGCTGCTGCTGCAACGCACGCTGCTGACCGGGCGCAAGGAGCCCAACGTGGCCGCCAACGAACTGGCCCAGAAGGCCGTCACCCACGAAAGCGACATCCTCGATCGCGAGATTCACAACCTGAAAGCAGAGCTGGAGCTGCGCCGCGAACTGGCCAGCAATTCGCCGATGGCGATCATCCAGCGCCACAGCACCCGCGCCGCCGGTGCGCGTGGCATCTACGAGGGTGACCCGGTGCGCAATCGGGTCGATGAACTGCAGCGGCCGCCGTCTGGCGGAAGCCATCCATGAATACCGTGGGGCGGTGCCTGCGCTGGCTGTCCAGCCGGCGTGCCATTCTGGTGCTGGTGTGGGCGGTGTCGCTGCTGATCGCCGCGACCGCCGTCAATGTGGTCGGCATCCGCATCGCGGGCGGCATCGAGGGCTGGCAGCGCTGGATGGCGGCGCAATCCGGGGCCTTCCTGGCCTGGCGGTTGTTGCTCTACGCCGCCACCGCCTGGGGTTGGCTCTGGATGCGACGTCGCCTGCGCGCGCGGGAACCGGAGCGCGCTGCCGGGCAACGGCTGCTGCGCGCGGAGGTTGCGGCCATCGTCGCCGTGATCGTGCTGGAAGCCAGCCTGCTGATGCAGGCACGGTAGCGCGAGGTTCGCCATGACGCTGTACACCACCGACTACCTGGAGTACTACCTGACGCTGGTGTCCTGGGTGGTCCACAACGGCATCTGGTCGGTGCTGGTCGCCAGCGGCGTGTTCGCCGTCCCGTTCCTGGCGATCGTCATCCAGGAATGGTTGAAGGCCCGCGCGGAAGGCGCGGACGAAGGCAACAAGGGCGTGCTGTCCTCGGCTCGCATCGAGAACCGCGTCTTCGTCGCCATCGTGGTGATCATGTTCGCGGGCATTCCCTTCATCGACGTCGATCTCAACACCATCCGCTACGATCAGTCGCGCTCGACGCAATGCCAGGTAAGCGTACCCGAGCCGACCGATACTGGCTGGTCGCAATCGTTCAGCATGATCAACAACCAGTCGGCCAAGGTGCCGGTGTGGTGGTTCGCCATGCACGCGATCTCGCGCGCGATCACCGGCGCTTCGGTCGCGGCCATTCCTTGCGGCACCGACCTGCGGCAGATCCGCATGGACATCGACGCGACCCGCATCGACGACCCGGTGCTGGCCCAGGAGATCAGCGACTTCACCCGCGACTGCTACGGCCCCGCCCGCGCCAAGCTGTTCATGACCCGGCCCAGCCTGAGCGAGGAGCAGATGCACGACGTCACCTGGATCGGCTCCAGCTACTTCGTCGGCACCGCCGGCTTCTACGACAGCTACCGCTCCAGGACTCCGCGCGATGCCTGGCCGTTCGACGCCACGCGCGACGCCGGCCTGGCCCAGGTGCCCGGCGGGGGCGGCTACCCGACCTGCCGGCAGTGGTGGTCCGACGGCGACCACGGCCTGCGGGCACGACTGCTGGCCCAGGTCGATCCCAGCCTGCTGACGCGACTGGTCGGCTGGGCGGGCTTCCTGAGCCAGTCCGAGGTCAACGACTCGGTGATCCGCGCCGTCGCAAGCCCTCGCCAGCAGAAGCTCAACCAGGGGGCGGTCTACACGGACTACGGTGGCCAGATCGACATGACGCTGCCCAATATCGTCACCCGCGCCGCCAGCGACGTGGGGCTGACCGTCGGATCACTGGGCTATTTCCCGGCGATGGACGTGGTGCGGCAGGCGCTGCCGATGGTGCTGTCCCTGCTCAAGATGGCGCTGGTCATCTGCATCCCGCTGGTGATGCTGACCGGCACCTATGACCTCAAGACCGTGGTCACGGTGAGCGTGGTGCAGTTCGCGCTGTTCTTCACCGAATTCTGGTTTCAGCTCGCCCGCTGGATCGACTCGACGATCCTCGATGCACTCTACGGCTGGGGGTGGGGCTGGAACCGGCCGCACACGAACTTCGATCCGCTGGTGGGCCTCAACAACACCTTCGGAGACATGCTGCTGAACTTCGTGATGGCCACGATGTTTTTGATCTTGCCCACGTTCTGGGTGGCGGCATTGGCCTGGGCTGGTATCCGTGCAGGCAACGTGCTTCAAGGATTGAGTACTGGCACGCGGGATGCCGGACAAGCCGGTGGCAGGGGCGGCGGCTTGATGATCGGTGCGGCCAAGCAGAAATAGCTCCAACCGCCGGTTCAATCGTCTTCGAATCGTGGATCTGGGTCATCGCTGTAGTTGATGGGGTCGTAGGCAAGGCTTTCGCGATGATCCAGCTCTTCGGCCTTGCGTCCGAGGAAATCATCGTCACCTTGCGGCGCTTGCTCCGCCATCCTGGCTGCCACAAAGAGAGCGACCAGCAACAGCGCCGCCCAGACCGTGACGTACAGCAACACCCCAAGGGTCGCCAGCTTGACCACCCAGATCAGCACCCTTGCACCGCCTGCCGGCAGTCCCTGTGCCATCAGCCACCGATGCGCCCGACGCTCCGCGCGGAGGCAAACGCCCCATACACCGCCCAGCCAGCGGCCGAGTCGCGCTGCGGTGGTCATGCGTGCGGTGTGCTTCATGGTTGGCTACCTCATGGTCGTTCCACGGTCGTTGGGCAAGGCCGTGCCTGTTTCCTTCATGCCTGCCGCGCCGCGAATGCTTCGGCGGTCATGATCAAGCCGGGAAAGTCCTCTCGCATGGCGAGAATATCCGCATCCCCCGTGATCAACGCATCCGCCTTGCCGACATGCGCGAGCACCAGGAACACCTGGTCCTTCTTGTCGCGGCAGACCGGCAGGTCTGGCCATGGCGCAGGCAGTTCCACCACATCGGCGTAGGGCAGAAAGTCCGCCAGCAACTCCTGCTGTTCCGAGGTCGACAGCTTGAACTTGGGATAGGCCAGGACGCGCAGGAGTTCACTGGCCGTCTCCCGGCAGACCAGCGGCTGCAACTGCTGGTGCTGCCAGGCGTGGCGTATCCAGGCCAGGCGTCCGGCACTGAAGATCAGCGCCGACAGCACGATGTTGGTGTCGAGGACGACCCTGCGCATCACTGCCGTGCCCAGGCCACGGCATCCTCAACGTCCTGCTCGGTAATCCCGAGTTGCTCCAGCTTCTCGCGCACAGCCTGTGCCTTCTGGACGCGCACGGGGGTCAGGACGATCCGACCGCCCTCGACGGTGACGTCGAAGTACTCCGCCGCATCCACGCCGGACACGGCCGCCTTGGGCAGCGTGATCTGATTTTTCGATGTGAGCTTGGCAAGCATGGGAGGCCTCCATAAGTTTCAAAGGAAATCTTACTTCCTTACTTCATTCTCGACAAGCATGTCTTCGGGCGCAGGGGTTTCAGGGCCTGCTGCGCTTTCAGCGCCGGTTGAAACGGACTGATCTGGTGAAAACACAGTGCCTGTTCCGCTCGATCCTGGAGCGCACCGGCTCCGCATTGATTGCGGCACACGAAGCCGACTGCCCCTATATCAAAGGGCTTGTCGAAGGCCAAAGGGCTGGGGATGGAGCAAGGGAATGGCCTCAAGGGGAAAGGCCTTACCCGAAAAGGCCAAAAGGCTCCTCCGGCCAGCCCATCACCAGGATGTCGCCATGCTTTCGCTGTTCCAGCGCAAACGGCTGCCGCTGGCCACCGCCGCCGCGCCACCTCCTGTCGAGCCTGCCAAAGGGCTGACGCCACCGCAGTCGGCCGCAGCGCTGCTGGCGGAGCCGCGCGGGCAGCGGCTGCTGGAACACATCTGGCAGCGCACCTCGCTGTCGCGTCGGCAGTTCCGCTCGCTGTACCTCGCGCCGCTGGAGCGCTACGCCGAGCTGGTCCAGCAGTTCCCGGCCTCGGAGGCGCATCACCATGCCTGGCCGGGCGGCATGCTGGACCACGGCCTGGAGATCGTGGCCTACGCGCTCAAGCTGAGGCAGTCCCACTTGCTTCCGGCCGGCGCCTCGCCCGAGGCCCAGGCCGCGCAAGCCGAGGCCTGGACCGCCGGGACCGCCTACGCCGCGTTGCTGCACGACATTGGCAAGATCGCGGTCGACCTGCACGTCGAGCAGGCCGATGGCCTGGTCTGGCACCCCTGGCACGGGCCGCTGCGGCAGCCGTACCGCTTTCGTTATCGGACGGATCGCGAGTACCGGCTGCACGGCGCCGCCGCGGGACTGCTCTACACCCGTGTGCTCGATGCCGGCATCCTCGACTGGCTGAGCGACTACCAGGACCTGTGGTCGGCGCTGCTGTACGTGCTGGCGGGCCAGTACGAGCATGCCGGCACGCTGGGCGAGCTGGTCGTCAAGGCCGACCAGGCATCGGTGGCTCTGGCGCTCGGCGGTGATCCGGCCAGGGCGATGGCAGCGCCGAAGCATGCGTTGCAGCGCAAGCTGCTGGATGGTCTGCGCTACCTGCTGCGCGAGGAATTCAAGCTGAACCAGCCCGTCGGCCCGTCGGATGGATGGCTGACCCCGGAGGCACTCTGGCTCGTCAGCAAGACGGTCAGCGACAAGCTGCGCGCGCACCTCCTGTCGCAGGGCATCGAAGGCATTCCATCGAACAACACCGCCGTCTTCACGGTGCTCCAGGACCATGGCATCGTGCAGCCCGCCCCAGATGGGAAGGCGATCTGGCGGGCCACCGTTACGAGCGGCACCGGCTGGTCGCACAGCTTTACCTTCCTGCGCCTGTCGCCGGCCTTGATCTGGGAGTCGGGCGAGCGTCCCGCACCGTTCGCCGGCACGGTCACGACGGAAGAGGCCCTCCCTGGCGATGAGGCAGCGTCGGCCTCGGCCGGCATCCCGGCCACCTCACCGTCCCCTGGGGTAGCGGATTGCCCGGCCGGGATCGCGGACCCGGTCTCCGATCTGCTGTCGATGCTTGATGCGTCCGACGCAGCCACCACCAGTGCATCGTCCGCCAGCGCGGAACCGCCATCACCATCCGCCGCCGCAACTGCGGCAGTGGCTCATTTGGCGCTGACCAGTCCTGCCACCATGCCGGCTCCCGCGAGGGCCACGCCGTCCGGGGAAGACTTCATTGCCTGGCTCAAGCAAGGCATCGAATCGCGCAAGCTCATCATCAACGATGCGAAGGCACTGGTGCATACCGTCGATGGCACGGCGTACCTGGTCAGCCCCGGCGTTTTCCAGCGCTACGTGCAGGAACATCCGGAGATCCAGGTGCTGGCCCGGCAGGACAATCTGCACGACTGGCAATGGATGCAAAGGCGCTTCGAGAAGCTGGGGCTGCACCGCAAACAGGGCAGCGGCCTGAACATCTGGACCTGCGAAGTCACCGGGCCGCGCAAGTCGCGGCGGTTGCACGGCTATCTGTTGGCGGCGCCTTCGGCATTGTTCGCGGAAGTCCCGCCGGACAACCCCTACCTGTCCCTGACGCGGAGCTAGCAGCACAAAAGGCGCCAGCGCGCCTCATGGTGATCGGCGACACAGCGCACGCAGCACGCTTGCCAGCTTCTTGACAGCGATCTCCAGTTCATGGGGTGCATGGGCAGCAAATCCCATGAGGAAACCAGCCCCATCCCTGCCCGATGCATGGCGGCGCGATGCATGCAGCGCGGTCAGCCCCAGCAGGTCGATGCCGACCCGCCGTGCCGATTCCACCGCCTCGCGTTCCGGAATGTCGCGGATGAACACGCAAGGCATCTGCATCCCGCCAGCGGGCACCCTGGGCTCCACGAAGTCGGCCAGGTGCTGGCGCACCAGCTGCGCCAGCACATCGCGGCGTTCCGCATAGACGGCCCGCATGGTTCGCACATGGGCTCCGAAATGCCCACCCTCGATGAAGCGAGCCAGGGTGAGCTGCGGGATCGGTGCGCTGTGCCCATCCAGCAGGGTGCGGGCCACGGTCATGGGCGACACCAGAGCCTCCGGCAGCACCATGTAGCCGATGCGCAGGCCGGGGAACAGCGACTTGGTGAAGGTGCCGATGTAGATCGTGCGGCCGTGGGGGTCGAGCCCCTGTACGCATGCGGTGGGCTTGCCTTCGTAGTGGAATTCGCTGTCGTAGTCGTCCTCGATGATCCAAGCCTGGTGCTGGCGGGCCCATTCGATGACGGCCAGGCGCCGGTCCAACGCCAGCGTAGCCCCGGTTGGGAACTGGTGCGAGGGCGTCAGGAACGCCGCCCGGGCGGCATTGCAAGGGGTCTGCGCCTTTGCCAGCAGGTGCGCTATCTGCATGCCTTGGTCATCCATCGGCACGGGCACGCAATCCAACCCGGCGGCGTCAAATGCCTTGCGCGCCCCGTGGTACACGGGGTCTTCGATGAAGATGCGCTCGCCAGCATCGAGCAGCACGGTGGCGCACAGGGTCATGGCCTGTTGGGAACTGGTCAGCACCAGCACGCGCTCGGGTGTGGCCTGCGCGCCTCGTTCGAGGTTGACGTAGGCGGCAATGGCGCGTCGCAACGGCTCCATGCCCTGCGGTGGGCTGTGCAGCAGCGCCAGGGTGCCGTACTCCTTCAACACCTGCCGCTGCAAGCGCTCCCAGGTTGGCAGCGGAAAGCTGCGCGTCTCCGGCACGCCGGGCGCGAAGGGGCGCGACATCAGGAAGTCGCGCACGCCGCCGCCCTGGAGCATGGCATCGCCGCGCCGGCTCAGGCGCAGGGGTGCCTTGCGATCCACGCTCGTGCGCCGTGGTCTGCCGCGCCCGGGCAGCCACCAGGCCTGCTCGGACACGAAGCTGCCACTGCCGACCCGCCGCTCAATGAAACCTTCGGCGTGCAACTGGCCATAGGCCGACTCCACCGTGTCGCGGGACACCCCCAGCGACTTCGCCAACGCGCGCGACGCGGGCAGGGGGCGGCCTACATCGAGCGCGCCATCCAGGATCAACTGGCGAATGGCCCGCTGTACCCGTGCATGCAGGGGCAAGGCGCCGTGCGCGGGGTCGCCGAGCCAGGCTTTGACGGATTCAAGTTGGGCATGCTTGAACAATTGGCAGGTACTTCATCTGGAAATTGGTAGGGAACATCATGCCATTAAAAGTCTATCGTCTCATGGTCTTTTCATCCCCATGCCAGGAACCCAATTCAGATCATGCCGTCGGACCCTTCAGCTTCGCCCGTTCGTTGGAACGATCTCACCCATCCCGTCGTGGCCGGACTGATTTCGGTCATCGTCAACTATGGCGGCACTTTCATTCTGGTGTTCCAGGCAGCCAAGGTCGCGGGCCTGAGCCCGGAGCTTACGGCCTCGTGGGTGTGGTCGATTTCCATTGGCGTGGGCGTGACAGGCATCATTTTGAGCTGGGTATCCCGCGAACCGATCATCACCGCCTGGTCCACGCCGGCAGCGGCGTTTCTGGTCACAGCACTGGCAACCACACCTTATGCCGAGGCCGTCGGGGCATACCTGATCTCGGCTGCCGCCTTTGTGCTGCTGGGCCTGTCGGGTTGGTTCGAGCGCGTTATCCGTTTGATACCGCCAGGCGTGGCTGCCGGGTTGCTGGCCGGCATCCTGCTGCAATTCGGCACTGGCGCCTTCGGCGGCTTGAGCGTCGATCCGCTGCTGGCGGGACTGCTGATCGCCGCCTATCTGGTGTTCAAGCGCTTTTCCGCGCGCTATGCGGTGGTGGGCATCCTGGTGCTGGGATTGGTATTCCTGCTGGCGCAGGGCCGCGTCGATCTGTCGGGACTGAGCCTGAAACTGGCCGCGCCGGTGTTCACCATTCCCGCGTTCTCGCTCAACGCCTTGTTGAGCGTGGCGTTGCCGCTGTTCCTCATTACCCTGACCGGGCAGTACATGCCGGGCATGCTGGTATTGCGGAATGACGGCTTCAAGACCAGCGCCAACCCCATCGTGACCATCACGGGCCTGGGTTCGTTGCTGATGGCGCCGTTCGGTTCGCACGCCTTCAACATCGCGGCGATCACCGCCGCCATCTGCACGGGCCGGGAGGCACACGAAGACCCGTCCAGGCGTTGGATCGCGGGGATGGCCGCCGGCTTGTTCTACATCCTGGTCGGCGTGTTCGGGGTGACGCTGGCCGCGGTCTTCATGGCCTTCCCGGCGACCTTCATCACCACGCTGGCGGGCCTGGCCCTGCTGGGGACGATCGGCGGCAGCCTAGCAACCGCCATGTCCGATGCCAGGACCCGGGAAGCGTCACTGATCACGTTTCTGGCGGCCGCCGCCAACATCACCCTGCTGGGCATTGGCGGGGCGTTCTGGGGATTGGTGCTAGGGCTGGCGGCGCATGCTGTGCTCAACGGGCGGATGCTGCTGCGGGTACGTACATCGGTCACTACGCCTACGCCGGCAAACGAGAGGGTGAAGTGATGACCGAGGCTTTCAACACACGGACTGACGGCTACGCCAACCGTGCCGAATTCGAGGAATCTCCCATGCAGACGACCGCCCCTCACCTGATGCGCGCCTACGCCCGCCAACCTGTCTCTTTCGTGCGCGGTAACGGCGCGCGGCTCTGGGACGATCAGGGCGTGGAGTACCTAGATGCCATTGCCGGTGTCGCGGTTACCAGCCTGGGTCATGCCCACCCGGAAATCGCGGCCGTCATCGCCGAACAGGCCGGGGCGCTGCTACACACTTCCAACGTGTTCCGCATCGACTGGCAGGAGCAGTTGGGGGAACGCCTGTGTGCGCTGACCGGGATGGAAAGCGCCTTCTTCTGCAACTCGGGTGCGGAAGCCAACGAAACCGCCCTCAAGTTGGCCAGGCTGCATGCCCATCGCAGGCAGGTGGCACGACCGCAGATCCTAGTCATGGGCAACGCCTTCCATGGCCGCACGCTGGCCACGCTCGCCGCCACAGACAACGCGGCCAACCAGCAGGGTTTCGGGCCGTTGCTGCCTGGCTTTCTCCGTGCTCCCTACGGTGATATCAGCGCGGTACGCCAGGCGGCAGAACAATCCCCGGACATCGTGGCGGTGTTGATCGAATCTGTACAGGGCGAGGGTGGCATTCGGGTGGCCAGTGCCGAATACTTGCGCGAACTGCGCGCTTTGTGCGACCAGAGGGACTGGTTGCTGATGCTCGACGAGATCCAGGCCGGCATGGGGCGCACCGGCGCGTGGTTCGGATACGCGCACGCGGGCATCTCACCGGATGTGGTGACCCTGGCGAAAGCGCTGGGCAATGGCTTTCCCATCGGCGCGTGCCTGGCGCGCGGTATTGCGGCAGACCTGTTCTCGCCGGGCCAGCACGGCTCGACCTTCGGCGGCAATCCGCTGGCTTGCCGGGTGGCCTGCACCGTCCTCGACATCATGGCCCGTGACAGGATGCCCGAGCGCGCCATGGTGCTGGGCGCTCGCTTGCTGGTGGGCCTGCGCAAGGCGCTGGCAGGTCACCCGCACGTCCTCGCCATTCGCGGCCTGGGACTGATGGTGGGTATCGAACTGGACCGGCCCTGCAAGGAACTAGTTGGGCGCGCGCTGGCTGAGCAGCGCCTGCTCATCACCGTGACCCGAGACACCGTGATCAGGCTATTGCCACCATTCGTTTGCGACGAGCGTCAGATTGACGACATCGTGGTGCGTGTAGCGCGCCTGCTTTCATCGGACCTGGTTGATTGCGAGGTTTGGTCTGTTCCGGCTCAGCCGATGGACATCACCGTATGACGTCCAACCCCAACCGCTATCCGCCCGACCAGGACGCACACCATGTATGACACTTCTGTTGCCCTCGCCGATTTCGACCCGGAACTTGCCCTGGCAGTCCACCACGAAGCGCGCCGTCAGGAGGATCATGTCGAACTGATCGCCTCCGAGAACTACGCGAGCCCTTTGGTGATGGCCATCCAGAATTCGGTGTTCACCAACAAGTACGCCGAGGGTTACCCAGGCAAGCGCTACTACAGCGGCTGCGAGCATGTGGACGTGGCCGAACGCTTAGCCATCGAGCGGCTCAAGGTGCTATTCGACTGTGATTGGGCCAACGTCCAGCCCCATGCCGGCGCCCAGGCCAACGCAGCCGTGTTTCTGGCGCTGGCCAATCCCGGCGATACCGTGATGGGCATGAACTTGGCTCAGGGTGGCCACCTGACCCACGGTAACCCATCCAACTTCTCCGGCCGCCATTACAAGATCGTGCCTTATGGACTCGACCCCCTAACCGGGCTGATTGACTACGACGAGATGGAGCGCATCGCGATGCAGGCACGGCCGAAACTGCTGATCGGCGGCTTCTCCGCCTATTCGCGGCACAAGGACTGGGCACGCATGCGCGCCATCGCCGACAGGGCGGGTGCCATCTTCTGGGTGGACATGGCCCATGTCGCCGGCCTGGTGGCGGCAGGCGAGTATCCTGACCCGTTGCCCCACGCTCACGTGGTCACCAGCACCACCCATAAGACCCTGCGCGGCCCGCGTGGCGGTATCATTCTCTCGAAAGGGCAGGACGAGGGCCTTTACAGAAAGCTCGACTCCGCCGTATTCCCCGGCGTCCAGGGCGGGCCGCTGATGCATGTTATCGCCGCCAAGGCGGTGGCGTTCAAGGAGGCGCTGCAACCTGCATTCAAGGCCTACCAGCGCCAGGTGGTGGCGAACGCTCGCGCCATGGCCGCCGTGATCCAGCAGCGCGGCCACAAAATCGTTTCGGGCGGTACCGACAATCACCTGATGCTGATCGACCTGTCCGCCAGGCCCTACACCGGTAAGGATGCGGACGCGGCGCTGGCCGATGCCTGGATCACCACCAACAAGAACAGCGTGCCGGGCGACCCGCGTTCGCCGTTTGTGACCTCTGGCGTGCGCATCGGCACACCCGCCGTGACCACGCGCGGCTTCGGCGTGGCCGAGTGCGAGGAACTGGCCGGCTGGTTGTGCGACGTGCTGGATGCATTGGAAACCGGTGGTGTTGGATTAATTGCCGTGCGGGATCGAGTAAGACAGCAGGTGGCGGATCTGTGCCGTCGCCATCCCGTCTATCGATAGGTAATCACTGACGGCAATGCGGCGCCTGCGTACTACCTCGTTGTAGGTGAGAGACGCAACGCCGACCTAGACAGCGTCTTCCTGTTTTTCGGACAGTTGCGCCTCGGTCGCAGCCACCAGTGCCGCGGCCGAGCAACCCAGCCCCTTCGCGATCCGCAGGATCAACACTAGCGTGGGCATGTGCTCGCCGCGCTCGATCTTGCCCATGTGCGATCGCGCGATACCCGCCTGTTCCGCCAGCACCTCCTGCGCCAGCGCCTTCGCGGACCGTGCCTCGCGCACGGCAACGCCGAAAGCGCGCGCTGGCTCGCTTTCATAGGTTCTTGTTCCCGCAGGTCTCCCGCGTTGCACTGATCGCTTCTGCATCAACTGAAGCGTCACGTTTCACGCGAATTTAAACCACGTTAAACTTATCTCATTGAACGATGGCACGCGTTTTTTTCCAGTGTCGGCGTTGTGCGGGTGACACGATGATCGCTTCCGATCCTTTGAACATTGCCCTGTCGGACTGCCTGGCCTATCCCAGGTTGTCGGTACCGATGGCGGTACACCGTCGGCGCTATCCGGACAACCCGATTCGTCTTCACGAAGAGCGCTTGGAGGATCAGCATCGAGGACTGCTCGCGGGGGCTTTCGAGGCAGGCCTCTGCCAATCGCCCGCAGCCCCTGAAGGCATCGATGTCCGACCCGTCTGGCGCGATGCGCTGGCATTGGCCGTGTCGGCCCATCACCCCTTGCTGGCCTTTGCGTCAGTGTCCCTGGAGCAGGCGGCCGACCACCATTGGATCGCCCTGGATGGGCGCGACTGTGTTGGCTACTGTGGGCAAATCGACTCACTGCTGACGGCAGCCGGCGTCGTCCCCTCGGCCGTCACGACGGCCACATCGTTCGGGTTGATGATGACCTTGGTGGCCGCCGGCTACGGTGTCTGCTTGGCACCCGCCACCCGCATTGAGGGCCATCGTTCCCTTGGCGTTGTCCAGCGTCCCTTGCAAGAGGGCGCGCTGACGCTCACCACGTACTTCCTGAGCCGTCGAGATACGGGCAGCGCCCGCCTGGAGCCGTTCTTCCACGCGCTCCAGGCAAGCGCCTGACCGAACTTCGGCGCGCCCCTGGCTTGATCAGTCTCCGGGCGCCACTTCGGCGGCATCGGCAGCGACGGCTTCGCGCACCAGCCGCTGCACGCTTTGCCGGACCTGCTCAGGGAACTCTGTCGTCACGACTGGCTCGCTCGCCTGCATGCACTGTGCGGCCACCAGCCGCGCGGCAAGGTGCAGGTTCGTTGGGTTGACGGCTTCGATGGCCGGCCGTGTCCCGAGAGCCTCGTACGAGCGCAGGAGTGCGTGGTAGATGTCCCAGGTGTCGACGACCCGTGGCAGTTGCTTCAGGACAGACTGGACCAGCCTGCGCTTGAGCGGATCGAGCTGCCAGTCCGGCACTCGCTGCCCGCGGTGCCCCATGTGGATCGACAGCAGGTTGCCGGCCTGGATCTCGTAGGTGATCCAGCGGCGCGACTTGCCCGCGAGCTTGGCGTAGTCCGCCACCGAGAGGTTGTGCGGCGCCTCGAAGGTCTCCAGCACCTGCAGGCGTCCGCGCTGCACCTCCGACAGGCGCGGCCGCGCGTACTCGGGCATGCGCACGGCCGACAGCCGCTGCACCGATGCCGGCGCTTCGGGTTGGTTGGACGTCGGCGCGGTCACGATCAGCTGCGGCGCGGTCAGGTCGACCACCGGCGGCTGCACGGCCGCCTGGCCGGCGATGGTCGGCAGGCCCTGGAGCGTGATGGTCAGATGCCGGCTGGCAACCTCGACCTGGTTCTGCTCGAACAGGTCCAGACGATCGGCCCAGTCCTGCATCATGACGCGGCGTTGCTCGACGTATTCGGCATGGTTGTAGGTCGCGCTGATCTTGTCTGGATCGGCATGCGATAGCTGGGCATCCACCCATTTCTTCGGGTAGCCGAGTTCGTTCAGCGCCGTCGAGATCGTCGCCCGGATGCCATGCCCTGTGAGCTGGTCCTCGTAGCCCATGCGCTTGAGCGCGGCGTTGAGCGTGTTCTCGCTGATCGGGTTCTTCAGGCACCAGTCGCCTGGGATGAGATGGACCTGGGCAGGCTTGCATTGGTCCAACAGGTGGCGAACGATCTCCTGCGCCTGCACCGACAGCGGCACGATGTAGGGCGGGATGTCGATGAGACGCTTGCGCTTCTTCTTGGTCAGCAGCGCGCGCTGCTTGAGCCTGGCCACCGGGATGACCCACAGGCCCCGGTCGAGGTCGAACTGATCGGGCGTGGCGAAGCGAAGCTCGCCGGTGCGCACACCAGTGAGCATCAGCAGCCGGATGCCCAACTGCGTGTTCAGGCGCCCGCGGTACTTGCGCAGTGTCTGCAGCATAACCGGCAGCTCGTGCATGCGCAGGAACGGGTTGTGTTCGACAGGCGGCAACGGCAGCGCGACCACTTCCAGGTCCCTGGACGGGTTATCGCCCATGTTGGGAATCGCCACCGTGGCGTAGGTGAACAACTGGGTGAACCGGGTCCTCAGCTTCTCGGCCACGGACAGCGAGCCGCGCTTCTCCACCTTGCCGATGATGTCCAGCAGGTGCGCGCGGGTGATTTCGTAGATGGTCAGGTGCCGTAGCGAGGGGAACACATCTTTCTTGAAGACGCGCCCGATCTGTTCCAGGCTGGTCTGCCGTCCTTCCTCCAGCGAGAGCCGGCGATGGGCCAGCCATTGCTCGTAGACGGCCATGAAGGTGTGCTCGCCGGCCAGGACGATCGCGTGCCGCTTGCGCTTGCGTTCGCTGTGGGGATTGACGCCCTTGGCGAGCAGCGATCGGGCTTCATCGCGAAGTGCACGGGCGTCCTTCAGGGAAAGCGCCGGATAGTTGCCTAGGGTGATGCGCTCACGCTTGCCAAACCACGAATAGCGGAAGTGCCAAGCCTTGGTGCCGATGGCGGAAACGTAGAGATAGAGGCCGTCGAAGTCGGCCAGTGCGTATGGCTTGCCGGTGGACTTGGCCTGCCGGGCCATGAGGTCTGAAAGCATGATCCCAACTCCATGAAAGCGAGTTGAGTGCCATGTTTCCCATCGGACCTCGGCTCCTCCAGCAACAATGCGGCAGGGGAAGTTCGCGCATTGTTTGGGCCACTTTTTGTACCAGTTTGGGCCGGCCGTCAGTGGATTTCGCTGGACGTCACTGGAACGGCTTTTCTGGAAAAGCCGAACCGTGACAATGACTTGCAACACTCCATGGACGTCCTTGGAACACCATGGAAAGCTGAAGTGGAGCGGGTGAAGGGAATCGAACCCTCGTATGCAGCTTGGGAAGCTGCCGTTCTACCATTGAACTACACCCGCCTTGAACCTCTGGAGGAAGAGGTAACCGTTGCCCGGCCGCGGATTATAGCATCAACCCCTTCGGGTTCGCGATCACGGGTTCGCGATCACACCTGGCTTGCCTCGCTCCGTACGATGCACAAGTAACGGAGTCGGGATGGTCCTGCCATTCCCGCGGGGTACTTGATCCGTGTGTCTTGCCAAGCAAGGAGACAATCCCTCGACGCTCTCAGGCAAGGCGGCGCTGAATCTTCCCGGGTGCTTCAGGGGGCCAGCTGCCGGTAGCGGCCGCAGTGGAAGAGCAGGGGGGAGACATCGGGTTGGGCGCTGAAGCGTTCGACGTGGCCGATGAAGATCAGGTGGTCGCCGCCCGGGTAGTGGAATTCGTTGCGCACTTCGAAGCGGGCGTGGCAGCCGGGGAGCAGGGGGGCGCCGCCCAGGCCGGGGGTCCATTCGAGGCCGGAAAACTTGTCTTCCTGGCGGGTGGCGAAGTGGTTGGAAGTGGCTTCCTGGTCCAGGGCCAATACATTGATGGCGTAGTGGCTGGCGCGCTGAAAGCCTTCCAGATTGGGGGAGGAGGCGGCCAGGCTCCAGAGCACCAAGGGCGGCTCCAGGGAGACGGAGCTGAAGGAGTTCACCGTCAGTCCCATGAGTTTACCGTCCGCTGCCTGGGCTGTGACGACCGTAACCCCGGTGGCGAAACAGCCGAGAGCATGGCGAAAGGCGCGGCTATCGAAACTGGCTGGGAGGGTGGGGTCAGAGGGCAGGACGGTCACGGTCATGGCGGGTGGCTTGAAAAAAGCGCGTATTATCCGCCCCTTAGCGCTTTTTTGTCGACATATGGATGTAATCAACGCGGCTGCCGCTAGCGATTTTGCCGACCGGGTGGTGCGCTGGCAGCGCCTCTCCGGGCGCCATGACCTGCCCTGGCAGGGAGGGCGTGATCCCTACCCCATCTGGCTCTCCGAGATCATGCTGCAGCAGACGCAGGTGCGCACGGTGCTGCCCTATTTCCAGCGCTTCATGGCGCGTTTTTCCACGGTGGAGGCCCTGGCCGCGGCGCCTCTGGAAGAGGTGCTGGCTCTCTGGGCGGGCCTGGGCTATTACGCCCGGGCCCGTAACCTGCACGCCTGCGCCCGCCAGGTGGTGGAGCGGCATGGCGGAATTTTTCCGCGCACGGCGGCCAAGTTGGCCGAGCTTCCGGGCCTGGGCCGGTCCACCGCGGCGGCCATTGCCGCCTTTGCCTATGGGGAGCGGGCGGCGATTCTGGATGGCAATGTGAAGCGGGTGCTGTGCCGCCATTTCGCCATCGAAGGCGTGCCGGTGGGCAGGGTGGAAAAGGCGCTCTGGTCCCTGGCCGAGTCCCTGTTGCCGGCGGGCCTGGATAGCGGGGGCGATAGGGGTGGCGATGGTATGGAGGCCGACGACGTGCGGGCTGACGACATGCAGGCCGACGACATGCGCGCCTATACCCAGGGGCTGATGGACCTGGGGGCGAGTTTGTGCCAGCGCGGCAAGCCCCGCTGCGCCTCTTGCCCCTTGGCGGCGACCTGCCTTGCGCACCAGCAGGGACGGGAAGCGTGCCTCCCGACCCCGAAGCCCGCGCAAACCCGGCGGCAGCGGGAGGCGGTGTGGCTGCTCCTGACCGATGGCCGGCAGGTGCTGCTCGAACGGCGTCCGCCGGTAGGGATCTGGGGCGGTCTGCTTGCCCTGCCGGAGGGGCTCGATCGGTTGCCGCGCTGGGGCTTGAGCGCACTCGAACTTGAGCCCCTGCCGCCCCGGGAGCATGCCTTTACCCACTTTCGCCTCAAAATCCGGCCCTTCCTCTGCCGGGTGGCGGCGCTGCCGCTTCTGGCCGGTGAGCCGGGCATGTGCTGCCTGCCGCTGGCAGAGGCCAGGGCCGCCGGGGTGCCGGCGCCGGTAGCCGTCCTGCTCGGGGAGCTGGAAGGCGGCTAGACGGCCTCGCCCCAGCGGGCCATCAGCCGATGCGTAACCCCCAGCTGGTCGAGGATGCGGGCCACCACGAAATCCACCAGGTCGGCCACCTGCTGCGGCTGGTGGTAGAAGCCGGGGGAGGGGGGCAGGATCACGGCGCCTGCCCGGGCAAGGCGCAGCATGTTTTCCAGGTGGAGGACGGAGAAGGGCGTTTCGCGGGGGACGAGCACCAGCTTGCGGCCTTCCTTGAGCACCACATCGGCGGCCCGTTCGATCAGCTTGTCGGCCAGGCCCTGGGCGACGGCGGCGAGGGTACCCATGCTGCAAGGGCAGATCACCATGGCGTCGGGCGGGTTGGAGCCCGAGGCCACCGGGGCGAACCATTCTTCCCGGCCATAGACTTCCAGGGTGCCAGGCAGGCCGGGGTAGCGGGCGAGCAGCCGTTCCCGGGTGGCGGCGGGGCGGGAGGAGAGTTCCAGGCCGAGTTCCTGGCGGGCGACGATCTGGGCGGCCTGGGAATAGAGGAGTTGCAGCCGCACGCCCGCGGCCAGCAGGCATTCCAGGAGGCGCAGGCCGTAGGGCAGGCCGGAGGCGCCGGTGAAGGCGAGGCAGACGGTTTTAGGCGCGGTGTTCATGATTCTTTTCCTAGGGGGAAGTCGAGCAGCAGGCGGCAGGCCACGAGGCCGTTGATGATGCCAAAAATCAAGGCCGCCAGGGCCAGTACCGGCACCAGGCGAAAGACTCCGTCATGGGGAATCAGCCAGGCCCGGGCCAGGGCCAGTTGCCCGGCCATGTGGGCAAAGCTCGCCAGGAGGCTCCAGCTGACCGGACCGAACAGCCTGCCGGGCAGCCAGCGCGCCAGGGCCAGGAAGGCAAGGCTCATGACGGCGCCGGCAAGGCTGAGGAAAAAACCTGGCGCCAGGAACTGGCCCAGCAACAGGCCCCCGGCCACCACCCGGAGGCCGCTCACCCAGGCGGCGGCGCCCCAGCCGTAACGGGCCAGCACCACCAGGGTGACGATGTTGGCCAGGCCCGGCTTGACGCCGGGCAGGGGCATGGGAATGGCGGCATCGATGAGGGAAAGCCCGACGGCGGCGGCGGCCAGGCGGGCGATGCGCACATCGTCGGCGCCGACTTCGAGTTCAGTAATTGAGGGAGTCATAGGGAGACTGGCCGCCGCCGATGGCGAGGCTGACCCGGTTGGGGGCGCAGATGGCGATTTCCCCGGCGCGGGAGAGCCAGCCCTGGCGCACGCAGTACTGGCGCGGTCCCGGGTCCGAGGCTACCCGGGCCCGGCCTGCCGCGATCTCGATCACGGTCGTGCCTAAGGGGCCGGGGACCGGGATGGTCCGGGCTTTGTCCAGGGCCACTTCCAGGAAGACCCGGCCTTCCTGGCGGATGATGGCCCGCTCGCCCTGGCCGCCTTGCCAGAGCAAGGGGAAGCTGACGCCCACCGCCGAGGCGGCGGCCAGGATCACGAGCCAGTCGCCGGGGCGGATCAAGCGCAGCCATGGCACAGTCATGTCAGCCGCCAGGGTCATGGCCTGCCAGGGAGCGATGCCGCACCAGCACCCGGGACACCAGGCCGGTAAAGTGGTGGCCCAGCCATTCGGCCAGGTACACCGAGCGATGCTGGCCGCCGGTGCAGCCGATGGCCACGGTCAGGTAGGCGCGGTTGTCCTTCAGGTAGCTGGGCAACCAGGCGGCGACGAAGTCGCGGATGTGGTCACGCATGCGCAGCACTTCGACCTCGGCTTCGAGAAAGCGGATGACGCATTCATCCTTGCCGGTATGGGGCCGCAGTTCCGGGTCGTAATAGGGATTGGGCAGGCAGCGCACGTCGAACACCAGGTCGGCATCCTGGGGCAGGCCGTGCTTGAAGCCGAAGGACTGGAACAGCAGGGTCAGCCCCTCATTGGTGGGGGCGCCGGTGACCTGGGTCACCCACTCCCGCAGGGCGGCAGGCTTCAGGAAGGAGGAGTCGATGCGGTGGCCCAGGACCATGATGGGCTGCAGCAGGCGGCGCTCTTCGGCAATGGCCTCCACCAGGGTGCGCTCCTCCGAACCCAGGGGGTGGCGGCGGCGGGTTTCCGAGAAGCGCCTGATCAGCACCTCATCCTGGGCGTCCAGAAAGAGGAAGTTGAGGGTGATGCCCTGGCTGGCAATCCTTGCCATCTTTTCCGGCAGCTTTTCGATGCCGCCGCCGGAACGGGCGTCGATGGCGATCGCGGCCCGGGCATAACCCTCGTCCTGCAGCAGATTCACCAGGACTCCCAGCATCACGACGGGCATATTGTCCACGCAGTAATAGCCTCGGTCTTCCAGGACGTGCAGGGCGACGGACTTGCCGGAGCCGGATAAACCGCTGATGAGGACGAGTTCCATGGGGAAAGGCCGAAAGTCAGGAGGGTGCACCTTAGCGAAGCACCGCTTCAGGAGCAAGGCAGGCATAATGAAAGGCCCGTTTGATACCGCAAATCGCCATGAAACTGCTGAACATCCCCTTTCTCGCCGAACTTGCGACCCTGCGCCGGGACCTCCACGCCCACCCGGAACTGGCTTTCCACGAACAGCGGACCGCCGACATCGTCGCCCGGGAGCTGGAACGCTACGGGCTGGAAGTCCACAAGGGCCTGGCCCGTACCGGAGTCGTGGGTCTGCTCAAGGCCGGCTCCGGCCAGCGCATGATCGGCCTGCGGGCCGACATGGATGCCCTGCCGCTGACCGAGATGAACGAATTTCCCCACCACTCCAGACACCCGGGCTGCATGCACGCCTGCGGCCACGACGGGCATACGGCCCTGCTCCTGGGGGCGGCCCGCTATCTTGCCGAACACCCGGATTTTGACGGTACGGTGGTGTTCATCTTCCAGCCCGCCGAAGAATCCGAGGGAGGGGCGGCGGTGATGCTCGAGGCGGGGCTGTTCGAGAAATTCCCGGTGGAATCCGTGTATGGCCTGCACAACTGGCCGGGGATTCCCGTGGGCGAGATGGCGATCATGCCCGGGCCGGTCATGGCCGGCACCTGCGGTTTTGAGTTGGCCGTGCGCGGTCACGGCTGCCATGCGGCCATGCCGCACCAGGGGGTGGACACCATCGTCGCCGCCAGCCATCTGGTCCAGGCCCTGCAGACGGTGACGGCGCGCAACCTGCATCCCTGCGAGGCGGCGGTGGTCAGCGTCACCCAGTTCCACTCCGGGTCCGCCTGGAACATCATCCCGGAAGAAGCCGTGCTGCGCGGCACCATCCGCAGCTTCAAGCCCGAGGTGCAGGAACTGGTGGAGCGTTCCATCGAGCGCCTCTGCAGCGGCGTGGCCTCCGCCTATGGAGCTCAGATCGGCGTGACTTTCGAGCATCGCTACCCGCCCACGGTGAATACGGCCCCCGAGGCTGAGACCTGCCGCCGGGCGGCCCTGGGTTTTCTCGGAGAAGACAAGGTGCAAAGCGATGCCCTGCCATCCATGGGCGCCGAAGACTTTGCCTACATGCTGCGGGAAAAGCCGGGCTGCTATGTCTGGCTCGGCAACGGCCCGGGCACGGGCGGCTGCACCCTGCATAACCCCCACTATGATTTCAATGACGAGGCCCTGCCCGTCGGGATCACCTACTGGGTGAAGCTGGTCCAGGAACTGCTACCGCGTCAGGCTTGAACTGGGGGGCTTCCCCCTGGCGGATACCCGGGAGCCTTCCCGGGTTTTATCACACCAATTACATTTGTAAAAATAGGTTTGCTACAACTATAATTCGGGTCCATTGAACCCGGAGTCCGGCTGTGCCCGCTCGTGGCACTTGCAACTACGCCCGGACCCAAGCGAAAGGAGGAACCGCCATGAATGCTCATGTGCTTCCCCGGCTTCTGGAGTCTGCAACCCCGGCGCCGATTGCCCACCCATCTTTCAAGGTCTACACCGCGCGGGATCTGGACCGCATCGCACCTTTACGGCGCCTCCCGAAAGATCTCCGTTTTGCCATGCAGGTAGTGTCCTGCGTCCTGCCGTTCCGGGTGAATCAGTACGTCATCGACGAGCTGATCGACTGGGACAATGTCCCCGACGATCCCATCTTCCAGCTCACCTTTCCCCAGCAAGGCATGCTGGAGGAGCGCCACTTCGACCTGATCGCCGATCTCATCCGGGGTGAAGCCGATCCGGCCCTGATGCAGGAGGCCGTGGCCCGGGTGCGGGCCGATCTGAATCCCCACCCGGCCGGGCAGATGCAGCTCAACATCCCCACGGACGAGGCGGGCAACCGCCTTTTCGGCATCCAGCACAAATACCGGGAGACCGTGCTGTTCTTTCCCAGCCAGGGGCAGACCTGCCATGCCTACTGCACCTTCTGCTTTCGTTGGGCCCAGTTCGTGGGTGACAAGGCCTTGCGCATGGCCAGCAGCGAGTCCGCCACCTTGCTGGGCTATCTCGAGAGCCATCCGGAAGTCACCGACCTGCTCATCACCGGCGGCGACCCGATGGTGATGAAGGCCCGGCATCTGGCGGCCTATCTGGAACCCCTGCTGGCACCGGAATTCGAGCATATCCAGACGGTGCGCATCGGCACCAAGGCGCTGTCCTTCTGGCCGCACCGCTTTCTGGGAGAACCGGATGCCGATGATCTGCTGCGCCTCTTCGAGCGCCTGCACCGGGCCGGCAAGCATGTGGCGCTGATGGCCCATTTCAACCATTGGCGGGAGCTCGAAACCCCGGCGGTGCGCCAGGCCATCGCCCGCCTGCAAGCAAGCGGCGCCCTGATCCGCTGCCAGGGGCCGCTGCTGGCGCACATCAACGATGATCCCGAGGTCTGGCGGCGCATGTGGAACACCCAGGTCAGCCTGGGGCTGGTGCCTTACTACCTGTTCGTGGAGCGGGATACGGGGGCGCGCAACTACTTCGAGGTGCCCCTGGTGCGGGCCTGGGAAATCTACCGGGAAGCCATCCAGGGCGTTTCCGGCCTCGCCCGCACCGCCCGGGGTCCGAGCATGAGCGCCTTGCCCGGCAAGGTGGAAATCCAGGGGGTGACGACGGTGGCCGGCGAGCCGGTCTTCGTGCTGCGTTTCATCCAGGCCCGTAACCCAGACTGGGTGCAGCGGCCCTTCTTTGCCCGCTTCGACCCGGATGCCACCTGGTTCGACCAGCTGCGCCCGGCCTTCGGCGCGGACAAGTTCTTCTTCGAGTCATAGACGAGAGACGAGAGATGAGAGACGCCCGACGCCCGAAGTCCGACGTCCGACGCCCGCAAGCGTCAGAAACCGCCTGCGGGCCGGTCCTCAGTGATCGGACTCGACGTTTTCGGCGTTCCCCTTGCCAGAGGCTTCCTCATGGACGATGCCCGGGGATTCCAGAGGGGGGCGGCCGCAACCCAGGCAATAACCGGAATCCGGGTCCGGAGTGCAGATGCTGACGCAGGGGTAGAGCGCTTCGTTTTCCATGGGAATGCCTCCAGGGGTTACAAAAGGAAACAAAGGGAGCTTGGTGGGACACACAAAAATCACAAATAGAGTCTTTAATAGAGCCTGTCACAACCTAGAAGTTCAACCAGGAGAAAACCATGAACACCACTCGCAAGATCGCTCTCACCCTGCTTGCCGCCGCCGCTCTGGGTGCCGGCCCCGCCTTCGCCTACATGGGGGGTGACTGCGGCCCCATGGCTCACGGCATGAACGACGGCCCCAAGGCTGAACGCATGCAAGAACGCATGCAGGCGCGTCAGGAGCAACTGCACAAGGATCTGAAACTGACTGCCGCGCAGGAACCGGCCTGGAAAGCCTTTATCGAAAAGTCTGGCCCCCGGGGCGACTGGAAATACCCGGATCGGGAAGCCATGGCCAAGCTGACGGCGCCGGAGCGCATGGAAAAAATGCTGGAAATGTCGAAGCAGCATCAGGCCTACATGGCCGAGCGCCTGGAAGCCATGAAAACCTTCTACGCCGTGCTGACCCCTGAACAGCAGAAGGTGTTTGATGCCCATCATGCCGGTCCCCGGGGCGGCAAGGGCAGGCGTTAACCTTCCTCCCATTCCCCGGTTTTTCAGCCGGCCGGCGACTTTCCTCCCGCCTGCCGGCCACGATGACCCGCACCTTCAGGCGCGGGTCATCGTTCATCTGGGACCCGAGGGCAACTTCCTTCCGGCGGTGCAGGCCCTTGCTCAAAGATGAAGCCAGTCGTTTTTTCAACCCTGGCTTGTGGTAAGTTCACCGGGATTGCATGTCCTGCCCCATTCATGTCGGCTATTCCAGAACCCATCTACCCCTTTTCCCAGGCCCCCGAGCCCGGAGCGTGGAGCGAACTCCTGCCGGGTTTGCGCTGGCTGCGCATGCCGCTCCCTTTTGCCCTGGATCACGTCAATCTCTGGCTGATCCAGGAGGGTGCCGGTTGGGCCCTGGTGGACACCGGCTATGCCCTGCCCCGGATCAAGTCCCTGTGGGAAGCCATCCTGGCCCGGCTGGAGGGGCCGCTGACCCGGATCATCGCCACCCATTTCCATCCCGATCACCTTGGCCTCGCCCATTGGCTGCAGGAAAGGACGGGCGCTTCCCTGGTGTGCACGGCCGGCGAATACCTGACCGCCCATGCGTCCTGGCAGGAGATGGCCGGCCACGGCACCGGGCCGATGCTGGCCCAGTTCTGCGCTCACGGTCTTGGTCCTGCCGCCGTGAACGCCCTGGCCGAGCGGGGCAATGCCTACCGGCATGGGGTGGACGGGCTTCCCGAGACCTACGAGCGGATTCGCGACGGGGATCACCTCACGATGGGTGCGTGCTCCTGGCAAGTCATTTGCGGTTATGGCCACTCGCCCGAACACGCTTCGCTTTACTGCGCGGAACAGGGCGTGTTAATTTCCGGAGACATGTTATTGCCAAGAATAAGCACGAATATCAGTGTCTTTGCCGTGAATCCGATGGCCGACGCCCTGGGTCAATATCTGAGTTCGCTCAGGCGTCTCGAGGCCCTGGTGCCCGATTCGGTACTGGTTTTGCCTTCCCATGGCTTGCCATTCAAGGGTTTGCAGGCGCGCGTAGCGGCGCTCGAGGCGCATCATGAGGCGCGCCTGCGTCTGCTCGAGGAGAGCTGCGAGGTACCCAGGTCAGCGGAGGAGCTGCTGCCCACGCTCTTTCCCCGCGCCCTGGATACCCATCAAACCATGTTTGCCATGGGCGAGGCCATTGCCCATCTCAATCATCTGGAAAAGGCCGGTCGGCTGCGGCGCAGCGTCGATGCCGACGGCAAAATCCTTTACCTGCGGGCCGTGCCCGCCAACTAGGAGTTCCACTCATGTCCCAACAGAATGCAGAACAGGATCAAACCCTGCCCGATCCCGCAGAGATGGCCAAGACTTATGCCGAAGTGGCCCAGCGGGCTTCCCGAATCATCACCCATTTCATGGAAAAGAAGGTCAAGGAAGGCATTCCCCCCCCCAATGACGAACTGGGCGTGGCCCGAGCCTTCATGGACATGTCGTCCCGCCTGCTGGCCAACCCCTACAAGCTGGCCCAGACCCAGATGAACATGATGTGGGATTACTTCTCCCTCTGGCAGCACACCACCCTGAAGATGCTGGGCATGCCCATCCAGCCGGTGGCGGCGCCCCGGAAGGACGACAAGCGTTTCAAGGACGCGGAATGGGAGCAGCACTTCCTGTTCGATTTCATGAAACAGTCCTACCTGATCACCGCCCGGCATCTGCATGACACGGTCTGCTGTGTCGAAGGTCTGGACGAAGCCACCCAGCAGAAGGTGAATTTCTTCACTCGCCAGTACATCGATGCCATCTCTCCCTCCAACTTCGCCATGACCAATCCGGAAGTATTCCGGGAAACGGTGAAGTCCCACGGCCAGAACCTGATCAAGGGCCTGGACAACCTGCTCCAGGACATGGAAGCCGGTGAAGGTCAGCTACGCATCCGCATGACCGATACCACTGCCTTCGAACTGGGCAGGAATGTCGCGACCACGCCCGGCAAGGTGGTGTTCCAGAACGACCTGTTCCAGCTCATCCAGTACAACCCCAGCACCGAAAAGCAGTACAAGAGGCCCTACCTGATCATCCCCCCCTGGATCAACAAGTATTACATCCTCGACCTGCGCGAGAAGAACTCCATGGTGAAGTGGGCCACCGATCAGGGCCACACCACCTACATCATGTCCTGGGTGAACCCGGACGAGAAGCTGGCCCACAAGAACTTCGAGGATTACATGCTCGAAGGCGCCCTGACCGCCATCGACAAGGTCCTGGAAGACACGGGCGCGGAACAGCTGAACATGGCCGGCTACTGCCTGGGCGGCACCCTGCTCATGACGACCCTGGCCTACATGGCCGCCAGGAAGGACGACCGGGTGGCTTCCGCCGCCTTCTTTACCACCATGCTGGACTTCTCCGAGCCCGGCGAGCTGGGCATCTTCCTGGACCGGGAAGCCGTGGCCGGGCTGGAAGAGCGCATGAACGAGCGGGGCTATCTGGAAGGTTCCGAGATGGCCACCACCTTCAACCTGCTGCGCGCCAACGACCTGATCTGGTCCTTCGTGGTGAACAACTACCTGATGGGCAAGCAGCCCTTCCCCTTCGACCTGCTGTACTGGAACAGCGACTCGACCCGCATGCCGGCGGCCATGCACAGCTTCTACCTGCGCAACATGTACCTCGACAACAAGCTGAAGGAGCCGGGCGGCATCACCCTGGACGGGGTGCCGATCGACCTCCGCAAGGTGAAGATTCCCTGCTACTTCATCTCCGCCATCGAAGACCACATCGCTCCCTGGAAGAGCACCTACATGGGCGCCCGTCTGCCCTCGGGTCCGGTGCGCTTCGTGGTAGGGGGTTCCGGCCACATTGCCGGCATCGTCAATCCCCCCGCTGCCAACAAGTACGCCTACTGGATCAACGACACCAAGCCCCTGCCGGAAAGCCCCGAGGATTACCTGGCCGGTGCCACCCAGTACCCCGGCTCCTGGTGGACCAACTGGAATGAGTGGGTGACGTCCCTGCCCGGTGGCGCCGAACAGGTTCCGGCCCGCCAGCCGGGCACCCGTGCCCTGAAAGCCATCGAAGACGCCCCGGGCAGCTATGTGAAGCTGCGCCTGGACACCATGAAGAAATCCGCCTGAATCAGGCCGGAGTGAACAAAGAAGGGCGCCGCGGCGCCCTTCTTTGATTGGTTCAGGATTTATCTGGAAAATACCCCTGAGTTGCAGTGATAATCCCTCCTGTCTCAACACCCGCACGCAAAATGGGCGTGCGTCATCATGGAAATAGCCCTACTGCTGGTCCTGATTGTGCTCAATGGCGCGTTTGCCATGTCCGAAATAGCGCTGGTGACGGCCCGCAAGGCCAGATTGCAAAAATACCTTGATGAAGGGGATGCCGCTGCCGTGGCGGCGGCCAAGCTGGGGGAAGACCCTACCGCCTTTCTTTCTACCATCCAGATCGGCATCACCTCGATCGGCATCCTCAACGGTATTGTCGGTGAAGCGGCCCTGGCTCAGCCTCTTTCCCTCTGGCTGGAAGGTCTGGGGGTGGAGCGGCTCGTGTCGAGATACTTGTCCACCGGCCTGGTGGTACTGGTCATTACCTATATTTCCATCGTGCTCGGGGAACTGGTGCCCAAGCGTGTCGGGCAGTTGAACCCGGAGGGGATCGCCCGCCTGGTGGCCCGGCCCATGACCTGGCTGGCCCGCATCTCCCGCCCTTTTGTCCGGCTGCTGTCGGGCTCCACCCATCTGGTCCTGCGCCTGATGGGAGTGCGCGATAACGGTGCGCCCAAGGTGACGGAGGAAGAAATCCACGCCATGCTTGCCGAGGGTTCCGATGCCGGGGTGATCGAGCGCCAGGAGCATCAGATGGTGCGCAATGTCTTTCGCCTCGACGATCGGCAGATCACTTCCCTGATGGTGCCCAGGAGCGAACTCGTCTATCTGGACGTGGATGCCCCCTGGGAAGAAAACCTGTGCATCATCGAGACCTCCGAGCGCTCGCGTTTCCCGGTCGTGCGCGGCGGCCTCGACAATATCCTCGGGGTGATCAATGCCCGTCAATTGCTGACGGCCAGCCTGCGCGGCCAGGTGCCGGACCTGACCAGGAATCTGCAGCCACCGGTTTATCTGCCGGAAAGCCTGACCGGCATGGAGCTGCTGGATAACATCCGCGCCTCCGGGGTGCAGCTCACCTTCATCATCGATGAATATGGTGAGGTGCAGGGCATCGTCACCCTGCAGGATGTGATGGAGGCCATTACCGGCGAATTCAAGCCCAACAAGGCCGAAGATGCCTGGGCGGTGCAGCGGGAGGATGGTTCCTGGCTGCTGGATGGCCTGATTCCCATTCCCGAACTGAAGGACCGGCTCGATCTCAAGTATGTGCCGGAAGAAGAGAAGCAGCGTTACCACACCCTGAGTGGCATGCTGATGCTGTTGCTGGGCAAGGTGCCCCAGACCGCCGACAAGGTGGAATGGGACGGCTGGTCCCTGGAAATCGTCGATATGGATGGCAAGCGCATCGACAAGGTGCTGGCCAGCCGCTTGCCCGAAGCGGAGCGGGACGTGGCGGCTGAAGTGGAACTTCCGCCGGCGTGAGGCGTTCGGGATGGGTCAGGAGGGTCGCTTGCCCAGGCCTTTGATGCAGCCAGCCAGGGCGGGCGGCGGCCAGTCGAGGGCGTCGAGGAGGTTCTTGATGGCAAGCCCCAGTTCCGTGTCGCCTGCGATCGAGAGCTGGCGGTTGAAGAACAGGGTGTCTGCATCTTCCTGGCGGGTCAGCAGCTTCAGGTAGGCATGCAGTTCGCCCCGGAAAGAGACGTCCGCCGGCCGGTTCTGCCAAAGCGGCCGAAAGACGCCGTTCTGGCAGGTGAATAGGGCTTCGCTGCCGGCATCTTCCACCACCACCTGCAGCACCCGGCCGGCGCAGAGGGTCTGGGCTTCCTCCGGCAACAGGCCGAGCCTGGCCGCGGTGTTGAGGGCCAGGCAGAGGGAAAGCGCGTGCGGCCACTGGGGCAGGCGCTGATTCAGGGCCTTGAGCAGGCCGGGCAGACGAAAGTCGGGAATGGTGGGTGGGGCGGGTGGGGCAGGCAGGGTGAAGGTCATGGCAAGACTCCTGGGTTTGCAAGTGCGATGCCGGGTTGGCCGTGCCAGTAGCCGTCGCAATAGCCGGCTACGCCGGCGAGGCTGTCCCAGTCGGGCTGGCTGGCCGGCGGCAGGCCGCGGCGGGCGGCATCGAAGGCGGCAATGACGCCGGCCATGTCCCCGGTCTGGGGCGAGAGGCGGATCGCCTCGATGCCCAGTTCGAGGAATTCCGGGACCTGGGCGAGCAAGTTGCAGGTCTGCGCCGACAGGGTCTGGATGCCGTTCAGGGTGAGGAAGGGCTGGCCCTCCCGGGTCTTCAGCAGCAGGCCCTCCGGGTGCTCGAGGCAGCGGAACTGGCAGTCGTCCTTGTTGAGATCATAGTGGCGGGCGGTAAAGCAGCGGGCCGAGAAGGCCAGCGGCAGCTTCCCGAAGGCGAACACCTCGGTGGCAAGGCCCGTCGGCCGGCTTCGGTGCAAGGTGGCGATCATCTCCCGGGAAGCTTCCAGGGGCGGCACCCAGCCCACGGCCCCCTGGCCGGCGAACCAGGCCAGGCTGGCTTCGTTGTAGAGGTTGAGATGCGGGCCGCAGATGAAGGGCAAGCGCCGTTCCCGGGCCAGGCTGACGGCGCCCAGGTCGTTGGCTTCCACGGCGAAACCGCCTGCGTCGAGGAGACGGCGCAGGGCCTTCAAGTCCGATTCCGATTCAAGCAGGGCCTGGGAGGCCAGCACTACTTCCTTGCCGGCCTCCCGCAAGTCCCGCGCCAGACCGAGCCAGTCGGCGGTGCGCAGTTGCTGGCGGCGGGAGCAGACTACTTCGCCCAGGTAAATCCGGTCGAGGGCGGCAATTTCGGCCATCGCGGCGTAAAAATCCAGCACTTCGGCCTTGGGCCAGTACCAGAGCAGGGGTCCGAGGGTGAGTTTGGGGATCATCGCAAAAATTGACGGGAACATGCCGGGTGGCGGTGGTGGTGGCCAGGTCCGCTACTTGCGGCGGTGGAAAGGATTGGCCCAGAAAGCGGCGCTTGCAGCATTTTGCCTGTACTAGTGTGCCAGTCCTAGCGTGCCAGTCCAAGCGTGCCAGTCCTAGCGTGCCAGTCCTAGCGCCAGGGACGGCTGTAGGCGCCGAGCGTTGCCTGCCGGCCTTCCGAGACTTTGGCGAGGTCGGCCTGCCAGGCGGCTTCCACCTGGTAGTTGCCGCGACGGGCGCGGTCCAGGGCGGCGCGCAGGGTGCGGGTCACCTGGGCCACGTAGGCGGGGCTGCGCTGGCGGCCTTCCACCTTGATCGCGGCGACGCCGATCGCGAGCAGCTCGGGCAGCACTTCCAGCACATTGAGGCTGGTGGGCTCTTCCAGGGCGTAATAGATGTCCCCCCGCACCGCGAAGCGGCCCTTGCAGAGCGTCGGGTAGCCGGCGGATTCGCGCGGGGCGAAGCGGTCGATGAGGATGCCGTTCAAGCGCGCCTCCATGTGTTCGCCAGGGGCTTCGCCGGCCTGGGCGAGGCGTTTTTCCCAGCGCACGTATTTGGCCGGGGAACAGGCGCCGACGGTGTTGGGGGATTCGCCGGTGGCAAAGGATGAGAGCCAGCAGCGCCCTTCGTTCATGACGCACAGGCTGCCAAAGCCGAACACTTCCACTTCCACTTCGGTGTTGGCGATGAGGTGCGCCACCTGGGCCAGGGTGAGCACCCGGGGCAGCACCACCCGGCGGATGCCGAACTCGCGCCGGCAGAAATTGACGGCCTCGTAGTTGCTGGCGGAGCCCTGCACGGAAAGATGCAGACGCAGCTCCGGGTGCCGTTCCCGGGCGTAGGCCATGAGGCCCACATCGGCCAGGATCACCGCATCCACCCCCAGTTCCGCCGCGGCATCCACGGCTTGCCGCCATGCGCCGGTGCGCCCCGGCTGGGGAAAGGTGTTGATCGCGACCAGCACCTGCCGGCCGCGCCGGTGGGCGTAGTCGATGCCGCTCGCCAGGGCCTTGTCGTCGAAATTGAGGCCGGCGAAGTTGCGGGCATTGGTGGCGTTCTTGAAACCGGCATAGACGGCGTCGGCGCCGTGGTCGATGGCGGTCTTCAAGGCCGGCAGGCTGCCGGCGGGGCAGATCAGGTCGGGGGTCATGGCGATGCCTTCGCAAGGAACCGCGAGTATAGCCAGGCATCCCGCCCATGCCTTGACCTTGGTCAAAGCCGCCGGTCAGGTGGCGCTGGCGTCAGCGGGTGACGATGGTGGGGGCGTAGCCCAGGGCGAGACGGATGCGCTGGGCTATACGCTCGGCCTCGGCCCGGCTGGGGTAGGGCCCCAGCTGCAGGCGATGGATGTTGCCGGCCCGGTTGATCTGGATGGGGTCGTTCAGCCAGTCCAGGTCCCGGGTCAGGTGGTTCTTGAGGTTCTCGGCATTGTCGGCGTTGGCGAAGGCGCCCAGTTGCAGGAAGATGCCCCGCTCCGGAAGTGCGGCGGGGGCGCTCTCCCGCTCATCTTCCAGCAGGCGGCGGAACATGGTGTCCATGTCTTCGCTGCTGCGAGGGGCCTCGGTGCTGCGCGGCGGCGGGGTGACGTCGGCGTAGGTGGTGCCGCCGATCTCCCCGGGAACGATGCTCTCGACGATCACCCGGCTGCTGCCCTGGCCGATGTAGCCCAGCTTGTAGGCGGCGGTATAGGAGAGGTCGATGATGCGGTCGGCGTGAAAGGGCCCCCGGTCATTGACCCGCAGCACCACCGCCTTGCCATTGGCGGGATTGGTGACCCGCACGTAGGAGGGAATGGCCAGGGTCGGGTGGGCGGCGGTCATGGCGAACATGTCGTAGGTTTCGCCGGTGGAGGTCCTCTGGCCGTGGAATTTCCTGCCATACCAGCTGCCCAGGCCTTCCTGGCGGAAATTTTTGACGCGGGTGTCCGGCACGTACTCGCGTCCCATTACCACATAGGGACGGTTGGCCCATTTGTGCAGGGGTTCCCAGCGCGGCTGGGCGTCGGGAATTTGATCCAGGTTGGCGGGAATCTCCTCCCCCGGACCGTCATCCTTGTAATAGCCGCCACCCTTGGAGGCCGGCATGGTCTTGATGCCCCTGCTGGCCCCCGACGATGACGCGGACTTCGGGGTGCTGCCGCAGGCGGCCAGCATGAGGCCCAGCAGGGCGAGGCAGAAGACGTTTTTCCAGGACATCATTTCTTGACCAGCATCCGGTGGGTGTGAATGCTCATCAGCATGCCCACTCCCAGCATCAGGGTGACCAGGGCGGTGCCGCCATAGCTGATGAAGGGCAGCGGCACGCCCACCACCGGCAGGATACCGGAAACCATGCCCATGTTCACGAAAGCGTAGATGAACAGTACCAGGGTGATGGCGCCGGCCAGCAGCCGGGAGAACAGGGTGGGCGCGGCGGCGGCGATCATCAGGCCGCGGCCGATCAGGAGGATGAACAGCAACAGCAGGATGGTGTTGCCCAGCAGCCCCCATTCTTCGGAAAAGACGGCGAAGATGAAGTCCGTGTGTTTTTCCGGGATGAATTCCAGCCGGGTCTGGGTGCCTTCCAGCCAGCCCTTGCCGAAGAGGCCGCCGGAACCGATGGCGATGGTGGACTGGATGATGTGGTAGCCGGCCCCCAGGGGGTCGGAGCTGGGGTCCAGCAGGGTCAGGACCCGGCGCCGCTGGTAGTCGTGCAGCATGTTCCAGGCAAAGGGCAGGGCCGCGCCGGCGGCGGCCCCCAGGCCGAACATGATCTTCCAGGGCAGGCCGGCCAGGAAGATCACGAAGAAGCCGGCCGCGCCCACCAGAAGCGAGGTGCCCAGGTCCGGCTGCTTGAGGATGAGGGCGATGGGCAGGAGCAGGATGCCGGTGGCGACGGCAAAGTGTTTGAGCTTCAATACCGATTCGTGCTTGTGGAAGTACCAGGCCAGCATCAGGGGCATGGCGATCTTCATGATTTCCGAGGGCTGGATGCGGACGAAGCCCAGGGACAGCCAGCGCCGGGAGCCATTGACCACGACGCCGAACAGGGCCACGCCCAGCAGCAGCAGCAGCCCGGTCAGGTAGAGGGGCACGGCAAAGCGCATCAGCTTTTGGGGCGGGGTCTGGGAGACCGCCACCATGATCGCCAGGGCCGCGGCCATATTGACCAGCTGGTTGTCCAGCTTGGCGAAGCCACTGGCGGAGGTGGCGGAATAAACGGTCAACAGGCCGATGCCCATCAGCACCAGCACGATGGTGAGCAAGGGCAAGTCCAGGTAGGACGGGATCTGCCGGGCCCAGCGTCTAATCTTGTCCATGGGCGTTCTCAAGGGGTTGTTGCGGGCCATCCTCGGGGGGCTCCACCTCCTCCACCTCCACCTCCGGGGCCGGGCCGCCGGGGAGTTTGCCAAGCAGGTAGTAGTCGAACACCTGGCGGGCGATGGGGGCGGCGGAGGCGGCTCCAAAGCCGCCGTTTTCCACCATTACCGCCACCACGATCTTCGGCTGCGCCACCGGGGCGAAGGCTATGAACCAGGAGTGGTCGCGCAGCCGTTCCTTGACCTGGCCGGCCTGATATTTCTGGCCTTTGAGGCTATACACCTGGGCGGTGCCGGTCTTGCCGCCCGACTCGTAGGGGGCGCCGGCAAAGGCCCGGGCGCCGGTGCCTTCCTTGTTGACTGCGGCCATGGCCCGTTTGATGAAATCGACATGTTCGACCTTGAGGGGAATCTGCCGCACCGGCTGGGGTTCCACCTTGCGGACTTCACCGCTCGTGGGGTCCTGGATGGTGTTGGCAATGTGGGGGCGGAAGACGCGGCCATAGTTCAGTATGTTGGCCAGGGCATGGGCCATCTGCAAGGTGGTGTAGGCGTTGTAGCCCTGGCCGATGCCCACCGAGATGGTTTCCCCGGCATACCATTTCTGGAATTCCCGCTTCTTGAAGCGGCGCTGCTTCCACTGGGGCGAAGGCAGCACGCCGGTGGCCTCGCCGGGGATGTCGATCTCGGTGCGGCTGCCCAGACCCAGGCCAGCCATGAAGCGGGCGATGTTGTCGATGCCCATGTCGTTGGCCAGCTGGTAGTAGTAGGTGTTGCAGGAGACGACGATGGATTTCCACATGTCGACGATGCCATGGCCGCCCGCCTTGTCATCCATGAAGCGGTGATTGCCGAAGTTGAAATAGCCCGGGTCGGCAATGGTCTGGGTGGTGCTGCGCTTGCCCTGGGTCAGGGCCGCCAGGGCCATCAGGGGCTTGAAGGTGGAGCCCGGAGGGTGGGCGCTGTAGATGGCCCGGTTGAGCATGGGCTTGTCGGGGTTGTTGTTGAGTTCGTCCCAGTCATCGAAGCGGATCCCGTCCACGAACAGGTTGGGGTCGAAGCCGGGCGAGGAAACCAGGGCCAGCACCGCGCCGTTGCTGGGGTCCAGAGCGACCAGGGAACCCCGGCGGGTGCCGAAGGCGGCTTCGGCGACCTGCTGCAGCCGGGTATCCAGGGTCAGGGTCAGGTTGTTGCCGGGAATGGGAGGGGTGTGGGTCAGCACTCGCACGGCACGCCCGCCGGCATCCACTTCCACCTGCTCATAGCCGGTGGTGCCGTGCAGTTCGAACTCGTAATGTTGCTCCAGCCCGGCCTTGCCGATGTGCTCGGAACCCCTGTAGTTGGCGCTCTGGCCGTTTTCCTCGATCCATTCCAGATCCTTGGCGTTGATGCGGCTGATATAGCCGATGGCGTGGGCCGCCAGACTGCCTTCCGGGTATTGGCGGAACAGGCGGGCGTTGACCTCCACGCCGGGGAAACGGTAGCGATTGGCGGCAAAGCGGGCCACTTCCTCATCGGAAAGCCGGGTGCGGATGGGGATGGATTCGAAGTTCCTGGATTCTTCCAGCAGGCGTTTGAAGCGGCGGCGGTCCTTGACCTGAATTTCGATGACTTCAGCCAGGCTGTCGATCGTGGCTTCCAGGTCCTGGGTCTTGGAGGGGGTGATTTCCAGGGTGAAGGCCGAGTAGTTGCGCGCCAGGATGACCCCGTTGCGGTCTACGATATTGCCCCGGTTGGGGAGGATGGGGACCAGTGAGATACGGTTGCTTTCGGCCCGGGTGGTGAAGTACTCGTGCTGGATGACTTGCAGATACACGAAGCGGGCAAAGAGCAGCGCGAACAGCAGCAGCACCCCGGCGCTGGCGATCAGGAGGCGGCTGCGGAATTGTTCCAGATCCTGTTCGGTATGATGAAAGTTGCCCATCTTGCCTCGACTGTTCAGATGGGACGGTTTTCATCCCGTTCCACCGGCTGGTACTGGGGGGCCAGCAGCAACAGGCTGATGGGGCCCCAGAGCAGGGTGGAAACCAGGGGTGAAAGGAATTGGCTCCAGCCCGGAAAATCAGCCCCTGCCATGAGCCGGATCAGCAACTGGATGGCCTGGGCCAGCAGCAACAGGGGCAGCACATGCAGGGCCTGGAGCGACAGGGGGAACCAGAGCATGCGCCGGGACAAGGCGGTGGCACCATAGGCCACCAGCACATAGGCCAGTGCATGTTGCCCCAGCGCTGCGCCATCGGCCACATCCATCGCCAGTCCCAGGGTGAAGGCCCAACCCATGCTGACCTTGCGCCATTCGCGCACATGCCAGAAGCACAGGGTCAGCAGCACCCAGTCCGGCATGCCGGGCCACTGCCGGGTCGGCAGCATGTTCAGCAGCAAGGCCATGAACAGGCTGAAGACGATGAACCAGGGCCGGGCGGCTTGCAGGATGCGGGAAGATTTATGGGAGCTTTGCATGACTCAGTGCTCCTGGGGGGATGCTGACGCCTTCGTGCCCAGATGGGGTTTTTCCGGCAGCGGGTCCGGGTGGGGCTGTACGGCGGGGCGTGGGTCAAGGACCATCACGACGGTATGGCTTTCCACCGCCGCGGCGGGGGTGGCAACGATGCGGGCGAAGGCATAGGCACTGTCCCGCTCGACATGGGCGACCTTGGCAACCGGAAAGCCGGGCATGTAAATGCCATCGAGCCCGGAGGTAACCAGGAGGTCGCCCACTTGCACATCGGCATTGGCAGGGACGTACTTCAGTTCCACCTGGCCGTTGCCTAGTCCGAAAGTCACCGAGCGCAGGCCGGTGCGCAGGATCTGCACCGGTACGGCTTGATCTTTGTCGGTAATCAGGGTGACTTCGGCGCTCAGGGGAAAGACGCGGGTGACCTGGCCGATGAGGCCGGCCTCATCAATTACCGGCTGACCGGGCACCAGGTTTTGTTGTAGACCCTTGTCCAGATAAACCCGACGGGTGAATGGGTCACGGGCCGTGTAGATGATATGCGCGGCTTGTCCCGCCGTCTTTTCCCGGGGCTGCAGGCCGAGAAGTTGGCGCAGACGTTGATTTTCTGCTTCCAGCTCGGCCAGGCGCGTCAGCGCCGGGGCCGCCTCCAGTTGGGCGGCCTCCAGGCGGCGGTTTTTTTCCTGTACGGATTCGAGGGTGAGGAAATAGTCGGAGCCCTCGGTGAGCATGCGTACCGGCGCCTGGGCCAGACGTTGCAGAGGGTCCGTGATCACGGAGATGCCCTGGCGCAGGATGTCCAGAGCGTGAAAACGTAAATCGAGGACGAACAGGGCAATCGAGAAGGCGACGTAGAAACTCAGCAGCGCCAGCGGTGCTGGTCCGCGCTTGAAGAATGGAGGGGGAGCGTGGTCCAGTCCGGCCACGAAATGTCAGTCCCGTCTTGCGGTGTGAAAGATGGGAGCCCGGACTGCGCCGTGCTCAGTCGCCCAGGCCATTCCTTGCGTCCTTACTCGGAAGCGAAGATGGAATCGATCTTGTCCATCTTTTCCAGGGCCAGACCGCAACCGCGGGCGACGCAGGTGAGGGGGTTCTCGGCGACGATCACCGGCAGACCGGTTTCTTCCATCAGCAGGCGGTCCAGGTCGCGCAGCAAGGCGCCGCCGCCGGTCAGGACCATGCCCTTCTCGGCAATGTCGGCCCCCAGTTCGGGCGGGGTCTTTTCCAGGGCGGACTTGACGGCGGACACCACCTGGTTCAAGGGGTCGGTCAGGGCTTCGAGGATTTCGTTGGAGGAAATGGTGAACTTGCGCGGGATGCCTTCGGCCTTGTTGATGCCGGAGACTTCCATTTCCCTCACCTCGGCGCCCGGGAAGGCGGAGCCGATGGTCTTCTTGATGTTCTCGGCGGTATTCTCGCCGATCAGCATGCCATAGTTGCGGCTGATGTAGTTGATGATGGCTTCGTCCAGCTTGTCGCCGCCGACGCGCACGGAGCCGGAGTAGACCATGCCGCCCAGGGAGATCACGCCCACTTCGGTGGTGCCACCGCCGATGTCCACCACCATCGAGCCGGTGGCCTCGGCTACGGGCAGGTCGGCGCCGATGGCGGCTGCCATGGGTTCCTCGATCAGATACACCTGGCTGGCGCCGGCGCCGATGGCGGATTCGCGGATGGCACGGCGTTCGACCTGGGTGGAGCCGGAAGGCACGCAGATGATGATGCGGGGACTGGGGGAGAACAGCCTGGATTCGTGAGCCCGCTTGATGAATTGCTTCAGCATCTGCTCGGTCACCGTGAAGTCGGCGATTACCCCGTCCTTCATGGGCCGGATCACGGTGATGGAGCCAGGCGCCTTGCCCAGCATGTCCTTGGCTTCCTTGCCGACGGCCTGGATGGTTTTCTTGGCATTGGGGCCGCCTTCGAGGCGGATGGCAACGACGGAGGGTTCATCCAGGACGATGCCTTGGGAGCGGGCGTAAATCAGGGTGTTGGCGGTGCCCAGGTCGATGGCGAGGTCGTTGGAGAAATAGCTGCGGAGTAGGCCGAACATTCTGTGTAATCCTGCTGGGAGGTGCGGCGAATAAAGCTTTCATGATACCTTATAATGCTTTGGTGCATGAGATTTTTTGCAATGCAGCACTGCCTTGCAGAAGCCTTGTGATGTCTTGATTGTCTGTTGTTTTTTTTCGAGAGAGCGTCATGTCGCTGACCCTTCCCGAGGTACAACGCATCGCCTACCTGGCCCGTATCGAGGTCAGCGAGGCGGAGGCGGAAACCTCCCGTCAACATCTGAACGGAATTTTTTCCCTGATCGAAGCCATGCAGGCAGCCGATACCCAGGGGGTTGAACCCATGGCCCACGCCCAGGATGTCGGCCAGCGCCTGCGTGAAGACCGGGTAAGCCACCTGGACCCGGACGGGGTTCAGCGCGCCAGGTTCCAGGCTATCGCGCCGGAAACCGAGGCGGGGCTGTATCTGGTTCCCAAAGTCATCGAATAATCATCGCATAACGAGGAGCGGGAGCCTTCCGGGTTTTCCCTAAGTCATGATTCACGCCAGTCTCAAAGAACTCGCTGCGGCTCTGGCCGCCAAGACCCTTTCCAGTGTCGAACTGACCCAGCTCTATCTGGACCGGATTGCCCGGCTCAATCCCGAGCTGAACGCCTTCATCACCACCGACCCGGAACGCAGCCTGGCGGCGGCCCGGCTTGCCGATGCCCGTATCGCCGCCGGTCAGGCCGGGCCGCTCACCGGCATTCCGATTGCCCAGAAGGACATTTTCTGTGCCGAAGGCTGGCGCACGACCTGCGGCTCGAAGATGCTGGAGAACTTCATTTCTCCCTACGACGCCACCGTGATCACAAGGCTGGAGCGGGAAGCCGGCATGGTCTCCCTGGGCAAGGCGAACATGGACGAATTCGCCATGGGCTCCTCCAACGAGACTTCCTGGTTCGGCCCGGTGCAAAACCCCTGGGACAAGACCCGGGTGCCCGGCGGATCTTCCGGCGGCTCCGCCGCCGCCGTGGCGGCGGCCCTGGCGCCCGTGGCCACCGGCACCGACACGGGCGGTTCGATCCGCCAGCCGGCCGCGCTCTGCAACCTGACCGGCCTGAAGCCCACCTACGGGGTGGTATCCCGCTATGGCATGATCGCTTTTGCCTCTTCCCTCGACCAGGCCGGCCCCATGGCCCGCTCCGCTGCCGACTGCGCCTTGCTGCTCAACGCCATGGCCGGTTTCGACGACAAGGATTCCACCAGTCTCGAGCGTCCCTCCGAGGATTACTGCCGCTGTCTGGGACAGCCCTTGCAGGGACTGAAGATCGGCCTGCCCAGGGAATTTTTCGGCGAAGGTTGCGCAGCCGGGGTGATGGCCGCCGTCCAGGCCGCCATCGACGAGTACAAGCGCCTGGGTGCCGAGCTGGTGGAGGTGAGCCTGCCCAACTCCCATTTGTCGGTGCCGGCCTACTACGTGATTGCTCCGGCCGAGGCAAGTTCCAACCTCTCCCGTTTCGATGGGGTGCGTTACGGCTACCGGGCCCCTGAATACCGCGACCTGAGCGACATGTACTGCAAGACCCGGGCCCAGGGTTTCGGCGCCGAGGTGAAGCGTCGAATCCTGATCGGCACCTATGTGCTCTCCCATGGCTACTACGACGCCTACTATCTGCAGGCCCAGCGCATCCGCCGCCTGATCGCCGACGACTTCGTCGCCGCCTTCAGGCAGTGCGACGTGATCCTCGGCCCCACCAGCCCTTCCACGGCCTTCAAGCAGGGTGAGAAGGCCGCTGATCCGGTGCAGATGTATCTTTCCGACATTTACACCATTGCGGTGAACCTGGCGGGCCTGCCTGGCATGTCCCTGCCTTGCGGTTTCGATGATCAGGGCTTGCCCATCGGCATGCAGTTGATCGGCAATTATTTTGATGAGGCGCGCCTGCTCAATGTGGCCCATGCTTACCAGCAGGCCAGCGACTGGCACCGCCGTACACCGGCCGGTTTGGAGTAAGCCTTGAATTTGCAACGTTATTTGCTGTCATCCCTGCTGTTTCTGGGCGCTTGCGCCCAGGTCCCGCCGGAGCAGAAGCCGGAGGCTGTCAAGGAAGAGGTGCCGGCAGAAGCGCGGAAGATGGAGTCCCAGCCCCTGAAATATCTCAAGGGGCGCACGATCCTGCCTCAGCCTACGCGGCCCTTGAATGTGCGCTCCAGATGCACCCACCGGGATGCGGTGGGGACGCGCACCAGCCTCAATCTGCTGGTGAAAAATGCAGAAGTGAAGACCTTTGATGCGCGGGTGGATATTCCCAGGCACGGCGCCTGCCGGTTCAATCTGGCCAAGTTCAAGCAGGTGGCTACCTTGCCGAATGTGCTGCTGGAAACCCGGGATGGCTCGGGCTGTTCCGTCCGCATGTGGGAGCAAGGCCCGCGAGTGACCATCGCTTTCAGTAATTGTCCGGCCTCCTGTGAGGGCCAGGCTTTCGATTATCTCTGGCCGATCATGGTGGAAGCCAAGAGCGGTCATTGTTTCTGACGGGAATGAAGATGAATCAGTGGGAAGTTGTCATCGGTCTCGAGACCCACGTGCAGTTGGCGACGGCATCCAAGATTTTTTCCGGTGCCTCCACCGCCTTTGGCGCCGCCCCCAATACCCAGGCCTCCCCGGTGGACCTGGCTCTGCCCGGCGTGCTGCCGGTCTTGAACAAGGGAGCCGTGGAATGCGCCATCCGGTTCGGTCTGGCGGTGGATGCCCAGGTGGCCGGGAAATCGGTGTTCGCCCGCAAGAACTACTTTTATCCGGACCTGCCCAAGGGCTACCAGATCAGCCAGTTCGAGCTGCCGGTCGTGCAGGGGGGGCATGTGGCCATTGCCGTGGGTCAGGGCGACAAGGCTTACGAAAAGCGCGTCCAGCTGACCCGGGCCCACCTGGAAGAGGATGCGGGCAAATCCCTGCACGAGGATTTCCACGGCAAGACCGGCATCGACCTGAACCGGGCCGGCACGCCGCTCCTGGAAATCGTCACCGAGCCGGACATGCGCTCCTCCGACGAAGCCGTAGCCTACGCCAGGGCCCTGCACGCCCTGGTGCGCTGGATCGGGATCTGCGACGGCAACATGCAGGAAGGCTCCTTCCGCTGCGACGCCAATGTATCCGTGCATCGGCCGGGCACTCCCTTCGGCACCCGCCGGGAGATCAAGAATCTCAACTCCTTCCGTTTCCTGAAGGAAGCCATCGAGTATGAGATTCGCTGGCAGATCGAGACCCTGGAAGAAGGCGGGACCATTCAGCAGGCCACGGTGCTGTTTGATCCCGCGACGGGCGAAACCCGGTCCATGCGCACCAAGGAAGATGCGCACGATTACCGCTACTTCCCCGATCCCGACCTGCTGCCCCTGGTCATTTCGCCGGAGTGGATCGCCCGCACCAAGGCCGCCTTGCCCGAACTGCCGGAAGCCAGGAAACAGCGCTTCATCGCCGACTACGGTCTGTCTGCCTACGATGCCACCACCCTGACGGCGGCCCTGGAAACAGCGGCTTATTTTGAAGCCGCAGTTGCCGTTGCGGGCAAACCCGGCGCCAAGCCTTGTGCCAACTGGGTGATGGTGGACCTGGCCGCCCGCCTCAACAAGGAAGGCCTTGAAATCACCCAGTCACCGGTGACTGCGGCCCAGTTGGGCGGGCTGGTGGCCCGGATCACCGACAACACCCTTTCCAACGCCATTGCCAAGAAAGTGTTCGAGGCCCTCTGGGCAGGCGAGGGAAGCAGTGCCGACGAGATCATCGAAAAGCAGGGCCTGAAGCAGATTACCGACACCGGCGCCATCGAGAAGCTGGTGGACGAAGTGCTGGCCGCCAATGCCGCCAATGTGGCCGAGTTCAAGGCGGGCAAGGAAAAAGCCTTCAATGCCCTGGTAGGGCAGGTCATGAAAGCGGCCAAGGGCAAGGCCAATCCGCAGCAGGTGAATGAGTTGTTGCGCCAGAAACTGGCTGGGTGAGAAAGAGGGCCGAGGCCGGGCCGGGCCGCCCGGTCTAGCGACGCGGACGACGGGAAAGGTCGATATAACGGCGCCGGTCTTCGCTGTATCTGGACTTGATCAATTCCAGCTCCCGCTTTTTGGCATTGATCAATTCGGTCTGAGTCCGGATTTCCGTATCCTCGTCCCGGAGGCCCTTCGCGACTTCGGGAGGCAAGGCGCGGTTGGGATAGAACTCGGCTTCATTTTCGAACTTCTTGCGCCGTTTTCTGGCCTCGGCAATCCGTTCTTCGGCGTTGGCGATGGCGGCCTTGACGTCTGCTTCCGCCCGGGCCTGCATGCGGTCCAGGTCTTCCAGGCTGGAATAGGTCTCCAGCAGGGCCTGATCCTTGCGTCTTTGTTCGCGGGCTTGAGCTTCCTTCAACTTTTCCTGGCGCGCAGCTTCCGCCTGGGCCGCCTTTTCTGCCGGCGTGAGCGGCGGCCCCACCTCCCTCGTCAGCATGCCCTGGTGGCTGTAGACCTTGTAAGCCAGGCCGTTGCATTGAGGCGGCAGGAGATCACCGCAGACACGGTGGCCCGAGGCATCCGTGCAGCAGAAAAAGGAGCCACGTGCCGTGCTGGCCTCAGGTTGGGCATATGCCGGCACCGCCAGACCCGCCAGCAGCAGGGCGGATAGCGGGATACGCCGCTTAGTGCTGGGTAACGCCATACTGGCTCCGGTAGGCCGCGACGGCCTCGCGGTGGGCGGCAAGTTCGGGGTGTCCTTGCAGATACCCCATCAGATGTTCAAGGTTGGCCACCGCCAGCACCGGCAAGCCGTAGTCGCGTTCCACTTCCTGTACGGCCGAGAGTTGGCCCAGGCCGAGTTCCATCCGGTCCAGGGCGATGGCCACCCCGGCCACCTGGGCGCCGGCGGCGCGGATCAGTTCCACCGATTCCCGTACTGAAGTGCCGGCGGAGATGACATCGTCCACGATCAGGACTTTGCCCTGTAGCGGCGCGCCGACCAGGGTGCCGCCCTCACCATGATCCTTGGCTTCCTTGCGATTGTAGGCAAACGGCAGGTTGCGCCCCGCCATGGCCATGGCCATGGCCACGCCGGTGACCAGCGGGATACCCTTGTAGGCGGGGCCGAACAGCATGTCGAACGGGAGTCCACCGGCCTGTATGGATTTGACATAGAACTGACTCAGTCTGAGCATGGATGCGCCGTCATTGAACAAGCCGGCATTGAAAAAATAGGGGGAGAGCCGCCCCGCCTTGGTCTTGAATTCGCCAAAGCGCAAAACCTGGCGGCCAACGGCGAATTCGATGAATTCCTGACGAAAATCCATGGTCCGGCTAAATCCAATCTGTTTTGGCAAGCGCATATGTTACTACGCATCATCCCGCCGGGGCTCAACGACATTGGTGCAGCATGTCATGGCAAATGTCCGGTTCCGGCAGGACAAAACTGTCCGCCGGTTTTGCCGGGCC
Source organism: Comamonadaceae bacterium (assembly GCA_029255645.1). Classification (GTDB taxonomy): domain Bacteria; phylum Pseudomonadota; class Gammaproteobacteria; order Burkholderiales; family Rhodocyclaceae; genus Azovibrio. Next base: position 28,149 of record JANLJE010000026.1, on the reverse strand, counting down.
GGGGCCGGGCGGGGTATGCTTTGCTTTTTTCATGCACCCAGGCCAAGGCAGCCTCATTCCACTTCTCATGCGAATCGTCACCATGAACCTCAATGGCATCCGCTCCGCCGCGGACAAGGGTTTCTTTGACTGGATGCAGACTTCGGGCGCCGACGTGGTCTGTGTGCAGGAACTCAAGGCCCAGGCCGGCGATCTTGCCGACGCCATGCGAAGCCCGGCGGGCTACCAGGGCTTTTTTCATTACGCCGACAAAAAGGGGTATTCCGGTGTCGGCATCTATAGCCGACGCCCGCCCGACCGGGTTACCGAAGGCATCGGGCATCCCGGCTTCGATGCGGAGGGGCGTTTCATCCGGGCCGATCTGGGTGGCTTATCGGTGGTTTCCCTCTATGTGCCTTCCGGTTCATCTTCTCCGGAGCGCCAGGCGGCCAAATTCGCCTTCCTGGAAGAATTCATGACGGTGATGGATGCCCTGCGCCAGGAGGGGCGGCAATTCATCATCTGTGGTGACTGGAACATCGCCCACTGTCCGATCGACCTGAAGAACTGGAAGGGCAATCTGAAACATTCCGGATTCCTGCCTGAGGAGCGGGAGTGGCTGACCCGGCTTTATGCCAGTGGCTGGGTGGATGTCTATCGAGCCTTGTATCCAGAGGCCGGCGAAGAGGGGTATACCTGGTGGAGCCATCGCGGCCAGGCCTATGCCAAAAATGTCGGCTGGCGGATCGACCTGCAGGTGGCAACACCGGAGGCCGCTGCGAGCGCCCGGTATGCCCAGGTGTACAAGGGACAGAAGTTTTCCGATCACGCGCCGCTGTGCATCGATTATGAGTTCTGACGTCCCGCCCTGCATTGCCTTGCCGTCTCATTGCCTTGCCGTCTCATTGCCTTGCCGTCTTTAACACGCTAATCTGTAGCTGTTTTCAAACACCATTCATATAGATGAGGTTCGCCATGTCCCAAACCAATACCGTAGCGCTGGCCACCAAGGAAAAGCTGGTCTCCGACATGAAGGTCGTGATCGCTGACGCCGAGGAAATTCTGAAGAGCACCGCCGATGTTGCGGGTGAAAAGATGGCCAACATCCGCAGCAAGATCGAAGCCCGCCTGAAGGACGCCAAGGTTCGCCTGGAAGATGCCGAGGCCGCCCTGGTGGACAAGACCAAGGCCTGTGCCCGTGCCACGGATGACTTCGTGCATGACCAGCCCTGGAAGGCCGTGGGTGTGGCCGCTGTCGTCGGCCTGGCCCTGGGTGTCCTGATCGGTCGTCGCTGATCCATGACGGAGAACACCTCCCCTGGCGTATTCGCCTCCCTGCGCAGCCTGCTGGGGGATGTGGTCGATATCGGCCGTACCCGTCTGGCTCTGCTTGCCAATGAGGTGGAAGAGGAAAAGCTCCGCCTGGTCGGGGGGCTCGTCCACAGCATTCTGGCGCTGGCCTGCCTGATCATCGGGGTGGTATTGCTGGTGGCTTTCCTGGCCTTGCTGTTCTGGGAGCAGCGCCTGGTGGTGCTGGGCCTCGCCTGTCTGGTGTTCCTGTCTGCCGCGGTTGTCTTTGCCCGGCGCAGCCTGTCCGGGCTGGAGCGGGGCTCCGGTCTGTTCAAGGCCAGTCTGGCGGAACTGGAGGCGGATGTCGCCAGCCTGAAGAAGCGGGGGCAGGATGAATCCCCGTCTGCTTGAACTCAGAGAGCAGCGGGGCGTCCTGCGGGCCCGTTGTGCTGCCCAGCGGCAGGCCGTGGCGCTCGATAGTGCCGGCTTGCAGAGTCTCTGTGCGCTCGCAGACCGGGTGCAGCAGGGAGCCGGCTGGGTGCGCCGCCATCCGCAAGTGGTGGGCGGCGTGGCTGCCTTGCTGGTCCTGCTCAAACCCCGCCGCTTCTGGCGTTGGGGCCGGCGCGGCTTGATCGCCTGGCAGACCTGGCGTTCTTTGCGGCGCCGCTTGTTCTCCCGCTAGATCATGCGGGCCGCATCCCTTGATCCGCTTGTCGTCACGGCAGCCCGCCTGCCTTCCTGGTGGCGTCAGTTGCTGGCGGCGCAGCGCAGTGAGGTCCGTCATGCCATGGCTGAACTGGCATCCCTCAAGGGTTTCATGCCCCTGCTGATGAAGACCAGGAATGGCGGCGCCTGGTCGAACGAAGAAAAGCAGCTGTTGCTGGAGCATCTGCGCTGCTTTTCCCGTTTATCCCCCTACTTCATGCTGCTCCTCTTGCCGGGCTCGACCTTGTTGCTTCCGGTTTATGCCTGGTGGCTGGATCGACGCCGCCTGCGGCGCCAGCAGGTTTAGACGTTTTCGCCCCGGGCCGCATTCCAGGGCGCCACTTTGATGAGCAGCAGCATGCCGGGCACGGCCAGGGCCGTGCATAGCATGTAGAAGCCGACCCAGCCCAGGTTTTCCACCAGTACGCCGGCAAAGGCATTGATGACGGTACGGGGTACGGCCGTCAGGCTGGTGAACAGGGCAAACTGGGTGGCCGTGTAGGCCGGATGGGTGGAGCGGGCGATGAAGGCGGTGAAGGCCGCGGTGCCCAGGCCCACGCCCAGGTATTCGGCAGAAATCACGGCGGCCAGGGCCCCGCGGTTGAAGCCGAGAATTTCTGGCTGGGGGCCCAGCCAGGCCAGCCAGGCAAAGCCCAGGATGGTGACCATCTGCACCAGGCCAAATATCCACAGGGCCCGGTTGATACCGATCTTCACCATCCACAGGCCGCCGATCATGCCGCCGATGACGGCAGGCCAGAGTCCCGCATGTTTGGCGATCAGGCCGATATCGGTCTTGGAGTAGCCCATGTCGAGGTAGAAGGGGGTGGACAGGGCGGTGGCCAGGGAGTCTCCGAGCTTGTAGAGGAACAGGAAGGAGAGCACCAGCAGGGCGCCCTGAACGCCCTGGCGGCCGATGAATTCGTTGAAAGGTTCGATGCAGGCTTCCCGCAAAGTCTTGGGGGGGGTCAGTATCTCGGGCTCCTTGACCAGGATCGCCATGATCATGCCGGGAATCATGAACAGGGCGGTGATCCAGAACACCTGATTCCAGGGCAGGCTGTCGGCCAGGATCAGGGACAAGGAGCCGGGGACCAGACCGGCCACCCGATAGGCATTCACATGGACGGAGCTGCCCAGGCCGAGTTCTGCTTCCGACAGGATTTCCCGCCGGAAGGCGTCCAGGGCGATGTCCTGGGTGGCGGAGAGGAAGGCCAGCAGGGCCGCAAGGCCCGAAATCAGCAGGATTTCCTTGCGGGGGTCGAAGCCTCCCAAGGTGCCGATGGAAAACAGCAGCCCGACCTGGGTCAGCAGCATCCAGCCGCGCCGCCGCCCCAGGGGAAGGATGAAACGATCCAGGAAGGGCGCCCAGATGAATTTCCAGGTGAAGGGAAACTGGATCAGGGCAAAGAAACCGATGGTTTTCAGATCCACTCCTTCGCTGCGCAGCCAGGCGGGGACCAGATTGATGAGCAGATACAGGGGCAGGCCGGAGGCAAAGCCCGTAAAAATGCAGATCAGCATCTTGCGGGTCAGCAGGGGGGCAAGCCAGGCAGGTGCGGTCATGAGCAGCAGGGTCAAGAGAGAGTGCGGATTATACGTTGTGAGTGAGTCGCATCGGCGTGCGAGGTCGGGGGCGGTCTGGGGGCTCCAGCCCGTGGCTCGGGCGCGAGCTTGCCGGGGCGGGTCCGTGCCCCTGCTGGATAGGGGGCGGAGGGAGGGCGGGCATTGCGCGGCGCCGGTCGACGTGCTAAAAAGCAGGATCCTCTAGGCGAGATCGATGGTTTTCTCTTTTTTCAAAAAAATAGCGCAAAAAATGCCGGAGCGGCCAGCGGCCAAGCCCCGGGGAGATTCTCTTCCTCATCCGGCCAAGGCGGCGTCCGAGGCGGCGCCTGAGGCGGTGCCGGAAGTTGCGCCCGTATCCGATGCCAACTGGGATCTGGATTTTTCCAGAGATAACACGCAGCCCAATGGCGGCTACGGTATCGAGATTTACGAAGAAACGGATCCCTTTGCAGAAATCGCTGAACATGCCGCGATTCTTTACGCCAATGGTCAGGATGATGCCGCGCGCGTCACTCTGGAATCGTCCATCCGTAATAACGCCGAGCCGGGGGCGATCAAGCTCTGGGCGATGTTGTTCGATCTGCTGCGTCTCAAGGGGGAACGGGCCGCTTTTGAAGCCCTGAGTCTCGAGTTTGCCCGGGTCTACGAACGCTCGCCCCCTTCCTGGGACATGGAGGCCGTGTCCAGCAAGAAGGCGGGTCATGCGGTCGGCGGCCAAGTCGCCTTGCAAGGCGTCGTGGCGGGCGATGATCCGGTCTTTGATGATTTGCTGCAGGCCCTGTCGAGCGGCTCTTCCCGCACCCTGGATCTGGGGCGTCTTGCCGGTCTGGATGCCGAAGCCAGCGCCAAGTTGGCCAAATTGCTGAATCAGGCGCGTCGGCGTGGCCTGGCCTGGAGTGTGCATGGCGCCGAAGGGCTGGCCTCGCGTCTGTCCAACCGCACGATAATGGGTCAGGCGCAGGGAGAACCGCTGTGGCTCCTGTTGCTCGAGTTGTATCAGTACATGGGCAGGGAAGCACAATTCGAAGAGAAAGCCGTCGATTACGCCGTCACCTTCGAAGTCTCCCCGCCTTCCTGGGAGGGGCTCAAGACGCCCCCGCTGCCAGCAGAAGAGCCGGTTCCCGAAGAGGCGGAAGCAGAAAGTGTGGCGGCTGTTCTGGAGGGGGAAATCCTCCAGGGTAACCTCAAGGAAGTGGCGCGCCACTTGCACGAAGGCGAAGACTGCCGCCTCGATTTCACCCGAGTGACCCGGCTGGACTTCGTCAGCGCCGCTGCCCTGGTCAATCTGCTCAAGACTGCAGGCGCCTCCGCGGTGGTCATCCATCATCCCAATCGCCTGGTGGCCGAGTTGATGCGCGTCATGGGCATCGATCAGGTCGCCCGGGTCGAACTTTCCAGACACTGAGGTTTTTCATGGAGCAATATCACGGCACCACGATCTTGTCGGTGCGGCGGGGCAATATCGTCGCCATCGGTGGCGATGGCCAGGTTACCCTGGGTAACATGGTCATCAAGCAGACGGCCCGGAAGATCCGCCGCCTGTATCAGGATCGCATCCTCACCGGCTTTGCCGGCGCCACCGCGGATGCCTTCACCTTGCTGGACCTGTTCGAATCCAAGCTGGAAAAGCATCAGGGCAACCTGATGCGCAGCGCCGTGGAACTGGCCAAGGAGTGGCGCACCGACCGCATGTTGCGCCGGCTGGAAGCGATGCTGATCGTGGCTGACCCGGAGCGCACCCTGGTCATCACCGGCAATGGCGACGTGCTGGAACCGGAGCTGGGCATCGCCGCCATCGGCTCCGGCGGCGCCTATGCCCAGAGCGCCGCCCGCGCCCTGCTTGAAAATACCGGGCTCTCTCCCGAGGAAATCGTGCGCAAGTCCCTGGAGATTGCCGGGGACATCTGCATCTACACCAACAAGAATTTCACCCTGGAGGTGCTAGAAGCATGACCACCATGAACCCTCAGGAAATCGTCCACGAACTCGACAAGCATATCGTCGGCCAGGGCAATGCCAAGAAAGCCGTGGCCATTGCCCTTCGCAACCGCTGGCGGCGGGCCCAGGTGGACGAGCCCCTGCGTTCCGAAATCACGCCCAAGAACATCCTCATGATCGGGCCCACCGGGGTCGGCAAGACCGAGATCGCCCGGCGCCTGGCGCGCCTGGCCCAGGCCCCCTTCATCAAGGTGGAAGCGACCAAGTTCACCGAGGTCGGCTATGTCGGCCGGGATGTGGACACCATCATCCGCGACCTGATGGAGACTGCCATCAAGGAACAACGGGAGCGGGCCATGGCGCAGGTACGGGCACGCGCCGAGGATGCCGCCGAGGAGCGGGTGCTGGATGCCTTGCTGCCACCGGCCCGCAATGCCGGTTTCTTTGCCGAGAACGGCGCCGCTGAAGATAACGGCACCCGCCAGAAATTCCGCAAGAAGCTGCGGGAGGGGGAACTGGACGACAAGGAAATCGAGATCGAGGTGGCCCTGCCTGCCTTGCAGGCGGAAATTTTTGCGCCGCCGGGCATGGAGGAACTCACCAGCCAGATCCAGGGCATGTTCCAGAACATGGGCGGTGGGCGCAAGAAAAGTCGCAAGCTGAAGATCCGCGAAGCGCTCAAGTTACTCACCGACGAGGAGGCGGCGAAGCTGGTGAACGATGAGGAGGTGAAGCTTGAGGCCTTGAAGAACGTGGAGCAGAACGGCATCGTCTTCCTCGATGAGATCGACAAGGTGGCCAGCCGCGGCAATGCCCAGGGGGCGGACGTCTCCCGCCAGGGGGTGCAGCGCGACCTGTTGCCTCTGGTGGAGGGCACCACGGTCTCCACCAAGTACGGCATGGTGAAGACCGATCACATCCTGTTCATCGCTTCCGGAGCCTTTCACCTGGCCAAACCCTCCGACCTGATTCCGGAACTCCAGGGCCGTTTCCCCATTCGCGTCGAGCTCGATTCCCTCTCCGTGGCCGACTTCGAAGGCATCCTGACCCAGACCGATGCCTGCCTGACCCGCCAGTACCAGGCCCTGCTGGAAACCGAAGGCGTGCAACTGGGTTTTGCCGCCGACGGCATCCGCCGTCTGGCCGAGATTGCCTTCCAGGTGAATGAAAAGACGGAGAATATCGGTGCCCGGCGCTTATATACCGTGCTGGAAAAGTTGCTAGAAGAAGTCTCCTTCAGTGCCGGCAAGGCCGGGCAGGAAGCCGTGCATGTCGATGCCGCCTATGTGGACGCCCGCCTCGGAACGCTGGCGGCGGACGAGGATCTGTCGCGCTACGTGCTGTAATTTCGCAAGTCTATTCGCAAGTCTACGCCCCTGAAAAAGCCCGGCGCGTTTCCGGGCTTTTTCGTACGCGCTTACGCAGGAAGTGCAGGAAGTGGCTGCTCGAGGGCATAGAGTTCCGCTATCGTCTCGCGGCGGCGGATGCAGTATGCCTGATCCCCATCCACCATCACCTCGGCTGCCCTGGGGCGGGTGTTGTAGTTGGAACTCATCGCCATGCCGTAGGCACCGGCGGACATGACGGCCAGCAGATCGCCGGGTGCCACGGCCAGGGGCCGGTCCTGGCCGAGGAAGTCGCCGGTCTCGCAGACGGGGCCGACCACATCGTAGACCAAGGCTGCGTCATCGTGCTTTTGCTGGACTTCCTGGATTTCGTGCCAGGCTTCATACAGGGCGGGGCGCATCAGGTCGTTCATGGCGGCGTCGATGACGGCAAAGTTCTTGTTTTCGCCGGGCTTGAGGAATTCCACCTTGGTCAGCAGGAGGCCCGCATTGCCCACCAGGCGCCGTCCCGGTTCGAGGATGAGCTTGAGTCCGCGCCCCTGGAGCTTGTCCAGCAGGGGGCGCAGGTAGCTCTCCACGCTTGGCTCGACCTCCTCTTGCCGGTAGCGGATACCCAGGCCGCCGCCCAGATCCAGGTGGTGGATGGGAATGTGGCGTGCAGCCAGGGCATCGAGCAACTTCAGCAGCCGTTCGAGTGCCTCCACGAAAGGGCTCGGGTCCAGAAGCTGGGAGCCGATGTGGCAGTCGATGCCTTCCACCCGGAGGTGAGGCAGGACGGCGGCCTTCTCATACAGCGCCAGGGCGTCTCCGATGGCGACGCCGAACTTGGCGGTCTTGAGGCCGGTGGAGATATAGGGATGGGTCTTGGGGTCCACGTCCGGGTTGACGCGCAGGCTGATGGGCGCCTTTTTGCCCAGGCGGCCGGCCACGGCGTTGAGGCGCTCCAGTTCGGCGGCGGATTCCACGTTGAAGCAGAAGATGCCGGCATCGAGGGCCTGTTCCATCTCGGCCTCGGTCTTGCCGACGCCGGAGAACACCACCTTGCCGGCATCGGCGCCGGCCGCCAGCACCCGTTGCAGTTCACCGCCGGAAACGATGTCGAAACCGGCGCCGAGGCGGGCAAAGAGGTCGAGGATGGCGAGGTTGGAATTGGCCTTGACCGCATAGCAAACGAGGCTTTCGGCTCCGGCCGGGTGGCTCGCCAGGACCTGCTGGAATTCCTGGAAGCTGGCAGTCAGGGCGGCGCGTGAATAGACGTAGGTGGGGCTGCCAAAAGCCGTGGCGATTTGTGCCAGGGGCAGTCGTTCAGCATGGAGCTGACCGTGGTGGTAAGCAAAATAAGGGGTTCCAACAGCGTTCATTCCTGGGCTTTCTTGGGCGTGCTAACATCCGCAGCCGGTGCGGCGGTTCTGCCCAGCTTTTCAAACAGGGGTTGTTGTGGGGTGCCTGCCGGAATTTCCAGGGCGCTTTTGGCGCCGCAGGCGGTACAGAGCAATAGTATTGCCAAGGATGGGGGCAGACGGCGCATCATGGGTAGGCGGATAAACAATGCGAGGATGTTAGCACAGCATGGATGATCGGGAATTTGCGCAAGGGGCCGATCAAGTTCTGGCCCATATCGAGGCAGTCCTCGAGGCGGCGGGGGGGGATCTGGATTTTGAACTGGCTCCCGGCGGGGTGCTGGAAATCGAGTTTGCCGATGGCGGCAAGATGATCATCAACCGCCATGCCATCACCAAGGAAATCTGGGTGGCGGCGCGTAGCGGCGGCTTTCATTTCCGCAAGGAGGGCGAGTCCTGGGTGGATACCCGCAGTGGGGAGCCGCTGATGGTGCTGCTGTCACGTCTGGTATCGGAGCAGGCGGGCATGCCGGTGCAATTCTGACGGCCGGCTCGCCTGACAGGGAACAAAGCCGGGCATGCCCGGCTTTGTTGAGTTAATCAGCGGGGAAAGCTTCCACCACGGGTTTCGCCGGTTGTTCCTGCGCCGGGGTGGCGGTGGGAAGGCCCTCGTCAGGGCTGCTGACTTCAGGCTCCGGGGCAGGGGGGACATTCTCGCTGTAATAAATGTCGTCCCGGGCGGCAGTGATGCCTTCCGGTTGCGGAATCTGCTCGACAGGAACCCCCCGCAAGGCTTCCTGCATGTAAGCGATCCAGATGGGAAGGGCGGTGAAGCCCCCGGTTTCCCGGTTGCCCAGGCTTTTAGGCTGATCGAAACCGACCCAGGCACAGCCGACAACCGTTTTCTGGAAGCCACAGAACCAGGCATCCATGTGGTCATTGGTGGTGCCGGTCTTGCCTGCCAGGTCCTGGCGCTTGAGTGCGGCAGAGGCGCGCCCGGCCGTGCCGTAGATGGTTACGTCGCGCATCATCGAATACATCAGATAGGCATTGCGCGGATCGATGCTGCGCAGGGTTTCATCACCGGCTTGGGCAGGGGTTGCCTGAGCCAGCACCCGACCGTGCTGGTCACGTATTTCCTTGACGATATAAGGATTCACCCGGTAACCGCCATTGGCGAACACGGCATAAGCCGCCGCCATCTGCCACGGCGTTACCGAGCCCGCGCCGAGGGCCATGGTGAGATAGGGAGGGTGGCGTTCCGCGTCGAAGCCGAAACGGGTGATGTAGTCCTGGGCATAGGCGGGCCCTATGGCCTGGAGGAGGCGGATGGACACCATGTTCTTCGACTTGGTCAGGGCGGTGCGCAGTTTCATCGGCCCTTCGTACTTGCCGTCGTAGTTCTTCGGCTGCCAGGCCTGGCTGCCCGTCTGGGCGGCAGAGACCGTGACCGGTTCGTCCAGCACGATGCTGCCGGGAGAAAAGCCTTTTTCCAGGGCGGCAGAGTAGATGAAGGGCTTGAAACTGGAGCCGGGTTGGCGCCAGGCTTGGGTGACGTGGTTGAACATGTTGTGGTTGAAATCGAAACCGCCGACCAGCGCGCGAATGGCCCCATCCTTGGGGTGGGCCGACACAAAGGCGGCCTCGACTTCGGGGAGTTGGGCGATACGCCAACCCTTGTCATCCTTGCTCAGGCGGATGACGGCGCCACGGCGCAGTTTTTTGGTAACGGGGGCTTTGTCGTCCAGCATGCGGCTGGCAAATTTGAGGGCGTCGCCGCTCAAGGTGAGGGTTTCACCGCCGCGCATGTAAGTCTTGATCTGCCTGGGGCTGGCCTCGAGGATCACGGCGGGTATCAGATTCTCGATGGCGGGAAATTCCTGCAGGGCAACATCCAGCGACTCCTCCTGATCTTCGCCCATCTGCTTTAGATCGATGAAGGATTCAGCGCCGCGATAGCCTTGACGCCGGTCGTAGTCGAGCACGCCCTTGCGCAATGCCTGGTAGGCGGCCTCCTGCTCGTCCTTCTGGATGGTCGTGATGACCTGCAGGCCGGCGCTGTAGACATCCTGAGGAAAACGTTCGGCCGTGATCTGGCGGGCCATTTCGGCCACATATTCCGCATGCGTCGAGTATTGGCCAGCATCGCGGCGGACGACCAGGGTTTCATTCATGGCGGTGTTGAACTGTTCCTCCGTGATGAAACCGAGGTCGCGCATGCGCTTCAGCACATATTCTTGCCGGATGCGCGCCCGCTTGGGGTTCACCACCGGATTGAAGGCCGAGGGGGCTTTTGGCAGACCGGCCAGCATGGCGGCCTCGGCAATGCTGATCTGGGAGAGCGGTTTGCCGAAATAAATCTGGGATGCCGCCGCAAAACCATAAGCTCGCTGGCCCAGAAATATCTGGTTGATATAGAGCTCGAAAATCTGGTCCTTGCTGAGGTTGTGTTCGATCTTGAAGGAAAGCAGCGCTTCGTACATCTTCCGGGTCAGCGTTTTTTCAGAGCTGAGGAAAAAATTGCGCGCCACCTGCATGGTGATGGTGGATGCACCCTGGCGCTTGCCACCGCCGATGAAATTGGCATAAGCTGCGCGCAGCACGCCGAGAGTGTCGACCCCGCCGTGCTGGTAAAAACGCTCATCCTCTGCCGCCATGATGGCTTGCTTCATGACCTCGGGCACGTCTTGTATCCTGACCACGGCACGGCGTTCTTCGCCAAATTCGCCGATCAAATGGCCGTCCGCCGTCATGATCCGCAGGGGCATCTTGGGGCGGTAATCCGTGAGTACGTCCAGGCTGGGCAGATTCGGGTAGGCAAGCACCAGGACGATCAGGATGACCCCGATGCCGATGGCGATCAGGCCGATGATGAAAGAAATGGAATACAAGATGAAACGCAAGGTGGAAGGCATGACGAAACCGTCAGAAGTTGGAGCAGGGCGGGATTATACGCGCCCTCGTCTAAGACAAATAAATTGCTTTACACTGTCGGGGCTTGTTGCTAGCATTTCACGTGAATTATTGGATTTTGATGTAACTTCTGATTTTTAATGGATATTTCCGGGGGTCCGGTGCGCTTTGATCTCTCCTTTCTCAATCCAAAATCCCGTCCCCTGTTCGGCTTGGACATCTCTGCTTCATCCATCAAGATGGTGGAACTGTCCGATGCCGGCAAGGATGGCTACCGGGTTGAACGCTACACCATCGAGGTGCTTCCCAAGGACGCCGTCGTAGACGGCAACATCGCCGATCTGGAGGCCGTGCAGGAAGGCGTCCGTCGCGCCTGGAGGCGGCTGGCGACTCCCACCCGCAATGTGGCCATGGCCCTGCCCGCGTCGGCGGTGATTTCCAAAAAGATCATCGTCCCGGCGGGCCTGCGGGAAGAAGATCTGGAGGTGCTGGTTGAATCGGAAGCCAATCAATACATCCCATTTTCCATCGACGAGGTGAATCTCGACTACCAGGTGATAGGCCCGGCCCCTTCGGCGCCGGATGAACTGGAAGTCCTGATTGCGGCTTCCAAAAAGGAGCGGGTCGAGGACCGCCTGGCGGTTGCAGAAGCGGCTGGGCTCAAGGTGGTGGTCATGGATGTCGAGTCCTACGCCACGCTTGCCGCCTTTGAACTGGTGTTCAGGCAACTGCCGCTGGAAGAAAATGCACCCGTGGTCGCGCTGGTGGACGTGGGCATGAATGTCACGAAACTGACGGTGCTCAGGAATGGCGTGCAGATCTATGCCCGGGAGCAGGCCTTTGGTGGCGGTTTGCTGACTCAGGATATTTCCCGTCGCTACGGCATGGGATACGGTGAGGCCGAAGCGGGCAAGCGTGCGGGAAATCTGCCGGAAGACTATGAGTCGGAACTCCTGCCCCAGTTCATGGACAGTCTCGCCCTTGAGGTTTCCCGTGCCTTGCAGTTCCTGTTCACCTCGACGCAGTACAACAAGGTTGACCATATCGTTCTGGCGGGGGGCTGTGCCTCCATTCCCGGGATCGATGAACTGGTTGCCACTCGAACCCAGGTCAATACCATCATTGCCAATCCATTTGCCGGGATGGTGCTCTCGGACCGGGTTCGTGCCAAGAATCTGCTGGCCGATGCGCCGTCTTTGATGACGGCCTGTGGCCTGGCGCTGCGGAGGTTTGATCCATCATGATCAAAATCAATCTTCTTCCACATCGGGAAGAGGCACGTAAAGCCCGTCGCCAGCAGTTTTATGTACTGGCAGGCATGGTGACGTTGCTCGGCGCCCTGCTGGTTTTTGCGGGTTACACGGCCATCGATGGCTACATTCAACATCAGAACAGTAAAAATGAGTTTCTCAAGAAGGAAATAGCGGTACTAGACAAACAGGTCGACGAAATCAAGGACCTCAAGGAAAAGAGTCAGGCCTTGCTGGACCGCAAGAATACGATCGAATCCTTGCAGAAGGATCGTAGCGAGACCGTTTATCTGCTGAGTGAACTGGTGCAGCGTGTTCCCGAGGGCGTCTACCTCAAGACCATGAAACGAAATGGTTTGCAGGTTGTGTTGAGCGGCTACGCCCAATCGAACTCGCGCATTTCGACCTTGATGCGCAATCTGGAAGCCGCAGAGGGAATGGGGCCGCCCAGGTTGATCGAAAGCAAGGCGGCCATGGTGGGTGGCAGGCGGCTGTTCGAGTTTTCCCTGGATTTCAACATGGTTCGTCCAGAGCCATCGCCGGCAGAAAAAACTGCCACCAAAGCCAAGGGGGGCAACAAGCCATGAAGCTCTCTGAACTCAAACTGAATTTGAATACTCAGCAAATTGCTGAAGATTTCAGGCGCCTGAGCACCAATAATGACCCGGGCACCTGGCCGCTCATTCCGCGCATCACGATTCTGGTGGGGATACTGGTGGCGGTCATTCTTTGTGGTTGGTGGTTCATCTGGAAGGATCAACTCGAGATCCTGGACACGGCGGAAAGTACGGAACTGAAGCTCAAGGAAGAATTCATCACCAAGAAAAAACAGGCGGTGAATCTGGATCTTTATCGCCAGCAACTCGATGAAATCGAAAAGTCATTTGGTGCTTTGCTCAAGCAATTGCCCAATCGTTCCGAAGTCGAAGCGCTGCTGGTGGAAGTGAACCAGGCGGGTCTGGGGCGGGGTTTGCAGTTCGAGTTGTTCAAACCGGCTGACGAGGTCAGCAAGGACTTTTATGCTGAATTGCCGATCACGGTCAAGATCATCGGCAACTACCATGATCTGGCCGCTTTTTCAGCCGATGTCGCCAAACTGCCGCGCATCGTGACGCTCAATAACATGGCGATCGCCAGTGCTGAATCCGCCAAGGGCGGCAAGGGGGCCACACCGGTGGCCAGCGGGCAACTGGTGATGGATGCAGAACTCAAGACCTTCCGCTATCTGGATGAAGAAGAAATCGCCAGGCGCCGGCAGGCCGAAAAAGAACAGGCCGCCAAAGGCAGGAAAGGGGGGAAAAAGTGATGCGATCCTCGCTTTATGCTTCTGCAATCACATTGACATTGCTGCTGGCCGGATGTGGCGGTGGCGAACATGAAGATCTGCAGACCTGGATGGCCGAAGCCTCGAAGGATTTGCGCGGGAAAATCCCGCCGCTGCCCCAGATCAAGCCCTACGAGCCGGTTCCTTATACCGTTGAAAACATGGTGGACCCGTTCAGCAGCAGCAAGATTGAGCCCGAGAAACGGGGACGGCGCGGGGCAGGTCAGGGGAGTCGGTTCGAGCCGGATTTTGAAGCGCGTGAAGCGCGTAACAGCGTGATGGAAAAATACCCGATCGAATCCATGAAAATGATCGGCTTCATGAACATCAACAATACTCCCATGGCCGCGATTCAAGTCGATCAACTGGTGAAGCAGGTGAAGGAGGGGGATTACATCGGTCTGGATTTTGGGGTGGTCGTGAAGATCACGGATCAGGCCGTGGAAATCAAGGAAGTCGTTGAGGATTCAACGGGCGATTGGTCTGAGCGCATGAATGTGCTGCAACTACAGGCCCAGGAGGAAATAAAGTGAAAATGCTGAATCGTATGAAGTGTATGCTGGCAGGCCTGATGTTCGGCATGCTTCCGATTATCACCCTCCAGGCGGCCGAGCCGTCGTCGCCGGCCAATGCGATTCAGGCTTTTCACGTCGCGCAGCAAGGGGGGAATATTCTGGTCAAGTTCGACCTGAAAGAACCGCTGGCCAACCCGCCGGTGGGTTTCAGCATTGCCAATCCCTCGCGCCTGGCTTTTGATTTCATCGGGGTAGGCAATGCCCTGGGTAAAAACAGCCATACGGTCAATGAGGGCGATCTGACCCGCCTGGATGTGGTGCAGGTTGGCGAAAGAACCCGTGTCGTGCTGAATCTGGTACGCAACCTCAGCTATACCACCCGGATCGATGGCAATTCCGTTCTCGTCACGCTCTCGCCGCTGGAGGCCACCACCAGCGACGGCGCACGCGTGGAACATTTCGTGCGCGAAGCCAGGCCCGACGCCCGGCATGCGGTGCGTGACATTGCGTTCCGTCGCGGCAAGGATGGCGAAGGCCGGATCATGGTGGACCTGGCCGATGCGGGCACCGGTATCGACATTCGCCAGCAAGGCAAGGATCTGGTGGTTGACTTCCTGAAAACGGATCTGCCGCAGAATCTGCAGCGTAAACTGGACGTCACCGATTTTGCGACGCCCGTCACGCAGATCATGACCGAGAAAAAAGGCGATAGCGTGCACATGACCATTACCCCGAAGGGGCTGTGGGAATACAACGCCTACCAGGCGGAAAATCAGTTCGTGGTGGAAGTCAAGCCGATCGTGGAAGACCCGAACAAGCTGGTACAGGGCACCAAGATTGGCTATCAGGGTCCGCGTATCAGCATCAATTACCAGAATGGCGATGTGCGCGCCCTGCTGCGCCTGATGGCGGAAGAACTGGGGCTGAATGCCGTCATCAGTGAGACGGTGACCGGAACCACCACACTGGTATTGAAGGATGTGCCTGCCGACCAGGTGATCGACATCATCTTCCAGCAAAAAGGGCTGGACATGCGCAAGAACGGTAATGTGATCCTGATTGCGCCGCGTGATGAAATTGCTACCCGGGAAAAGCTGGAGTTCGAGTCCAAGCAGCAGACCGAGGACCTGGAGCCGCTGCGCACGGAAAGTTTTCAGATCAACTATCAGAAAGCCAAGCAACTGCAGGAGTTGCTGACCTCCAAGGATCAACGCATGTTGTCCAAGCGCGGCAGTGCCGTGTTTGATGAAAGAACCAATCTCTTGTTCGTTCAGGATGTGCCCTTCCGGCTCGAGGAGGTGCGCAAGGTGATTGCGCAGGTCGATATTGCCGTCAGGCAGGTGATGATCGAGGCCCGGATTGTCGAGGCGACGGACCAGTTTGCAAGAAACCTGGGGGCCCGGCTCGGGATCCTGGGCAAGGACCGCTATGGCAACTGGGGCGGGCAGAATCAATTGATTGCAGGCGATGCCTACATCAAGCAGCAATACGCTCAAGGTTGGCTCGAGAAGGGCCAGATGCAGTGGATCGGCCCTGAATACACTTTGCAACCCACGCCGCTGATCAATAACCTGAACCAGGTCAATCTGCCTGCGACGGGATATCAAGGGGTGAGCCCGACCGAGTTTTCCTTCACGCTTTTCAATGCGGCCAAGACCAAGTTCCTGAATCTGGAGATTTCCGCGCTCGAAGCGGACCTGAAGGGCAAGATCGTTTCCAGCCCCCGGGTGCTGACCTCGGATCAGACCAAGGCCCGGATCGAACAAGGGGTCGAGGTGCCTTATCTCGAAGCTTCCAGTTCGGGTTCCACGAGTGTCGTCTATAAAAAAGCGGTCCTGGCCCTGGAGGTGACGCCGCACATCACCCCGGACGGCAAGGTGTCGATGCGGCTCAAGATCAACAAGGACGCTATCGGGGCGGAAACCCGCTGGGGGGCGACCATTGAAACCAAAAAGGTGGAAACCGATGTGCTGGTGGATAACGGCGGCACCATCGTGATCGGCGGCATCTATGAGATCAAGACCCGGGATGACGTCAATAAGGTGCCCTTGCTGGGAGATCTGCCGGTGATTGGTTTTGCCTTCAAGAACACGTCCCGGCAAAACGAGAAAACCGAGTTGCTGATCTTCATCACCCCGCGCATCGTCAGCGAGACCGTCGCAATTCGCTGAGCCTTCCTGGACCCCCGGAAAAGAGGCCGGCGACGGCCTCTTTTCATTGGGAAACAGGTGAAGCGAGGGCCGCCCTCCGCTAGAATGCCGGCCATGGACATGGAGCAGAATATCTATCTTGTCGGCCTCATGGGCTGCGGCAAGACCACGGTCGGCCGCCAGCTGGCGCGGCGCCTGGGGCGGCCCTTCCTGGATTCCGATCACGAAATCGAAGCCCGCACCGGAGTGGGCATTCCCACCATCTTTGAAATCGAGGGCGAAGCCGGATTTCGTCGCCGTGAAGTGCAGGTAATTGGCGAACTGGTGCACGAGGGGCCGGTGGTGCTGGCTACCGGCGGCGGCGCCATCCTGGCCCCGGAAAACCGCCAGGCCCTGCGTGACAATGGCTGGGTGGTTTACCTGAATGTGCCGCCGCTGCAGCTTTGGAACCGCACTCGTCATGATCGCAACCGGCCGCTGCTGCAGGTCGAAGATCCGCTCGCCAAGCTTGAATCGCTGTATGCCCTGCGTGATCCGCTCTATCGGGAAACCGCTCATTTCATCGTCAATGGTGGCCGCCTGCCCCCTTCTGCCATCACTCAGTTGCTGGTCAAGGAATATCAGAAACAATGCGTACTTTGAACGTCAACCTCGCCGAGCGTGCTTATCCCATTCATATCGGCCGGGGCGTGCTGTGTCAGCCCGAATTGCTGGCCCCTCATCTGCGCGGCCGTTCCGTAGCGGTCGTCAGCAACACGACCGTGGCGCCCTTGTACCTGGCGCGCCTGCGCGCGACGCTGGCCCGCCTCGATATTCAGCCCCTGGAAATCGTGCTGCCCGATGGCGAGGTCTACAAAGAATGGCAGACCCTGAACCTCATTTTTGACGCGCTGCTGGAGGCGCATTGCGAGCGGGGTACGACGCTGATCGCCCTGGGCGGCGGGGTGATTGGCGACATGGGCGGCTTTGCCGCGGCCTGTTACCAGCGCGGCATGCCCTTCATCCAGATGCCCACCACCCTGCTGGCTCAGGTGGATTCTTCCGTGGGGGGCAAGACCGCCATCAATCATCCGCTGGGCAAGAACATGATCGGTGCGTTTTACCAGCCGCGCCTGGTGCTGGCCGACATCGGCACCCTGGAGACGCTGCCGGAACGGGAACTGCATGCGGGGCTGGCCGAGGTGATCAAGTATGGCCTGATCCGCGATGCGGAATTTCTAGACTGGCTGGAAGCGCACATGCCCGGCCTCATGGCCCGCGACGAGAGTTTGCTCGAAGAAGCGGTGTATCGCTCCTGCGCCCACAAGGCAGAGGTGGTGGTGGCCGATGAGCGGGAGCAGGGCGAGCGGGCCTTGCTCAATCTGGGTCATACTTTTGGGCACGCGATTGAAGCCGGATTGGGGTATGGAAAATGGCTGCATGGGGAGGCGGTGGCCGCCGGCACCGTCATGGCGGCGCATCTTTCGGCCCTGCTGGGCTACTTGAGCGCGGCGGAGGTAGAGCGCGTCGAAACCCTTCTTGCCGCGGCAGGATTGCCGGTCCGGGGTCCGGAATTGGGAGCGGCAAGGTATATGGAATTGATGCGGCACGACAAGAAGGTGCAGGAGGGCAAGCTGCGTCTGGTGTTGCTGGAGGCAATCGGCAAAGCGGTGGTCAGTGACAAGGCTGACGAGCGTCAGGTGCGTGCCACGATTGAATCTTGTTGTGCCTGAGCCGTGACAGGGCCGTGACAGGGCCGTGATAGGGCCGTGATAGGGCCGTGATAGGGCCGGCATGGTGCCGGAGCGCAACGTCGTTTCCGATGGCAAGCCGTCTGTTGCGGATTATTGAAAAGTGAGCGCTTTGGCGTTATATTTCGCCGCTTTCCCTGAATTTCGCGAGCCGGTGCCCCGGCTTTTTTTTGCGTATTGATACGATAGGCGCGCGAGGTTGCCGAAGATGAACGAGGAAACAAGAGTAATGGCGGCAGTTCCCGAACAGCAGGGTCTCTACGATCCAGCGAATGAGCACGATGCTTGCGGCGTGGGTTTCGTGGCCCACATGAAGGGCCAGAAAAGTCACGGTATCGTCGAGCAAGGTCTGCTCATCCTGAAAAACCTGGATCACCGGGGCGCCGTGGGCGCGGATCCCTTGCAGGGTGACGGAGCCGGCATCCTCATCCAGATTCCCGACCTGTTCTATCGTGAGGAAATGGCCCGTCAGGGGGTCATTCTTCCTGCCGTCGGTGAGTACGGTGTCGGCATGTTGTTCCTGCCGCGCGAGGCCGCCTCCCGTCAAGCCTGCGAGGCCGAGATCGAACGCAATGCCAAGGCGGAAGGCCAGGTGATCCTGGGCTGGCGCGATGTCCCCGTGAATGGCGACATGCCGATGTCGCCCGTGGTCCGCGCTACCGAGCCGGTGATCCGCCAGGTGTTCGTGGGCCGTGGCCCCGACGTGCTGACCACCGATGCCCTGGAACGCAAGCTCTACATCATCCGCCGCCGCAGCGCCAATGCCATCAAGTCGCTGAAGCTCAAGCATGGCGGTGAGTTCTATGTGCCTTCCTTCTCCGCCCGCACGGTGAACTACAAGGGCCTGCTGCTGGCCGATCAGGTCGGTGTTTATTACAAAGACCTTCAGGATGGCCGCGTGGTTTCCGCCCTGGCCCTGGTGCATCAGCGCTTCTCCACCAACACCTTCCCCACCTGGGATCTGGCTCACCCGTTCCGCATGATCGCCCATAACGGTGAAATCAATACCGTGCGCGGCAACGTGAACTGGTTCAAGGCCCGGGAACAGGCGATTTCCTCGCCCCTGATGGGCGACGACCTGAAGAAGATCTGGCCCCTGCACTATCCCGGCCAGTCCGACTCCGCCGCCTTCGACAACGCCCTCGAATTGCTGGTGATGGGCGGATACTCCCTGACCCACGCGATGATGCTGATGATCCCGGAGGCCTGGGAAAAGCACACGACGATGGATGCCAACCGGCGCGCCTTCTATGAATACCATGCGGCCATGATGGAGCCCTGGGATGGCCCCGCTGCGGTGGCGTTCACCGATGGCCGCCAGATCGGCGCCACCCTGGACCGCAACGGCCTGCGCCCCGCCCGCTACCTGGTCACCGATGACGATCTGGTGGTGATGGCCTCCGAATCCGGCGTGCTGCCGATTGCCGAAAGCCGCATCGTCCAGAAATGGCGCCTGCAGCCCGGCAAGATGTTCCTGATCGACATGGACAAGGGCCGCATCGTGGACGACAAGGAGTTGAAGGACTCCCTGGCTTCTTCCAAGCCCTACCGGGAATGGATCGAAAAAATCCGCATCAAGCTGGATGCCGTGCCCGCTGCAGAAGAATGCCGCGAAGCCAGCATTTCTTCCCTCCTGGATCAGCAACAGGCTTTTGGTTACACCCAGGAGGACCTGAAGTTCATTCTGGAGCCCATGGCCCAGAATGGTGAAGAGGGTACCGGTTCCATGGGCAACGATGCCGCCCTGCCCGTGCTCTCCCGCAAGGAAAAGCCGCTCTACAACTACTTCAAGCAGTTGTTTGCCCAGGTGACCAACCCCCCGATCGACCCGATCCGGGAGGAGCTGGTGATGTCCCTGGTATCCTTCATCGGACCCAAGCCCAATCTGCTCAACCCCTACGAGATCAATCCGCCCATCCGCCTGGAAGTGGCCCAGCCCGTGCTGAGCGCCGGCGACATGGAAAAGATCCGTCACATCGGCAAGTACACCGAAGGCAAGTTCAGCTCCTACGAACTGGATATCTGCTACCCCGTCGCCTGGGGCAAGGAGGGTATCGAAGCCCGTCTGGCTTCCCTGGCGGCCGAGGCGGTGGATGCCGTGGGTCGAGGTGCCAACATCCTGATCATTTCCGATCGCAAGATGGGCAAGGATCAGGTCGCCATTCCGGCCCTGCTCGCCACCTCTGCGGTGCATCAGCACCTGGTGAAGGAAGGCCTGCGCACTTCCACCGGTCTGGTGGTGGAAACCGGTTCCGCCCGGGAAACCCACCACTTTGCCCTGCTGGGCGGCTACGGTGCCGAAGCGGTGCACCCCTATCTGGCCTTCGACACCCTGCGGGCCATGGCCAGGGGGGATGCCGAAAAGGCCGACAAGTTCGTCAGGAACTTCGTCAAGGCAGTGGGCAAGGGCCTCTGCAAGGTCATGTCCAAGATGGGCATCTCCACCTACATGTCCTACACCGGGGCCCAGATCTTTGAAGCCGTGGGCCTGCAGCAGGCCTTCGTGGACAAATACTTTACCGGCACCCCTTCCAGGATCGAGGGCATCGGTCTGTTCGAAGTGGCCGAAGAAAATATCCGCCTGCACCAGGCCGCCTTCTCCCCTGATCCGGTGCTGGCCAACATGCTCGATGCCGGGGGGGATTACGCCTTCCGCATCCGCGGCGAAGAGCACATGTGGACGCCGGACTCCATCGCCAAGCTGCAACATGCCACCCGCTCGGGCCAGTACGAGACTTACAAGGAATACGCCAGGCTGATCAACGATCAGACCCGGCGTCACCTGACCCTGCGCGGCCTGTTCGAGATCAAGCCCGCCGGCGCGCCCGTGCCCCTTGAGGAAGTGGAATCAGCCAAGGAGATCGTCAAGCGCTTCGCCACGGGGGCCATGTCGCTGGGTTCCATCTCCACCGAAGCCCACACCACCCTGGCCATCGCCATGAACCGCATCGGTGGCAAGTCCAATACCGGCGAAGGAGGGGAAGATGCCCGCCGTTACCTGCCGCTCAAGGCCGGCCAGAAGCTATCGGAAGTGATCGGGGCTTCCCGCATCGAACGCGACTACACCTTCCAGGAAGGCGACTCCCTGCGCTCGGCCATCAAGCAGGTGGCCTCCGGCCGCTTCGGCGTCACCACCGAATACCTCGTCAATGCCGACCAGATCCAGATCAAGATGGCCCAGGGCGCCAAGCCTGGCGAAGGGGGTCAGCTGCCCGGCCACAAGGTGTCCGAGTACATCGGCTTCCTGCGCCACTCCGTGCCCGGCGTCGGCCTCATTTCGCCGCCGCCCCACCACGACATCTACTCTATCGAGGACCTGGCCCAGCTGATCCACGACCTGAAGAACGCCAACCCGCGGGCCAGCATCTCCGTGAAGCTGGTGTCCGAGGTGGGGGTGGGTACCGTGGCGGCCGGCGTCGCCAAGGCCAAGGCCGACCATCTGGTGATCGCCGGTCACGACGGCGGCACCGGCGCCTCGCCCCTGTCCTCCATCAAGCACGCCGGGACTTCCTGGGAGCAGGGCCTGGCCGAAACCCAGCAGACCCTGGTGCTGAACCAGCTGCGCTCCCGGGTCCGCGTCCAGGTGGACGGCCAGATGAAGACCGGCCGCGACGTGGTGATCGGCGCCCTCCTGGGGGCCGATGAATTCGGCTTTGCCACCGCGCCCCTGGTGGTGGAAGGCTGCATCATGATGCGCAAGTGCCACCTCAACACCTGCCCCGTGGGCGTCGCCACCCAGGACCCCGAGCTCAGGAAGCGCTTTACCGGCCAGCCCGAGCATGTGGTGAACTACTTCTTCTTCGTCGCCGAGGAAGTGCGCGAACTGATGGCCCAGCTGGGCGTTTGCAAGTTCGACGACCTGATCGGCCGTTCCGACCTCTTGGAAAAGCGCGCCGACATCGAGCACTGGAAAGCAAAGGGTCTGGACTTCAGCCGCATCTTCCAGCAGCCCGCCGTGCCTGCCGAAGTCGGGCGTCGGCATACCGATACCCAGGATCATGGCCTCGACAAGGCCCTGGACCTGAAACTGATCGAGCTGGCCCGGCCGGCCCTGGAGAAGGGTGAGAAGGTCCGCATCGAGCTGCCGGTGAAAAACGTGAACCGCACCGTGGGCACCATGCTCTCGGGCGAGGTGGCCCGGCGTCATGGCGCCTCAGGCCTGCCCGACGACACCCTCTACATCAAGCTCACCGGCACCGCCGGCCAGAGTTTCGGCGCCTTCCTGGCCAGGGGCATCACCCTCGAGCTGGTGGGCGAAGGCAATGACTATGTGGGCAAGGGCCTCTCCGGTGGGCGCATCATCGTGCGCCCCCACCCCGACTTTCGCGGCGATGCCGGGAACAACATCATCGTCGGCAACACTGTCATGTACGGTGCCACCGAGGGTGAGGCCTTCCTGGCCGGGGTCGGCGGCGAACGCTTCTGTGTCCGCAATTCCGGGGGCACCGCCGTCGTCGAAGGTACCGGCGACCACGGCTGCGAGTACATGACCGGCGGCACCGTGGTCGTGCTGGGCATGACCGGTCGAAACTTCGCGGCCGGCATGTCGGGTGGCATCGCTTATGTGCTGGACGAGGACGGTGCGTTCAAGGACCGCTGCAATCTGGCCCAGGTGGGTCTGGAAAAGGTGCTGCCCGCCAGCGAGCAGGCCGGACCCTTCCATGACGACCAGGCTGACGAAGCCCAGTTGAAGGATTTGATCACCCGCCACCTTGAAGCCACCGGCAGTGCCCGGGCCAAAGCCCTGCTGGCTGACTGGGAATCCAGTCGCAGCAAGTTCGTCAAAGTCTTCCCCCACGAATATCGCCGCGCCCTGACCGAGCTGGCTGCGGCGGCACAGAAGGAGGCCGCATAACATGGGCAAGCCGACTGGATTTCTCGAATTCGACCGTCGCGAAGAAGCCTACGCGCCGGTCGAGGAGCGCCTGACCCACTACAAGGAATTCGTCCTCACCCTGTCGGACGAGGATGCCAAGGTTCAGGCCGCCCGTTGCATGGATTGCGGCATTCCTTTTTGCAGCAATGGCTGCCCGGTCAACAACATCATTCCCGACTGGAATGACCTGGTTTATCGCGACAACTGGCAGCAGGCCCTGGACGTGCTGCATTCGACCAACAATTTCCCCGACGTGACCGGCCGCATCTGTCCGGCCCCCTGCGAGGCGGCCTGTACCCTGGGCATCAACGCTGCGCCCGTGGGCATCAAGTCCATCGAGCACGCCATCATCGACAAGGGCTGGGAAATGGGCTGGGTCAAGCCCCAGGTCGCCGCCGCCAAGACCGGCAAGAAGGTCGCCGTCGTTGGTTCCGGCCCTGCCGGACTGGCCGCCGCCCAGCAACTCGCCCGGGTGGGCCATGCCGTGACCGTGTTCGAAAAATCGAGCCGCATCGGCGGCCTGCTCGGTTTCGGCATCCCCGACTTCAAGCTCGACAAGGCAGTGATCGACCGCCGCGTCGCCCAGATGCAAGCCGAAGGCGTGGTGTTCCGGACCCGGGTCATCGTCGGCGATGGCAAGCTGCCGGCCGGCATCAACAATGACGCCACCGAGACCGTTGCCGCCGGGCAGTTGCAGCAGGAATTCGATGCGGTGATCCTGGCCGCAGGTTCCGAAGTCCCGCGCGACCTGCCCGTTCCCGGCCGCAACCTGAAGGGCGTGCACTTTGCCCTGGAATTCCTGATTCCCCAGAACAAGGAAGTCCAGCAAGGCATCAAGAACCCCATCAATGTCAAGGGCAAGCATGTGGTGGTGATCGGCGGCGGCGACACCGGCTCCGACTGCGTCGGCACCAGCTACCGCCACGGTGCCGCTTCCGTGACCCAGTTCGAACTGATGCCCGCCCCCCCCGAACAGGAAGACAAGGCCCTGACCTGGCCCTACTGGCCGCTCAAGATGCGCACTTCCTCCTCCCACAAGGAAGGCGATACCCGCCGCGAATTCTCGGTAGCCACCAAGGAATTCATCGGCGATGCCCAGGGCAGGGTCAAGGCCTTGAAGGCCGTGCGCGTCGAATGGAAGGACGGCAAGATGCAAGAAGTGCCCGGTTCCGGGTTCGAACTGCCTTGTGACTTCGCCTTTTTGGCCATGGGTTTCGTCAATCCCGTCGGCAGCCTGCTCGATGCCTTCGGCGTGGAAAAAGATGCCCGCAACAACGTCAAGGCCAGCACCGATGGCGAGGCTTGCTATCAGACCAGCGTGCCCGGCATTTATGCAGCGGGTGATGTGCGCCGGGGCCAGTCCCTGGTGGTCTGGGCCATTCGTGAGGGCCGCCAGTGCGCCAAGGCGGTGGACGAATTCCTGATGGGGTCTTCCGTTCTGCCCCGCTGATGTACCCCACCCCATCGAAAACCCCGTCGGGTCCGCGCGGACGAGACGGGGTTTTTCTTTGGGATAAGCGCCGCTTGTGGCATATTCGCGGTCAATAACGGGAGGGTGATACATTGAATCTACAACAATCCTTGCAGGTGACATCCACCCTGGGGGAGTTTGATAGCCATTTGCTGCTGGCGCTCATGGTCATGATGATTGCCGGGGTGCTGGGCGGGCTGGCCAACCATTACCTGGCAGAACGCCAGGGCAGCCTCGCCGGACGTCAGGATTGGCGCCGCTACCTCGTGTTCGGGGTGGTCACGGCGCTCACCGCCCCGCTGCTACTCAACATGCTGTCCAGCAATCTGCTCGAAGGCGCCCGGACCCGGCCCGGGGAGTTGTATGTCTTTGCCGCTTTCTGTCTGATCTATGTGGTGGCCGCCCGGCGCATCTTTGAAAACCCGGTCGCACTTTATCAGCAGCAGCTAGAACCGTTGCGGCGCGAGCTGGAGCAACTCCGCCGCGAGCAGGAAACCTTGCGGCAGAAGCTCGAAGCCTTACCCGTCGCGCCGATGCCGATCGAAGTCCCCCAGGAAAAGCCCGAGCCCAGAACGGAACCGCGCGAGGTGGTGA
This sequence comes from Comamonadaceae bacterium, assembly GCA_029255645.1. GTDB lineage: Bacteria > Pseudomonadota > Gammaproteobacteria > Burkholderiales > Rhodocyclaceae > Azovibrio. The sequence goes on along the minus strand of JANLJE010000026.1, from coordinate 3,162 downwards.
CCTACAACGACGTGGAAATCCTGCGGGCCCTGGCCGATGAAAGCTATGTCTATGGCAACCTGGCGGCCCTGACCGAAAAAACCTCCCTGGGTCGGGAGCTGATCAGTCAGCGCCTGGCCGTGCTCAAGAATGTGGGCCTGATCGACACTCGCATCAATGACAAGAATGTGCTGCATTGGGTCATTTCAAGCCGGGGAAGGCAGGTTCTCACCGATGTCCTGACCGGGCAGGACGACGGCAAGAAAATTGCCTGAACCAGGAGAGCAAGCAATGCCTTTGAATGTGGTCATCCTGGCCGCCGGTCAGGGCAAGCGGATGTATTCCAATCTTCCCAAGGTGCTGCATCCCCTGGCCGGCAAGGCCCTGCTGCGACATGTGGTGGACACGGCCCGGCAACTGCAACCGGAAAACCTGGTCGTGGTGTACGGTCACGGGGGTGAGGTCGTGCGCCAGAGCATCGATGCAGCAGGCCTGGCCTGGGCGCTGCAGTCGCCGCAACTAGGAACCGGCCATGCCCTGGCCCAGGCGCTGCCATTCATCGATGAGAGGCTGCCAACGCTGGTGTTGTATGGAGATGTCCCCTTGGTGCAGGCCTCCACCTTGCAACATCTGCTGCATCAGGCGGCGGACGGTCTGGGTTTGCTGACGGTGCGGCTGGCAAATCCCCAAGGCTATGGCCGGATCGTGCGGGAGGCCACGGGCGGCGTGCTGGGCATCGTCGAAGAAAAGGATGCCACGCCCGGACAGCGCGCCATCGATGAAGTCAATACCGGCATCATGGTGCTGCCGGGCGGGCGCCTGGCTGAATGGCTTACCCGTCTTTCCAACGACAATGCCCAGGGCGAGTATTACCTGACCGATGTGGTGGCCCGGGCGGTAACGGCAGGCGTGCCGGTGCGTAGCGCTCACCCCGAGGGCGCCTGGGAGGTTCAAGGCATCAACAACAAGGCGCAATTGGCGGAACTGGAGCGCATTTATCAGCAGCGCCAGGCGGTAGCCCTGATGAACCAGGGAGTGCGTCTGGCAGACCCGGACCGGATCGATGTGCGCGGCACACTGGAGTGCGGCCGGGATGTGAGCATCGATGTGGGCTGCATTTTCGAGGGGCATGTACGCCTGGCCGAGGCGGTGGAAATCGGCCCTTACTGCGTCATTCGCGAAGCCGATATTGCGGCGGGCGCCCGCATTGCTGCGTTTACCCACATCGACAAGGCTCAGGTGGGCCCCGATGCTGTGGTCGGTCCCTATGCCCGCCTGCGTCCCGGAACAAGCCTGGCAGCGGGCGTTCATGTGGGCAATTTCGTGGAAGTGAAGAACAGCCAGATCGGTCCTGGTTCGAAGGCAAATCACCTGGCCTATGTCGGCGATGCCGATGTGGGCGCCCGGGTGAATATCGGTGCGGGCACCATTACCTGTAATTACGATGGGGCCAACAAGTTCAGGACCGTGATCGAGGATGATGTCTTCATCGGCTCCGACACTCAGCTCGTGGCGCCGGTCCGGGTGGGTCAAGGGGCCACGCTGGGAGCCGGCACTACCTTGACCCGGGATGCTCCCCCGAACGCCCTCACCGTTTCCCGCGTCCGCCAGACCAGTCTGCTCAACTGGAAACGCCCGGAAAAGAAAAAAGGGTGATTCATGGCGACCGGGTTCACCCTGGCCGTACTGCCCACCCCGTCCTTTTGCCGGGCGGATCGTGACAAGGGTGCCGCTCTCAGCCGCCCTGAGAAAGCCGTGCTGCTGATGCGTGTTCTGGGCGTCGCAGGTTTGCTGGCACTTCCGCTGTCTTCTGGCGTGCTCATGGCAGACGTAGCGGCAGATGAAGCGGCAGATGAAGCGGCAGATGAAGCCGGAGATGCGGATGCGGATGCGGCGTCGCCGGGGCGCATGCAACCGGCGCTTGGTCTTGCGGCGCCCCGGCCGGAAGTGCTCAAGCCCGGCCAATGCGTGCGTTATCAGGAAGGTGATGCTGGATTCCTGGGGCGGGCGCCGCTCTTCTGGCGGGAGGGCGAGCTGCGCTCGTTTCGTCACGAACGGCAGCAACTGCAGCATTGTCCCTCCGACTGGCAGAGCCATGCAGGGCCCTTGAATCGGGCTGACTTTTGCGAGTATTCGTGAAAGTGGGTTGGGCAAGCCTGTAGCGAACGCAAGGCGCAGGCAAGCAATAATCGCAAAATCGTGTTGCTTTGCCTTGTGTTGTTTTGCCTCCCCGTTCGCGTAACATTCACCCGGAAATCATCGTAAAAGTGTGTTGTTGACCATGCTTCATCGCCACCTCAACCATCAGCGCTTCACCCTCGCCGCCATCGACGACGTGATCTCACGCGGTCGGTGGCGAGAGTGGGCTGAACTGCGCCGGGCTGCTTTGTCCGACCGCACTCTGCTGGACAAGGTGGAGCGCGTTTGCCGTCCTTACGTCTTTGATCCCTACGCTCAACGCCATCACTTCTGGATGCACTATGTCGAAGAACACCGCACCGCTGCCTGACTGGGAACTCGTCCTGTCCTCGGCCGCACGGCTCCAGCGCATCCTGCCGGATGCCGTGCTGGTCGGCGAAACCGCCTCCGCAATCCATGCCGGGCATCGCTTCTCACGCGACGCCGACCATGTACTGACCGATCTGCGCCAGCGCTTCGATGAAGTGCTGGCGCAACTTGAGTCGGTCGCAGGCTGGAAAACGGCTCGCGTGCAGCGCCCCGTGCAAATCCTTGGCAGTCTCGACGGCATTGATCCTCGCTGGCATGACTGGCAGTTGGCTAAAGCCGCTTGCTCGCACCTTGCAACCGTCATCTTCGACCGGGTGTGCGATATGGATGCGGATCGGTCGGGCGGCTATGGGATGGAGCCATGAAAGAGAGCGCGCCAATGACCACAGCGCAGCCGGTGGCTCGGGACCGGCAGCCCCTGTTGACCCAATTGCGTGAAGCGATTGGACAGCGACCCAAGTTCGACCAATGCCACGGCATGGCGCCGGGCGTGTTCGCCATCGTCAAGCCGTTCGGCGTTGATCTTGCCTCACGCGGCGAATCTGATGGGCGGTTGCAGGTCTGGCTGCTGATCCGGCCTTGTGGCACCGACCCAAGCAGAATCACGAGGCTGTGACCTGTGCCCGCCAACATCCTGAACCTGCCGCAGTACCGGGTGCTGCGGGTGGAGGAATC
>JANLJE010000025.1 GCA_029255645.1 Comamonadaceae bacterium | reverse complement strand
AAAGCGGTAGCCCTGCGTATCCGCTCGATCTTCAACGCTCCCGACAAGGCCGAGGACAATCTGCCCGAAGGCTTTACGGCATTCGACTTCCCTGACAGCCAACGTACCCGCTTGCGTACCACCAACGGCCTTGAACGCATCAACCGCGAGATCAAGCGCCGCACCCGCGTCGCGTCGATCTTCCCCAACACCGCCTCTTGCCTGAGACTCGTCTCCGCACTGCTCGCCGAGTGCGATGAGGAGTGGATGACCGGCAAGATCTAAGTATTCATGCGAAACCGATTTGGAATTTAGTCCCGAAGCCATCGAGGAGTTCGCTGACCTTGGTGCGGAAGGTGTCTTTCGACCAAGTGGCGAACTCGCGCCAGTGGTATTTGGCTTGCTTCCAGACGATTTCGATCAGGTTCAGTTCGGGGCTATAGGGCGGCAGGTAGCACAAGAATACGTTGAACTCCGTCATCCAGCGAAGCGTCAGGCTATCCTCCAGGCCGTGATGGATGCGGGCATTGTCGAGGACGATGAAGGTGGGCACCGGCTTGGCGATCTGGGGAAGCAAACGTTCCATGAAATCCACGAAGGTTTCGCGTTTGACCGTCGTCGTTGCTTGTGCGTGGTAGAGCCGTTGTCCGGCAAAGTCGAGCGCCCCCATCACGGCGACCCGCTGATGCGGCGCTGGCGTCACCGCATGTGGGCACCCCACCGGCGACCAGGCCCGTTGTACGGGCGGCGAAGCCGAAAAGCCGGCCTCGTCGTAATAGAACAACTGGCAGCCGCCTTCCCGAGCCCACGTCTTCAGACCGGCAAGGGTGACGGTGCAGGCGGCAAATCGTTCCGGGTCTCGTTTTTTTTTAAGCTCATGCGCGTCCGTTTGAAGCTGAAACCGCTTTTCCTGAGCAGGACGCCCAATCGGTCCAGCGAGAGCGGAAAGGGCGCGCCATGAATTTCTTCCGCCCGCTGCGCCAGGCTACGGAGCGTCAGGGCTTGTGTCCGGGCCAGCTCGCACACCGTCGCCAACCAGGCTTCGCTCAGTTTCCTGGGCCGGCCCCCCGCATGTCCGCTGATCAGACCGACAACCCCGGCTTTCTCCCAGGCGTGCCTCCCGTTGTAAATCGTCTGATGGCTGACCCCGCATTGCTGGGCAACCGCCGTCCGGTGTTCGCCTTTGCTCAACATCAACAAGCCTGCTGCCCGCAACCGCACATCCCGCCAGGGATGATGAACCGACAGTTGGAACAAGGTTTCGCTTTCGCAGGGGCTCAGGGTCAGGTTGATTTTCATCGCTGGCTTTCGGGAGTCAAGTCACTCCCTCAGAAGCAAGATTCAATCCAGTTTTGGCGGATTACTTATCTCAATATGAAAGACTGATCCCATCATCCCGATGACATCGCCTCGGATGATTTACAGAAAAAGGGTTGCACAACCCCTCCACCGCCACGGTGACGCTCACCATTGTCCCGGTCAGCGTTGCTCCGGCCAATCAACTGCCAGTGGCGGTAAGTGACAGCTTTACCACCAATGAGGACACCTCGCTGACCGGCACCCTGACCGGCAACGACACCCCAGCGGTGACGGCGGCAATGTCTGGAGCAAGACCACTGACCCGGCCCACGGCACAGTAACGGTGGGCAACGACGGCAGCTTCACCTACACCCCAACCCCCGGCTACAACGGCCCGGACAGCTTCACCTACACCATCACCGACCAGGATGGTGACACCAGCACGGCCACGGTGACCCTCACCATTACTATGGGTGCACGCCCTCCTGTGCTCTCGCCCGTTGAGCCACCCGTTGAGCCACCGGTTGAGCCCCCTGTCGTACCGCCCGCCCAGCCGCCTGTCCAGCCGCCGGTCGTGCCGACGCCAGGCCTACCGGAGATCAACGCAGCGAATCCGGAAAACAATCTTGTTGTTGACGCCAACCGGCACCCCCCGTCGCCCGTCTTGCCGATACCAACGCAGCCCGGTGAGGGACCGAAACTGCAGCCGGAAGCCCCGCTGCAACCGCTCAATGTGCTCGACAACAGCCCGGTCATTCTCGATAGCGGCCCCTATTTCGCCAGCGAGCGTTTCGACGACGTGCGCCGCCTGCCCCTGCCTTTCCACCCCATCGTCTATGTCAACAAGGAAGTGGAGTTTTCCCAAAAGGCGCGGGAACTGGACGACCAGCGCATGACGGGCAACCCGGCCTGGGTGACCCAGGGAGAAATCCGCACGGTTTCCCTTGGCCAGGGTCTGGGGAACGATCCCAACCTGTTCGTCATCCCTGCCGTGCGCGATTCCCAGCATCAGGCCAACTTCCTGGGCAACGCGGTGGAAAGCCGCCATGGCCGCATCAGCCTGAGCAGCGACTGGCAACTGCCGACGCCGACACTGTTCGAGAGCAGCATCGTGCCCGGCAAGCCTCTGAAAGACATGGACGGCCAGCCTCCGGCAACGGAGCCCCCGGCCCCACCGCTTGCGGACAGCCGCGAGGCCGCTGTCACGGCAGGGGAGGGAGACCCTGGCCTGGCCGAGCAGGCCGCCATGGTGCCCTCCGGCACGCCCGAGGCGCCACCGCCCCCCCGAAGCGTTGCGCCTTCCATTGCACCTTCCTTCACCCAGCAGTTGCATGGCGGCGCCGGGCGCCTGCCCTTGGCCGCCCGCACTGTTCACGCCGTTCAATCTTCCACCCCAGTTTGATTTTTACGATCCCGAGAACCTTGATCATGCACAACCATAACAATCGCAAATCGGCCCTTCCCGGCCCCCGTCTGCTGGCCGTTTCCGCCTTGGCCCTGGCATTGCTCTCTGGTTGCGGCTCGCTGCAGCCCGTGCCCTATACCGAGCAAGAGGTTCAGGAGCGGGTCGCGCAGGATCACCTGCAAATGTACGCCGAGCAGGAGCCCATTGCCGGCCCCATCACTTTCCACGAGGCGGCGGCCCGGGCCTTGAAGTACAACCTGGATTACAAGCTGAAACTGATGGAGGATGCCCTTACCCGGAGCCTGCATGACGTCTCGACCTACGAGATGCTGCCCCGGCTGGTGGCGGGCGCCGGCTACGTCCGCCGCAACAACGATTCCGGCGGGCGTTCCATCGGTATCGAGGACCGCCTGGAAACCCTGCGGCCTTCCACCTCCGAAGAGCGGGAGCGCACCCTGGCCAACCTGACCTTTTCCTGGAACGTGCTCGACTTCGGCGTTTCTTATTACCGCGCCCAGCAGAAGGCCGACCAGGTGCTGATGGCCGAGGAACGCCGCCGCAAGGTGGCCCAGAATGTTCTCCAGGACGTGCGCAACAGCTACTGGCGCGCCCTCGGGGCGCAAAAGCTGCTGGGCCGGGTGGATGCCCTGCTGGCCCGGGTGCAGAAGGCGCTGGCCCGTGCCAAGGAAGTGGAAAAGCAGGGCCTGATGCCCCAACCCCAGGTGCTGGCCTATGAGCGCGCCCTGCTCGACGCGGTGAACCTGCTCACCCTGCGCCGCCAGGACCTGGAACTGGCACGGGCCGAACTGACGGCGCTGATGTCCGTGGCGCCGGGTACCTCCTACACCCTGGCGGAAGAGAAGGAAAATGCCCTGCCGCCGGTCCCCGCCAATCTGGAGTCGCTGGAACTCATGGCCTTGGAAAAACGGCCCGAGATCATGGAAGAGTGGTACCGCAAGCGGGTGACGGAAAACGACATCAAGGCGGCAAAGCTGCTCTTGTGGCCGAACCTCTCCGTGGATGCCGGGCCGCAATACGATTCCAACCGCTACAGCTACAACAACCAATGGGTGGACGTGGGTGTACGGCTGTCCTGGAACATCCTCAAGCTCACCCAGTGGCCCTCGCTGCAGCAGGCCCATGAGCACCAGAACAAGACTGACGACATGCGGCGCATGGCCCTTTCCATGGCCGTACTGACCCAGGTGCGGGTCGGGGTGCAACGCTATGGCCTGTCACTGGCCGAACTGGAGTTCGCCGAGGAAAGCCTGCGCGTGGACCAGCGCCTGCTCAACTTTGCCCAGGCCGCGGCCAAGAGCCAGTTCGATTCAGAGCTGGAAGTGATCCGCTCCGAGGCCCGGGCGCTCCTGGCCGAATACCAGCGCTATGCCGCCTATTCCAATGCCCAGGCCGCCTGGGGCCGGGTCTACAACTCCGTGGGCCTGGACGTGTTGCCGGAGGCGATCGAGAGCCATGACGTGAAAACCCTGGCCGCCGCCATGGAAAAAACCATGCAGCAGTGGCAGGAAGTCACCTTCCAGCAGGCGCCGGCTCCCAAGACAGCGGCGGAGGGTTGAGTTGTCCATGAAACATATCGTTTGGTCGGATCGACCGGCGGCCCGCCTGCTGGCGGGTGTGCTGGCAGGCATGTTGTCGAATGGCCTGGCATCGCCTGCCCTGGCCCAGAATCCCGTGCCGCCGGCGGGTAGCCGTGCCCCGGCCCCGGCGGGCAATCGCGCCCCGGCCCCGGCCCCGGCCCCGGCCCCGGCCCCGGCCCCAGCCCCAGCCCCAGCCCCAGCCCCAGCCCCGGCAGCCGCCGCCGAGGACCCGAATGCGATCCGGGTGCTGTTGAGTCCGGAACTGGAAACCACCCTGGTCGCCCAGATGACGGGGCGCATTGCCCGTCTGCAAGCCCAGCTCGGCGCCCGGGTGGAAAAGGGTAAGCCGGTGGTGTCCTTCGACTGTAGCGAAGCCGCGGCGCGGCTGAACATGGCCCGGGCCGAATTTGCCGCGGCCAGGGAAAGTCTGGGCGCCAAGGAACGGCTGCGCAAGCTGGATGCGGCCGGGGACGTGGAAGTGTCGCTCGCCGCTGCCGAGGCCGACAAGTTCCGGGCGGCCATCGCGCTCTCCCAGGCGCAACTGGCCCAGTGCACGGTGGCCGCGCCGTTTGCCGGGCGGGTGGTGAAAATCTACGTCAAGCCGTACCAGGGCGTCAGCATCGGCACACCGCTGGTGGAAATGGTCAGCGACGGGCCGCTCAAGCTGCGTCTCAACGTGCCCTCGCGCTGGCTGCGGCAGTTGCGCGAAGGCACTCCCTTCGAGGTGACGATCAACGAAACCGGGCGGACCTACCCGGCCAAGGTGACGGCCATCAACGCCCGGGTGGACGCGGTGGCCCAGACTATCGAACTGGAAGCCCGCCTGGATGGGGCGCCGCCGGAACTGCTGGCGGGAATGAGTGGGATTGCGCGGTTCAAGATCAAGTGAAGGGCGGGGTGTCTTGGGTCCTCATGGTTGCAAAGTTATGGCGGCGTGCCGTGCTGACCGCGTGTTTTGTCGTTTGATTCCCGAAAGCTCCCCGTCATGCCCATGAAACTGTCCGCCTTGGCGGCCGAACTCGAATCCCGCGCCCGTGCCGCGGAAACCCTGGCGGAACTGGGCTTTTCCATGGCCAACGACAGTTACGCCGCCCTGCCGTTCCGCCAGGCGCTGGTGTTTGCCGCCGACGGCCGTCTGCTCACGGTTTCCGGCCTTGCCAAGGCGGGGGAGGATAGTCCCTACCTGCTCTGGCTGAAACGCGCCTGGCCTTGGGTGGCGGCGCATCTGCCGCATCCGCCGGAAGGGGGCGGCGGCTGGTTCGCGCCGGACGCGGCGACGCTGGCCGAGGCGCCCGAGGAGGTGGCCGAGGGCTGGCGCGAGTGGTGGCCGGCGGGGCTGTTTGACTTCAAAGCGCGGCAGGGTCAGTTGGGTGAAGGAGTCAAAAGCGAAATTATACCATTATATCAATGCGTTAGAATCGTTTTTTGGGGTGAGGACATGGATTCAGGGTCTTCTTTCAAATTGCCGTAGGTGGCCTGGGCCTTGCCACCGGTTTTTTCAATCTTTCCTTTCAGTTCCAGCTCGTCGTTACCGACCAGCTTGCCGGCGACTTCCTTGACTTTGCCGGTGGCTTCTTTAAGATGACCCTTGACTTGATCCTTGTTCATGGTTTGCTCCTGAGCGTGAGTTGATGGCGGGGGTCTGTGCCGAAAATGCAATCGACTACTGAGCCGAAGAGATTAGGTCCGCTGCATCCGGTGTTCGGTGCCCTGGCACCCATAGCGGAGTGATCCTGTAAATATTCGGGAGCCGACGGAGACGACAAGCGCTTGGCCCAATAATCGAGGGTTAAATCGAACCAGCGTGAGGGATAAACCATGGCAAGGCGGGTACGAAAAACGGCCTGGAGCCGATCCTTCCAGCGCGTGTTGAAGACAATGACGCGGACGGCAATGCGCGTCGGTACCAAGGCGGTCAAGGAGGGTTTGCGGGTCGCGCCGATGATGGTCCCGTCGGTATCCGGAAAAAAGGTGATGGGTAAAAAGGTCGCGGCCCCGTCGGCCAATTGGACGACGGGGATCGCCATCGGCACGGCCGGCCCTCGCCGTTATCGGCTGTACAAGCCGCCCGGCGTTCGGCGCAACGAGCGTCTCCCCTTGCTGGTCATGCTGCATGGCTGTCAGCAGGATGCCGATGCCCTGGCCGCCAGCAGCCGGATGAACAGGATCGCGGCCCGGGAGCGCTTTTTCGTGCTCTATCCCGAGCAGGATCGCCTGTCGAATGTGCAGGGCTGCTGGAATTGGTACGACACCCGATCGGGCCGGGCACAAGCCGAAACCCATTCGATCAATGCGGCCATCGAGCAGGTTTGCCTGTCGCAAGCGGTGGACCGCCAGCGGGTTGCCCTGGCGGGAATTTCCGCCGGGGCCGGCATGGCCGTGCTGCTGGCGACGCAGCATCCGGAGCGCTTTCGGGCCATCGCCATGCATTCGGGCATCGCACCGGGTGTTGCACATTCGTCGGCCAGCGCCCTCAAGGCCATGTTCGGACAAAGCGTGACAACGTCGCCGCTGCCGACAATTTCCTCCACGGTGAGGCTGCCTGCACTATTGGTCATTCATGGCGCGGCAGACCACGTGGTGGCGCCAGTGAATGGTGCTGAAGCAGCCGCGCGGTGGGGTGAGCGGGTTGGCGCTAAAGCGAGCAAACCCCGCCGGGTGCAGCGGGGCAATCGCTATGCCGCGACCATCACCGATTATCGAAAAAATGGTCGGCTGATCGCTACGCTTTGTGCCGTGGACCGCCTTGGCCATGCCTGGAGTGGTGGCGCTGCTGGACATTCTTATAGTGATCCCCAAGGCCCGGATGCCTCACGGATGATTTGGTCTTTCGTCGCCCGGCAATTTTCCCGAGGGGCTGACTAATTCTACTTTGTCAGATTACCCCCAAGCCATCGGAAGCCGTCATGCGTTAGAATGCAAGTCTATGTTTTAAATGAATTTAATGAGGCTTTTGATTACCATGTCGGCCTCAATATTCCAAACGCATCAACGAACTGGTCCGCTCGGCGCTTGCCCACTTTGACGACCACTTCCGCCCCTACCTGCCCTGTTTTCAACGTCGGACCCGCTCGGTTGAGGAGTCCGCCAAACGCTACCTGCATGGCCTGTTTCAGTGCGATCGGCGCAACATGGAGCAGATGGCCGAACCGGTGGCGGGCAGCCACTATCAGCGCCTGCACCACATGTTGAGCGAATCTAGCTGGTCACGTGCTGAGGTCAGGCAACAACTGATCGTCGATGCCAATAGCCAGTTCGGCCACAGCGCGGCCCTGGTTTTTGATGAATCCGCCTTTGCCAAGAAAGGCGAGAAGTCCGTTGGCGTGGCACGCCAATGGAACGGCCGTCTGGGCAAGACCGAGAACAGCCCGGTGGGCGTCTTCGCTGCCTTGGTGCGGGATCGCGCCTTGGTCGATGGTGAGCTGTTCGTGCCCGAGCACTGGTTTGATGACCCAGAACGCTGTCGGGAAGCGGGGATACCGCAGTCTCTGGAATTCCGAACCAAGGGTCAAATCGCCCTGGATTTGTTGTTGCGCCTGTGGCGCGAGGGGCTGCATTACAGCCATGTCGTATTCGACGCCGGTTATGGCCATCTGCCGTGGTTGTTGAACGAACTGGATGACGAGGGCGAGACTTTTCTTGCCGAGATTCATGCCGATCAGGGGATCTATCTGGAGAACCCGCTTGCCCTGATGTTTCTCGCCAAAGAGCGCCTGGCGCATCGCAAGATCACTGCCGGCATGCTCTCCTGCCACGACCTGATCGACATCCTGCGACACAAGCTGCCCAGGCCGGTATCAGCGTCGATCTCGCCTTGCGCCTGGAGGCGTGGCTCGACGGCCCGAGTGCGGAAAGCTGGCTGAAGGGCCAGATTGCTTATGATCGGTGGCAAGCCGGGCAACAGGGGCAAACGAAAGTGGCGGTCCGTCACGCGGCGACGGCCTGACCGAATCAACCTGAATCCGGCCGTTACCCCGTCGATGCAGCGCACTGAAAAAAGCCACGAAAAGCGGCTTCTATGATTTTTTAACCAGCACAGCATCCTGATTGCTGGGCTGGCCATGCTGGCGCGGCACGACGGGTATGAGCGCCGCGGAAGTGGCCGCCACCGGCACACGGCATCGGTCGAAACCACGAGTTGACAAGGGCTTGGGGGCTGAGTTTAATAACTGTTATTAGTCATCAGGAGAGACTGTGATGCCGACCAGTGTTGCTCTCAGCGCCCACTTCGAAACCTTCATCCGCCAGCAGGTCGACTCTGGCCGCTTCAACAACGCCAGCGAGGTAGTCCGGGCCGGACTACGCCTGCTTGAAGAGCGCGAAGCCGAACAAGCCGCCAAGCTGCAGGCCCTGCGCGAGGCGATGGCGGTGGGCCTGGCCAGCGGGCCGGACATTCCTGCCGATGAGGTCTTTGATCGTCTGGAGGCGAAGTATCTCGCCATGGCTGAGCAAGAGGTGTGACGCGGCTGGAGTTTTTACCGCAGGCCGAGTCGGATCTTGAAACCATCGGTGACTACATCGCTCAAGACAATCCGCGCCGGGCGATGACTTTCGTCCGGGAACTGCGCCGGCAGTGTCGCAAGATCACGGAAGCACCCCAAGCCTACCGGCCACGGCCGGAGCTCGGCAAAGGCCTGCGCTCATGCGCCTATGGCAACTACCTCGTGTTTTTCTTCGAGGAGCCTGGTCTGGTGCGGATCGTCCGGGTGCTGCATGGCGCGATGGACCTCGAAGCACAGTTCGCTGAAAAAAATCGCTCCTGACGAAAAACCCACTTGAATCTCTGATCCTGAATCCGGCCGTTACCCCGTCGATGCGAGCGGCTCTGGCGGGTCCTGGCCGTGGGGCCCCAGCGCACATGGATTCGACCGCCCGGCGTGTCCATCACCATGGCCTGCAGGGCCTGCGTCAGCACCGCTTCCTGATCTCAACAGCCGGAAACAGGATCATTACATCAATGTGTTAGACATGTTCTGTGGTGTGAGGACAGGGATTCAGGTCTACCTCTTCGAAGGGCATCTTCGATACCTGGAAACGATTCGACGACGCTCCTCCACAGGCTCACCGATCGTATTATACTGTAAATCCTTACAGTATTTTAGCGCATCCATCTCATGCCTCTCGAACCCATGCTCCTGGCGGACCCCGAGCCTTTGCGTCTACCGCTTCCTCTCGCGGCGGTCAAAGTCTCGGCCGGATTTCCCTCGCCGGCCGCTGACTACGAGGACCGCCGGCTGGATCTCAACGAGTATCTGGTGCGAAATCCGGTGTCGACCTTCTTCTTTCCTGTGGCGGGGGACAGCATGGAGGGCGCGAGGATTTTCGACGGAGACGTGCTGGTGGTCGATCGGAGCGTCCGCCCTCGCGACGGAAGCGTCGTCGTGGCGTTTGTAGACGGCGAGCGTCTGGTCAAGCGCTTGCGCGTCCGGAACGGACATGTCGCGCTCGTCGCCGAGAATCCGGCCTATCCGGCCATCGAAGCTCGTGAGGACGGAGAGATGTCCGTTTGGGGAGTGGTCGTCGGAGTGTTCAGGAGGATTCCGGCATGAGGCTCTTCGCCCTGGTCGACTGCAACAACTTCTACGCGTCCTGCGAGAAGCTCTTCGATCCTCGTCTGGCCGGAGTGCCGGTTGTGGTTCTGTCCAACAACGACGGGTGCGTCGTCGCGCGCAGCGCGGAAGCGAAGGAACTCGGGATCGCCATGGGAGCGCCGTGGTTCAAGATCAGGGCCGAGGCGGAGCGGGCCGGTGTTCGAGCGCTGTCCAGCAACTACGCTCTCTACGCCGACCTGTCCAACAGGGTCGTCGAGATTCTCAGGGGGTTTGCCCCGGGCATCGAGGTGTATTCGATAGACGAGTCGTTTCTCGACTTTTCCGGCTTCGACCTGCTGACCGATCCGGAGACGTTCGGCGCGGCCGTCAGAAGAAGGGTGGCGGAGTGGCTGGGACTCGCCGTCTGCGTCGGGTTTGGGCCGACCAAGACGCTGGCGAAGCTCGCCAACTTCTGCGCGAAGAAGGGGTTGGCCGGAACCGATGGTGTCTGCGTCATTCGACGTCCGGATTCGCCGGAACTTGACGAGCTTCTCGGCCGCATTCCTGTCGAGGAGGTCTGGGGCGTCGGGCGCAGGATAGCTCATCGCCTGACGCAGAAGGGAATCCGCTCTGCGCGGGATCTGCGCAACGCCGACCCTGCGATGATTCGTTCCAGGTTCTCCGTCGTGCTGGAGCGAACAGTGCGAGAACTCGCGGGGACGTCCTGTCTCGCTTTGGAGGAGGTGCTTCCGGACAAAAGACAAATCGCGGTCACGCGGTCCTTCGGCTCGCGCGTCCACAAGATCGGCGACCTCACTGACGCCATCGCGCATCACGCGAGCCGGGCTGCCGGGAAGCTTCGAGCGCAGAACTCCGTCGCCGCGCTGATTACGGTGTTCGCCAGAACGAGTCCGTTCTCCGACAAAGACCCGTGGTATTCCGGCTCGCTCGCGCTACCCTTGGGAGAGCATTCCTCGGACGAGAGAAGAATCGTCGGACTGGCCGCTCGTGGCGTCCGCGGAATCTATCGGCCGGGATTCGCCTACGCGAAGGCGGGCGTGGTGCTCTCGGAGATAGTGCCCGCCGATAAGGCTCCGGGAGACCTCTTCACGGACGACGAGGCTCGCGAGAGGGCCGTGCGACTCATGAGCGCGATGGACGCGATCAACGCCCGGTTCGGAAGAGGCGCGTTGCGCTCCGCGGCGGTTCGAGCGGCGAGCGGTCCATGGGTGATGAATCAAGGCAGTCTGTCGCCGGCCTACACGACGAGTTGGGAGGAGCTTCCCATCGCGCGGGCATTGTAATCTGGCCGTTGACATCCTCCCCGGCTGAAGGCCGGAGATTCCTGCGGCGAAGAGGCGCGGCACTGATCTGCTCATCAAGCCGCCTCTGATTCGCTTCGGTGGGTTCCTGCTGCTGGCGACATGACTGCATCGCTCACTTCACAGGCGAACCGGACGTGTCCCGCCCTTAGTAGATTGATCGCGCCGACCACATCGGCGTTTTCCTCGAAGCCGCATTCGACGCAGCAAAATTGCGCCTGCGTCTGGCGATTCTCTGCCGACACAAGCCCGCAGGCCGGGCAGGTGCGGCTGGTGTTACGCGGTGGCACCAACATCAATACCAACAATTGATGTCGAAGGATGTACAGGTGGCTCCACCTCGCGCTCGGTCTGGATCGACACGAACCACTTGCCGCAGGCTTGGCTCACGGTGATGTTCTTCACCGTGCCGAGAACGGCTCTGCTGTTGCGGTAGCGCAGCCAGCCGAGCTTGGGCAGGAACAGGCGGCTGTTGGCCTGGTTGAGCTTGATCTGTTTCGGGTCGGGGTAGCGGAAGCTGTCGCCCTGTCCTTTTTTCTTGAAACGCGGGAAGTCGGCGCGTTTGGCGAAAAAGTTCGCGTAGGACATCTCCAGATCCTTGATCGCCTGTTGCAGCGGATGCACGGGCGCATTGGCCAGCCATGGCGCGGTGCGCCCCGATGGCAGCGGCGCACCGTTTCGCCATGCTGTGAGTTCCTTGCACAGTCCGGCGTAGCCGAGCTTCTTTTCGCCATGCTCGTAGCGTTCCTTCTGCAACGCCAGCGCCTCATTGAACACGAACCGGCACGAGCCTTTGATGCGGCGCATGTGCCGTTCCTGCTGGCCGTCGGGCATCAGTTGATCCGTGCGCAAACCTGACCAGGCAAGCCCTGGGCATTACCACATCAAGTCATCCGGAATCTTGAAGTCGGCATAGGGATCATCGGCATCCACTGCGGTGCTGCTCTTTTGCACCCGCACCACGAGGGTGGGGTCACGTTCGGCGATCTTGTCCGCAATCACCCGGGGGATCAGTTCGATGTCGTCGTTCAGGCAGACGATCACGAGATTGCCGGCTATCAGTTCGGACTGAACCTGGGCTGACACATACAGCCGTTTGATCTTGTTGGCGTGGGTGAAGTGGTAGGCGATGTCGCCCGCACCCTTGCTCTGGCGGCTCTGCTGCACCATCTGGGCGATCTGCGCCAGGATCGCCTTTTCTCTGGCGGCAGCATCGCGCTGGGCATTGAGTTGCCGCACCCGCTCCGCGTTCTTGCGCTGGGTTTCGAGGGCGGCCAGGCGAATTTCATCCACACTTTGCGTGCCGGTCTGGCGCTCCTGCTTTTGTTGAATGCTTTTTTCCTGCTTGGCCTTGTTGACCTTTTTCTTGTCGATCAAGCCGGCTTTCAAAAACTGATCCTGCAAAGAAGCCATGAGGCTACTCCATCAATAAGGGCTGTTCCGGGCGGGGAAGGGGAGTAAGCATAGCAAAGCTGCCGGGAACCGCAATGACGGCTGACGGGTGCGGATCATGTGCGGAGTATGTGCGCAGCGCAGACCCAGTTGCCTGGAAGTTCTGCCGGCAGTGGGGGCGGACGTCCCTTGGCCGAGGCAGAGCAACTGCCGCAGCAGCCGGAAGACGGGACGAACCGGAGCCGCTGGATTCCTGAGCGGCGGTTTCCGGGCAGGAAAGCCCATCCTCCCGTCCCGGAAACCCGGATAATGGCGGCCAATTCGTTTGGAACGCAGGGACTCCCGCATGGAAATCAAGGTCAATTTTCTCGACAAGCTTCGTCTCGAAGCCAGATTCGATGACTTCACGGTCATCGCCGATCAGCCCATCCGCTACAAGGGCGAAGGCTCGGCGCCGGGGCCGTTTGATTACTTTCTGGCTTCGTCGGCCCTGTGTGCGGCTTACTTCGTGAAGCTCTACTGCGACACGCGCCATATTCCGACCGAGCACATCCGCCTGTCGCAGAACAATATCGTCGATCCGGACAACCGCTACCAGCAGATTTTCAAGATCCAGGTCGAGTTGCCGGCGGATATTTCCGGGAAGGACCGGCAGGGCATTTTGCGTGCCATCGAGCGCTGTACCGTCAAGAAGGTGGTGCAGACCGGGCCGGAGTTCGTCATCGAGGCGGTCGGGAATCTCGACGCCGACGCGCAGGCCTTGCTGACGCTGCAGCCGGATGCGGCAGCGAGCACCTGTATCGCCGGCAAGGATCTGCCGCTGGAACAGACCATCGCCAACATGTCCGGCATTCTGGCTGGCTTGGGCATGAAGATCGAGATCGCGTCCTGGCGCAATCTGGTGCCCAACGTCTGGTCGCTGCATATCCGCGACGCCCATTCGCCGATGTGCTTTACCAATGGCAAGGGCGCCACCAAGGAAAGCGCGCTGGCCTCGGCCCTGGGCGAGTTCATCGAGCGTCTGAGTTGCAACCATTTTTACAACGACCAGTACTGGGGCGAGGAATTCGCCAACGCGCCCTTCGTGCATTATCCGGAGGAGCGCTGGTTCAAGCCGGGGCGCAGTGAAGACACCGAGGACGCGCTGCCGGAGGGCCTGCTCGATGAATATTGCCTGGCCCTCTACAACCCGGATGGCGAACTGCGCGCCTCGCACCTCTATGACACCAATTCCGGCAATACCGGACGTGGCATCTGCGCGCTGCCCTATGTGCGCCAGTCGGACGGCGCAGTGGTTTATTTTCCGACCAACCTGATCGACAACCTCTTTCTCAGCAACGGCATGAGCGCCGGCAACACGCTGGCGGAGGCGCAAGTGCAGTGCCTGTCGGAAATTTTCGAGCGCGCCGTCAAGCGCGAAATCCTCGAAGGTGAAATCGCCCTGCCGGATGTACCGGCCGAGGTGCTGGCGAAATATCCCGGCATCCTGGCCGGTATTGCCGAACTGAAAAAGCAGGGTTTCCCGGTGCTGGTCAAGGACGCCTCGCTCGGCGGCCAGTTCCCGGTGATGTGCGTGACCCTGATGAACCCGCGCACCGGCGGCGTGTTCGCCTCCTTCGGCGCCCACCCCAGCCTGGAAGTGGCGCTCGAACGCAGCCTGACCGAACTGCTGCAGGGCCGCAGCTTTGAAGGCCTGAACGATCTGCCGCGGCCGACCTTCGAGCGCAACGCCGTCACCGAGCCGAACAACTTCGTCGAGCACTTCATCGACTCCAGCGGTGTCGTGTCGTGGCGATTCTTCAGCGCCAGGGCCGATTACGAATTCGTCGAGTGGGATTTCTCCGGCCACGGCGAAAATTCCAATGCCGATGAAGCCGCCACCCTGTCCGGCATCCTCGCCGACCTGGGCAAGGAGGTGTACATGGCGGTCTACGATCATCTGGGTGGCCGTTTCAAGGCGACGGCCTGCCGCATCCTGGTGCCGGGTTATTCGGAAATCTACCCGCTGGAGGACCTGATCTGGGACAACACCAACAAGGCGCTGGCCTTTCGCGCCGACATCCTGAACCTGCACCACCTGGACGATGCCGGCCTCGAAGCGCTGCGCCAACGCCTGGAAGACAGCGAGCTGGATGACTATACCGACATCATCTCCCTGATTGGTGTCGAGTTCGATGAGAACACCCCCTGGGGCCAGCTGACCATTCTGGAATTGAAGCTGCTGATCAACCTTGCCCTGCAGGATTTCGAGGCCGCCAAGGAACAGGTCGAGGCCTATCTGCAATACAACGAAAACACCGTCGAGCGCGGCCTGTTCTACCAGGCGCTCGATGTGGTGCTCGAAGTGCTGCTCGATGAGGAACTGGAACTGGCCGACTTTGAGCCCAACTTCCGCCGCATGTTCGGCAACGAGCGGATGGACGCGGTGCTAGGCTCAGTGGAGGGCAGCGTGCGCTTTTACGGCCTGACCCCGACCAGCATGAAACTCGAAGGCCTGGACCGCCACTTGCGCCTGATCGACAGCTACCGGAAGGCGCACACGGCGCGGGGCCGGGCGGCGGGATTGTCACGTTAGCGTTCCAGAGGGGATTTGAGGGGATTTGAGGGGATTCGCGCATCACGACATGTTCTGTCGCCGCCGCTGACTTCGTCATTGACTTTGTCATTGACTTTGTCATTCCGGGAGCGCCGGGTCCGGTGGCTCGTCGACTCAGCTCAATGCCTTATCCACCACCTCGAACACATCCCGTGACAGCCCCGGGTGTTGCCGCAGGCTTTCGAGGGCGGCTTGGGCGTGGGCCTGGCGCGTTGCGTCGAACTTTTTCCAGCGGTCGAAGCAGCGCGCGAGGCGGGAGGCTACCTGGGGATTTCTGGGGTCGAGTCGTTTGATCTGTTCGGCCAGGAAGCGGTAACCGGCGCCGTCGGCGCTGTGGAAGCGGACCAGATTGGTGCCGAAGGCGCGCAGCAGGGCATAGACCTTGTTCGGGTTGTTGAGCTCGAAGGCCGGGTGCTGGGTGAGTCGCCGCACGGTTTCCAGGGTATCCGGGCGGCGGCTGGTGGATTGGGCGGCCAGCCATTTGTCCACCACCAGGGCTTCTTTTTGCCAGCGCTGGTAGAACCCGGCCAGGGCCTGTTCGCGTTCCGGGCAGTGTTCGGCGTTGATGTTGGCGAGGGCGGCGAGGGCAGCGAACTGGTCGGTCATGTTGTCGGCCGTCTGGAACTGGGTCCAGGCGAGTTCGCGGCTGGCCGGAGTGTCCAGTTCGAGCAGATAGCCTAAGCAGAGGTTGCGCAGGGCGCGGCGCCCGGCTTCTGCCGCATTGGGGACGTAGGGGGCGCTGGGGGCCAGTTGGGTGTAAAGCTTGCTGAATTCCGGTTGCAGGGTTTGGGCCAGATGCAGGCGCAGGCCATTGCGGGCGGCATGGAGGGCGTCGGGATTCACCACGTCCAGGCTTTCGGCCAGGGTGCTTTCGCCGGGGAGGGTCAGGGCCTCGGCGACGAAGGCGGTGCCGCGTTCCGGGTACTGGGTCAGAAGATGCCGCGCCGCCGCCACGAAGCTCGCGGGCCAGACCGGGCTCTGGCCGGCCTCGATGCGGGCGGTGGCCTCCAGGATCAGCCGGGAGGCGAGGCGCTGGCCGGCTTCCCAGGCATTGAAAGGGTCGGATTCGTGAGCCAGGAGCAAGGTGAGGTCGGCATCGCGGTAGGGAAAGTCGAGGATCACCGGAGCGGAAAAATCCCGCAGCAAGGAGGGCAGGGGAGCGACGGGGACGGACTCGAAGGTGAAGCGCTGGCGGGCTTGGTCAAGCAGCAGGGTGCGGGCGGTATCCTGCAGTTCCTCGCCGTCGGGGGCGAACAGGACGGTGCGGATGGGAATCAGGTAAGGGGGCGCGTCCGGGGCCTTGGGGTTGGACTGGGTGAATTCCAGGGTGTAGCACTGGCGCTCGGCGTCGTAGTGGCCGCTGGCTGTGACATGGGGCGTGCCGGGGTATCGGTACCAGTTCATGAACTGGCCAAAGTCGGTGCCGGAGGTGTCGGCCATGGCGGCGACGAAATCCTCGCAGGTGACGGCCTGGCCGTCGTGGCGGCGGAAGTATTCGTCCAGGCCCTTTCTGAAGCCGTGGCGGCCGATCAGGGTCTGGATCATGCGCACCACTTCGGCGCCCTTCTCATAGACGGTGGCGGTATAGAAGTTGTTGATCTCGACATAGGACTCGGGCCGCACCGGATGGGCCATGGGGCCGGCATCCTCGGGGAACTGGGCGGCGCGCAGGCCACGCACCTCGCGGATGCGGGCCGTCTGGGGGTTGTGCAGGTCGGCGCCGAATTCCTGGTCGCGGAACACGGTGAGCCCTTCCTTCAGGGAAAGCTGGAACCAGTCCCGGCAGGTGACGCGGTTGCCGGTCCAGTTGTGGAAATATTCGTGCGCCACGACCCGGTCGATGTTCTCGAAATCGACATCGGTGGCGACGTCGGGCCGGGCCAGCACGTATTTGGTGTTGAAGATGTTGAGGCCCTTGTTTTCCATGGCGCCCATGTTGAAGTCGCCCACGGCGACGATCATGTAGTGGTCCAGGTCGCATTCCAGGCCAAAGCGCTGCTCGTCCCAGGCCATGGCTTTCTTCAGGGCCGCCATGGCGTGGGTGCATTGATCCAGCTTGCCCGGTTCGACATGGATGGCGAGCTGCACCGTGCGGCCGGAGGCGGTGGTAAAGCTGTCCTGGAGCACGTCCAGCTTGCCGGCCACCATGGCGAACAGGTAGCAGGGCTTCTTGAACGGGTCTTCCCAAGTGGCGAAATGGCGACCGCCTCTTTCGTCACCGCTGGCGACGGGGTTGCCGTTGGCGAGCAGCACCGGCAGGCGCGCCTTGTCGGCATGCAGGGTGACCGTGTACCGGGCCATCACGTCGGGCCGGTCCAGGAACCAGGTGATGCGGCGAAAGCCCTCGGCCTCGCACTGGGTGAAGTAGCCGTCTTTGGAACGATACAGGCCGGAAAGCTTGGTGTTGCCATCGGGGTGGATGCGCACCCGGGTTTCCAGGGTGAAGCGTTCGGGCAGGTCGGTGAGGATCAGTTTGCCAGGCGCGAAAGTGTGGGGATGGGGTTTGCCATCCACCTGCACGCTCAGGGTCTCCAGTTCATCCCCATCGAGTTCCAGGGCCGGGCTGCCGGCCGCAGCAGGGTTGCGGGCCAGGTTGATGCAGGCCGTGACCAGGGCGATGGTTTCGTCTGCCTGGGGCTGGAAATCCACATCCAGATCCAGGTTGTGCACCAGGTAGGCGGGCGGAGTGTAGTCGGCCAGGCGGATGGTCTGGGGGAGGCGCTGGTTCATGAGGCACATTCATTGGGGTCGTCGGACCTTGCATGATAACGGATACCCGGGCCGGCATCTTCCCCCTGGAGGCGCCGCGCGATATAAACATACCGAAACATACCGCCCGATTGCGGGCATGGCCTATCAACACGGCTTGCGCTCTGCCCGCTCTGCCCGCTCTGCCTTACCGCGCGGCTCACGGCGCCATCCCGTCGCCGCTACGCTCTTCATCGCCAGCATTCTGGCGCACGATGGACAGTTGCTTTAGCAACTCTGGCCACCAGCCCTGCACCGTCTCCACATGTGACGGCCAAGCGTGACGGCCAAGCCCGACAAAGTACTTTACTTCTACGTTCCCCACAAACTTGACAGCGGCGCTGCCCAGATTCCAGATCCCAAGGGCATCGTCTCGGTGCCGTCATACTTTCGCTCTGCGACAAAGGCAACAGCGACAGGGTTTCCATTCGGCCCGCGAGTGAGTCGGCCACGGTGGGTAGCGCCATCAAGTTGGCCGAACCGGTCAGCAGGAAACGGCCAGGGCGCCGGTCTTCGTCCACGCTTTTCTTGATGGCCAGCAGCAGATGAGGCGCGCGCTGGATTTCATCGATCACGGCTCGATCCAGGCTGCGAATCATCCCGACCGGATCTTCCCGTGCCGACAGCAAGGTCAGCGCATCGTCCAGGGTCAGGTAGCGCAACCCCTGCTGTTCTGCGATTTGCCGTACCAGCGTTGTCTTACCGGCCTGACGCGGACCGGCCAACAACACGACCGGCGTGTCCAGCAGCGCTTCAGCAATGCGCTGTTCGATCCGACGCGGGAAAAGGGATGCCAAATTCATGCAGGAATAGTACCGTAAATCTCGGAAACCAATAACGTAAATTCCGGAATCACTAGACGTAAATATCGGAATGAAAGCGCGTGAATCGCGGAGCGGATAGGCTTCACGTTCTCCAAACGCAAAATCCTCCCCGGAGGTGCCGCTCGATGCAGACAATCCGCCTGGTGCGGCTGCAGCCTGCCGACACGGTGCCCATGAAGGTCAATGGCGCCCTGCCACGATGAAGCCGTGACGAGCCAAGTCGAAGCGTGCTGCCGGGCGTTGAACCGGTACCTGGGCGTTGAACCGGTACCTGGGCGAGCGCACTCAATTTGAGCACCAGGATCGGCGCGATGTCGGCGCGATGTCGGCGCTTTGCCTGGCAAGCGCCACGGGGGGTCAAGGCTGAGATGAATTCTGGATGCGGGCGATCTGCCCGGGAATTTCCTGGGCCGGCAGGGGTTGACTGAAGTAGTAGCCCTGGATGCTGGTGCAACGCCGGGATTGCAGCCACAGGAACTGCTCCCGGGTTTCCACGCCTTCGGCCACGGTTTCCAGGCCCAGTTGCTGGGCCATGGCCAGGATGGTGCTGACGATGGCGGCGTCTTCGGCTTTTTCGGTCAGCTGGCGCACGAAGGACTGGTCGATTTTCAGTTTCTGTACCGGCAGGCGGCGCAGGTAGGCGAGGCTGGAGTAGCCGGTACCGAAGTCGTCGATGGAAAGCGAGATCCCCAGATCGCGCAGTTGATGTACGGTTTCCAGGGTTTCTTCCACGTCCTGGATCAGGATCGATTCGGTCAGCTCCAGTTCGAGGCGTTCGGGCGGGAGTTGCTGGCTTGTCAGGGCCTGGCGCACGCTATTGACGAGATCGCCGCGCTTGAACTGAACCGAGGAAAGGTTGACGGCGATGCGCAGATCGAGCCCCTGATCCTGCCAGAGGCGGGCCTGGCGGCAGGCTTCCTGCAGCGCCCAGGCGCCCAGGGGAACGATCAGGCCGCTTTCTTCCGCGAGGGGGATGAACTCGACAGGAGAGATGTAGCCCCGCTCCGGGTGGGGCCAGCGCAGCAAGGCTTCGACGCTGCGGACCTGGCCGGTTTCGCTCTGGACCAGAGGCTGGTAATGGAGCTGGAACTGGTGTTGGGCCAAGCTCTCGCGCAGGGCATTTTCGAGCTGCAGGCGGGCCAGGGCATCGGAGTTCATCTGGGCCCGGTAGAAGCGGAAGGTGTTGCGGCCGCTCTCCTTGGCCTGGCGCATGGCCGAGTCGGCGCGGGGCAGCAGTTCGGCGAAGTCGTGCCCATCATCCGGGTACAAGGCGATGCCCAGCGAGGCGGAAATCTGGATTTCCTGGTCTTTCTGCCAGAAAGGCTGGGTGAGTTCCTGCAGCAAGCGCTGGGCTTGCTGGCTGGTCTGGTCGATATTGGCCACCTCGCTGAGCAGGATGAGGAATTCATCGCCGCCCTGGCGGCTGAGCACATCGGCCTGGCCCAGCCCTTGCTGCAGGCGGCGGGCAATTTCGACCAGCAGGGCATCCCCGACCAGATGACCGAGGGAGTCGTTGATGGTCTTGAAACGGTCCACATTCAGGAGCAGCAAGGCAGCCCGGCGGCCCAGCCCGGCGGCCATGCTCAGGGCCTGGTCGATGCGGCTCTGGAACAGGAGACGGTTGGGCAGGCTGGTGAGGGGGTCGTGATTGGCGAGGTAGTCGATGCGGGATTCGGCTTCCTTGCGCTCGGTGAGGTCGGCAATGATGGTGACGTAATGGGTGGTCTTGCCCTGGCTGTCGATGACCGGGGAAATGCTCAGCCATTCCGGGTGGAGTTCCCCGGATTTGCGTTGGTTCCAGACTTCACCCTGCCAGCGCTCCCCGGCTCCCAGGCGACTGCACTGGATCCGCAGCCGGGTCTCCAGAAAGGCCGCCGGCCGGCCCAGGGTTTCCTCGGCGGTGAAGCCGGTGATCCTGGTGAAGGCCTGGTTGATCGAGTGCACCCGGAACTGGGCGTCGGTGATGGCGATGGCGTTGGGGCTGTCGTCATAAACGTGGGCGGCCAGCTTCAGCTCTTCCTCGGTACGCTTGATCCGGCTGATGTCGCTGATCATGGCGAAGGAGCCGGAGAAGCGTCCGTGTTCATCGAACAGCGGCGTAGCTGAAACCAGACACCAGAACATGTTGCCATTGCTGCGCAGAAAACGCCGCTCATAAACGGTGGCGGTGCCCTGGCGACGTAGATCCATCTGCTGCCGGTGGTTTTCCTCTTCCACGGCAGGGATGAAATCGTCCACCGACCGGCCCAGCATGCGCTCCAGCGGCAGCATCAGCATGTCGCAGGTGCGCTGGTTGGCGTAGCTCACGCGCAGTTCGGCATCGAAGATCCAGACGCCTTCCAGGGTGGTTTCGATGATGCGCCGAAAGCGGGCATCGGCGGCCTTGAGGGCCATGTCGAGGCGTTTTCGGCGCACGATCTGCCAGGCTTCGTTGGCGATGAAGCGGGCCAGGCGGTCATCATCCGCGTCATGCTCCCGGGGTTTTTCCCCCAGTTCGAGGCAGAGGCAGGGAGCGCCGTTTTGCTCGATCTCGATCCGGCAGGCCGGCGCGGCAGCCCCGAGCTGCAGGACCGATTGCGGTGCTTTCCCCTGTTCGGGGCAGACCAGAATCTGGCCACTCTTGCTCCCGGTCAGGTGCATCGCCTCGTGCAGGGCGCGGATCAGGGTCCCGGTTTCACTCAGGCCTGCCGCCTGGGCATGCAGCTTGAACAGCGAGTGGGCCAGGGCTTGCTCTCGCTCGGCCCGCTGCTGGGCCAGTTCTTCGGCGTTCAGCAAGGCATTCAAAGCCCGGCCCAGCATGCCGATTTCATCATCGACCTGAATGGGAATGCGCACCCCCTCATTGCCCCGGGCCCGCAGGGAGACGGCTTCGGCCATCATTTCCACCGGCGCAACCACATGGCGCTTGAGCAGTCGCCAGGTGGCCAGGGCGGCAATCAGCATGACCACGGCCATGGACAGCAGCAGGAACATCAGGTTGCGCCGCTGGCTGGCCAGGGCGGGGGCGGCATCGAGCACGACGGAAACCGCTGCCCGGATGGGCTGGCCGGTAGCCTGCTGGGTGGGGGTCAGGGAAATTTCTCCGACGAACTGCCAGGCGGGGGGCTCATCATGGTACTGCACCCGGCGTCCGCCTTCGTACAGCACCTGGCGCAGGGCCTTCAGTTCTTGTTCGTCTTCGGAAATGTCGTCCAGATTCCGACCCAGCCAGGCACGGTGGGTGCTGGCGATGATTTGGAGGGGGTGGGCCAGGGCGACGCTGATGCGCCTGATTTGCCGTTCGCCCCCCATGATGGTGACCTGGCGCTGCAGTTCCATGCGGTCGTGGGATACCTCCAGGGCGCCCTGAATGGCTTCGAGGATGGTCTGGGCCTGGTGCTGGATCTGCGCTTCCTGGTTGCGTTTATTTTGCAGTACCGAAATCAGGGTGACGCTCAGGAAGAATAGGCAGACCAGCGCCAGCAAGGGGACCAGCAGGACGTTGCGCAGGGTTTTCCGGGGCAGGGCGGGGGGCGTCATGATGCGCGGGCCTGGGTGACGATCCGGGGGGTGAGGCTGCAGCCGCCGGCCAGCAGGGTCAGGGCGGGCCGCACGGTGGCAAGAAAGTTGCGGCGCCTGAGGTGGGCGGTGGTGTGATCGCCAGACATTGGCGATGGCTCCCGGGAAGGTTGGACGGAGGGTGAAGGCTTCGAGAGCTTACAGCAAGTCTTGCAGGGTCCGGGGCATTTATGGCTCAACATGGCCGAAATGGCCGAAATGGCCGAAATGGCCGAAATGGCCGATATGGCCGATATGGCTCAGCAGCCACTGGCTGGCGATATGGGTGGTGGTTTCAAAATGCGGGGGGGCCGTGAATTCCCGGTCGGCATCGGGAATGATCTGGATCTTGCAATGCCGCCGGGCTTTTTCCTGGCAGCGCCGGCCCGAAGCCTGGCCATGGCTGTCCCCGGCGCCAAACAACAGCAGGGTCGGACATTCCAGGGTTTCCAGGTAGAACGCGCCGGCCTGATCCGGCAGTCCGCCCCGGCAGACCAGGGCGCTGACCTGGGCATCCCGCTGGGCACTGGCCCGCAGGGCAGCAGGCACGGCTTCGCCACTCGCCAGGATGCTGCAGGGCAGGGGGGCGAGCAGGGCTTCCCGGCGCAGCCAGGCCAGGCAATCGAGGATGCGCTGGGTGAGGAGCGGCACATTGTTCTGCAGATTGCCGTTCTGGGGGTCCCGGAAGCTGATGAGGTTGATGAGCAGGGTGGCGAAGCCCTGCTGTTCCTGGACTCGGGCCGCATATTCATGGCGGCAGCCGGGATGCACCCCGCCCGCCTGGGGCAGCAGCACCAGCCCCCGGGGCGCTTCCGGCAGCGCCAGGCTGGCGTAGAGGTGGGCGCGGCCGGAGACGATGCCGATTTCCTGGGGAATCACGAGAGGCGGATGGGAATGGGGGGAATGTTGTGTGAGTCGACATGCGCGGCAAAGCGGCCCGGTATCTTGAGGCCGCACTGCGGGCATGCGCCGGCGGGGGTGAGACGGTAACGCAGGATGCGGTGCCAGTCCCGCGCCACCAGCTCACTGCCGCAGCCGGGGCAGGCGGTAACGGCGCCGGCCGGGTCATGGACATTGCCGGTGTAGACATAATGGAGTCCGGCGGCCAGGGCCTGTTCCCGGGCCCGGGTGAGGGTGGCGGGCGGCGTGCCGGGGACATCCTGCATCCGGCCGGCGCCGTGGAAGGCGGTGAAATGCAGGGGCACATCCGGCCCCAGGTGTTCGGCCACCCAGGCACACAGGGCTTCGATTTCCGCCGGGTCGTCGTTGTGGCCGGGAATCAGCAGGGTGGTGAGTTCCAGCCAGCAGTCGGTTTCCTTGTGAATGTATTCGAGGATATCGAGCACCGGCTGCAGGTGGCCGGCGCAGAGCTTGTAATAGAAGTTGTCGCTGAAGGATTTCAGGTCGACATTGGCGGCGTCCATGGCGGTAAAGAATTCCCGCGCCGGTTCGGGGCGGATGTAGCCGGCGGTGACCGCCACGTTGAGGATGCCCGCTTCCCGGCAGGCCCGGGCCGTGTCCAGCACGTACTCGGCGGAAATCACCGGGTCGTTGTAGGTGTAGGCCACCGAGCGGGCCTGCCAGGCCAGGGCCGCATCGGCAATGGCGTCGGGGGAAGCGGGCAGCAGCTCTTCCTCCTGGGCCTTGGCGTGGGAAATTTCCCAGTTCTGGCAGAACTTGCAGGCGAGATTGCAGCCGGCGGTGCCGAAGGAGAGCACGCTGCTGCCCGGGTAAAAATGGTTCAGGGGTTTCTTTTCGATCGGGTCGAGGCAAAAGCCGGAGGAGCGGCCATAGACGGTCAGCACCATCTGCCCGCCCTGTATTCGGCGGGTGTAGCAGGCGCCGCGCTGGCCTTCATGCAGGCGACAATTCCGGGGGCAAAGATCGCACTGGATGTGGCCATCGGGCAGCGGGTGCCACCAGCGGGCGGGCGTATTCATGGTTGTTCCTTCCATTTCTTGACCTGATAGCGCCAAAAACGTAGTTCCGGGCTCCAGTGGCTGGGCGGCAGGCCGGCCTTGCGGCAGAGCTGGCCGAGAAAATCCTCCGGGTCCGGCAACTGTTCCCAGACCTGGGGCAGAAAAGTGGCCCGGCGGCTGCCTTCGGCCAGGATCAGGCCATCCTCGCCGGGGCGCAGCTGGGCGAGCAGGTCGGCCCTGTCCCGGCAGGCAATGGCCTGCGGCGCCGAGAGCAGGGAGACTTCGATGCGGATCTGCGGCCATTCGGCGACGCTCACCGGGGCAAAGCGGGGGTCCTCGAAGGCGGCGGCGCAGGCATTGTGAATCACATCCTCGGCCAGGGGGCGCCAGGCGGTGAGGCTGCCGATGCAGCCCCGCAGCTCGCCGTTCCGGGTCAGGGTGACGAAGCTTGCGCCCGGTTCCTGCAGGTTTTCCGGCAGGCGCGGCGGCGGCGCCAGCCCCAGGCGGGCGGCGATGGCCTGGCGCGCCAGGGCAAGCAGCAGGGGGCCGGGGTCATCGTGGGGGCTTGGGTCATTATCGTGCCGCGTCATGATTTATGCTCCGGTAGCAAGACGAAGGCTCCGTAGCCCACCACCCGCTCCCGGTCGCCGGTGCTGCGGCTGGAATTGCATAGTTCCAGGCAGCGGGGTTCCAGGTGATGGTGCCGGGCCGAGCGCAACAGGCCATTGATGGGCATGGCGCCGCAGGCCTGTTCGCCCCGGAGGCTGGCTTCCAGGGTCAGGATGGCTTGGGCGGTGTGCTGGTCCGTGGGCCGGGCCTGGCTATCGTGGAGGAAATGGGAGAGGTCGGAACTGACCACCACCAGGGTTTCGGGCCCGTCCCAGAGCCGGTCGAGGACTTCGGCAACCGCTCTTGCATCCGCCTGGCCGACCACCAGGGGCACCAGCTGGAAATTCTCCAGAGTGCATTGCAGGAAGGGTAATTGCACTTCCAGGGCATGTTCCAGGAGATGGGGCGGGTCGCTGCACTGAACCTGGGGCAGGTCCTCGAGTTGCGCCAGGGCGCTCTGGTCCACGGGGATCGTGCCCAGGGGAGAGGCAAACCCGTCCCAGGATGGCGCCGCCAGCCCGCGCAAGGGGACCCGGTGGTTGGGTCCCAGCAGCACCACCCGGCGGATGATCTGGCGCCAGGGCTGGAGCAGGGCATAGGCCCGGGCGGCGGTGGCACCCGAGTAGAGGTAGCCCGCATGGGGCACGATCAGGGCCTTGGGTTGATCGCTCAGTGGCTGGTTGAGGGGGTCGGACCGGGCTGCGGCCAACAGGGATTGGACCTGCTGGCGCAACTCGTCCGGATCGGCCGGATAGAACATGCCGGCGACGGCAGGGGGGCGGATGCTGGCCATGGCGGCTCCTTGGAAATGGGGAAGATCGCGCGCAAACACGCGACTCATCCACTAGCCTAGCGAAAGGCAACTGAAAATTCCAGGCAGCAGGCGGGCGGCAAAATCAGAGTTCATCCCGGCGCAGCATGAACACATACGGGTCGCCGGCGGCGGTTTCGAGCCAGGTGAAGGGCAGCTCGGGATAGGCGGCTTCGAGCGCTGCGCGGTTGTGGCCGATTTCGACCACCAATAGGCCGCCCGGCTCGAGATGCGCCTTGGCCTGGGCCAGGATGCGGCGGGTGAAATCGAGGCCATCCAGGCCCGAGCCCAGCGCCAGTTGCGGCTCCTTCCGGTATTCCGGCGGCAGGGCGGCCATCGATTCGGCGTTCACGTAGGGAGGGTTGGAGAGGATCAGGTCGTAGCGTGCCTCGCCCAGGGCATTGAAGCCGTCCGATTCGATCAGGCGTAGCCGCGCCTGCAGCCGGTAGTCGTCTACGTTTTTTCTGGCGACGGCGAGGGCCTCCGGCGAGATGTCGACGGCGTCCACCCGGGCTTCGGGGAAATTGAGGGCGGCGAGGATGGCAAGGCAGCCGGAGCCGGTGCACAGGTCGAGGACCGCTTTGACCTGCCAGGGATCGTCGATCCAGGGCGCGAGCTGTTCGTTTAGCAGTTCGGCGATGAAGGAGCGGGGCACGATCACCCGTTCATCGACATAAAAGCGGTGTTCGCCCAGCCAGGCTTCCCGGGTCAGGTAGGCGGCGGGCAGCCGCTCCTCCACCCGGCGCCGGTAGAGCTCGAGCAGGATGTCCCGCTCCTGGGGCAAGAGGCGGGCATCGAGGAAGGGTTCGAGCTGGTCGAGGGGAAGGTGCAGGCTGGAAAGCGCCAGATAGACGGCTTCGTCCCAGGCATTGTCGCAGCCGTGGCCGAAAAAGAGGCCGGCCTCGTTGAAGCGGCTGACGGCAAAGCGCAGGCAGTCCCTGAGCGTCAGGAGTTCGTTGCGGGCGCGCTCAAACATGAAGGATTTTTTCCAGGATGCGTTGATAGATGCCGGTGAGCCTGGGCAGGGCGTCCACGGCGATACATTCGTCGATCTTGTGGCTCGTGGCATTGACCGGCCCCACTTCCACCAGCTCCGGGCAGATCGCGGCGAGAAAGCGGCCATCGGAAGTGCCGCCGGTGGTGGAAAACTCGGTGACGAGCCCGGTTTCTTCCTGGATCGCGGCGCGCACCGCCTCGGCGAGCCGGCCTGGCTTCGTAAGGAAGGGCCGGGCGCCCAGGGTCCAGTCGATCTCGTATTCGAGGCCGTATTTATCCAGGATGGCGGTCAGGCGCCGCTGCAGGCTTTCCGGGGTGCTGGCGGTGGAAAAGCGGAAATTGAAGAAGAGTTCCACATAAGCCGGAATCACGTTGTTGGCGCCGGTGCCGGCATGGAGGTTGGAAACCTGCCAGGTGGTGGGCGGAAAGGATGCGTTGCCTTCGTCCCAGACGGTGGCGGCCAGTTCGGCAAGCGCCGGAGCCAGCTCGTGGATGGGATTGCGGCCCTTTTCCGGGTAGGCGATGTGGCACTGGATGCCCTTTACCTTCAATTTGCCCGAGAGGGAGCCGCGCCGGCCGTGCTTGACCATGTCGCCCAAGGTGGCGACCGAGGTGGGTTCGCCGA
Organism: Comamonadaceae bacterium; assembly: GCA_029255645.1. Classification (GTDB taxonomy): domain Bacteria; phylum Pseudomonadota; class Gammaproteobacteria; order Burkholderiales; family Rhodocyclaceae; genus Azovibrio. The sequence continues at coordinate 35,797 of JANLJE010000025.1, read as the reverse complement.
TGATGCAGTAGTCGAGCGACTCGCCCCGGGCCTGCAGGGTCTCGACCACGGCCAGGGTGCCGTCCAGGGCATCGCCTTCTTCATCGGAGGTGAGCAAAAAGGCAATCGAGCCCGGATGCCCGGGCTGGGCGGCGAGGAAACGCTCGACGGCCACGATCATGGCGGCGATCGACGATTTCATGTCGGCGGCGCCCCGGCCGTAGAGGTGGCCCTGCCGCAGCTGAGGTTGAAAAGGAGGGGAGGTCCATTGTTCCAGAGGGCCGGGGGGCACCACATCGACGTGGCCGGCAAAGCAAAAGAGCGGCCTGGCCGTGCCGCGCCGGGCCCAGAGATTGCGGGTCTCGCCCCGGTCCATGGCTTCAAATGCGAAGCCCAGGGGGGCGAGGCGGGCCCGGATCAATTCCAGCGAGCCGCCGTCGGCAGGGGTGAGGGAGGGACAGGCGAGCAGGGCCTGGACAAGCGCCAGGGTGGGATTCTGGGTGGGATTCTGGGGGGCAGCGAGGGTCATGGGCGAGGGCGGATAGGTTCAGGGCTGAGCTTCAGGGCAGGGCTTCAGGGCAGGGCTTCAGGGCTGGCCGGCGTCGTCGTTCAGGGAGAGGGTGAATTCCTTGAAGGAAGTGCCGTTTTCGGTATCGGCTTCGAATTCAAGCGCTCCTTCGGTCTTCTTTTTCTTGTCTTCCTTGCCGGGGCCGGTATCGAGATCGGAGTTGTTGATCAGCCAGGACAGGTTGGTGGGCGAATCGGCGTTGGCCAGGGCTTCGTCCAGGGTGATGATGCCGTCCCGGTAGAGGCGGAACAGATCCTGCTCGAAGGTCTGCGAACCCGGGGCCATGGTCTGCTCCATGGCTTCCTTGATGGCGGAAACCTCGCCCCGTTCGATCAGCTCGCTGATGTGGCGAGTGTTGAGCAGCACTTCGGCCGCGGGAATGCGCTTGCCATCCGGTTTCTTCACCAGACGCTGCGAGATGATGGCCCGCAGGCTGGTGGCCAGGTCGAGGAACAGGGCCGGACGGTTTTCCAGGGCGAAGAAGTTGATGATGCGGTTCAAGGCGTGATAGCTGTTGTTGGCGTGCAGGGTGGCCAGGCAGAGGTGGCCGGTCTGGGCGTAGGCCAGGGCCGCCTGCATGGTTTCCCGGTCGCGGATTTCGCCGATCAGGATGCAGTCGGGCGCCTGGCGCATGGCGTTCTTCAGGGCCGATTGCCAGTCGCGGGTGTCCATCCCCAGTTCGCGCTGGTTGACCACCGACTTCTTGTGTTTGAACAGGAATTCGATAGGGTCCTCGATGGTGAGGATGTGGCCGCTGCGATTGGCATTGCGGTAGTCCAGCATCGAGGCGATGGTGGTGGATTTGCCCGAGCCGGTCGAGCCCACGATCAGGATGAGGCCCCGCTTTTCCATGATCAGCTCGGCCAGGATGGGGGGTAGCCCGAGGGTCGTGAGGTCCGGGATGTTGCCCAGGATGAAGCGCACCACGATGCCGATGGAATTACGCTGACGGAAGATGTTGACCCGGAAATTGCCGACCTGCGGCACGCCGAAGGAGAGGTTCATCTCCTGCTCGGCCTCGAAGGTTTCGGCCTGTTCCGGGGACATCAGCTCCTGCGCGATTTTTTCGATCATGTCCGGAGTCATGACCTGCTGGTTCACCGGCAGGGTGTTGCCCTGGATCTTGATGTGGATGGAGGTGCCGGCGGAGATGAACAGGTCGGAAGCCTGCTTTTCGGACATGAGTTGGAAAAGTTTGTCCAGGATCATGGAAGTATCTCCGCCAGTGGGTTTGAGGCTGATGAATCGATTCAGTCGCGCAGCAGGTCGTTGATGCTGGTCTTGGCCCGGGTCTGGGCGTCCACCTTCTTGACGATCACGGCACAGTAGAGGCTGTGGCTGCCATCCTTGGCGGGCAGATTGCCGGATACCACCACGGAACCGGCAGGAATGCGGCCGTAGCTGATCTCGCCGGTGGCCCGGTCGAGAATCTTGGTGGACTGGCTGATGAACACGCCCATGGAGATTACGGAGTTCTCTTCCACGATCACCCCTTCCACGATTTCGGAGCGGGCGCCGATGAAGCAGTTGTCCTCGATGATGGTGGGGTTGGCCTGCAGGGGCTCCAGTACACCGCCGATGCCGACACCGCCGGAGAGATGCACGTTCTTGCCGATCTGGGCGCAGGAACCGACCGTGGCCCAGGTATCCACCATGGTGTTTTCATCGACGTAGGCGCCGATGTTCACGTAGGAAGGCATCAGCACCACGTTCTTGGCCAGGAAGGCGCCATGCCGTGCGATGGCGGGAGGCACGACCCGGAAGCCGCCTTGGCGGAAGTCTTCCTTGGAGTAGTCCTCGAACTTGGTGGGCACCTTGTCATAATAACGGGTGGTACCGGCCTTCATGCGTTCGTTGTCGTGGGTGCGGAAATAGAGCAGCACGGCTTTCTTGACCCACTGATGGGTGGTCCACTGGCCGTCGATCTTCTCGGCGACGCGCAGATGGCCGTTGTCCAGTTCACAGAGGATCTGCTCGATGGAGTGAATCTTTTCCTGGTCGCCGTGGGGCGTGAGTTCGCTGCGACGCTCCCACAGATCCTCGATCACGGGCTGCAGGGGATGTTGATGGCTGGGCTTGATGTTCACGGTAACGCTCACTTTTGAGTTCCTTGTTCTTGGTTTTTGGTTTCTGGTTTTTGGTGTGATTGGATGAATCGGGAAATGTGTCCGGCGGCTTCGAGGCAGTCTGCCAGTCCCGCCACCAGGGCGATGCGGACGAAGTGGGCACCAGGGTTCACGCCGCCGGATGCCCGGGCGAGGAAACTGCCCGGTAAAACGACGACATTATAGGCTGCGAGCAGATCCCGGGCGAAGTCGGTGTCGGGCACCGGGGTCCGGGCCCAGAGGTAGAAACCCGCGTCGGGCATGCCGGTATCCAGCACTGCGGTGAGCAGCGGCGTCACGGTGGCGAACTTTTCCCGGTACTGGCGACGGTTGTCGCGCACATGGGCCTCGTCATTCCAGGCCGCCACGGCAGCAGCCTGGACCGGCGGGGCCATGGCGCAGCCATGATAGGTGCGGTAGAGCAGATAACGCTGCAGCAGTTCCCGGTCGCCGGCGACGAAGCCCGAGCGCAGGCCCGGCACGTTGGAGCGCTTCGAGAGGCTGGAGAACATCACCAGCCGCTCCATGCCCCGGCCCAGCAGCTTCGCCGCCTGCAGGGCGCCGAGCGGGGGATGGGCCTCATCGAAGTAGATTTCCGAATAGCACTCGTCGGAGGCGATGATGAAACCGTATTGCTCCGAGAGGGCAAAGAGGCTCTTCCAGTCCTCGAGGTTCAGCACCTTGCCGGTGGGGTTGGCGGGGGAGCAAACATAAAAAAGCTGCACCCGCGCCCATTCCTCCGGCGTCAGGGCATCGAGGTCGAAGGCAAAGCCGTTCTCCGGCAGGGTGTTGAGAAAGCGGGGTTCGGCCCCGGCGAGGTAGGCGGCCCCTTCATAGATCTGGTAGAAGGGATTGGGGCTTACGACCAGCGGCGCCGGGCGGCTACCGTCGATCGCCGCCTGGGCGAAGGAAAACAGGGCTTCCCGGGAGCCATTGACCGGCAGGATTTCCGTCTCCGGGTCGAGTTCCAGGTCGTAGCGGCGCCGGGTCCAGGCGGCGATGGCCTGGCGCAGGGCGGGGCTGCCGAGGGTGGCGGGGTAGTGGGCCAGCCCCTTCAGGCTGGCGGCCAGGGCCTCCATGATGAAGGGTGGGGTGGCGTGCTGCGGCTCGCCGATGGAAAGCTTGATTTCCCGATAGGCCGGGTTGGGGGTGACGCCGGCAAAGAGGGCGCGCAGTTTTTCAAAGGGGTAGGGCTGGAGTCGGGCGAGATGGGGATTCACGGTCGCGGCATGGGCAAAGGGAAGGGGCGGATTATCCCCGAAAAGCGTCCCTCTTTCGCAAGCAGAAATTGCTCAGATCATGATGAAACGATGAGGGTGAGTTTCCCGGGCCAGGGCGGCACTGGCCATTTCGGCCGGGAATTCGGCCAGGCACACCAGCCATTGGCGGCGATCCTGGCAAGACAGCTGGGGCAGGTGGATGACCGTGGCCGCCTCGTCCTCCGCCTTCAGGGTGAGCCCGGTGCGGTTTTCCAGACGCAAGAAGGGTTCGGGATTGCCCAGCCACTCGACTAGATTCTGCAGGACCCGTTCCGGGGAAAGATCCTTGTTGGCCCGGTAAATATGGGCGTCGATGGATTGGGAAACCCCGGCAGTGTGCACCTTGTGCGTGGCCGCTGCGGCTTGCAGCAATTCCTTCTGGGACAGCATCAGCTCCAGCTTTTGCTGGCGGTAATGGGTGGTGTTGGCAAAGCCCTGGAGCAGGCTGTCGAAGGCGGCATCCCGCAGGCTCAGCCGTACCCCATCCGGCGAGGTGGCCAGGCTGCCGAAAGTGTGGTCGGTGAGGGTGAACTGCCTGGCGCCGGGCAGGGCGCGGGTCCGCAAGGCAAGCAGGGCGCAAAGTCGGGGGTGGCCCTCTTCCAGCAGTGCGGGCAAGTGTTGCCTGACTTCGAGGCTGCGCCCCAGGCCCACCCGCATGTCTTCAGGGCTGGTGAAAATCAGGGGCAGCAAGGGGCTGCCGCCGTCGAGCCGGACGGGGCCGGGCAGGGTGTTGACGCTCTGTTCGTAGTAAGTCCGGGCGTGGTCGATCAGGGGGCGGAGGGTTTCAGCGTAATGGGGAACCGAATCCAGGCGGGGGTCGGTCATGGCGATCGTGTGCGCCAGCAGGACGTCTTCTTCCGATTCCGGCACGCTTGCGGGTCCAAACATCTGGGTGAGCTTGCTGAAAAGGCTCATGCGGTTCTCCGGGAACGGACAGCCCCTGGGCCGTTCTGACCTGGCTGTTTCTTGTGTTTTGCGCGGTTTCGAGCGTCGGGATGGGCTTCGTGCCGGCTTGCATCGGTTTGCATCGGCGTGCGGCCGGCCTTGGCGTGATCCAGAGGCCGGCCGCAACGGGAATGGCGGCAAGCATAGACGCGCCCCCCCTGTCGGGCAAGTCTTTGGTCAGTCTTTGGTCAGTAGCCGATCCGGTCCTGCCGGGCGAACCAGGCTTTGAGGGGGGCGCTGGCTTCGGGAATGGGGTGATGCAGCGTGGGGATCTGCCGGGCCAGGGGCGGGCGTTGCAGTTCGCTGTAAAGGGCTTCGTCGCAGAAGCCGACCGCGGCGGCGACTTCCCGGTCGTTGGCGAAGACGATGCGATCCACCCGGGCCCAGTAGGCAGCGGCCAGGCACATCGGGCAGGGTTCGGAGGAGGCGTAGAGGGTGCAGCCTTCGAGATGAAAGTGCTGCAGTTTCTGGCAGGCTGCCCGGATGGCGAGGATTTCGGCGTGGGCCGTGGGGTCCTTGTCGGCGACCACCCGGTTCCAGCCTGCGGCGATGATCTCGCCATGGCGGGTGATCACGGCTCCGAAGGGGCCGCCATCGCCGCGCTCGACATTGAGTCGGGCCAGTTCCAGGGTGTGGCGCAAAAAGTGTTCATCCCGTTCGCTCTGGGTGTCGGGAGCGTCTCGCATGGGCCTTCCTCCACTGGCATTTTCACTGGCATTTCCACTGGGTATTGCGGCATTCTAGCCGTGGCAGCCGGGATTTGTCTGCCGCAGTGGATGCGGCGGGCGGTCTGGACGATGGGCACGGAAAATACTGGCCCGCTCCGGCCTGTCATCCCGCCGGTGTTATCATACGCGCCCTCGCCAGGCGGCCTTCGTGACGGGCTGCCTGGGCCGATTCATTCAAATCTGTTCATGCGCCTCACCCAACTCAAAATCGCCGGCTTCAAATCCTTTGTCGACCCCACCTCCGTGGCCCTGCCCGGGCAACTGGTGGGCGTGGTCGGCCCCAATGGCTGCGGCAAATCCAACATCATGGATGCGGTGCGCTGGGTGCTGGGGGAGTCCAAGGCTTCGGAACTGCGCGGCGAGTCGATGCAGGACGTGATCTTCAACGGTTCCACCCAGAGAAAGCCGGTGGCCCGGGCCTCGGTGGAACTGATCTTCGACAATTCCCTGGGCCGCGCCCTGGGCCAGTGGAGCCAGTACACGGAACTGTCGGTGAAGCGGGTGCTGACCCGCAACGGACCGTCCGACTACTTCATCAACAACCTGAAAGTGCGCCGCAAGGACATCACCGACCTGTTCCTGGGCACCGGCCTGGGGCCGCGGGCCTATGCCATCATCGGCCAGGGCATGATCTCCCGCATCATCGAAGCCCGGCCCGATGATCTGCGCGTGTTTCTCGAAGAAGCGGCCGGGGTGAGCCGCTACAAGGAACGGCGCAAGGAAACCCAGGGACGGCTGGAAGACAGCCGGGAAAACCTGATCCGGGTGGAGGACATCCGCCAGGAACTGGGTGCCCAGATGGAAAAGCTGGAAAGCCAGGCCGAGGTGGCGCGCCGGTTTCAGCACTATCACGACAGCCTGGTGAAGCAGCAGCAGCTTCTGTGGCTTTGGCGCCGCAACGAAGCCCGGGCCGAGCAGCAGCGTCTGTCCCTGGAAGTGGAGCGGGCCAGTACCGAGCTGGAAGGGGCCATGGCGGCCCTGCGGGAAACGGAAGCCCGCCTGGAAGAGGCGCGGGAAATCCACTTTGCCGCCGGAGATGGGGTACATCAGGCCCAGAGCGATCTTTACACCGTCAATGCCGAGGTGGCCCGGCTGGAGGCGGAAATCCGCCACCGCAAGGAATCCCGGCGGCAGCTCGAATCCCGTCTGGCGCAACTGGAAAGCGAAATGAGCCACTGGCAGGGCCAGGCCGGAAAGCTCGCGACGGAGCGGGTGCGCTGGGAAGAATTGCAGGAACTTAGCACCCTGCGTCTGGAGCAGGCGCAGGCCAAGGGAGAAATGCAGGCCGAGCGCCTGCCTCTGGCAGAAGAGCGGCAGGCACAGGCCAAGGCCGAGGTGGATCGTTTCAGGCAAGAGATGGCCCTGCTCGAACAGCGCCTGCAGGTGGAACTGACCCACAAGGCTCATGCCCAGCGCAGCCTCCAGGCCCTGGCCCAGCGCCGCGAGCGGCTGACCCAGGAGCTGGAGCGCCAGGCGGCCCCGGATGCGACGGAGCTGGAATCGAAGCAGGAGGAACTGGCTTTCGTGCAGGCCAGCCTGGCCGAAGCCCAGGCCCGGCTGCTGGAACTCCAGGACGCGTTGCCTGAACTGGAAACCCGGCGGCGCAACCTGCAGGAAGTGTTGCAGCAGGCCAGCCGGGACATGGCCGGGGCCGAATCCCGGCGCGCCACCCTGGAACAGATGCAGGCCCGGGTGCAAAACAGCGGCAATCTGCCCGGGTGGTTGAAGCAGCACGGCCTGGCCGACGCCCAGCCCCTGTGGAAGCAACTGCAGGTGGAGCCGGGTTGGGAAGTCGCCGTGGAAGCCATTTTGCGGGAGCGGCTCAACACCCTTGCCGCCCACTCTGCCGAACAGGCGGCCGGCTGGGCTCAGGACCGGCCCGGCAGCAAGCTCACCTTGCGCCTGCCTGGAAAGGCAGCGCCCGGGCCTGTCCCGGCGGGCAGCCTGCTGGCCCGGATCACGGTTGATGATCCCGCCTGGCAAGCGCTGCTGGCAGACTGGCTTGGCAAGGTGCGGACGGCCAATAGTCTGGCCGAAGCCCTGGATCTGCGTCAGGAGCTGTCGGAGGGGGATTGCTGCATCACGCCCGGCGGCGATCTGGTGGAGCGCCACAGTCTGACCTTGTTTGCCCCGGACAAGGCCGAGCATGGCCTGCTGGAGCGGCAGCGGGAGATCGAGACTCTGGGGGGCAACATCGAGGCATTCCGCGCTGCAGCCGCCCGCGGCCAGGCACAACTGGCGGAACTGGAGGCAGAAATGGCCGCCCTTCAGGCCAGTCTGCAGCAGACCCGGCGCGAGCAGGGCGATGCCCAGTCCCGTCTCCACGCCCTGCAGGTGGAAACCCTGAAGCTTGCCCAGGCTCAGGAGCGCCACCGCGAACAGCGCGAACGTCTGGTTGGGCAAATGACCGATCTGGAAGCCGAGGCGGCAGAAGAGCAGGAGCGGGAATTCAGCGCCGAAGAAGTGGTGGCCCGGTTGCGCGAACAGCTGGAAGAACTGCGGGATCAGGACAGGGATGCCCGGGCCCGTCTGGAAACTGCCGAACGGGCGCTGCGGGACGAGCGGGAGCGGGTGACGGCCTTCGAGCGGGAGCTGCGCGAGGCCCAGTTTTCCCAGCGGGAATGCGAGGGCAAGCTGCAGGAAATCTTTGCCAATCAGGCCCTGGCCCAGCGCCAGTTGCAGCGCCTCCAGAGCGATCAGGCCGAATGCCGGACTCAGGCCATGGAGGTGCCGCCGGAGCACTACGAAGAGCAGTTGCAACAGGCCCTGGAGCAGCGCCGCACCCAGGAACTGGAACTGGCGGCCCGGCGCGACGCCCTGGAACAGGCCACCCAATCCTTGCGCAGCCTGGAAGAGCAGCGCCTGCGCATCGAACAGGGGCTGGAACCTTTGCGCAGCCGCATTGGCGAATTGAAGCTGAAGGAGCAAGCCGCCGATCTGAATGCGGCCCAGCTGGCGGAACAGCTGGTGGAAGCGGGCACTGACGAGCGCCTGTTCCAGGACGCGTTGCAACATGCCCGGCCCCAGGCCCTCTCCCAGGAGATCGGCCGGCTGCAAAAAGCCATTGCCGAACTGGGGGCCGTGAACCTGGCGGCCTTGCAGGAACTGGAGGCCGCCAGGGAGCGCAAAGGCTATCTGGATGCCCAGGCGGCCGATCTGGTGGAAGCCATGGAAACCCTGGAAAATGCCATCCGCCGCATCGACCGGGAAACCCGGGACCTGCTGCAGAGCACCTTCGATACCGTCAATGGCCATTTTGGCCGGCTGTTTCCGGAACTCTTTGGCGGCGGCCGAGCGGAACTGGTGATGACCGGGGATGAGATTCTCGATGCCGGGGTGCAGGTGGTGGCCCAGCCGCCGGGCAAGAAAAATTCCACGATCCACCTTCTTTCCGGCGGCGAAAAGGCCCTGACGGCGATTGCTTTGGTATTCTCCATGTTCCAGTTGAATCCGGCGCCTTTCTGCCTCCTGGACGAGGTGGATGCGCCCCTGGATGATACGAATACCGAACGCTTTTGCCATATGGTCAGGAAAATGTCCGGTCAGACCCAGTTTCTGTTCATCAGCCACAACAAGATCGCCATGGAAATGGCGGAGCAGCTGGTGGGTGTGACCATGCAGGAATCCGGGGTGTCCCGCGTTGTGGAAGTCGACATCGCCGAAGCATTGAAGATGAGGGAAGCAGCCTGATGAATGAATTGCAGATGGGACTTCTGGCCCTGGGCGGCGTGGCCGTGCTGGGCGTATTTGGCTACAACAAGTGGCAGGAACGCCGGCACCGCCAGGTGGTGGAGCGGGTTTTCCAGCAGCCCGGCGAGGATGTGCTGCTGGGTAAAAAACCAGAAGCGCCGAAACCAGAAGCGCCGGCCCGGGAATCAGGACCCGTCTGGCGTGAGCCGGGCCTGGCCGAAGCCGGCGGGGCCGTGCCGGAGGAAGCCGCGCCCGCCCAGCGGCTGGCACCGCAGGCAGGGCCGCCGGAACCTTTCCTGGAACCCGTCCTGCCGGGGGATGCGCCTGCCGAGCCCGGACTGCCAGCGGATCGGGAAGCGGCAACCGTGGCCGCCGAAGAACGGGAAAACCTCGATCTGCCCCTGCCTGCCAGCCTGCTTTCTGCCCGGGTCGACGCCATCGCGGTGCTGGAGCTGGTGGAGCATGTGCCCGCGCCCCAGGTGCTGGCTTCCCAACAGGAGGCCTTGAGCCGCTTGAAAAAACCCCTGCACTGGGTCGGTTTCAATGACAGCCAGGGTGTCTGGGAAATGATCGGGCCGGAAACTCCGACGGCCTATCGCCGCCTGCGGGTGGGCCTGCAACTGGCGGACCGCCAGGGCCCCGTGAGTGGCGGCGATTTTGCGCTGTTCTCCGCCGCCATGCAGCATTTGGCAGATGAACTGATGGCCGTGGTCAACATGCCTTCCGGCCAGCAGGCTCTGGATCAGGCGCAGCAACTGGACCGCTTTTGCGCCGGTGTGGACATGCAGATCGGCATCAATCTGATCAGCCGGGGGACACCGTTTGCAGGCACCAAAATCCGCGCGCTGGCCGAGTCTGCCGGCATGGCGCTGACCCCGGAGGGGAGTTATGTGCGTTGCGACGATGAGGGCCGGCCCCTGTTTTCGCTGCAGAATTTCGAAACCACCGGCTTTGCGGCGGAAACCCTGAAGCATCTGAGCACGCACGGCCTGGTGTTCCTGCTCGATGTGCCGAGGGTGCCAAAAGGTCTGCATGTGTACAGCCAGATGGTGGAATTGGCCAAACGCTTTGCCGAAGCCCTCAATGGCGTGCTGGTGGACGACAACCGCCAACCCCTGGCCGAGCCCCAGCTGCTTCACATCCGCCAGGAGTACGTCGTGAAGCCCCAGGTGGCCATGGAGGCGCAGGGCATTCCCGCCGGAGGGGCGCTGGCCCTGCGCCTGTTCAACTGAAATGGCGGTGCCTGACGTCATCCGGCAACGGGCCGCCGACTTGCGCGCCCAGATCGAGGCCCACAACCGGGCCTATTACGAGCAGGATGCCCCCACGGTTGCCGATGCGGTCTATGACGCCCTGTTCCGGGAGTTGCAGGCCCTGGAAGACGCGCATCCGGAGCTGGCGACTCCGGATTCCCCCACCCGGCGGGTGGGCGGGCGTCCACTGGCTGCCTTTGCCCAGGTGAGCCACCGGGTGCCCATGCTGTCGATCCAGACCGAGACCGATACAAAAGCCAGCGGCGCCTGGAATTTCGACGCCCGGGTGCGCAAGGAACTGGGCCTGGGGGAGGCGGATGGGCCGGTGCGCTATGTCGCCGAACTCAAGTTCGACGGCCTGGCCGTGAGCCTGCGCTACGAACATGGAATCCTGGTCCAGGGCGCCACCCGGGGCGATGGCGCCACCGGGGAGGACGTGACCCAGAACCTGCGTACCGTCCGTGACATCCCCCTGAAGCTGAAGGGCCATGCCCCTGCCGTGCTGGAAGTGCGCGGCGAGGTCTATATGCGCCGGGACGACCTGGCGCGCTACAACGACATGGCGGCCGCCCGGGGCGAGAAGATCCTGGTCAATCCCAGGAACGCCGCGGCCGGCAGCATCCGCCAGCTCGACCCGGCCATTGCCGCCAGCCGCCCGCTCCGCTTCTTTGCCTATGGGGTGGGGGAGGTCGAGGGCTGGCCGGGGGAGCCTCCCGCCACCCACAGCGCCCTGCTCGATGCCCTGGCCGGCTTCGGCCTGCCGGTCTGCGAACACCGGGCGGTCGTGGAGGGCCCCCAGGCCCTGGCCGATTTCCATGCCCGCATGGGGGCCCTGCGCCCGGAGCTGCCCTTCGACATCGACGGGGTGGTGTACAAGGTGGACAGCCTGGAACTCCAGGCCAAGCTGGGCTTTCGTTCCCGCGAACCGCGCTGGGCCGTGGCCCACAAATATCCGGCCCAGGAAGCCCGCACCCGGGTGGAAGCCATCGTCGTCCAGGTGGGGCGCACCGGCGCCATCACCCCCGTGGCCAGGTTGCAGCCGGTATTCGTGGGCGGCGTCACCGTTACTCATGCCACCTTGCACAACGAGGATGAGGTCCGCCGCAAGGATGTGCGGGTGGGGGACCTGGTGATCGTGCGCCGGGCCGGGGACGTGATCCCCGAGGTGGTGGCCGTGGTGCCCGAGGCGCGTCCCATGCGCGCGGAGCCGCACGACCCTTCTGCCCTGGTGCCCCTCCATCCCCCCTTTGTGCTGCCGGCCAGCTGTCCCGAGTGCGGCTCCCATGTGGTGCGGGAGGAGGGGGGGGCCGTGGCCCGCTGTTCCGGCGGCCTGGTCTGCCCCGCCCAGGTGAAGGGTTCCCTGCTGCATTTTGCCGGACGCCGGGCCATGGATGTGGAAGGACTGGGGGACAAGCTGGTCGAGCAGCTGGTGGAGCAGGGCCTGGTGCGGACCCCCGCCGACCTGTACCGGCTGGAGGTGGAGAACCTGGCGAACCTGGAGCGGATGGGGAGGAAATCCGCCGAGAACCTGGTGGCGGCGCTAGAGGCCAGCAAGTCGCCCAGCCTCGCCCGCTTCATCTTTGCCCTGGGCATCCGCCATGTGGGGGAATCCACCGCCAGGACCCTGGCCGACTGGCTCGGCAGCCTGGCCCTGCTGCGCCGCACGCCCCGGCCCATCCTGGCGGTGCTACCGGACATCGGCGGGGTGGTGGCCCAGTCCATCGCCGATTTCTTTGCCGAACCCCACAATGAAACGGCCATCGACGCCCTGCTGGCGGCCGGCGTGGCCCCCCGGGACGAGCATCCCCCCCGGGCGGAACTGGGCGAGGCCCTGGCATGGGCCCGGTTATATGGAGTGCTGGGGGTGCCCAGACTGACGGAAGCCCGGGCCCGGGAACTGGCGGCCCTGTTTCCCGACGGTGCAAAACTGGCCCGGGAAACCGCCCTGGCGGCCCGCCTGTCGTCTTTGCCCCAGCCGGTTTCCGCCGCCCTGGTGGATTGGCTGGCCCAGCCTGGTCAGCGCGAATCGCTGCTGCAGCTGGCCGCCCGGCGCGAAGAAATCCTGGCGATGCTGCCGGCCCCTGCCGGGGAGCCGGGCCTGCCCCTGGCCGGGCTTACCTTCGTGATCACCGGCACCCTGCCCAGCCTGAAGCGGGACGAGGCCAAGGCCTTGATCGAGGCGGCCGGGGGCAAGGTGAGCAGCTCTGTCTCGAAAAAGACCGATTACCTGGTGGCCGGCAGCGAAGCCGGTTCCAAACTGGAGAATGCCCGGAAGCTGGGGGTGCCCATCCTGGATGAGGCGGCGTTTCTGGGCTTGTTGAACCATCAAGGAGAAAACTGAATGCAAAAAGTGCGCAAGGCCGTGTTTCCGGTGGCGGGTCTGGGAACCCGCTTCCTGCCCGCCACCAAGGCCAGCCCCAAGGAAATGCTGACGGTGGTGGACAAGCCCCTGATCCAGTACGCCGTCGAAGAAGCCGTGGCGGCGGGGGTGACGGAGCTGATCTTCGTCACCGGCCGCAGCAAGCGCGCCATCGAGGATCATTTCGACAAGGCCTTCGAGCTGGAAATCGAGCTGGAAAAAAAGGGCAAGACGGAAATGCTGGAAATGGTGCGCAACATCCTCCCCAAGGGGGTCAATTGCGTCTATATCCGCCAGGCCGAAGCCCTGGGGCTCGGCCATGCCGTGCTGTGTGCCAGGCCGGTGGTGGGAGATGAACCCTTTGCCGTGGTCCTCGCCGATGACCTGCTGGACGGCCAGATCCCGGTGCTCAAGCAGATGAGCGACGCCTATGACTACTACCGCTGCTCGGTGCTGGCCGTGCAGGAAGTGCCCCGGGCCGACACCCGCAGCTATGGCATCGTCGCCGCCAATCCGGTGGCCGAGCGGGTCGAGCAGATCAACGCCATGGTGGAAAAGCCCAGGCCCGAAGAGGCGCCTTCCAATCTGGCGGTGGTGGGGCGCTACATCCTGACGCCGCGCATCTTCCATCACCTGCAGCACGGCAAGCCCGGCGCCGGGGGCGAGATCCAGCTCACCGACGGCATCGCCGCCCTCTTGACCGAAGAGCAGGTGCTGGCCTACCGCTATGAGGGCACCCGCTACGACTGCGGCTCCAAGCTGGGCTATCTCCAGGCGACCGCCGTGTTTGGCCAGCGTCACCCGGAAGTGGGGGCGGCCTTTACGGAATACCTGAAGCAACTGGGGAGGAATGATGACGCGTGATGATGCCCTGGCCGTACTGCAGCAAGCAGAACTGATCCATTCGTCCGCGACGGTGCAGGCCGCCGTGGCCGCCGTGGCCGGGCGCATCAAGGCCCGTCTGGCCGCAGCCAACCCGGTGCTGCTTTGCGTCATGAGCGGGGCCGTGCCCTTTGCCGGACAGCTGATGACGCAGCTGGATTTCCCCCTGGATTTCGACTACCTCCATGCCAGCCGCTATGGGACCCATACCAGCGGCCATGACAAGCTGACCTGGCGCAGCGGTCCCTGGATCGACCTCGAGGGCCGCACGGTGCTGGTGGTGGACGATATTCTCGACGAGGGAGTCACCCTGGCCGCCATTTGCAACCGGCTCACCCAGATGGGGGCCGCCGAGGTCCTGACTGCCCTCCTGGCCGAGAAGGAAACCGGGCGGGCCAAGCCCATCGAGGCGGATTTCGTGGGCCTGACCGTGCCGGACAGGTTTGTTTTTGGTTTCGGCATGGATATCTGCGGCGCCTGGCGCAACCTGCCGGCCATTTATGCCCGGAGGGAATCTTGAGCATCGGCCCCGTGAGCGCCGGACAGGCAGACTTTCTGGCTTACTGGGAGGCTGAAGGGGCCGCTTATGCGCGTCAGGGCGATTACGCCTGGATGGCGGCCCAGGTGCCGGGGCAGCGGGTGCTGGAAATCGGCTGCGGCCTGGGCTTTGGTACCGAGGCCCTGCTGGAGCGGGGCCTGGATGTGCTGGCGCTGGAACTGCTGGAGCCCTGCCTGGCGGCGGCCCGTGCCCGTCTCGGGGCGCATCCCGGGGTGCGCTTCTTGCAGGTGGACCTGGCCAGCCTCGATGACGCGGTGCACCAGGAACTGCTCCGCTTCGCGCCCGACACGGTGGTGTGCTGGTTGATGGGAGCCCCCCAGGACATCATCCAGGGCCAGCAGGCCGGCAACCGCGAAGCCCAGGCCGCCGTGGTGAGCTATCGGGAAGCCATGCACCGTCAGGTGGCGATCCTGGCGGCCAGCCTGCCTAGCGTCAGTGCCGTGCATCTGGTCGATCGCAGCGTCATTCCCTGGCAAGCCAAGGATCTGGGGCGGGATACCCTGGTCCAGTACCATCGATTCAAGACGTTTGAGCGTCTGCCCTTCACGGCCAGCCAGGAAGATGCGCGCTATCGCAAACTGCAGGGCAGCGCGCCGGAACTGGCCCGCCTGCGTCAGGCTCATGCCGCTCTGAAAAGCGTAACCCCCGTGCTGGCTTCCCTGCTGGTACGGCGCAGAATTCCTTAGGAGTTGCCATGTTGGCAATCATTGGTGGCAGCGGGCTGACCCAGCTGTCCAATCTCGATGTTTCCCACCGCCGGGTGGCCCGTACGCCTTATGGCGAGCCTTCCGGGGCGCTGACCTGCGGCAGCATCTGCGGCAACGAGGTGGTGTTCCTGGCCCGCCACGGCTACGGCCATGCCATTCCGCCCCATGCCGTCAATTACCGGGCCAATATCTGGGCGCTGAAGGAACATGGCGCCACCCACATCGTTTCCGTGGCTTCCGTGGGCGCTGTTCGTGACGGCCTCAATCCCGGTGACATGGTGATTCCCCACCAGATCATTGATTACACCTGGGGTCGCAAGTCCACCTATTTCGATGGCAACGGTACCCCCGTGGTCCATGTGGATTTCACCGAGCCCTATGATGCGGCCTTGCGCCGGCAATTGATCCTGGCCGCCGGCCGGGCTGGCATCGACATCAAGGACGGTGGCGTCTATGGTGCCACCCAGGGCCCCCGCCTGGAAACGGCCGCCGAAATTTGCCGTTACGAGCGGGAAGGCGTCGATCTGGTCGGCATGACCGGCATGCCCGAAGCCGTGCTGGCGCGGGAACTGGCCATTCCCTATGCCGCCATCAATCTGGTGGCCAACCATGCGGCCGGGCGGGGTGAGAGCAGCAACGGCATCCACTTCGAACGCCTGGAACAGGTGCTGCAGGAGGCCATGGGACGGGTGCGCTGCGTCATCGAACAACTGGTGGGGTGTTATGCCAGCGGGAATGAGGCGGTGGCCAGCCGCCAGGGTTGAGGGGTTGCGGGGTTGCGGAGGACCACCCTCGCCGCATCAGATCTGCAGTAATTCCAGCAGGTCGCCCTCGAGTTTCAGCCGGGTGGCACTCTTGTCCAGGCCGGGCCCTGCGATCAGGAAAGTGTCTTCGACCCGTTCGCCCAGGGTGGCGATGCGGGCAGCCTTGAGGGCGATGCCGTGCCGGGCCAGGACCTGGGCAATGTGGAACAGCAGGCCCGGCCGGTCGGCGGCGACCAGGGCAAGCACATGCTGGTCTTCCCGCTCGTCCGGGCGGATGTGGATTTCCGGGGTGATGGGGAAGTGCCGGACCTGGCGTGAAAGCCGTCCGGTTGCCGGTTCTTCGGCGGGCAGGCCGGATTCCAGGTGGCGGCCGAGCTCGGCCTCGATCACCGCAATCATGTCCCGGTCGCTGGCGTTGTTGCCCACATCCAGAAGAATGAAGCTATCCAGGGCGTAGCCGTGCCGGGTGGTATGAATCTTGGCATCGGCGATGCTGTAGCCGGCCTTGGCAAAAAAACTCACCAGGCGCAGGAACAGGTCGGGCTGGTCCTCCGTATACACCATGATTTGCAGCCCCCCGCCCGGGTTCAGGCGAGCCTTGACCACGGGTTTCTCGATCTGGGTGCGGTAGTGCAGGGCACGGGTGTGCCAGGCAATTTCTTCGGCCGTGTGACGCAAGAAGTAGACCGTGTCCAGTTGCTTCCACAGGCGCTCGTGCACCGTGTCCGACAGGGCAAAGTAGCGCAGCAGGCGCAGGGCTTCGGCCTGGCGTTCCTGGATCACTCCCTGAGGTGCCGGGGTGTCGCCGGTTTCCAGATAGCGCAAGGAGAGCCGGTACAGGTCTTCTAGCAGCTTGGCTTTCCAGTTGTTCCAGACCTTGGGGCTGGTGCCGCGAATGTCGGCCACCGTGAGCAGATAGAGGGCGGTCAGGTGCCGCTGGTCCTTCATCTTCGCGGCGAAGGCGGCAATCACTTCCGGGTCGGACAGGTCTTCCTTCTGGGCCACCTGGGACATCATCAGATGATGCCCCACCAGCCAGACGATGAGTTCCGTGTCGTCGGCATCCACCCCGTGGCTGTCGCAGAATTCCCGGGCATCGACCATGCCCAGTTCGGAATGGTCGCCGCCGCGGCCCTTGGCAATGTCGTGGAACAAGGCTGCGATGTAGAGCACCCAGGGGCGGGCAAAGGCGTTGTGCAGGCGGCTGCAATAAGGATATTCGTGCGCGAATTCTTCCAGGGCCAGGCGGCGCAGGTTGCGCATGACCATCAGGATATGCTGATCCACCGTATAGACATGGAACAGGTCGTGCTGCATCTGCCCGACGATCTTGCCGAAGGCGGGCAGGTAACGGCCCAGGATGCCGTACTGGTTCATGCGCCGGAATTCATGCACCACGCCCTGATCGCTCTGAAACAGGCTGAGGAACAGGCGCCGGTTTTCCGGGTCCCGGCGGAAGGCCGGAGTGATCAGGTCCCGGCCACACCAGAGGGCGCGCAGGGTTCTTGCTGTCATGCCGCGCAGGTCCGGGTGCTGTTGCAGCAGCCAGAAACTTTCCAGCAGGGCAGAAGGGGTCTCCTCGAAAACCTGTTCGTGGACCACATCGAGAAAGTCACCCATGACCTGGAAGCGTTCATTGAGCCGGCAGGGCGCAGTGCTGGCGGCGGGCATCAGGTCTGCCGCGATGTTCTGCAGCAAGATGGTGTTGAGCTGGGTCACCCGCTTGGCATTCTTGTAGTAAGCCTGCATCAGTTGTTCCGAGGCACGCTTGGTGGCCGAGGCCTGCACCCCCATGGCGTCGGCCAGGGCCTTCTGGTGATCAAACAGCAGCCGGTCTTCACGCCGGCCGGTGAGCAGGTGCAACTGGATGCGCAGGTGTTGCAGATAGCGTTCGCAACGCTGTAACTGGATCAGTTCTGCCCGGGTGATGAAGTTGCGCTGCTTCAGGTCCTGCCAGCTGGCGCCGTAGTTGCAGGCCCGGGCGATCCAGAGGATGTTCTGCAGGTCACGCTGGCCGCCGGGGCTTTCCTTGCAGTTGGGTTCCAGGCTGTAGGGGGTTTCGTGATGGCGCAGGTAGCGCTCTTCCTGCTCCAGGCGTTTGGCCTTGAAGAAGTTGAGCGGATTGAGGACGCTGCGAAACGCCTGGCAGAACTGTTCATGAAGGGCAGGGCTGCCGGTCAGCCGCCGGTTTTCCAGGAGGGCGGTCTGGACGGTGATGTCGTCGGCCGCTTCGCGGACACAATCGGGAATGGTGCGGACACTGTGGCCGACTTCAAGACCGATGTCCCAGAACAGGCCGACGAGCTGCTCTAGCCGGTCGGTGAGAGGGCCATCCGGGTCGGCGGGCAGCAGAATCAGCAAATCCACGTCCGAGCCCGGATACAACTCGGCCCGGCCATACCCGCCCACGGCGACCAGGGCGAGTTCAGCGGGCAGGTCCAGGGCGTTCCAGAGGGCGATCAGGGTCGTGTCGACCAGCTGACAGTGCTGCTCCAGATAGGTGGCCGCATCCAGGTCTTGCTGATAGCGGCAGGCCAGTTCCTTGCGGCGGGTTTTCAGATTTTCCCGCAGCGGCTTGACCGGGATGCTGGCAGGCAGGGTCACAAGGTGGGAGGAGGAGGGCTGGCGGCCGAGGTGGTGAGCACCTCGAAGCCGGTTTCGGTGACCAGGATGGTGTGTTCCCACTGGGCCGAAAGGCTGCGGTCCTTGGTGACGATGGTCCAGCCATCGGGCAGTTCGCGGATTGCGGCCTTGCCGGCATTGATCATGGGCTCGATGGTGAAAATCATTCCCGGCTGCAACTTAGTGCCGGTACCCGCCTTGCCGTAATGCAGGACCTGAGGATCTTCATGGAATTTGCGGCCGATGCCATGCCCGCAGAATTCACGCACCACGGAATAACCGTTTTTTTCAGCATGTTTCTGGATCACGGCACCGATATCACCCAGGTAGCCCCCGGGTTTGACGGCCTTGATGCCCAGCCACAGGCATTCATAGGTGATGTCGCACAGCCGCTTGGCCTGGATCGAAGGTTCGCCGACGCAGAACATGCGGCTGGTGTCACCATGAAAACCATCCTTGATGACGGTGATGTCCAGATTGACGATGTCGCCGTTCTTGAGGGGGCGGTCATTGGGCAGGCCATGGCAGACCTGATGGTTGATGGAGGTGCAAATGGCCTTGGAGTAAGGCTTGTAACCGGGAGGCGTGTAGTTCAGGCAGGCGGAGATGCAGCCTAGTTCATTGACCATGTAGTCATGACAGAGCCGGTCGATTTCCTCGGTCGTGACGCCGGTTTTGACCAGGGGGGTGATGTAATCGAGCACTTCCGAGGCCAGCCGGCATGCAATCCGCATTTTTTCGATTTCTTCAGGGGTCTTGATGTGAATGGTCATGAAATTTTTTCTGTTCAGCGAGGCGGCAAGGATAAGGGATGGTGACGCCATTGGGCAATTTGGCCGCGCACGAAGTTCCCGTGTGCTTCGACTTTGTATTCGGGCTTTGTCTTGTGGCGTTGCAGACTGCTATAATTGAAAAGTTTCAGTCGATCCAGGCTGAAACCCGGTTCAAATGGTTTGGCCGGAAATCCACACACCTGCCCGTTAAGGGTGTCGTTCCTCCCGGGTGCGACGTTGGCGGCAGGTGGCGGTATAACCCTTAATGGAGTTTTGCAATGTCTGTAACCATGCGTCAAATGCTGGAAGCCGGTGTCCACTTCGGTCACCAGACCCGTTTCTGGAACCCCAGGATGGCTCCCTACATCTTCGGTGCCCGCAACAAGATTCACATCGTCAACCTGGAAAAGACCCTGGCCAAGTACAACGAAGCCATGGAGTTCGTCAAGAAGCTCGCGGCCAATCGGGGCACCGTGCTGTTTGTTTCCACCAAGCGTCAGGCCCGCGAAATCATCGCGGAAGAAGCCCGTCGTGCCGGTGTTCCCTATGTGGATCAACGCTGGCTGGGTGGCATGCTGACCAACTTCAAGACCGTGAAGCAGTCCATCAAGCGCCTGAAGGATATGGAAGCTGCCGTGGAAGCGGGTGAGCTGGAGCGCATGCCCAAGAAGGAAGCGCTGACCTTTTCCCGTGAGCTGGCAAAGCTGCAGAAGGCCATCGGCGGCATCAAGGACATGAATGGTCTGCCTGATGCCATCTTCGTGGTGGACGTCGGCTACCACAAGATCACCGTGACTGAAGCCAACAAGCTCGGCATCCCCGTGATCGGCGTGGTCGATACCAACCACACCCCCGCGGGTGTGGATTATGTGATCCCCGGCAATGACGACTCTTCCCGGGCCATCCGCCTGTACGCCCGTGGCGTGGCAGATGCCGTGCTCGAAGGCCGCAGCATGGCGCTGCAGGAAATCGTGGGTGCCGGTTCCGACGAAGAATTCGTCGAAGTCGAAGAAGAATCTGCAGAGTAACTTTGCTGTCATGGCGAAGCCTGAAGCGTGTCTTTATGCTTCGCCATTCTTGTTTACATTAATTCGATATTCCCGGAGTTGAAGATGGCGGAAATTACCGCAGGCATGGTCAAGGAACTGCGCGAGAAGACTGACGCGCCCATGATGGAATGCAAGAAGGCACTGACTGAAGCTGCTGGCGACATGGCGCGTGCCGAAGAAATTTTGCGCGTCAAGCTGGGCAGCAAGGCCAGCAAGGCCGCGACACGCGTGACGGCTGAAGGGGTGGTCGGCATTTACATTTCCGAGGATGCCAAGCTGGGCGCCATCCTGGAAGTGAACTGCGAAACCGATTTCGTGGCCAAGAACGACGACTTCCTGAATCTGGTGGCGGATTGTGCCAGACTGGTTGCCACCAAGGCTCCCGCCGATGTGGAGGCCCTGTCCGCCCTGCCGCTGGGCGATGGTACCGTGGAATCTACCCGTGCTGCCCTGGTCGGCAAGATCGGCGAAAACATGACCCTCCGCCGCTTCAACCGCATCGAGGCCAAGGGCAAGCTGGTTTCCTACATTCACGGCGGCGCCAGGATCGGCGTGTTGCTGGATCTGGTGGGCGGCGACGAGCAGCTGGGTCGCGACCTGGCCATGCACATTGCGGCCAGCAAACCCAAGTCCCTCGATGCCAGCGGCGTGGATGCCGCCCTGATCGAAGCCGAACGTCGCGTCGCCATCGAAAAGGCCCGGGAGTCCGGCAAGCCGGAAGCCATGCTGGAAAAGATCGCCGAAGGCAGCGTGCAGAAGTTCCTCAAGGAAGTCACCCTGCTCAACCAGGTCTTCGTCAAGGCCGAGGACGGCAAGGAAACCGTGGAGCAGCTCCTGAAGAGGAAGGGAGCCTCGATCGCCGGTTTCGTCCTCTATGTGGTGGGCGAGGGCATCGAGAAGAAGGTGACTGACTTTGCCGCTGAAGTGGCGGCTCAGGCGGCGGCGGCCCAGAAGTAATCAGGAGAAACCATGACCACTCCCAAGTACAAGCGCATCTTGTTGAAGTTGTCCGGTGAGGCCCTGATGGGGAGCGATGCCTACGGCATCAATCCGCAGACCATCAGCACCATCGTCGGCGAGATCAAGGCGGTGGCTGACCTGGGGGTGGAGATTGGTGTGGTGATCGGCGGCGGCAACATCTTCCGGGGCATGGCGGGCACCGCCACCGGCATGGATCGCGCCACCGCCGACTACATGGGCATGCTGGCCACGGTGATGAATGCCATGGCCCTGTCCGATGCCATGCGTCAGGCCGGCTTGAATGGCCGGGTGCAATCGGCGCTGAATATCGAGCAGGTGGTCGAGCCTTACATTCGTGGCAAGGCCATCCGCTATCTGGAAGAGGGCAAGATCGTCATCTTTGGTGCCGGTACCGGCAACCCCTTCTTTACCACCGACACCGCCGCTGCCCTGCGCGGTTCCGAAATCGGTGCCGAGATCGTGCTCAAAGCCACCAAGGTGGATGGCATTTACACGGCGGACCCCAAGAAGGATGCCAACGCCACCCGTTTCGAGCAGATCAGTTTCAACGAAGCCATCGCCAACAATCTGGCGGTGATGGATGCGACCGCTTTTGCCCTGTGCCGGGATCAGAAGCTGCCCATCAATGTCTTTTCGATTTTCAAGCCGGGGGCCCTGAAACGCGTGGTTTGCGGCGAGAACGAAGGAACCCTGGTGTATTGCTGAACGAGGTCAGAGATGATTGCCGAACTCAAGAAAACCACCGAAGGGAAGATGCAGAAATCCATCGACGCCCTCAAGAACGACCTGGCCAAGATCCGGACCGGCCGGGCCCATACCGGGATTCTGGATCATGTCCAGGTGGAGTATTACGGCTCCCTGGTGCCGATCAATCAGGTCGCCAATGTGACCCTGGTCGATGCCCGGACCCTGGGTGTCCAGGTCTGGGAGAAGCCCATGGCCGCCAAGGTGGAGAAGGCCATTCGTGAGTCCGATCTGGGGCTCAATCCTTCTTCCCAGGGCGAGTTGATCCGCATCCCCATGCCGGCCCTGACCGAGGAGCGTCGCCGCGATCTGACCAAGGTGGTGAAGGGCGAGGGGGAAAATGCCAAGGTGGCGATCCGCAACCTGCGCCGGGACGCCAACAATGCCCTCAAGGAAGCCGTCAAGAACAAGGAAATCTCCGAGGACGACGAACGTCGTACCCAGGAAGAGATCCAGAAGCTCACCGATAAATACGTGGCCGAAGTCGACAAGATGCTCGCTCAAAAAGAGAGCGAACTGATGGCTGTTTAAGGTCAAGGCAACGTCTGAGTGTCATTTTTCAAAAGTGCAACACGGGATGTACCGGAGCGCCTGCCGGTACCCCGTCATATCGCCATCATCATGGATGGCAATGGCCGTTGGGCCAAGAAACGTTTCCTGCCGCGGGTCGCCGGTCATGTCAAGGGCATCGAATCCGTGCGCGAAATCGTGCGGGCCTGTATCGAACGCGGGGTCGAATATCTGACCCTGTTTGCCTTCAGTTCCGAAAACTGGCGCCGCCCGGAGGAAGAGGTCAGCCTGCTGATGCGGCTGTTTGTCACGGCCCTGCAGCAGGAAGTGGATAAACTCGATCGTAACGGTGTGCGTCTGCGCGTCATCGGTGATTTATCGCGCTTCGACGCCCGCCTGCAGGAACTGATCCACCATGCCGAGGCCGTCACCGCCGGCAATACCCGCCTGCATCTCACCATCGCGGCCAACTATGGAGGGCGCTGGGATATTCTCCAGGCCGTCAACCGGCTCACTGCCGCCGCGTCGGACAAGGCTGGCAACTGGACGGAAACCGATCTGGAACCCTATCTATCCACCCATTTCGCGCCCGAGCCGGATCTGTTCATCCGTACCGGCGGCGAACAACGGGTCAGCAATTTCTTGCTCTGGCAACTCGCCTATGCCGAGCTCTATTTCACGGAAACCCTCTGGCCCGAGTTTGGCGCCAACGCCCTGGGCCTGGCGATCCAGTCCTACCAGGGGCGTGAGCGCCGCTTCGGGCGCACCAGCGAACAACTGACGGATCAATCCGGCAATGCTTGAAGTACGCGTGATCACCGCCTTTCTCATGCTGCTTGTGCTGGTGCCGGCCATGCTCTGGTTGCCGCAAGCGGGCTGGGCCATCCTGATGGCCGCAGTGACGGCCCTGGGGGCCTGGGAATGGGGGGCGCTGGCCACTTTTTCCGAAGGCGCACGCAAGTGCTACGGCGCTGGCCTCTTTATCCTGATGGTGCTGCTTGTCATGTTCTTTCCTGCCCTGTTGCAGTGGCCTGACGCAGCACTGAGGCCGGCTTTGCTCTGGGTCTATGGCCTGGCGGCGCTGTTCTGGCTGGTGCTGGTCCCCTTCTGGATCCGCCGCCGCTGGAACTGTAAAGGCGCCATCGGCATCTGGCCCGGCCTCATGGTTCTGCTGCCGGCCTGGTTGGCGATTGTCCAGTTCCGTGCCCTGGGGGTGCTGCCCCTGCTGACCGTGCTGAGCATTGCCTGGGTGGCGGATAGCGCCGCTTATTTTACCGGGCGCGCTTTTGGCAAGCACAAACTGGCTCCCTCGATCAGCCCCGGCAAGACCTGGGAAGGGGTGGCCGGGGCCGTCGCTGGCGTCCTGATCCTGGGTTTTTCCATCGGTCCCCAGGCCGGGGTGGGCGCGCTTGCCTGGGCCCTCATCCTGATGCTGCTGACGGCCGTCAGCGTGTTCGGCGACCTGTTCGAGTCCTTGATGAAACGCCTGGCCGGGATCAAGGACAGCAGCCAGTTGCTGCCGGGGCACGGCGGGATTCTTGACCGCATCGACAGCCTGACGGCCATCCTGCCTGTTTCGGCTTGTTGCCTCCTGTTGATCGCGGCCTGATTCCCATGCGTCAAATTCCCATGCGTCAAATCACCCTTCTCGGTTCAACGGGTTCCATTGGCGAAAACACCCTGGATCTAATCCGGCGTCACCCGCAGCGTTACCGGGCCTTCGCACTTTGTGCGCACCGCCAATGGGAAAAGCTGCGGGATCAATGCCGTGAATTCCGGCCCGACTTTGCCGTGGTGGGTGATGCGGATCTGGCGGGGCGCCTGCAGTCCACACTCCAGTCCCTGGGCCTCGAAACCCAGGTGCTGCACGGCCCTGAAGCCCTGTGTCAGGTAGCGGCGGCGCCCGAGGCGGATACCGTGATGGCCGCCATCGTCGGGGCAGCCGGCCTGGCGCCTACCCTGGCCGCGGTCGAACAGGGCAAACGGGTGCTTTTGGCCAACAAGGAAGCCCTGGTGACCGCCGGGGCGCTGTTCATGGAGGCCGTTGCCCGGCATGGGGCGACGCTGCTGCCGGTCGATAGCGAACACAATGCCATCTTCCAGTCCTTGCCCGCTGGTTTTCGCCCCGGCCTGGCCGAAAGCGGGGTGCGACGCATTCTGCTGACGGCTTCCGGGGGCCCTTTTTGCAATCTGGCGCCGGCAGACCTTGAACATGTCACGCCGGAGCAGGCCTGCGCCCATCCCAACTGGGTCATGGGGCGCAAGATTTCCGTGGATTCCGCCTCCATGATGAACAAAGGCCTGGAATTGATCGAAGCTCGCTGGCTGTTCGGGGTGCCCGGAGAAAAAATTCAGGTGGTCGTACACCCCCAGAGCGTCATTCACTCCCTGGTGGAGTATGTGGATGGTTCCGTGCTGGCCCAACTGGGCAATCCCGACATGCGTACCCCGATTGCCCACGCGCTGGCTTATCCCGAGCGGATCGAGGCAGGCGTTCCTCCCCTGGATCTTTTCCAGATTGCCCGGCTGGATTTCCAGGCACCTGATTTTCAACGGTTTCCCTGTCTGAAATTGGCCTATGAGGCGCTCGCAGCCGGTGGAACGGCCCCTGCCATTCTGAATGCTGCCAATGAGGTGGCCGTGGAAGCATTCCTGAAGCGGCAGCTGACATTCCCCGGAATTGCACGCTTGGTGGCGGCGGTGCTGGAAGCCCTGCCGGTCTCGGCGGCCGATACCCTGGAGCAGGTGAAGGCGGCCGATGCCCTGGCCCGAAGCCGAGCCGGGGAACTGCTCTGCGGCATGAACCGGGGCGGCTCATGAGCGACCTTCCTTTGAGTGACCTTCCTTTTTACCTGGGCGCCTTCATCCTCGTTCTCGGGGTGCTGGTCGTGGTGCACGAGTTCGGCCACTTTGTCGCGGCCCGGCTTTGCGGCGTCAAGATACTGCGGTTTTGTGCAGGTTTCGGACCCATCATCTGGAGTCGCCGGTACGGCCCGGATCAGACCGAGTGGTCGCTCAGCCTTCTGCCCCTGGGGGGCTATGTGCGCATGCTGGACGAGCGGGAAGGGGAGGTCTCGGCTCATGAATTGCACCGGGCCTACAACCGGCAAAGTGTGGGACGGCGCAGTATCATCGTGGTGGCCGGCCCGCTGGCCAATTTCCTGCTCGCCATCCTGATCTACTGGGGATTGTTCTGGCACGGTAGCGAGGAATTGCGCCCCGTACTCGGGCCTCCTGTCGCCGAATCCCCTGCTGCCAGGGCCGGAATTGCCAATGGCGACCGGGTCCTTCGCGTCGACGGAGAAGCGGTACAAACCTGGCAGGACTTCCAGTGGTTGTTATTACACAAGGCCACCCAGCAGAACAGTGTGGAACTGGAACTGCAGCCGCTCGGCGGGGGACGTGTGTTCCGCCATCTTGCCCTCGGCTCCCTGGCCGAACAGGGCTGGGAAAAGGATGCCTTTGCCAGCCTGGGCCTGCGTTTTTACCGTCCCGCCATTTTGCCGGTGGTGGGCGGGATTCAGGCCGGCAGTCCCGGGGCGGCGGCAAGATTGCAGGCCGGCGATATTTTTGTTGCCATCGATCAAAAACCGATAGCGACCTGGGATGAGGTGGTGGAGGCCATCCGGCAATCTCCGGGCCAGGCCATGATGTTTGACATGTTGCGGGGAGCCAACCGCTTCCAGGTGCAAATCACGCCGCAGGTCATCGAAGAACAGGGCTTGCGCATCGGGCGGATCGGGGTTTCCGTAGCGGAGGCGAGCCTGGAGGGACAGCCGGAGATCAAGGGGTTCGTTCGCTATGGCTGCCTCGACGCAGCGCTCCGTGCCGTGCGGGAAACCTGGGACAAATCCGTCTTCAGCCTGGTGATGTTCGGCAAGATGCTGACCGGCGAAGCTTCCTGGAAAAACCTCTCCGGCCCGGTCACCATTGCCGACTACGCAGGCCAGTCCGCCAGGCTGGGGCTGGACTATTACCTCAAATTCATGGCCCTCGTGAGTATCAGTCTCGGCATCCTCAACCTGCTGCCCATCCCCGTATTGGATGGGGGGCATTTGATGTATCATGCTCTCGAAGTCATCAAGGGGGGTCCGCTCTCTGAACGGGTCATGGCGTGGGGGCAGCAAATCGGCCTCACCCTGCTGTTTACCCTGATGGCTTTCGCTTTTTTCAATGATTTGAGTCGCCTGCTGGGTCCCCTCTTAAACGGCTGAGTGAATGAATAACAAAATTTGCGCGGTTCTGCTTGCAAGCGTGCTGTCTGCCTCAGCCTTTGCTTTCGAACCATTTGCCATCAAGGACATCAGGGTTGAAGGTATTCAGCGTACCGAAGCCGGGACGGTGTTTTCCTATCTGCCAGTCCGGGTAGGCGACACGATGACCGAAGAAAAAGCCTCGCAGGCCATCAAGTCACTGTTTTCCACCGGCTTCTTCAAGGATGTCCGGGTCGAAGTCGAGGGCGACGTGCTGGTCGTCGTGGTGCAGGAGCGTCCCGCCATCGCCAAGATCGACTTCATCGGCATGAAGGAATTTGAAAAGGATCAGATTCTCAAGGCCATGAAAGACATGGGGATCGCGGAAACCCAGATTTTTGACCGGGCGCTGCTCGATCGCGCCGAGCAGGAATTGAAGCGCCAGTATCTTTCCAAAGGCAAGTATGGTGTGCAGATCACCACCACGGTGACGCCCCTGGAGCGCAACCGTGTGGGTATCAACTTCAATATCAATGAAGGGGATGCGGCCAGGATCAAGTCGATCAACATCGTGGGCGCGCAGGCCTTTCGCGAATCTGATTTGCTGAAACTGTTCGAACAGACAACACCCGGCTGGCTGACCTGGTATACCAAAAATGACCAATACTCCCGGCAAAAGCTTTCGGCCGATCTGGAAAAGCTGCGTTCGTATTACATGAACCGGGGTTACATGGAATTCGCGGTCGACTCCACCCAGGTCAGCATTTCACCGGACAAGCAGGATATTTACATTACGATCAATATTACGGAAGGGGATCGTTACCAGATTTCCTCGATAAAACTGGCGGGCGACCTGGTCTTGCCGGAAGACGAGATACGTCGTCTCGTTCCCTTGAAACCCGGGCAGGTTTTTTCCCGGGATGAATTGAATAACACGACCAAAAAAATTGCGGACCGCTTGAGCGATCAGGGTTATGCGTTTGCCAATGTCAATGCATCTCCTGAAATGGACAAGGAAAAGAAACAGGTTGCCTTCACCATTTTTGTCGATCCGGGCAAACGGGTTTATGTGCGCCGGGTCAATGTAACCGGCAATACCCGTACCCGGGATGAGGTGATTCGTCGAGAAATGCGGCAAATGGAAGGCGGTTGGTATAACTCCGAAAAGGTGACCCTCTCCAGGCAACGGGTCGACAAGCTCGGCTACTTCACCGACGTGACGGTGGAGACGCCGCCCGTACCTGGAACGGCGGATCAGGTCGATGTGAATCTGAATGTCGTCGAAAAGCCGACCGGCAACGTCATGCTCGGGGCAGGTTTTTCGCAGTCAGAAAAAGTCATGCTGTCCGGTTCCGTTTCGCAGAATAATATTTTCGGCAGTGGCAAGCATCTGGCCCTGGGGCTCAATACTAGCAGGATCAATCGCAATCTCTCCTTGTCTTTTACCGACCCCTATTTCACGATGGACGGGATCAGTCAGGGGTTTGATGTCTATCACCGCACCGTCGACCCGACTTCGCTGGATGTGGGTCAGTACAAGACGGCATCGACCGGTGCGGGCATTCGCTTTGGCTTCCCGATTTCCGAGCACGAGTCCATCGGCGTCGGCTTGACGTTTGACTATACCAAAACCGAAGTTTTCTCCGATAGTCCACAGCGTTATATCGATTTCGTCAATAAATTCGGGGAGTCGAATCTTGCCTTTCCGTTGACCATGAACTGGACCAGCGATGGCAAGGATAGTTATATTTTCCCCACGACCGGTGTTTATCAGCGCGCGGCGCTTGAAGTAGCGCTGCCTGGCGGGGATTTGAAGTACTGGAAATTGAATTATCAATATCAGCGCTTCTTTGCCCTATCCAAAACCTTTACCCTGATGATCAACGGCGACGTGGGCATCGGCGACGGTTATGGTGGTCAGGATGAACTCCCCTTCTATAAAAACTACTATGTCGGCGGTATCAACTCGGTCCGGGGCTATGCCTCAGCCAGCCTCGGGCCCGTGGATGCCAAATATCCGGATGAACGGCTGGGGGGACACCGCAAATTGGTAGGCAATGCCGAACTGCTCTGGGGGCTTCCTGGCTATGACAAGACATTGCGTCTGGGCTGGTTCTTCGACATGGGCCAGGTTTTTGGCAAGGGCCAGAAGATCAGCACAGAAGCGATCAGGGCTTCCACCGGGCTTTCCCTGGCCTGGATTTCCCCGGTTGGGCCGCTCAAGTTCAGTATCGCCGCGCCTCTCAATGACAAGCCGGGCGATGACACTGAAACCTTCCAGTTCCAACTGGGTTCCACTTTTTGATGCAGGAGAGCAATGTTGAATACCAAATCCGTTCTTGCCGCTAGTATCTGCGCCGCTTTCACCCTTCTGGCAGTACCGCTTGCCCAAGCTGCCGAATTGAAAGTAGGTTATGTGGATACCCAGCGTATCTTCCGCAATGCCCCTTCCGCCATCAAGGCGGCCAAGGAAATCGAAGCCGAATTCTCCAAGCGTGACCAGGAACTGCAGCGCATGGCGAAGCAGCTCCAGGGCATGCAGGAAAACATGGAGAAAAATTCGGTCACCCTGTCCGAAACCGAGCGACGCAACAAGGAACGCGAGTTCTCCGAGCTTTCCCGTGAATTCCAGCGCAAGCAGCGGGAGTTCCGCGAGGATCTGAATCTGCGCCAGAATGAAGCCAATGCCGCGATTATCGAGAAGGCCAACCGGGCCATCAAACAGATCGCCGACAGCCAGAAGTACGACCTGATCCTCCAGGATGTGGTCTGGGTCAGTCCGAAACTGGACATCACCGATCAGGTGGTCAAGGCACTCTCGGAAAGCAAGTGATGCATCCGGACGCGAGCGGAGCGGCTTACACGCTCGCGGCTATTGTGGACCGCCTGGGCGGTGAACTGCGGGGTGACGGAAGCGTCATCATCTCCCAGGTGGGCACCCTGCAGGGGGCTGGGACCGGCCAGATCAGCTTTCTGGCCAATCCGAAATATCGCAAACATCTCCAGCACTGCCGGGCTTCTGCGGTCATCCTGACGCCGGACATGGCACAGGATGCGCCTGCTGCCGCCATTCTTACGCCCAAACCCTATGTGTATTACGCCCGGGTGGCAGCCCTGCTGAATCCGGTGCAGCGCCTGGGCGCCGGGGTGCATGCCCAGGCCTGCGCCGAATCTCCCATTCCGGCTTCCTGCCACCTGGGGCCTGGGGCGTATGTGGGGCCTGGCGTCGTGTTGGGCGAAGGCGTGGAAATCCGCGCCAATGCCGTCATCGGAGCTGGCGCCTCGATCGGTGCGGGCAGCATCATTCATCCTGGTGCCGTCATTTACCCGGGGTGTCAGCTGGGTGAGCAGTGCATCGTCCACAGCGGTGCCGTCATCGGGGCCGATGGTTTCGGTTTTGCGCCGGAAGCGGGCCAGTGGCTGAAAATTCCCCAGATCGGCCAGGTTGTCATCGGCAACAACGTGGAAATCGGCGCCAATACCAGCATCGACCGGGGAGCCCTGGAAGATACGGTCATCGGCGATGGCTGCAAGCTCGACAACCAGATCCAGATCGGCCACAACTGCGTCATTGGCGAGCATACGGTGATCGCCGGCTGTGTCGGCATTGCCGGAAGCACGAAGATCGGCCATCACTGCGCCCTTGGCGGCGCCGCCATGATCCTCGGGCATCTGGAGATTGCGCCCGGTACCGAGATTTCCCCGGGCACCATGGTGATGAAGAGTCTCACCAAAGGGGGCAAGTACACCGCCCTTTATCCTCTGGACACCCACGACAAGTGGCTCCAGAGTGCCGCCCAGTTGAAACACCTGGGACAACTGGCCCAGCGAGTCCGCGAACTCGAAAAGAAACTTGAAGAACTAGAGATCAAGAGCTGAAAAATGGATATACATCAAATTCTGGAATACCTGCCCCACCGCTATCCGTTCCTGCTGGTGGACCGGGTGGTCGAAGTCACGCCGGGTAAATCCATTCATGCTTACAAGAACGTCAGCATCAACGAGCCTTTCTTTCAGGGGCATTTTCCCCATCACCCCGTGATGCCTGGCGTGTTGATCGTGGAAGCCCTGGCGCAGGCGGCCGGCATCCTTTCCTTCAAGACCATGGGCGAAATGCCCAGCGATGACTCGGTGTTCTATTTTGTCGGCATCGACAACACCCGCTTCAAGCGCCCGGTGATACCGGGGGATCAACTACACCTGCATGTGGAGATCAAACGTCTGATGCGCGGCATCTGGAAGTACCAGGCCGAGGCCCGGGTCGATGGCGAACTGGCCGCCGAAGCCAATCTGATGTGCGCCAAGCGGAATATCGCCAAGTGAGTGCAAGGATTCATCCTACCGCCGTGGTTCATCCGGGTGCCAGAATCGGCGCCGGGGTCGAGATCGGCCCCTACACCCTCATCGGTGAGCATGTGGAAATCGGCGATCAGACGGTCATTGCTTCCCATGTGGTGATCTGCGGCCATACCCGCATTGGCCGGGAAAACCGGATTTTCCAGTTCTCCTCCCTGGGCGAGGTGCCCCAGGACAAGAAATACGCCGGCGAGCCCACCCGTCTGGAAATCGGCGACCGCAACACCATCCGCGAGTTCTGTACCTTCAATCTGGGCACGATCCAGGATGCGGGCGTCACCCGCATCGGCAACGATAACTGGATCATGGCCTATGTGCATATCGCCCATGACTGCCAGGTCGGCAACCACACCACTTTTGCCAACAATGCCCAGCTCGCCGGGCATGTCCATGTGGATGACTGGGCCATCCTGGGGGGCTACACCGGGGTGCACCAGTTTTGCCACATCGGCGCCCATGTGATGACCGCCGTTGGCACCGTGGTGCTGCAGGATGTGCCACCATACCTGATGGCCGCCGGCAATACCGCAGCTCCCTATGGCATCAATGTGGAAGGTCTGAAGCGGCGCGGTTTTACTGCCGACTCCATCGCCGCCCTGAAGCGAGCCTACCGCACCTTGTACAAATCCGGTCTGATGCTGGAAGAGGCCAGGGCCAAGCTGGCCGAAGCCGCGAAAGAGCAGCCTGACGTGCAGATGTTTGTCGATTTCCTCGAAGTCTCCAGGCGCGGCATCATTCGATGAAGCGTGCTCCCCGCATCGCTATCGTGGCGGGCGAGGCTTCGGGAGACCTGCTGGCCAGCCACCTGATTGCCGCCCTCAAGGCCCGCCTCCCTGATGCCACCTTCTGCGGCATCGGTGGCCCCAGGATGTCGGCCCTGGGTTTCGACGCCTGGTGGCCGATGGAAAAGCTGGCAGTCATGGGCTATGTGGAAGTCCTGAAGCGCTACCGGGAAATTTCCGCCATTCGCAGTCAGCTCAAGACCCGCCTGCTGCAGAACCCACCCGATATCTTCATCGGAGTCGATGCGCCCGACTTCAACCTGGGCCTGGAAGCCGACCTGAAAGCCAGATGCATCACCACCCTCCATTACGTCAGTCCTTCCATCTGGGCCTGGCGCGGCAAACGCATCCACAAGATCGCCAAGGCGGTAAATCGGGTCCTGGCCCTGTTCCCCATGGAGCCCCCCCTCTATGAAAAGGCCGGTATTCCGGTGACTTACGTCGGGCATCCCATGGCGGATCAGATTCCCCTGCACACGGACAAGAAGGAAGCACGAGCGAAGCTCAATCTGCCCTTGGCTGGCCCCATCTACGCCCTCCTGCCCGGCAGCCGCCAGTCGGAACTGGAATACATGGCCGGGACCTTCGTGCAGACCGCCAGGCTGATCCATCAGAGCCAGCCCCAGGCCATCTTCCTGGTGCCCCTGACCACCCGGGAAACCCGGATCCAGTTCGAAACAGCCATCTACCAGCATGAAGCGGCGAACCTGCCTTTCCGGCTCCTGTTCGGACACGCCCAGGACGCCATGGGGGCCGCCGACGTGGTGCTGGTGGCGAGCGGAACCGCCACTCTCGAAGCCGCGCTGGTGAAGCGCCCGATGGTCATTACCTACAAGCTCGCCCCCGCCTCCTACCGGATCATGAAGCGCAAGGGCTATCTGCCCTATGTGGGCTTGCCCAACATCCTGGCGGGCCGCTTCCTGGTGCCGGAGCTGCTCCAGGACGATGCCACGCCGGAAAACCTGGCCCAGGCCCTCCTCAATCTGGAAGGGGATCAGCGGATTGCCACTTTCCTGGAGCGGGCCTTTACCGACATCCACCATCAGTTGCAGCAGAACACCGCCGAGAAGGCGGCGACGGCAGTCATCGAATGTCTGCTGGCCTGATTCTCCTGCCCGGCGACGTCTGCGGCATCGACGAGGCGGGGCGGGGGCCCCTGGCCGGGCCGGTGGTGGCGGCTGCCGTGATCCTGGACCCGGCCAGTCCCATTGTCGGCCTCGACGATTCCAAGAAGCTCCCGGAAAAGCGCCGCAATTTGCTGGCCGTGGAAATCCGTGCCAAGGCCCTGGCCTGGTGTGTGGCCGCCGCCAGCGCCGAGGAAATCGACCGGATCAACATCTTCCAGGCCACCTTCCTGGCCATGCAGCGGGCCGTGGCCGGCTTGAGCCTGGCGCCAGTCCGGGCGGTGGTGGATGGCAACCGCGGCCCCAGGCTGGATATTCCCGTGGAAGCAGTGGTCCAGGGCGATGGCAAGATTGCCGCCATCGCCGCCGCCTCGATCCTGGCCAAGACCGTGCGGGATGCCGGCATGGTGAAATTGCACCTGCAATATCCCCAGTATGGTTTCGACCGGCACAAGGGCTATCCCACCGCCGCGCATCTTGCCGCCCTCCAGGCCCACGGCCCCTGTCCCGAGCACCGGCGCAGTTTTGGCCCCGTGGCCAAGCTGGGCCTGATCTGAAGATGAAAGTCATCCGTTCCCGGGACAATCCGGCCTACAAGGCCTGGAAAAATCTGGCCCGATCCGGCCGGGAGCGCAAAAAGGCCGGCGCCACCCTACTCGAAGGCATGCACCTGCTCACCGCCTGGCAAGCCCGGCATGGCTTGCCGCAAACGGTGCTGGTGGGAGATCAGGGTAGGGCGCGGCCAGAAATTGCGGACTGGCTGACAGCCAACCCCACCGCCGAAGTGGTGTGCTTGCCTGACAAGCTGCTGGCGGAACTGGCGGATACGGAAACCCCGAGCGGCATTCTGGCAGAGGTGGTCATTCCCGGGCCGGATCAGTCCCCTGTCCACGACAAGGATTGCGTGCTGCTCGATGGCATCCAGGACCCGGGCAATCTGGGTACCTTGCTGCGCACCGCTGCCGCCGCAGGTTTCAGCCAGGTGCTGCTCTCGCCCGACAGCGTGGGCGCCTGGTCCCCCAAGGTGTTGCGCGCCGGGCAGGGCGCCCATTTTCTGCTGGATCTTCACGAAGGCCAGGATCTGCCCGGTTTTCTGGCGAGCTACCGCGGCACTTCCCTGGCTACCTGCCTGGAAGGCGCCACCTCCCTGTATGCGGCCGAGTGGCAAGGGCCTCTGGCCTGGATATTCGGCGCGGAGGGAACAGGGGTGCGGCCGAAAACCCTGGCCCAGGCCCGGCACCGCATCACCATCCCCATGCCAGGTGCGGTGGAATCCCTGAACGTGGGTGCCGCCGCCGCCATCTGCCTGTTCGAGACCGTGCGGCGCCGGCAGGCCTGACCGCTATCTGAGCTGCAGTTCTTCGAGTACCGTGGTGGCAATTTCCTCGATGGATTTGCTGGAGGAATCCAGCCAGCGGATGCCTTCCCGTTTCATCATTTTTTCAGCCTCGCCCACTTCATGGCGACAGTTGGCAAGGTCTGCATAGCGGCTGTTGGGACGCCGCTCTTCACGAATCTGAGCCAGCCGCTCGGGCTGGATGGTGAGACCAAACAGCTTGCGGCGATGTTTTTCCAGGGTCCCGGGCAGTTTGCCGCGCTCGAAATCCTCGGGAATCAGGGGAAAATTGGCCGCTTTCAGGCCGAACTGCATGGCCAGATACAGGGAAGTTGGCGTCTTGCCGCAGCGCGAAACCCCCACCAGCACCACATCCGCTTCTTCCAGATCCTGGTCGGTGATCCCGTCATCGTGGGCCAGGGTGTAATTGATGGCCTCGATCCGTTTCTTGTAATCGGAACTATCGGTGGTGCCGTGGGTCCGCCCCACGGTGTGGCTGGATTTGACCCCCAGTTCGGTTTCAAGGGGAGAGAGGAAGGTCTCGAAATAGGAAAGGGAATAGGCGTCGGCCTGATGCACGATTGCCGCGACCCTGGGATTGATCAGGGTGGTAAACACAATCGGGCGGATCCCATCGGACTCACTCCTGGCATTGATGCGGGCGACCACCTCCCGCGCCTTATCCTCGCTATCGATGAAGGGAATGCGGATCTGGGTGAATTTCACCCCCTCGAACTGGGAAAGCAGGCTATGTCCCAGGGCTTCGACAGTGATGCCGGTGCCGTCGGAAACAAAGAACACGGTGCGATTGAGGATGAGCATGAGGGCCTGCAGCAGGTGATGAAAAAAGGCCTGATTTTATCCCAGCAGGGATTGATACATATAGCGGGCCCCTTGACCGTAGCTGTCCAGGGATTTCTCCAGGCTGCCGCAGCAAAAGCCATGCGCTTGCCAGAAAGAC
Source organism: Comamonadaceae bacterium (assembly GCA_029255645.1). Lineage (GTDB taxonomy): Bacteria > Pseudomonadota > Gammaproteobacteria > Burkholderiales > Rhodocyclaceae > Azovibrio. The sequence continues at coordinate 568 of JANLJE010000025.1, read as the reverse complement.
CGGGAATCCTGCACGGCAATCAAGGTGGCCCAGGCCAGGTTCTGGTGGCGCCCCCAGTTCAGGCCAGTAGCCACGAGCTGGCCGGCCAGCCCCAGGCCCCGGGACCAGGGGGCCACGGCCATGTCGTGCAGATGCAGAGCATCGGCGCCGGCGACCGCAGCATCGCAATCATTCAAGGGCGGCGGATGAAGGTACCGGGCTGGTTGCGCAAATAGATAGGCCAGCAGACCCCGCTCTCCCTGAATCACCCAGTTACTGTCGGGAAAGCGTTCGAGTTTGCTGGAAAAAACCGTTAGGGACTCGTGCAAATCCGGTGTATAAGCCAGTCTTTGCACGCCCAGCACCGCTTCCAGATCCTGGCTGGCCATGGGGCGCAGCAGATAGGCAAGCTGTTTCATGGTCGTCCATTCTACGAAAAACCGGCGATCGCCGCCCGGCCGACGTTCAGCCCGATGTCAAGCCCGATGTCCGGCCCGATGTCCGGCCCGATGTCCGTGGCGGCAAGCCTTTGATTTTTGGGTATACGGATTTAATGGTTGATGGGGCACCTTTACCCCACCAACCTGAT
>JANLJE010000024.1 GCA_029255645.1 Comamonadaceae bacterium | reverse complement strand
GCCGGCCGCTTCTGCCCGGGCCACCCAGTCGGCCTTGTCCTGCTTCCTGGAATTCCACTTGGTGATGAAGTCGAAGGAACGCCCAAGCGTGGCCCAACGATCCTTCTCCTGGGCTTGCAGGAACAGCAGGTGAGCGCCATCAAAGCCACTGTCCTGGCGCAGCAGAACGCCGCTATCCGCCGGGGCGAGACGTTCAATGCGGGGGAAGACGCGCTCCAGAAAGTGGACGGTCTCGAAGGCCGAGTGCTTCGAACCCGCTCGCAGCTCCAGGCCGATGTTCCAGCCTTCATTGCCCAGATAGGCCGCAATCGGGGTGTAGCCATCGACGCCTTGATAAGTGCGGCTGACGGCTTCTTTCTTGGTGTCACTGTTGTGTTCGGCGGTGCCGAATCCTTCGCTTCGCTCAGGGCCGCCGCTGCGCGGCGTCCTGCGCCCTGCGGGCTGGTCCATGACGAAGGTGGTCGCAGCAGACGTAACCCGTTGTGCCGTGATCGGCGCTTCGGTGCGTTCGATGAGCCGCAGGCTGAGCTCGTCGGTCAGCTCACGCAGCTCGGCACCCCGGGCATCAAGTCGCTGGCGAATCCAGACACTACCCGGCACCTTCGACAAACCCAGGGCTTCTTTGAAGAAACGGTCATCACGCAACGGCTCGATGGCTTCAAAGTCACTTTTGCCCAAACTCAACAACCTCACCATCGACTTCACCACGTCGGAAGTGCGCAGGCCTAGCGACACCGGCTGGCGCGGATCAATCACCGCGTCCACTTGCGCCGCCTGACAGCATTGCCCAATCAATGCCAATCCAGAGTACGAGGTCAGGTTGAGTTTGCGGGTCTGTTTGACTCCAAAGCGCGGCATGGTCAGTTGGGTGAAGGAGTCGAAAGCGAAAATATAGCTTTACATCAATGTGTTAAACTTTTTTTGGGGATGAGGACACGGATTCAGGAATTAATAAACCTTGGTCTGAGCAATTACAGTATAGATTTCTTGTACCATTGCCACGCATCTGCCACAATCACGTCAATAGTGCTTTTAGAAGGAGCCCAGCCGAGGACTCTTTTTGCCTTAGTTGAATTGGCGACGAGCTCTGGTGGATCACCAGGCCTCCTTGGGCTAAATTGATGGCGAGGCATATATCCCGTTACTGCAGCAACCGTGTTTATCACCTGCTGAACCGACACACCAACGCCAGTACCTAGATTTAGAAAATCATTCACCGGATGATCTATGAGAGCACCGAGTGCCTTAACGTGTGCGCAAGCTAGGTCCTCGACGTGAATGTAGTCTCTAATTGCTGTGCCGTCGTCGGTTGGATAGTCATTACCATAAACGGACAAATAAAAGTCTCCAGGAGCCGCCGCTTTCAGAGCAAGCGGAATCAAATGAGTTTCTGGATCGTGAGCCTCTCCAACCTCTCCAGCGGAATCAGCACCTGCAGCATTGAAATAGCGCAAGGCTATCCAGCGCAGCCCGACAAGATCACCCAGCCATCTAAGTTGCGCTTCTATGCTCAGCTTGCTTTGGCCGTAGGGATTAACGGGATTGGCGGGGAGGGTTTCGTCGATAGGTAACGATGACGGAATTCCATATGTAGCACACGTCGACGAGAAAACAAACTTGTTGATTCCTGAATTAATTATCTCGTCTAATAGGATTGTTGTCCCTGCTATGTTATTAACAAAATATTTGGATGGTGCAATCATCGATTCACCAACGTAAGCGAAGGCAGCAAAATGCATGAAAGAATCAATTTTGTGCTTATTTATGACATGGCGTAGTCGGGTCTGGTTCGAAATATCACCCACCTCAAGCGGCCCCCATTTCACCGCCCACTCATGGCCCATGCAAAGGTTGTCATAAGTGACCGGGTTATGTCCAGCTAGCGCTAATGCTTTACAGGTATGGCTCCCGATGTATCCGGCACCACCGGTGACTAATACGTTCATTTAGACTCCTGGTTGCTTGAAATATTCAATCGTTTTTATAAGACCTTCTCGTAGTTGTATAGAAGGTGACCATCCTAAATGACGGTTCGCAGCACTGATATCCGGCTGGCGATGTTTTGGATCATCTTGAGGTAATGGTTTGAATTCAATATCAGACTTGCACCCCGTTAACTCTCTCACTTCCTTTGCTAATTCAAGTATCGTAAATTCATTCGGATTTCCAAGGTTAACAGGTCCAGTAAAATCGGCGGGCATATTCATTAATTTAATGAAGCCTTGTATCAAATCGTCAACATAGCAAAAGGAACGTGTTTGCGATCCATTACCGTAAATTGTCAAAGGCAGCCCCTGAAGAGCCTGTACTATAAAGTTTGAGACCACTCTCCCATCATTGGGGTGCATACGTGGGCCATAGGTATTGAAAATACGAGCCACCTTGATATCAACATTATTTTGTCGGTTGTAGTCGAAAAATAATGTTTCCGCGCATCTTTTTCCTTCATCGTAACAGCTACGGGATCCAATAGGATTTACGTTTCCCCAGTAATCTTCGGTTTGCGGGTGAACTGATGGATCGCCATATACTTCACTTGTAGACGCTTGGAATATCTTTGCTTTACAACGTTTGGCAAGCCCTAGCATATTAATCGCACCAATGACGCTTGTTTTGGTGGTCTGTACTGGATCAAATTGGTAGTGTATCGGGCTTGCAGGACAGGCAAGGTTGTAAATGTGATCAACTTCAACATACAAAGGGAACGTTACATCGTGTCGATACAACTCGAATCTATGATTTGCCATTAAATGGGCAACGTTATTTCTAGTTCCAGTAAAAAAGTTATCAACACATAGTACATAGCACCCTTGATTTAGAAGCGCTTCACACAAATGAGACCCGAGAAAACCAGCACCTCCCGTCACTAATACACGTAATCTCGAATCATACTTTCGAATTGTCATGGCCGCACTTTATTTGTAAGTGATTTATCAATACTCATACGTGTGCAATGTATAAGTTTCCGCTCTGAATTCAGCCGACTTCGAACTTTCTAGAAACATCGACTTTGTACTCCCAAGTCTATACATCTCATCAATGGCAATTTTTTGTGCCTCCGACAAAGGGGGGCCAGCCCAGCTCATGCCGGGCCAGTGTCGAATCCAGAATGTTGGCTCGCACGTCTATCCCCCGGTCCGGCAGGTGCTGAATTTCCAACGTGCTGTGGGCGGTGGCCTGCAGCAGATTCAGTAGTTCTAGAGTCGAGGTGCCGCGGCCGGTGCCGATATTGGCGATCAGGGAAGTCGGGTAGTTGATGGCGGCAAGGGTGGCCTGGAATACATCCTCGGCAGCGATATAGTCCCGGACGTTGCTTCCATCCCCGAATATGGTAAAAGGCCGGCCGTGCAACATGGCTCCCAGGGCCACCCCGACGATGCCCTGGACCCCGTAGATGTTCTGCTCGATACCGTAGGGGTTGCCGACGCGCAGGGTCTTCACCGCCAGGTCCTGGCTCTGAGCGATGAAGTGCAGGTAGTTCTCAATGGTCAGTTTGGAAAGGCCATAGAGGCTGAGGGGATTGCGTGGGTGCTTCTCGTCGATGGGCAGGTACTGGGCTTCCCCGTAAACCGTGCCCCCCGACGACAGGTAGGTGATGTTGTGGACGCCCAGGCGCAGGCAGTTGTCCACCAGCCGGATCGTGGGTAGCAGGTTCGACATGACGTCGTAGGCGGCGGAGGCGATCACGGTCTTGGGAAAGGTGGTGGATAGGGAGTGCACCACGGCATCCACCCCTACCAGGGCCTCGCTGATGGCGTGGTCGTCCATGAAGTCCCCGTGGAACACATTGATCTGGCCGAGGCTGTCCTCCAGCCGGGCCAGGGAGCGGGTCGGCCGGGTGAATACCCGGACCTGGTGGCCTGCCGCGACACAGGTCCGGGCGATGCCGCTGCCGAGGAAGCCGGCGCCGCCGATGATGAGGATGTTCATGGGGCGGCGCTCCCGTCGGCGGCAATGTAGGCGGCCAGGTCCTCGGCCGAATCCACTTCGCCCCAATGGCCCCTGTAGGGCAGGGCGGTGATCGGCGGGCTACCCGCTTCGATCAGCCTCTGCAGGGTGCCGGTCATGTGCATTCGGTCGCGGATTTCGGGAGCCAGGCCGGCGCGAAGGGTTTCCACGGCCTGCCAGGCGGCCGGGGTGAAGTGCAGCAGGCCCATGTACTGGCCCTGCACCTGCTCCATGCTCCGAGGCTTGTTGCCGATCTCAGCCAGGGTCTGTCCATCCGGCTGCAGGCGGAAGGTTTCTGCGTCCAGGAGCGGGTCGCCGAAGCGTTGCTGCCAGAGCTGCAGCCAGTCCGGGTCGTAGGTGATCGCCAGGGGGGCGTCGCTGTCCATCAGGGCGCGCACGGCGGCGGCCGAGTAGAAGATGTCCGAGTAGCTCACCAGGCAGGGTTCGGCCAGCAGCCAGTCCCGGGCGCAGGCTAGGGAGCTGACCATGTTGGTGTCCGCCCAGCGGGGGTTGTGGAATTCGTGCATGCCCCGGTCGGCAAGCATTTCCCGACGGTAGCCGGTGACGATGCCGATTTCGTCGAAACCTGCCGCACGCAGGGCCGCCTGCTGCCACTCGAGCAGGGGCTTGCCCCGGAGTTCCACCAGGCACTTGGGGCGGTCATTCGTCATATCTTTCATGCGGCTGCCGCGGCCGGCGGCGAGGATGATGGCTTTCATGGGCAGGGCTGCTGGGTTGAATTGGATCAGGGTTGATGGGAGTGCGTCTGGTTGGTATGGCTGCCGATCAGGCGGCGCAGGCGCTCGAGGTCTGCCGGGCTGAATTCGGGTTCCCGCTCCGGGTGCCACATCCAACCTTCCCAAGGCAGGGCCTCGTGGCGCATGGCCTCGATGCTGCCATCTGCGGCACTAACCAGGGGGGCGTAGCCGGGTGGCGTGGCGCGGACGCCCCAGCGGTGGAAACTGTTCACCGTTTCCGGCCAGGGACTCGAGTAGGGGAAGTTCGGAAACAACGGGTGGCGGACCGCCACGTGGCCCTCCAGGGGCTGGAGTCCGGCCCCAGCGTGGGTGAGCAACATCTGCATGCCGCGACAGATGCCGAGCAGGGGCAGGCGCTGGCTGGCCCCGTAGTGCAGCAACAGGGTCTCGGTGTGGTCCCGCTCCGGCGCTTCGCCCAGGTCGTTGCCGCCGGAGAGGAGGATGGCGCAGGGTGCCAGTTGCGTCAGCCAGGCGCTGAGTTCGGCCGTCTCCCAGGCCAGGTTGGGGACCGGAACGGCCAGGTAGCCGGCCGTCTTCAGCCAGAGGACCAGGCGCTGGTCCAATGCGTCGCGCCGTTCCTGACGTTCCGGGTAAACATCCACCCGTTGACTGACGGCCACCAGTTTCATGTGAGGGGCTCCACCCGCTTTGCGGCGCAATCGATGGCCAGGCGCCGGGCCCGGGACCATTTTTCGAACAGGAATTCCCCCGTGCCGATCACGGCGGGCAGGCCCAGTTCCCCGGCCCGGATCGCCATGTGGGAATTGGCGCCCCCGTAGGCGGTGATGAGGCCGGCGATGGGGTGCGAGAACAGCCAGTCGAAACCCGGGTCGGCGCTGGGGATCGCGACGATAGCGTTGGCGAGCCGCTCCGGGTCCTGGTGAGAGACCACCGGGGCGACGATGGAGTTCTGGGTGATGAAGTTGGGCTCCGCGTCGGCGAGGCGAAAGCCCCAGACGTCCTCGGGGCGGGTGATCAGGGGCGGCAGCCAGGTATGGGTGGTTTCCGCATAGCGCTGCCGGCCCCGGGCGATACTCTGGGCCAGCAGCGCCCGGATGTCGGTACTGGCCCCGTGCAGTTCGTAGAAATCCCGGATATCGGCGAAGGACAGGTCATCGGAGCTGAAGCCGTATTGCTCGCCTACCTGGCGCATCAGGGAGAGGGCGTCGCTGAGGTTGCGGGTGAACAGGAACTTGGCGTACTCGCGCAGTTCGATGCCCGCCTGGAGGAAGTCGAACAGGCCCACCACGTCGGTTTCCAGCCCGTGTTCCTGGAGCAGACGGGCGATATCGCGCATCTGCTTGAGGCCCAGGGCGAAATCGGCCTTGCCGGGCTGGGCGCCTTCGGCCGCGCCGGGAGACCAGTTGAAATAATGATCGGGGGCCTCGTCATAGCGGGGCGAAAGGATGTCGTAGGTGCCCGGGCGCAGGTGACCGTACTTGGCCAGGAAGGTGGTGCGGGGCAGGGCCTGCATGTCACGGGTCAACTGGCCGCTGACGGTGTTGAGGCTGGCCATGAAGGCATCGTAATCCTGGGGGCTGAGGACCCCGACGCTGACCAGGGATCGCAGCATCTGCACGGCAATGAAGCCGGCCCGGGCCAGGCCGGCGAAGGGCAGGGTGCCGTAGCGCTTGCAGTCCTCCAGTAGCCAGTAGATACGGTTCACTGGTTCCAGGTCGGCGGCCAGGGTTTCCTCACGGCGCCGCACCAGGGTTTCCAGCTTGTCCCGGTCGGCGCGCCAGAGGCCGCTTTCCTGGTTGATGATGCGGTTGGTGAGCTGGCGCAGGCTGTCGGCGATACGGCTCCGTTCGCTTGCAGAAAAGCCCGCCTCGGCCAGGGCTTCCAGGCGTTGGGGCAGGTCCAGGGAATAGCAGGAGAAGACGATCTCGAATTCGACCTTGTCGTGCAGGTTGGGCGTCGCCACCAGCCGGTCGATGTAGTAATCCACCAGCCGGTCTGCCAGACTACCGTCGATGTCCCGGGGTATGAAGCTGTTGAAGCTGACTCGCACGTCGATGTAGGGCAGGCCATGGAAGTGCAGCAGCAAGGGGAAGCTGCGCAGGTTCTTGTAGCCGTAGTTGTGCCGCTGGTAGGCCCAGGTGGCATCGGTGATCAGTTCCCGGTAGAGGGACAAGGCCAGAGGCCGGGGGCGCACCCCGATGATTTCGGCCGGGTTCCAGTCGGGCATCACCCCATACACGGTGGCCCGGCCATGGAGGAAGGGGTGGGGGCGCATGCCCTGGATCAGCTTCTGCTCAATCTGGTGCAGCCGGCCCTGCAGAGCCTCAAGGGGTTCCCGCTCCAGTTTCAGGATCAGCGGGCGGGCTTGGAGCAGGACCAGGCTGGTGCTGCCGGACGACAACTCGTCGTCGCAGACAGCGAATTCGATGTCGAGGGGAACCCCGTTGAACAGGCTTTCCAGTTCATCCACCAGGGCCAGGATCGGTGCCAGCTCCGGCGACCCTACCAAGGGAGCGCCGGGGACGTGGACATGGGTAGCGCCGCCCTTGCCGCCGGTGACCACCGAGGTGTCGGCTCCCTCGCTGTAATTGATGACCCGGTAAGGGGCGCCGGTGTTGGGGTCGGTGTTGAACGCCACGCCGGAACGCAGGACCTGTTGCAGCATGGGCTGCACCAGCACCTCATCCCGGGCTGGGTCGCCCGGGGCATAGGAGGCGATCACTTGGTCGATGGCGGTGCTCAGTTCGGCATCGGTCTTGACATGGGGTACCGAGAGGAAACGGCCGGCCATGGAGGTGCATGCGGAATCCTCGCTGGCGGCGCTGGAGCGGACGATCAGTTCCACGTCGCCGAGGCGGGCGCGGACCAGTGCCAGGCAGGCTGCGGGCTCCTGCTGCCAACGTGTCGTGCTGAAGGCGGCCTGGGGCAGCACCCGGGCATGCTGAAGCTGCCCTTTCAGGGCGGCCAGGGTGCGGGCCTTGCTGAGCAGTTGCACGACTGTCTCCGGATCAGGCGCGCCGGGCGGCCCAGGCGCGGGTCAGGTAGGTGGCTTCCATGTAAGGCAGACCGGCAGTTTTTTCCGCCACAAAGTCCAGAAACTGGGCGAAACGCTGGGCGCCCAACTGGGCTTGCAGGTCGTTCACCGAGCGCCAGACGCCCAGGTAATGCTCCGGGGTCTGGCGGGCCACATGGCGGCCTTCCAGGTACACCACGTCGTCGAAGTAGGGGCTGGCGAACAGGCGTTCGGTCAGGGTTTCGGTGATGCCGGAGCGGCCGGAGGAGACCCGCTGGATATTGCTGCCCTTGAGCCGGGTCAGTTCAGTCTCGATGTCCACCAGCAGGGGATTGACCTCGATCAGGCGGGGATTCCACAGGGCGACGAACAGGCCATGGGGGCGCAGCAGGCGGTGGAATTCCCGTGTGGCCTTGTCGAAATCGGTCCAGTGGAAGGAGGATGCCATGCTCAGCAGGTCGCAGCAGCCATCGGCCAGCCCCGTGGCTTCGCCGCTGCCTTGACGCCAGGCAATCGGCAAGTGCCGGCTGTCCCGCTCGCCGAAGCCGCGCATGTCGTCATTGGGTTCCACTGCGGTGGCGCTGGCGACGCCCCGCTGGGCCACCATGCGGGTCCAGATGCCGGTACCGGCGCCCACGTCCACGAAGTCGATGGCCGGGGTGGGCTTGCCCACCAGCCCGAGGATGGCGTCGAGGACCGAGGCCGAATAGCCGGGGCGGTAGGAGGAATAGTCTTCCGCGAGCCCGGTGAAATCGCTAGCCGTGATGCCTGCCATGAAAATGTCCGTTCAATGCGCTGATAAGAGTGTCGAAAGATGCTGCGATTGGCGTGTTCCCATCCATGGACAGCCGGATGTCCGGCGCCAGGGGGTATTCAGCCCGGATGTCCAGGCCTACCACCTCCGAGGCTTCGCCCCGTTCGTAGCGGCGATAGATGCCCTTGGGGTCCCGGGTCTTGACCAGGTCGATGGGGGCGTCCAGGAAAATTTCCACATAGCCCGGAATATTATCCCGGTTCCAGGCCTGAATCTCGTGGAACATGGAAATGGTGGGGCAGATCACCGTCAGACCCTGGTGAGCGAGAAAGCGGCAGAGACGGGCGTTGAAGCCGGCGATCCGGAGCCGGCTGGCCCGGTCGTGGCCGGCCAGCTCCGGCGGCAGCATGTCGCGGATCGCATCCCCATCCAGCATCACCGGGTGGATGCCTTGTTCCTTGAGCCAGGCGTCGAGCATCTGGGCCAGGGTGGACTTGCCGGCGCCCGAGAGCCCCGTCAGCCAGAGCACCCGCCCACCCGGGTAGCTGGAGGTCATGGGCGGCTCCCGGCCTGTTCCAGGCTGTCGAGGTGGGCCTCCAGCTCGGCCGGGTTCCAGCCCCAGGCGGCCAGCAGGGGTTCGCCCAGGTGTGCCAGGTAGTCCCGGGCGACCTGCACGAAACGGTCCCGGGCCGGAGCCGTGCGCCAGTAGTCCAGGTGGGCTGCCGGTGATTCGACCTGGGGTAGGTTGTCCGCCAGGTCCGCGGACAGGGGGGCGTCGGCCAGGCCCAGGTGGGCGAAGACCTGGCGGCGGGCGGCAGCCGGGTCGTCCACCAGCAGGGCGTAGTCCAGGTCGAGCAGACGGGGGCCGAACAGTTCCAGGGCCCGGGCCAGGGCGGCGTAGCTGCCATGCAGGTCGCGCCGGGGCGTCTCGCAGAATTGCAGCCGGTCCGGCAGGCCGTCGCACTGGTTGCGCAGCACCGCCGACAGGCAGGTGAGCGGGTCCACCCGCAGGCGCACAAGGGGGGCTTGCGGGTAGAGGCGGGCCAGGTCCGCGAGGATGTGCCAGTGGCGGAAGCTGGCGTCCAGCACCGCGCTTCGGCCCTGCTGGGCGGCGGCCAGGCCGTACAGCTCGCTGCCCAGGCGGGCCACGGCGGCCAGGTAGTCGGCACCGCCATTGGGCAGTTCGGCGCAGAAGTCGAGCAGGGCCTGGCTGGCCTGCAGGGCGTGGTACTCGGCCTTGATGCCCTGGCTTCTGAGCGCGTACAGGGGCGCGAGCAGGAAGCCGCTGTCGTTGGTCAGGTAGAGGTCCGGGTGGGCGAACAGGTCGGCCAGGGATGAACCTTCCAGGGCGACCGGAGGGGCGAGCAGGAAGGCAGGTTGGCTTGGCTTGGCGTCGGGCATGGCGGGGCTTTCCGGAAGCGGCGGTTGCAATTCAGTCATCGTAGAGGTGCTGGTAGCCTGGGGCTTCCAGGGCGGCCATCCAGGCCCGGGTACCGGCAGTGATCCGGTTCAGGGCCGCGATGGTGGCGGGGCGCAGTTCCCGTCGATGGCGGCCGGGCTGGGGTGAGGCGTGGGTGAAGTGGGCCAGGGACTAGGGCAGCAGGGTGTCTTTTTTCCTGACGTCCTCGGTGCGCAGCAGATGGTCGAGGACCGGGCGACGGGGCCGGATCTGCAGGAAGGCGGTCAGGCGCGCCAGGAAGCGGGGGAAGTCCGCTCAGTACGGCGTAGCTCAGGAATTCCACCTGTTCGGGCGGCACATCCTCCAGCAGGCGGGCCTGGCCGTCGATGTTGCGGCACCAGGCTGCGGCATTTTCGAGGACGTAGTCGTCCAGGGAGAGCCTGTCGAGGCGCTCTTTTTCCTTGCGGGCGGTCTCCTGGTAGGTGGTCAGTTCTGGGGGCGGCAGATGCCGGGGGTCGCGCAGGATGTGATAGAAGGAGACCAGACTGTCGCGGGGGTCCCGGAGGATCAGCAGGTGCCGGAAATCCCGGGGCGAGAGCAAGGAGTTGTCCAGGGATTCGCGCAGGCGCTGGCTGTCCCGCCAGGAATAGATGGTCCCCGTGAGTTCGTAGGGGTAGCCGTGCCGGGCGGTGAGTTCCCCCTCCAGGGGCGTGTTGGCCAACTGGGCCTCCACCTGGAAATTGAGGTAGCGGTAGTGGTGCCGGCTGATGGCCTCCATGATCCGGTACACCGAGGCGCTGCCGCAGGTGGGGGGGATGAACAGCAGGCAGCTACGGTTGTCCTGGTGGCCAATTGCCGTCGGGGCTTGCCAGTCGAACCCGCCCTCCCGCCTGGGCTGGGGCAGGTCGGTGCAGGCCTCGAACAATTCGGCCTTGAGGGCTGCGGCCCGCTGCCGGGGCCGGTCGGCTTCGGCCCGGGCTTGGCGTTCCGCATGGGCAGCCAGGCTGGCGGCCAGGTCGGTGGACAGCCAGGCGTAGTCGTCCAGGCGCGGGCCTGCCTCCAGGAGCAGGTCACGCAGCAGGACGGGGATGTCCGGGTTGCCGGGTTCCCGACGTAGCAGCAGGGCGCTGGCGGCCAGGGCATTGGCCAGTTCACCCTGGCCGACGCAGGCGACGATCAGGTTGCGCAGGGCATGGGTGCTGGAGAATTCCAGGCTTACCGCCGTCCTGAGGGCCTGCAGAGCAGCATGGGCGTCCCCAGCTTCGAGCAGCAGGCTGCCCAGGTCATTGTGGATTTCCCAGCGGATGGCACCCCGGGCGGCCAGGTCCTGCAGTTTTTCCAGGGCGGCCTGCCGCTGCCCTCCTGCCAGGAGCTGCTCGGCCTCGGCATAGGCCCTATCCTCCTCGGCCGCCGTAGGGGGCTGGGAGGGAGTCGCCCGGGTCGGCCCGGGCTCCGGTGGCGGGGGGGGCTGGAGCTGCTCCAGGATACTTTGCCGCCGTTCTCCCAGTTCGCTTAGGTAACGCAGGGCCTGGCGCAAAGGCAGGCTGTCCGGTGCGGTCATCCGCAAGCCCTCCCGGCATCGGTGGGGATGCAGGGCGCACACAAGGGGGCGAGAGTGGCTGGCATCGGCTTCAAGTCAGGTTCGGCTGCCGTTCAGTCGTTGTAGAGGTGCCGGTATTCGGGCACTTCCAGGGCTGCCATCCACTGCCGGGCCCGGGCGGTGATCCGGTTCAGTTCGGCGATGGTGTCGGGGCGCAGTTCCCGTTTGTGCCGGCCGGGCAGGGGGGCAGCCTTGGCCAGGCGGGCCATGGAGGTCTTGCGCAGGGTGTCCTGGCGCTTCACGTCCTCGGTGGCGAGCAGGTCTTCGTAGACCCGGCGGTTCGGCCTGATCTGGAGAAAACCCGTCAGGCGCTGCAGGAAGGCGGGGAAATCCTCGCAGAGCACCGCGTAGCTGAGGAATTCGAGCCGCTCGGGGGGCACATCCGCCAGCAGATCAGCCAGGTTGGTGATGTTCTGGGCCCAATAGGGGGCGGATTCGATCACATACTCGTCCACACTCATGGCGGCCAGGCGTTCCTTCTCGCGCAGGTTGTGTTCCTGGAAGGCGGTCAGCTCCTTGGGCGGCACGTACTGGGGGTCGCGCAGGATGTGGTAGAGGGAGACCAGGCTGTCGCGGGGGTCGCGCAGCACCACCAGGTGGCGGAAATCGTCCGGGGCGAGGGCCGAGTTGCGCAGGGATTCGCCCAGGCGCTGGGCTTCCCGCCAGGAATAGACGCTGCCTCTGAGGGCGTAGTCGTAGCCGGCCTTGGCGCTCAGCTCCCCCTGGTAGGGGTCGTTGGCCATGTAGGCCGCCACCTCGAAGTTGATGTAGTGGTAATGCCGGGCGCAGAGGACGGACATGATCCGGTACACCGACACCCCACCGCAGGTGGGAGGCAGGAAGACGATGCAACTGGCCTGGTCGGCGTGGTCGATGGCCGGCGGCGGGGCCCAGGGCGACGGAGTGGCCGGCTCGGGCAGGGCGGGGACTTCCCGGCACCAGTCGAACAGTTCGGCCTTCAGGGCCTGGGCCTGCTGGCGGGGCGCGTCCGCCTCGAGCTGGGCACGCAGGCGTTCCTGCTCAGTCAGTGTCTCGGCCAGACGGGGTGACAGCCAGCCGTAGTCGTCGAGCCGGGGCGAGGCTTCCAGCAGCAGGTCCCGCAGGAAGGCCGGGATGTCCGGGTTCTGGGGTTCTTTGCGCAGCAGCAGGCAGCTGGCGGCCAAGGCATTGGCGATTTCGCCCTGCTGGACATAGGCCACGATCAGGTTGCGCAGGGCATGGGTAGAGGAAAACTCCAGGCTGGCAGCGGTTTTCAGGGCCTGCAGACCCGCCTCCAGCTGTCCGGCGTTGAGCAGCAGGGTGCCCAGGTCGTTGTGGATGTCCCAGCGCAGGGCGCCCCGGGTGGCCAGGTCCTGGAGCCGTTCCAGGGCGGCTGCCGTGTCGCCGGCTTTGAGCAGGGCTTCCGCCTCGGCGTAGCCCCGGTTTTCATCTTCGAAGGCCAGGGGGGGCGCCGGTGGTGGGCAGGATACGGGGGCCGCTGCCGGCGCGGCAGCGGGGGCGTGCAGGCGGGCCTGGATCGACTGGTGGACCTGGCGCAGGTCGTCCAGGAAGCGCAGGGCTTGGCGGATTTCCTGGGGCTTGTGCATGTTCAGTCTCTCTTTCCTGGGGGCGATGAACGATTGAGCTGCTTGCCAGCTGTGTTCGGAACGAACAGGTAATTCCTCCGTATCCATGTATTTCTCCAACGCATGTTTTGTGACATTGGGAATGGAAATCCTAGCAAGGCCGCGTCTTGTTGAGGTGAGGGGTGGGGGCGATTTTCTCTTTGGGCAGTTTTAGAAAATTCACGATCTTTTCAGTGTCCACTTCTTGCTCCAGGTCGATGATGAGCAAGTCATCGGGCCTGTTTCTGAAATAGCTAGCGATTCGTTCGTTGCGTGTCTTGTACAGATTGATGTTGTAGTCTTTGTCATAAAGCAATGACCAGTCTGCCGTGGTTTGGTTGTTCTCAATTATGGTCACCCGCCGCAACGCATTTTCGTAGCAGTAGTTTTTATAGAGATAAAGATCCTTGTCTTTGAAGAAGGCTTCGTTGAATTCGCTGATGTCTTTAACTTTGAATGTTTTTTTGTGGAATTCGCACAGGCTGTGAAACCATTTTTCCGGATCGCGGATAGTCAGGATGAATTTGCTGTTGGGGAACAGGATATCTGCCACGGCATAGTATTCACCCTGGGAGAACGGCAGATCCTGGAATGCATCGTACTGCTTCACGAATTTGACGAGTGGCTCGTAGTTGCCAAGGTACAGTTCATGGACGATGGTTTTTTCCTGTTCGGCCTGATCCGGTACATTGAGGCCCATATCCTTGAATATCTTTTCAAGTGACGTTGTTCCCGTCTTGTTGTAGCCGATGCCAAATATCTTGTTGTATGGTTTATTGGCGGCGATATAAGGAGTGGATTTCTGAAATTGCCCTACGAGTTTGTTTCTTTCCAGATTTTCAATGACGCGCCTTGCCTGCTCGAGGTTTTGTCTTAGTTCTTGAATTTCCTCTTGTTGTCCGCTTAACTTCTCTTGCCATTTCGGCGAGGCCCAGTCCAGGCTATCCAGGTTCACGTTGGCCTCGGTGACGATGGCCTGCAGGTGGGCCTGCAGTTCCGGATCGCTTTCCCGGCGCAGGGTGAGGCCGGTGGCAGCGAGGGCGGCGCCGTATTCGCCGGTCATGGTGTAGATGGCGATCAGGTTGCGCAGGGCGTGGGTGGAGGAAAATTCCAGGCCGGCCGCGGTGCGAAAATGGTTGATGGCGGTCTCGGTCTGTTCCCGCTCGAAGGCGATGCGGCCCAGGTCGAAATAGACCTGCCACAGGGTGCTGCCCTGCTGGGCCAGGTCCAGCAGCAGGGCCTGGGCCTTATCCAGCAGGCCCCGTTCCAGCTGCTCGGCGGCCTGGTTGTAACGGATCAGTTCATCCATGGGGGGCAGGGCTGCTGGCTGGGGGCTCAGGAGCGAGACGGCCCGGGTTCCTGATTTTTGTTTGCCAATTGTTGCGATGGACAGGCACAGGGCATCACGCAACTGGCGGCGGTCTTGCTCCTGTTCAGGCCTGCTGGCGGCGGGCAGACACTGGGCTGCGGCGTCCTGGGCCTGGCACCAGTGTTCCCACCAGGCAGGCGCTTCTTCCCCGGTGCCCGGCAGCACATTGTCTAGCGATACGATCGTGGGACGGGGCGTCCAACCCAGGGTGCCGAGCTTGCTGAGTTCTACCAGCAGCGGCCAGAACCAGAGGGGGTTTTGCTTTTTGCTTTTGAGGTTTAGGGTTTTAAGCAGTTCTTTGATGGCTGCCCGGCGCAGCAGGCCGGAGGCGAGGGCCAGGACCGGTGTGCTTCGGGCCAGGGGGGCGGCTGATTCTTCATCAAGCCAGTGGGGCTTGAGCCAGTGTCGCTCGTTCAGGCCGAGCAGGGCCTGGGGAATCGGCGCCAGGGCTTCCGGTTGGGCGGGGTTGTGGCCGGGGCCGAAAGCCGCCACTACCTTGGGGGAGTCAAAGACCGTGAGCAGGGAGGGCAGGTCGTCGGTGATCCGCTCCAAGGGCAGGTCTACGAACCAGAGCAATTCAGTGTCGGCTTGGGCCACCGCCTGGGACAGCAGTTCTGCCGGTAAGGTATCTCGAGGCAGGATCAGATGGTCGGTTCTGATTCGGGACAGGGCTGGCGGCAGGTTCATGGGACCGGCCTCAGGGCTGATCAGGAGCAGGGCGTCGGGGCGCCAGGCGATCGTGTCGAAACTGGCGCTCAGTCGTTCCAGTTGCTGGCCGAGCTCGGCGGCGTCCTGGCCGGATAGGACCAGGGTGACCCGGTGGACCGGGGCTGTGAAGCGGGACAGGAGAAAGTCCACGTAATCGGCCCGGCGAAAACCGGTCTCGATGCGCCGGGCGGCCAGTTTGCCGATGCTTTGGGCAGCCTCGGGATCATCGAGCAGGTGACGGGTTGCTGCAGCCATGGCGTCCGTATCCAGGTAGGGCACCACGACGCCGCAGCCCTCTTCCAGCAGTTCGGGGGTGCCGCCCCCTTCGGCAAAGGCGATCACCGGGAGCCCTGCATACATGGATTCAATCACCACATTGGGCAGGGGATCTTCCCGGGATGTCATCAGGAAGACATCGGCGCCCAGGTAGTAATCGGCGAGGTCGGATTGCAGGCCGGCCAGGTGGACCCGCTGATCAAGCCCCATAGCATGCCGGTCGTGTTCGATCCAGGAGGTTAGCGCTGCATCCAGTTGGCCCAGCCAGACAAAATGGGTACTACTGTCGTTGGCGTCGGCCAGGATCCGCTTCGCCACCTGGATGAACAGGTCGGGGCCCTTGCGCAATTCGCCGCTGCCGGCGCCGATTACCAGCCGGCTGTCCGAGGGCAGCCCCAGTCTGCCGCGCAGGCGGCGCCGGATCGGAGCCCGGTCCAGGGGGCGGGGAAAGTCGGGTTCTATCCCCTGGGGATGGCGCTGAAGCACGGTGGTGCGGGGAGCGTAGCGGTTCAGGAAACTGGCCTCGACGAAGCGTATGGGAAAGACGATGGTGTCGGTGTGGTCGCAAACCCCCAGTCGGTCTTCCTTGGGCAAAAAGCGTTCGATGCTGGTGCCCAGTTCGTGGACCAAATGCGTCACCTGGTAGCCCAGGCCTTTCAGCAGGCTGGCGTAGCGGCCGACCACCACGGTGTTGCAGATAGCGTGGCGAACCCCCTGGAGCCTGAGCCAGGTCGCCAGTTTGCGCACGGCTTCGGGGCCTCCCAGGTCTTCTCCCACCACATACACCTGGGCGTAGCGGCGGAACTCCTCCACCAGCTCGCCGCCGCGGGCCAGGATCAGGCTGACCGTGCAACCCCGTTCTTCCCGCAGGGCCTTGACGATGGACAAGGCTATGAATTCCCCTCCGGCGCGCCCGGCACTGTGGCCGACCACCAGCACGTGTTCCGGCGCGACGGCGGGTGCCGGGGTTGTGCTGACCATGACCCGCCCGGGCCGGGCTTGCAGCAGTTGGCGATCCGCGTCGAAATTGTGCCTCACGAACGGGGCCAGAGGTACCAGGGGATGCAGGTCGCAGTCGGCGCACGGACCCTGGGGCCGGCCGGTCAGGAAGTGCAGGCGTGCCGCATCCAGGCCATCCCTGCTACCAGGTTCGTAGATATTGAACAAGGGCGCAAAGCGGGGGCAGGGGCGGGCCTGGCCCGCCTCATCCACCAGCAACTGGCTCCAGAGCTTGGTGCATTGCCGGGTGAACCGGTTGGCATCATGGGCGTAACGGGGCGTTCCCAGCCGGTATTCGAACTGGCCGTGCTGGAGGAAGTGATCGGTGAGCCAGGATTCGCCGCCATGCATGCCTTCCGGGTTGCTGGCACCGTAAAGCTGCCAATCGAACTCGGCATACTGGGCTTGTTCGGCTGAGGTGAGCTGGGCGGAGCTTGCGCCTTTGGGGATGCGTTCCGGGCCGAAGTAAAGCATGGCTTCCTGCCAGTCCCCGGTGGTCTGTTGCAGGGGCTTGAACTGCAGCGTGGCCCAGCCGGGGATCATCCGGGGGCGGCTTTCCAGTTCTTCGGCCGTTTCGGCGTCGATGAGGCCCTGCTGCAAACCGAGGCGACAGAGGAGGAGGTGGTTGGGCAGGGCCAGGGCACCGGTACCTTCGGTCTGCTGGTATTGTTCGCCGTGCACGCGGAAGTCACTCAGGGCTTCGGTGAGGTAAACGGCATCACCCTGGCCCAGGGCATTGAACCACATGGCCACATCGCCCATATAGTCAAAGGGGACGCCCTGGTAACTCAGGACATCCGTGCCGGGTGGGGGCAGGGCGCTACGGCGGACCAGGGCTGTCGAGGGCTCTCCGATGAAATTGGTCATGCTGGTGAGGATCGCCCTGCAGACGGACGGGCCCCGCAGCCGGCTATCTTCGGTTACCGGCGTCAGGGTGGATTCACTGTCGGGTAGCGGATTTCCCTCTGCGTCAATGCGTCGGCGCTTCGAGGTGGCCAAGGATAGTTCCGGGAACAGGATCAGGGGGGCAACCAGTTTGGCGATGCAGTCCCGGGTCAGGCGGTCATCATCATTGAGAAACTTGATGTATTCACCCTGGGCCAGGGAAATACATTTGTTGAAATTGCCTCGTCCCTGCAGGCGGACCGGATTTTTCTCATAGTGGACCGGGCGTTTCCAGGTGGTTGTTGCAATCTCCCCAATGCGCTCGTCGGCGCTGTCGTCGCAGACGATGATTTCAATATTCGGGTAAGTCTGCTCCAGGGCACTGTGCAGGGCTTCCTGAAAATAGCGAGGGTTGTAGGCCGGGATGAGGATGCTGACGAGAGGGAGAGGGGGCATGGGTCACCGTGTGCCGGAGAGTGGGAATCCATCGACGATGCATAAGTGAGTGAGCAGGGCTTCCCGGATCTGTTCCGGGGCAAGCCACATCAAGGCATCCAGTATCGAAAGATGGGGTTCAAAAAGGTTGGGTATGGGCCGGTTTTTTACTCCATGGGAGCGCTGTTTGTCAAGATAGTTGTCGTGAGCATCATGCCGTCCATGGTGTTTTATTTTCGGTTTTCGTGTGTTGCTCGATAATGTGCCCCCGGCGCGGAAAACCGTGGTCTGTTTTTTACTGTACCTTGTTTTCCTGATTTCAGAATTGCCGCAATTGCTCTTTCTCGGCATCGTTGATCAGGTCAACGTTGTATAAATCCTGAATCCGTGACCACCCCATAACGAATCCGCACCTCATTGGATTTTCTGAATTTCGTCGCCCGGATTGCCTGCCTGCATGCGTCCAAGACCCTGCGCTGGCCGTTATGGCGGGCATGAACGTCGTCCCAGCGGCCATCAAGACACTCCACAACCGGTGTTCGGTACGCAGCGTGCAGGGCTGGGCCTGCAGCGATGGCTGCACGGGTGGCGGGTGTTGCCGGAAAGGTTCGCAGTCGCTGGTCAGGGCACCGCGCTGCGCCATGTCGCCCGTCTATGTCGCCCGCAGTTGGGCGTAATGGCGCGCAAAGGCCGCGTAGCCCGGATCGTGCTCGCCCAGACCAAGCACCCAGCGGCCCGCATGGCCAATGAGCCGCGCGGCCTTGTAGACCAATCTCCTCCATCACGGTCTTGATGCGCCGACGTTGGGCCTTGTGGCGCACGGGCGCATCCTTGCCGTGCAGGGTGTGCACGCCGATCAGGCGCAGCAGGTTCATGGCCACGCAGGCCATCTGACACACCCGGTAGTTGGTGTCGAACTTGCCCGAGGGCAGTCGCTCCAGCCCCATGTCGGTCTTGAACTCGGAATGGAACGGCTCATGGGTGCCGTGCTGGCAGTACAACTCGATGATCTGCGCCGGCGTGATGCTCTGGGGCAGGCTGGTGCTCCAGCCCTCCAGGGTGTACTGCGGCAGCAGCAGGTGGTTGCCTTGCTTGTCGATGGTGCGCTCGGTCAGGCGGTAGATGCGCCGGGCCACGATGGGCTGATCGTCCTCGCCCCGGGCCAGTTCGACATCCGCCTGCCACACGCAGGCGCGCTTGCCTTCGCGCAGCAGGCACCAGACGGTGGCCTCATCGGCGCATTTGGCCTGCGCCCAAGCCTGCACCGGGGTGCTGCGCGGATTCCACTTGATCAGGTAATCGACGGTGCGTCCCAACGCACTGGCGTGGGAGTGCACGGCCAGCATCAGATCCTTGCTGCAAAAGCCCGAATCGGCACGCAGCAACAAAGGCGCCGAGCTCAGCCGCGCGGCCAGCGGCAGCACATGCTCCAGGTTGTACTGGCTTTCACAGGCCGAATGCTGCGTGCCCGGGCGCAGCGCCAGTTGCAGGCAGTAGCCCTGCGTGCCCAGGTAGGCGGCCAGCGGGCAGTAGCCGTCCACCCCGGCATAGGTGCGGCCCACGCCCTCCTTGGCGCTATCGCCGTTGTCCATGGCAAAGGTGTCGATGTCCACGGGGCAGTAGCCGTTGGCCAGCAGGCCGAAATCGACGGGCCGACCATCGAGGCGCAGCGCCAGCAGCCGCTCGTTGATCTGATCGACCCGCTCGAACCACGCACTGCCCTGGGCGTCCAGGCGCTGACGCAAGGTCGCGCACGATGGCGCCTGGCGCATGCCCAGCGCGTGCCGGGCGAAGGCACTGGAGCGAAACGCCTCGGCCGCCTCGAAGTCGCTCTTGCCCATGCACAGCAGCGCCAGATAGGTGCGCACGATGTCGCTGTTGGAGATGCCCGAGCGCACAGGAAAGGCCGGATCGACCAGGGCGTTCAGATGGATGCGCTTCAGATACTGCCCAACGAGTGCCAAGCCGGCGTTGGAACTCAGGTCGTAGGGTAGCTTCTTGATAATAAAATCGGTCATGGCGCGCTCACCTGCAGGGTTAAGCGCCATTATACACGCAAGTTATTGATTTATAAATAGGAATTAAGACAAAATAGAGTTGAGCTCACGGATTCAGGATCTAAGTATCACCATTCCAACCACAGAAGGGAGGAAGTAGCGAACAAGGTAGTTTTCCCACCAACGTGTTTTAACTGATTCGTTACTCATAAATTTCTTCCTTTTTGCTAAGTACATCGGAAAATCAAGATCTTCAGTGAATCCTGCTATAGAACGATAGCAATCCCCACGCAATCAAACGAAGATGAGCCTCTTGCAAAACCCGGTAGTCGCTGAGGATTTTTTTGCCCGGAAAGGGCAAGTTGAAGGATGGGCAGGCGGCCATTTCTGGCATGATGTGGTTACCAAGCCGAACACCATAACGCCCGCCCATGAATGCTACCCAACGCGACCTGATCATGCAACGCTGGGTCATCCTGCATGAACTGATGCCTGAACTGCTGCAAGAAGTCGGGACACTGACTCCCAAACGGGAGCGCGTGATCCATACCCTCGAATGGGTGCGGATCGAGGAATTCGTGAAGTCTTCGTGGTGTGGTATCGGACGGCCTCCCAAAGAACGTGCCTGGTTGGCCAACGCCTTTGTGGCCAAAGCGGTGTTGGGCCTGGATACGACGACGGGACGGATCGAACGCCTGACGATGAATCGTGCCTTACGGCGTATCTGCGGTTTTCCCGTGTGCAAGAAGGGGCCTTCTGAATCGACGTTCTCGCGCGCCTTTGCAGAATTTTCCGAGTGTCGTCTGCCCGAACGGGTTCCTGAGTCCTTGATCAAGACGCACTTGGGCGATGAACTGATCGGCCATCTAAGCCGCGACGGCACCGCCATTCCCGCCCGCGAACGCCCGGCTCGATCCAAGGCAAGCCAGGCCAAGCAGCCCGCGAAGAAGCGGGGGCGTCCGGCACGGGGTGAGGCCCGTTCGGCAGCCAAGGGCTCGCCGCTGGCACGCCAACGTCAGCAGACACTGCCTGGCATGTTGGCCGAGATTCCGACCTGTTGCGATCGTGGCAGCAAGTGCAATGCCCAAGGCTACAAAATCAGCTGGAATGGCTACAAGCTGCATAGGGATACCGCCGATTGCGGCGTCCCCATCGCGGCGTTGCTCTCGTCGGCCTCGATGCATGACAGCCGCGCCGCGATTCCGCTTTCCTTGATGAGTGCGGATCACGTCACCAACCTCTGACTCTCACGATTAACGTCGAGGACATAGCTTGCCATCCTTTCCGGCTGGATGCACCCAAGCAATTGAAATTTTCAGGTGGATGCCATGCGCGGAATAGATCTTCAAGATGTGCCAGATGATCGGTTTGCCGCCGATTTCGATCATGGGCTTGGGCTTGAGGTGGGATTCCTCGCTGATCCGGGTTCCGAGGCCCCCGGCGAGGATGACGGCTTTCATTGATGGGCTTTCTGATTGTCTGACGTCGAGGATTCACGATTTGGTCGAGTAATGCCGGCACAGAACTCGACTCAAGGATTCCAGTATGTTTTTTGCGGATCGATCAAGGTGCCAGCGAGTTCAAAATCGAGGTGGGCAAATGACTCATTGTGTGAACCTACAAACCGTGGCCGCTGAAGTTCAAGTGATCAGCAGGCCGCGTGCGCGCAGCAGTGACAAAACCGCATTGGTGCAACTGGCGATGTCTTGCCGTGCCGTGTCCAATGCCAGTTCGGGCTGTAGCGGTATTTCGTAAGGGGAGGAAATGCCGGTGAAGTCATTGATTTGACCCGACAGGGCCAGTTTGTACAGCCCTTTAGGATCGCGTGCGATACAGGTTTCAAGCTCGCAGCCACAGAAGACCTCAATGAATTCACCGCTGGCGACGCTGGTGCGTACGCGATCCCTGTCGGCTTGGTGGGGGGAAATGAAGGCGGCGATAACGATCAGGCCAGCATCCATCATCAGTTTGGCTACTTCGCCGATGCGGCGGATGTTCTCTTCCCGGTCTTTCCGGGAGAAGCCCAGATCACCACACAAACCATGACGAACATTGTCGCCGTCGAGCACATAGGTGCGGTGGCCGGTGCTGTGGAGTTCATGTTCTAGTGCATGGGCAAGCGTGGATTTGCCGGCGCCGGAAAGCCCGGTGAGCCAGATGATAGCGGAGGCGTGTCCGTTTTGACGGGCGCGGGACGCTCGGTCAATCAGGGGGGTATGAAAGGTGATGTGATCTGATTTCATGGGGTGTATCGCAGTGACCGTTTCAACTGACCTTCGCGTTTGTGGTGCTGTACATGGCTCGCTTTCAAATCGGAATAGAAAAGACTGCGGTGGCGGGGCAGGGCGTTAAAGGCCTGCCATAGCGGGATGGGCCATGTTATGCATCGGCTTACCTCAGCAAAGTCAGGACATTTTGCGGGATCTGGTTGGCCTGCGCCAGCATGGCGGTGCCTGCCTGTTGCAGAATTTGCGCACGGGTCAGGTTCGCGGTTTCGGAGGCGAAGTCTGCATCCCGGATGCGGGAGCGGGAGGCGGACATGTTTTCTGCCGAGATTTGCAGGTTGGAAATGGTGGTTTCAAAGCGCGATTGCAAGGCGCCGAACTTGGCGCGCTGGCCATTTACCGTGGCCAATGCAGCGTCGACGATGGAGAGGGTGCGCTGCGAGGCGTCGACCGAACTGACGTCGAGATCGCTGACTTTTTGTAATTGGCTGG
Organism: Comamonadaceae bacterium; assembly: GCA_029255645.1. Classification (GTDB taxonomy): domain Bacteria; phylum Pseudomonadota; class Gammaproteobacteria; order Burkholderiales; family Rhodocyclaceae; genus Azovibrio. The sequence goes on along the minus strand of JANLJE010000024.1, from coordinate 41,717 downwards.
AGGCGGCTATGTTCTTGAAAAAGTCGGTGGTGTTGGAGGCGTCGACGCTGAAGGATTTTTCCGAATCGAGGGTGAGTTGGCCGGTGCCGATGGCGGTTGCTCCTGCGCCAGTTGTTGTTCCACCGACGTTTACTGGGTTTGAGCCGGAGGCCGCATTGGCGACCGTGATGTTTTCGCCGTTGGCATTGAGCAGGGTGATGCCGTCGCCGGTGTCGTTGATGCGGGCGGTCACGCCGGTTTTGGCTGAAACGTCGTTAAAGGCGTTGATGGCGGAGGCCAGGCTATCGGAGTTGGCGCTGCTTCCGGTGATCGTGAATGAGATGGTGACGGCGGTGGCGTTGTCGGAGCTGATGTCGAATTTGTAACTGCCGGGTGTTAATGCGAACGTGTTGACGTCGAATTCGGTTTTGGCGGAAGCCGTGACACCGGTGGTCCCGGTTTCTGCATTGATTTTTTGCGCTACGGTTTTTGCCGAGGCGCCTGCGGCATAGGTGACCGAAGCGGTACCTACCGCGCCATTGATGGTAATGGTGTCGCCGGCAACGCGGCTTGGGGTGAGTTTTGCATCGGATAGCAGGGCAAAATTTGTGCTGCCCGGTGTCAGATCGCCTTTGCCACTTGAGTTGGGGGCGACTAGCGCTCCGATCCGGTAACCGCCGTACTGGTTGGTCGAAAAGTTGGCGGTGGTGGCCTGAATGGTCTGGCCGGCATTGGCGCCGACCTGGAAGGAGGCGGTACCGAAGGAGCCGTCGAGCAGTTTGCTGCCGTTGAATTCGGTGCTCTTGGCAATGCGGTCGAGTTCGGCGGTGAGCTGCCCAACTTCGGCATTCAGGGCCTGGCGGTCGGAGGCGGAGTTGGTGGCGTTGGAGGACTGTACGGCCAGTTCACGAACCCGTTGCAGCACATCGCCGGCGGATTGAAGCGCACCTTCTGCGGTTTGGGCGAGCGAGATGCCGTCGTTGGCGTTACGCCGCGCCTGGTCCTGGCCGCGGATCTGGGCGGTGAAGCGTTCGGCGATGGCAAGACCGGCAGCGTCGTCCTTGGCGCTGTTGATGCGCAGGCCAGAGGAAAGGCGTTGCAGCGAAGTGGCTAGCGAGCCTGCTGAGGTATTGAGATTCCGCTGAGCGTTCAGGGACGGAACATTGGTGTTGATGACTTGTGGCATTTTGTATCTCCTTTAATTCCAGTGTCAGGTCCGCTCGCGGGTCTGTGCTACCTGCCGATGATTTCCGACCGTGGAGCCTCATGAATGGAATAAAGCGAAAGCTATGCCAGGTTGTTTTGATTGATTTATCAGGGTTTTTTTGAGGGGGAGCAGTGTTTTGAAGGTAGGGCGTAATTTTTTGCCGGTTTATTTTGCCGTTTTCGAAGTGCGGGCGCTTGGCCGGCCGGCCGATTACCCGAGGCAGGGCCGGATCCGGCGGGCTGGCGCATGCTCGGGTCGCCAGATTCTGTGGATGGCATGAGCCGGGGCTGTTTCAGAAGGCGTAGGGGCGGTGCAGCCAGTTGCGGACTACGTCTACGTCGCGCTGGGGCAGGTAGGCGAAGCCGGCCAGGGCGTCTTCCACCACGGTCTGGGCGACCCAGTGGGGTACGGCCTTGGTGGTGAGCATGTGGAAGAACCAGGCCAGGGGGTAGCCGACTTCCCGGTCGAAGGCTTGCAGGGCGCAATGGAGTTTCAGTTCGTTGGTGCCATGGGCAGCATTGAAGGCGGGGGGCGTGCCGGTCAGGGTGGCGATGGGCTGGGCCCGGTACTGGGTCTGCTGGTAACGGTCCAGGTATTCGCGCAGGGCGATGATCCAGTGGTTGTGCAGGGCGCTGGTGTGGCCGGCGCTGCTCAGGCTCCAGTCTTCCAGCAGGCGATGGATGGGAAACGCTTCCGGGCGCTGGGCGGCCATGCGCTGCAGTACCGAACCGACATGACAGAGCCGGCGAAAGTGGTAGGTGGGCAGACCCAGGGGCTGCAGTTTCACGTGGGGATGTTCCGGGTCGATCAGTTCTGCCAGGGTGATGGGGGGGCTATCCGCCTCACCCAGCCGGTGGCTGCGCATTTCCTGAAGTTCTTCTACTTCCAGTTGCAGGAAATCGGCGGGGCCTTCCCCGGCGGGGGAGACCAGGTAATGGGTGCTGCCTGTCAGCCGGGTGGCGTAGAGCGGGGTCTCTTCCAGGTCGTCGAGCAATTGGCCCAGATCGCCGTCCCGGGCGGCCAGGGCGGCATCGGCCCAGGCTTCCAGGTTGTCGGAGACGCGGCGGCCATCGGCAGTGACGACTCCGCCCAGGCGATACCAGCCGCCCCGGCTGAATGGGTGGCGGAACTGCCATTCGGGCAGGGCGCTGGCCAGTTGCTTGACCAGGGCGGCGGGGCCGCCGGAAACAGGGCTGCCGCTGCAGCATTCCTGAATGCTGGGGGCGAGGGTCTTGCAGTATTCCTGCCAGGCCAGGGTGTCGTTCATGATCCGTCCTTTGCGATGGAGGGTGAAATGGGGTGATCGATGGTGTCCAGGCGGCGCCGGGCGGCTTCCCGGACTTCGGCTTCCGGGTCCTGCAGCAGGGGGGGCAGGGATTCGGGCGGGGCGGTGTGCACGGCGGCCAGCCGCACCCACCATTCCGGGTCTTGCAGCAAGGTGGCGGCGAGGCTGGGCAGGGCCCGGCTGGCGACGATGGCGCGAATTTCCGTTTCCGGGTCTTTGGCCAGGGTGTAGAGGGCAAAGGGGGGGAGCCGCCGGGCGACGGCCTTGCGGACTTCACGTTCCGGGTCTTTTACCAGTCGTGCCAGCTGGCCATGGGGCAGGCGCCGGGCCAGGGTGACGCGGATCAGGTAGTCCGGGTCGTGCATGAGGGGCGTCAGGGCGGTGGGCGGCAGGCGGGCGGCTACAAAGAGGCGTACTTCGCGGTCCGGGTCCCGGGCCATGCCGCCCAATTGTTCGACGGGAAGCCGCTCGGCCACTACCCGGCGCACGACTTCGTCGCTGTCGTGCATCAGGGCGCCGATCCGGTCCAGGGGGGCATACCGGGCGGCGATGGCGCGGCGCTCCCAGAACAGGTCTTGCAGGTAGTCGCCGGCCTCGTCCCGGTTGTTGCGCAGGAAGCGGTCGATCTGCCGGCCGCTGTGGGCCCGGATGCAGGCATCCCCGGGGCAGCAGCGGCCCGCCGGGAGCAGTTTGCCGGCATGGCGGCAGCCGGCGCAGAGGCCTGATCCGTGCTTTAGCTCCGGCTCGGGGCTGCTGGTGTCGGCATCAGCGCTCATCGGCCCGGGCAGCAACGACGATGCCCGTGGCCGCAGCGGGATCGCTGGTGAATTCCAGGCAGTGGCCGCTGGCATTGGTGAAGTAGTAAAGATAGTGGGTCGGGGTTTCCAGGGCGTGCTTGAGCCGGGCGGGGATGTCATCTTCGCCGCAGACCGTGAACATCACGCCGGGAAACTTTTTTCGCAGCTCGAACGGGTCGCAGCCTGGGGCGGCGGCGGCGACTGCCTTCAGGGTTTCCGGGGCGATCATCATGCCTCCTCCTCGTTTTCGAGTTCTTCTTCGTACTTGGCCAGGGAGGCGGCGGGGACGCCCATGATCCGCGCCAGCCAGGGGGGCGGGGTGTGCAGGTGTTCCTGGAGTCTGGCCAGGATTTCCCGGGCCGGCCCGCCCTTGGGCGCTTTGATGGGGTGGACGCCGGCGCGCACTACCTTGGCGGCGGCGGGGCCGCCGATGGATTGCAGGTAGAGGATCTGGCAGTCCTCGATCAGGGCGGCCCGGGCGGCGTTTTTGTCCTCTTCCTGGTCGGCTTCCAGGGTGCCGCGCACGTCCACCAGTTTCAGGGCGGTGGGGGAGACCTGGTAGATCAGGAAGCGTTCGCAGGAGCCGAAGTGGCCATCCAGGTTCTCGCCCCGGTTGGCGGCGATGGCGACGCGGATGGACTGAGGCATCTCGCCCTCGGCGTAGGGTTCCACGAGGGGCAGGTCGCTGCCTTCCACTCCTTCGCCCTTGAAGCGCTGGATGACGGTCTTGAGGGATTCCATTTCCACCCCCACGACACAGCTTGCTTCGGCGTGGCTGCCGGCGAGGATTTCACGCAGGTCTTCCACGGTGATGCGGGCCAGCTTGTTTTCGGTGAGGGGCAGGTCGTAACGGTCGGCCAGGGCGCCAACGAAGGCTTTTACATCCAGGCCGTTGAGGGTGCGGGCCGCATGGGCAATGCGCAGGGCGGCTTCTCGGGAGGCGATCGGGGTCTCGGACATGGGGCGCTCCTGGTAAGTCCTGGTAAGAATTGGGGGTGAGCCGGGCGAGGGGAGGGTGATGCCTCGGCCGGCCCGGTCCTCAGGCGTAGGAAATGCAGCCTGCGGGACAAATATCCTGGCACTTGGGCGAATCGGCGTGGCCGTCGCATTCGGTACACAGGGCGGCATTGACCTTGAAGGTCATCTTGCCTTCGCTGATCGCCTTGGTCGGGCAGACCGGGGCGCAGTCACCGCACATCGTGCATTCATCGGGGTTGATTTTCATCGCCATGATGCTGCTCCTTTTGTTCCGTTATTGCGGGTATTGCCGGGTTTCAGTCTTCTGCCGCACCTAGCCGCCTGGCGCGCACCGAGATGGGCAGACGGGCGGGTCTGGCAACCGGATCGATGTAGTAGCTGCCACCGTTGTCCAGCTTCAGTTCGCCGCCCCATTTTTCCGGGGTGTCGAATTCGATGGATTCGATGGAGGCTTCCAGATCCCGTTTGGGCAGATAGAACACCAGCCCTCCGGCCCCGTTCTGGCGAATCATGATGTTGGCCATTGCTTGCTCCAGTGTGACGTTCAGGACGGGGGCGGGAGGAATCGCTGCTTCCCGCCCCCGGGCCGATTACCGAACCAGGTCGTAGTTGTAGTCGGTGGTCGCCATGCCGCGGGTTTCATCGTCCAGACGCTCCAGCACGGCATTGGTCAGGGTGGTGAGGATGTACATGGCGCCCTCGTAACCCATGGTGGTCATGCGATGCAGGTGGTGACGGTCGAAGATGGGGAAGCCCAGACGGATCAGGGGAACCTCGAAGGCCTTGCCCTTGTGCAGGGTGTCGCGCTGGATGAACTTGCCGTAGCTGTTACCGATCAGGAAATCCGGCTTGTCGGTGAAGCAGAGGCTGCGCAGGTGCCACAGGTCGGCACCGGGATATGCCTTGCCATGGACGCCGTAGGGAGACTCGGCCAGCAGCTTTTCGATTGACTTGGCCCAACGCTTGGAACCGTTGTTGCACAGGATGTGGGTGGGCTCGATGCCCAGTTCCAGCATGAAGCCGACCATGCCATACACGAAGTCGGGATCGCCGTAGATGGCCATTTTCTTGCCGTGCAGCCAGGCGTGGGAGTCGGTCATCATGTCGACGAGACGGCCGCGTTCCTTGGTCAGGGACTCGGGAATGGCCTTGCCGGTGGCCTGGGAGACGGCCATCAGGAATTCGTCGGTGCCGGAGACGCCCATGGGGATGGTGGTCTTGGGCACTTCCTGGTTCCATGTGCTTTCCACGAACTTCCTGGTCTTTTCCAGGGTCTGGGGCTGGAGCATGAAGGTGGTGATGGCGTTCGGGGCATCCTTGATTTCCGGGATGGTGGTGCCGCCCGCGTACATGCGGAAGGTGCCGTCGGCCGGGGTGTCCAGGATTTCTTCGGGGTCGCACAAGAAGGTGTAATCGACGTCCATTTCCTTGAGCATGCGCTTGATGACGCGGTAGTTGCCCAGGTAGGTTTCGAAGCCGGGAACGATGTTGATCTTGCCGTTGGAGCCGACCTTCTTGCCTTCCATTTCATTCAGGGTGAAATAGCGCAGGATGCCTTCTTCCATGTTGTCCCAGCCGGTGACGTGGGAGCCGACGAAGGAGGGCGTGTGGGCAAAGGGAACCGGGAAATCCTTGTCCAGGTTGCCTTCCTTCTTGGCGTTGCCGATGAAGGCATTCAGGTCGTCCCCGATCACTTCTGCGATACAGGTGGTGGACATGGCGATCATCTCGGCGCCGTACAGCTTGGTGGCGTTGGCCAGGCCTTCATGCACGTTCTTCTGACCGCCGAACACGGCGGCGTCTTCGGTCATGGAGTCGGCGATGAAGGCGATCGGCTCCTTGAAGTGACGGTTGAAGTAGGTGCGGAAGTAAGCCACGCAACCCTGGGAACCGTGGATGTACACCAGGCTCTTGTGAAAGCCCAGGCCGCACAGGGCGGAACCCAGAGGCTGGCAGGCCTTGGCGGGGTTGACCGTCAGGGCTTCGCGCTTGAAGTTGAGGTCCTGATATTCCTGGGTGGTGGTCCAGGCGAAGGTCTCGGCGACCTTGTCGGCACTGGGGTTTTCTTCAAACAGTTCGCGCTTGGCGGACATGGACTGTTGATACTCGTCCTGACGGAACAGAGGGTAACAGGGCTTGATGTTGTTTACGTCTTGCATCTTGATCTCCTTTGCCCGCACCACCTAGCCGTGGATACGTGCGAAAGTTTTAGATAAGGGCTTGTCCTCACCCCCCTCCCGCAGGAGGGGAACGGGGCATCAGGCGGCTTGCTTTAGTGCTGCTTCGTTGTTCTTGACCCAGGGCGGGGTCAGCTTGGACCAGCAGGGGTTGTTCAGGGTCATGTCCATGTCACGGGCGAAGATGGCGAAGCCATCCACACCGTGGTAGGGGCCCGAGTAATCCCAGGAGTGCAGCTGACGGAAGGGCACGCCCATCTTGTGGAAGACGTACTTTTCCTTGATGCCGGAGCCGATCAGGTCGGGCTTGCAGGCCTTGACGAATTCCTCGAACTCGTAGCCGGTGACGTCGTCATAGATCAGGGTGGCGTCGCCCATGTCCTTGATGGTGCGGTCGTAGTCGTCGTTGTGGGCGAACTCGTAACCGGTGCCGACCACTTCCATGCCCAGGTCTTCATAGGCGCCGACGACGTGACGGGGGCGCAGGCCGCCGACGTAGAGCATCACCTTCTTGCCTTCCAGGCGCGGACGGTACTTGGCGATCACGGCGTCCATCATTTCCTTGTGCTGGGCGATGACGCGCTCGGCGCCTTCCTTGATCTTGTCGTCGAAGAAGCTGGCGATCTTGCGCAGGGATTCGGCGATCTTGGTGGGGCCAAAGAAGTTGTACTCCAGCCATGGAATGCCGTACTTCTCTTCCATGTGGCGGCTGATGTAGTTCATGGAGCGGTAGCAGTGCAGCAGGTTGAGCTTGACCTTGGGGGTGTTCTCCATTTCGGCCAGGGTGCCGTCGCCGGACCACTGGGCCACGACGCGCAGGCCCATCTGTTCGAGCAGGATGCGGGAGGCCCAGGCGTCGCCACCGATGTTGTAGTCGCCCAGGATGGCGACGTCGTAGGGAGTGGTTTCGAACGCCTGGCCGTCGCGGTTGGAGAGAATCCAGTCGCGCACGGAGTCGTTGGCGATGTGGTGGCCGAGGGACTGAGACACACCGCGGAAGCCTTCGCAGCGCACCGGCACCACGGGCTTGCCGATGGTGGCCGCGGCCTTCTTGGCAACGGCTTCGATGTCGTCGCCGATCAGGCCGATGGGGCACTCGGACTGCACCGAGATGCCCTTGTTCAGGGGGAACAGCATTTCGATTTCGTCGATCAGCTTGGCGAGTTTCTTGTCGCCGCCGAACACGATGTCTTTTTCCTGGAAGTCGGACGTGAAGTTGATTTCGCAGAAGGCATCCACCCCGGTGGTGCCGACGTAGTAGTTGCGACGGCCGGCACGGGCGTACTGACCGCAGCCGATGGGGCCGTGGGAGATGCTGATCATGTCCTTGATGGGGCCCCAGACCACGCCCTTGGAGCCAGCGTAGGCGCAGCCCCGCATGGTCATGACGCCGGGCAGGGACTTGCGGTTGGAGGTGATGCACTTCTTCGAGGATTCCAGGGTCTTGTCGTTGATCATCAGGTGCTTGGCCCGGTCTTTCCTGGCCTTTTCCGGATAAACCTCGAGCACTTCGGCGATCAGGGCCTCGGTCGCTTCGCGTGTGAGCGCTGCCATAATAGTTTCCTTTCATTGCGCCGGCACTTATCCGTGCCAGGCGCTCAATGAATCATGGGTTGCTTCGTCATGGGTTGCTGCGTGATGCCCGCCCGGCGGGCGGCTTGCCGGAACTCAGGCGGCAGCCGCTTCGGCAGCCAGTTCGGCGGCAGTCTTGCCGACGATGGATTCGTCCTCGGCTTCCATGATGCCGAACTCCATCAGCAACTCTTCCAGCTCTTCCATCTCGATCGGGGTCGGGATGACGAAGTTGGTGTTGTTGACGATCTTGTTGGCCAGGGAGCGATATTCGTCCGACTGCTTGTGGGTGGGATCGTATTCAACACAGGTCATGCGGCGGATTTCAGCGTGCTGCACGACGTTGTGGCGGGGTACGAAGTGGATCATGGTGGTGCCCAGGCGAGCCGCCAGAGCCATGATCAGTTCATCTTCGCGGTCGGTGTTGCGGCTGTTGCAGATCAGGCCGGCCAGACGCACGGAACCGGAATTGGCGTACTTGACGATGCCCTTGGCGATGTTGTTGGCGGCGTACATGGCCATCATTTCGCCGGAGCAGACGATGTAGATTTCCTGCGCCTTGTTTTCGCGGATCGGCATGGCGAAACCGCCGCACACCACGTCGCCCAGCACGTCGTAGAACACGAAGTCGAGATCTTCGTCGTAAGCGCCTTCTTCTTCCAGGAAGTTGATGGCGGTGATCACGCCGCGGCCGGCACAGCCCACGCCGGGTTCCGGGCCGCCGGATTCGACGCACTTGATGCCGCCGAAGCCGACGGACATCACGTCTTCCAGTTCCAGGTCTTCCACCGAGCCGGCTTCAGCCGCCAGGTGCATCACGGTGGTTTGAGCCTTGCTGTGCAGGATCAGACGGGTGGAGTCGGCCTTGGGATCGCAGCCGACGATCATTACCTTCTTGCCGGATTCGGCGAGCGCCGCCACCAGATTCTGGGTGGTGGTGGACTTGCCGATACCGCCTTTGCCATAAATGGCGCATTGACGCAGTTTTGCCATGGTGTAATCTCCTTTGAGTCAGTCGGGTGATTCGATTGCGAGGAATCCAATGGGTCGCACCACAGCTTGTGCATGGACCGTGCCAGCTTCTAAAATTTGATTCAAGCAATTGATTTATAAATGAAAACAAAAAATACTGGGGGTTTTCCGGAAGGCGCGGGATGCGACAATTCCCCTGACGTTTGTAGGGCTGACGACAAAGTCCTCACATTGCCCCGCCATGCCTGCCTGCCCATCAACCGCTGCAACCTGCCTGCCGTCATTCTGGGCAGTCTCAGCTATCAGCTATGCCCGGTGCCCCTGCAGCTGGACGGGGTGGCGGAACTGCATCAGGACCTGTTCCTCCGTTTGCAGGATTGCCCCGAGGCCGGTCGCCGGGCGGAAATTTTCCGGGACTATATGACCGTCCATTTCCGCCTGGAGCATCTGGACGAGGCCGGTTTCAGTGGCGGCCCCAGGGGCCGGGCCAAGGCCAACTATGTGCGCATGCTGCGCGGCTGGAGTTTTGATTCCGGCAGCCGCGAGGCGGCGGTGCTCAAGGGCTGGGTGGAATCGCGCTTTGGCCTCTTGCCGCGCTACCACTGCGAAGCCCTGCGGGACAAGGAGGGGAGCGCCTATCTGCGTTTTATGGAAATGCGGGCCCGGGGGCTGTACGGCACCAATGCCCTGGAGTCTCAGCTCGATCTGGTGTATGCCTACTGTCAGTACGAGTTTGCCCGGCAGCAGCCGGGGGTGAGTCACCTGACCCTGTACCGGGGCACCAATCATCGGGATGAATACGAGTGCCTGGGCGAAGGGCCGGGGGGTGGGCCGGTGTTACTGCTGAATAGCCTCAACTCCTTTTCCAGCAACCGCGAGCGGGCCGGGGAGTTCGGCGATTACATCCTGGTCGCCAACGTGCCGGTGGCGAAGGTGATCTTCCATTCCGCCCTGCTGCCCGGCGTGTTGCAGGGCGAGGACGAGAGGCTGGTGCTGGGCGGCGCCTACGAAGTCGCATGGACGACATTCTGACGTGGTTGCAAACCCGACCCTGAGTCGGGCCGCGCGGCTTTGCCCGGCGGCTACTGCAAACCGCGCCGGCAGGAACAACCGGATGGAGGCGCCGCGCGCTGATGCGCCGATGGGCGCCGGCGGCTTCGTCGCGGTCATAGCAGCAGCGGCCGATCCGGCAGTTCGTTGGCATTATTGGCGCCGGCGGGAAAGTGCTCGACCAGCAGTTCGCTGGCGCGGGCCACGGCCGTCAGGGCGCCGCCCCGGTAGTCGCCGGCCTTGAAGGCCGCCTCCATGGCACGACAGATGGCGTCCCACTCGGCTTGCGGCACCCGCGCCGCGATGCCGCGATCGGCCAGTATCTCCACGCGCCGATCCACGAGTTGCAGGTAAATCAGGATGCCGCTGTTTTCTTCCGTGTCCCACACGCCCTGACTGGCGAACAACTCGGCGGCGCGCTGGCGGGCGCTGACGCCACGCCATGCCTGGGCGATCGGCAACGGTCCTTCGACGATGAAGCGCAGTTCGCCGCGATGCCGGCTCTCGCTGGCGGCCACGGCGCGGCCGATCTCGTCGATCAGGGCGCGGCCGAAACGCCGCCGCGCCAGCCAGGGCGGCGTCAGAAGATGCTTCATCAAGCGTGTAATGTTCATCTACCAGCTCCCCGAGGCACCGCCACCACCACCCGCGCCGCCACCGCCACCGAAGCCGCCACCGAAGCCGCCACCGAAGCCGCCACCGCCACCGCGGGAGCCGCCGCCGGCAAGAACGGCAAGGATCAGGTCAAAGCCAAACAGGGCGAGCAACAGGCCCAGCAAAAAGCCGCCGATGATTCCGGTCAGGCCGCCGACGAACAGCCAGCCGAGGCCGCCGGTGAGCGCCCCGACCAGGGTGGAGCCCAGGAAATTTCCCAGCACGAAACGCAAAATCGCGCCGCCGATCACGATGGCAAGGAGGAGCCCGTAGAGCAGGGTCTCGCTGATGTCCGACAAGGCCGCGCCGCCGCCGCCCTGTGCCCGGCCGGAACCGGGCGATGCGCCCGCCCCGGCCTTCGGCGCCGGCAGGGCCTCGCCGTCCACTACCTTGAGAATGGCATCGACGCCGGCGGCGATGCCGCCATGGAAGTCGCCGACCGCGAAGCGGGGCGTGATGACATCGGCAACGATGCGTTTTGCCGTGGCGTCGTTGAGCACCCCTTCCAGGCCGTAACCGACCTCGATGCGCAGCCGCCGGTCATTCTTGGCGACGATCAGCAGCACGCCGTCGTCCACGCCCTGGCGGCCGACCTTCCAGGCATCGAAGAGGCGGATGCCGAACTGCTCGATGGTCTCGGGCTGGGTGGTCGGCAGCATCAGCACCACCACCTGGGCGCCCTTGCGCGCCTCGAATTCCGCCAGACGCTGTTCCAGGGCCGCCTTCTGCCCGGCGCTGAGGGTGCCGGTCAGGTCCGTCACCCGCGCCGTCAGGGGCGGGATGGCGACCTGGCCATCGCCGCCCGGCGCGGCCCCGGCCAGGGCGGCCCAGAGGCAGAACAGCAGCGCCGTCAGACGGGCGGCCAGGGATTTCATGATGACTCCGGCGGCTTACCGGGCGGCAGGGGCGGCGGCGGGGGCGGCGTTGAAGTCGATCTTCGGCGCCGTGCTGATGGCCTTTTCATCTTCCACGGTGAAGTTGGCCTTGGGCTTCCAGCCCATCACCCATGCCGTCACGTTGTTGGGGAAGGTGCGCACCGAAATGTTGTATTCCTGCACTGCCTTGATGTAGCGATTGCGCGCCACGGTGATGCGGTTTTCGGTGCCTTCCACCTGGGCCTGCAAGTCACGGAAGTTGGCATCGGCCTTGAGCTGCGGATAGTTTTCCGCCACCACCAGCAGCCGCGAGAGGGCGCTGGATAGCTCACCCTGGGCCTTCTGGAACTTGGCGAAGGCGGCCGGATCATTCACCAGTTCCGGCGTCGCGTTGATGCCGCCGACCTGGGCCCGCGCCTCGGTCACCCGCGTCAGCACCTCTTTTTCGTGGGCGGCATAGCCCTGGACGATGGCGACCAGATTCGGCACCAGATCGGCGCGGCGCTTGTACTGGTTGAGCACCTCGGACCAGGCGGCATTGACGGCTTCGTCATTGACCTGAATCTGGTTGTAGCCACAGCCGGACAGCAGCGCAGCGGCCAGGGCCAGCACGGCAAGCAGACGCAATTTCATGATGGGAGTCTCCATTGAAAACACAGGTCGGCAATATGAGGCCGAAACGCCGAAAGCTCAAGCACTACGGCCATCCCGTCTGCCGCGTTCGAAATCCGCACGGCCCGGCGGCGGGAGTTTCTGGTGTTCCGGCGGCATGAAGGGGTACAAGCAGGGGTACAAGCCTGGGGCGCCGATGGCGAAGCGCTTGCCACGACCTCAGCCTGCCGCGGCCAGGGCGCAAGCTGCGGTTTTCCTGCCGCCGGCTGAATTTGTCGACGGGTCTGTTCAAGCCCCCGCAACGGCCTGTCACGAAACCGACAAATTCCCAGTTTCTTGCAAGCGGGTCCAGGCGGGGCGCGGCTTTTGGGGCCGGTGCGGATATTGCTATTACAGCCAGACCCAACCCCTACCGAGTCCAGAAATGACCCCAGAACTCCGCTCCCAACTTCTCGCCGGCCTCAAGGACGGCTCCATCGTGCCCTATCTGGGCTGTGGCGTCCTCCGGGACGTGGTGGCCGTGGCAGGCGGCCAGCCGATTCCCGCCGACAGCGACGCCCTGATCATCGCCATGAACGGGGGCAAGCCGATGTCCCCCAAGCTCATGTATGAATTCCCCCGGGCCGCCATGAATGTGGAACTGAAGCGGGGCCGCAGCGCCGTCGAGAAATTCCTCACCACGACCTATGGCCAGACCGCCTGGACCCGGGCGAAGCTGCATGACTGGCTCAAGGAGATCCGCCCCGCCTATGTGGTGGATATCAACCGGGATACCCAGTTGCAGGATTCCTACGCCGATGTTCCCCACACCCTGATTGCCGGCATCGCCCGCATGGGCGGCACCGACTACCGCTTCAAGCTCTATGAACGCCAGGAGGGCGCCTACCAGGAAATCACCCTGGAACAGGCGGACCCCGCCCTGCCGATCCTGTTCAAGCCCATGGGCACTCCGGTGCCCAAGCCCAGCTACATTGCCTCCGATGCGGACTATGTGGATTACATCACCGAACTGATGGGCGGCTTTTCCATTCCCCCCTTCCTCAAGGCGTACCGCAAGGGCAAGCAGTACCTGCTGCTGGGCCTGCGCCTCAACCGGGATACGGAACGGATGGTGATGGCCGACATCATCTACGGCGCCGGCAGCCCTGCTGGCTGGGTGCTGATCCCCGAGCCCAACGACAAGGAACGCCGCTTCTGCAAGAAGCTGGGCCTGCAGATCGTCGAGGCCGACTGGAGCGAACTGCTGGATGAAGCCCCGGCCGTTGCCTGATGCAATCTGACCCTGCCGCAAAGCCGCCGGGCGAAGCGGCCGCGGGTGTGTGCTTGCCGCGCCCGGAAAAAACCTTCCCGTCCGCCCGGGCCTGCGCCCGGTCCTGATGAACGGCCTGCAACCCATCCCGGTCCGCTGCGGCCGGGATGGGTTTGCCGCTGTCGCCGTAATCTGCCACATGTCCATGTGACGAGCCGTGGGCGGGGCGTTATGATCCAGGCTGTTTTCCTGGTCGATGCCATGTCTCTCAAACCCTACCGCCTCCGCTTGCTGCTTACTGTCGTCCTGCTGAATCTATTGGTGATCCTGCTGGCGGCCACTTCGGCCTTCTATGGCTACCGCCAATATCAGGAGCGGGCTGACGTCAGTACGCGCAACCTGGCCCGCTTGCTGGAAAGCGACCTGATCAATGCCATTCGTCAGGTCGATGTGTCCCTGCTGGCCTTGCGGGACATTCACCGCATTCACTACCGCGAGCATGTGCGCAATCCCGACATCATGACCGCGCACATGGAGATGATCCGCGCCCGGCTCCCGGATGTGGATGCGATCCGCATGACCGATGTCCGGGGTGTCCTGATGGCCGGAACCGGGGTGAAGCCGGAAACCCGGATCGATTTGTCGGACCGCCCCCACTTCATCCACCTGCGGGAGAGCGGGAAGGATGAACTGGTGTTTGCCCCACCCCAGATCAGCCGGGTCAACAACAAATGGGTGGTGGTGCTGGCGCGGATGATGCCCGACCCCGAGGGCAACTTCGATGGCATGGTCTTTGCCACCATTCCCATTACCGCCCTGGTCCGGGGAGGCGCCCGGCTGGAGTTGGGCGCGCATGGGCTGATCGCCCTGCGTGACCAGCAGCTGGGCCTGATCGCCCGCTATCCTCCTGGCGAGGACCCGGCCGGGTACATCGGCCAGCAGGCGGTGGCCCCGCAGATGCAAGAAATGATTGCCCAGGGGCTGGAGGAGGGGAGTTACTACAGTCAGGGCGGATACTATTACGACGCCCACCGGGTGACTTTCCGCAAGCTCGAAGGCTTGCCGCTCTATGTGACCGTCGGCCTTTCTCCCCTGGATTACCTCGCGCCCTGGCGTCAGGAAGTGGCCAAGCTGGCCGCCATTGCCCTGTTGTTCCTGCTGGCTTCGGCGGGCGCGGCCCATCTGCAATACTATTCCTGGCGGTTGCGCGAGAAGGATAGCGAGGCCTTGGTGTGTCAGGAGGCGCTCTACCACGAACTGGTGGAGGATTTGCCCATGCTGGTGGTGCGCTATCAGCCCGACACCCGCATCATTTTTGCCAATCGGGCCTATGGCGATCTTGTTGGGGTGCCCGTCCAGCAGCTGCCCGGGCGAAAGCGCCTGGAGTTCATTCCGGAAGAATCGGAGCAGCAGGCCCTCCTGGCCCGCATTGCCGCCCTGACGCCTGAACACCCGGGAGCTGTCCATGAAGAGCACCGGGTGCTCGCCAAGGACGGAAAAGTGCGCTGGACGCAGTGGACCGACCGGGCCTATTTCGACGCCCAGGGGAGATTGAGCTATCTGCAGTCGGTGGGCGAGGACATTACCGAGCAAAAGCGCAACCGGGATGTGCGCGCGGCCCGCATGCGGCTCATGGAATTTTCCATCAACCATTCGATGGATGAATTGCTGGTCGCCACCCTGGATGAAGTCTGCACCCTGACGGAAAGCCCCATCGGTTTCTACCATTATCTGGAAGCCGACCAGCACACCGTGACCTTGCAGGCCTGGTCCACCCGCACCGCCCGGGATTATTGCAAGGCCGAAGGGGAAGGGCGCCATTACGATCTGGATGCCGCCGGGGTCTGGGCCGATGCGATCCGCCAGCGCCAGCCCGTGATCCACAACGATTACGCGGCCCTGGCGAACAAACAGGGGCTGCCCGCCGGCCATGCCCAGCTGATCCGGGAAATGGTGGTGCCGGTATTTCGCAAGGGGCTGATCGTCGCCATCCTCGGGGTGGGGAACAAGGCCAGCCATTACACGGAAGATGATGTCCAGACCGTCGCCCTGCTGGCCGATCTGGCCTGGGATTTTGCCGACGCCAAGCGGCTGGAAACCCAGCTGGTGGAAATGGCTACCACGGATTTCCTTACGGGCTTGAACAACCGGCGCCAGTTCATGACCTTGCTGAACCGGGAACTGGAGCGCCTGCGGCGCCTGGAAGCCCACCGGGTGGCGGTGCTGATGCTCGACCTGGACAATTTCAAGCGGGTCAATGACACCTATGGTCATGCCGCGGGGGATGAGGTGCTGCAGCAATTTGCCAGGCTGATGCGCAGCGAACTGCGCAAGGTGGATACGGTGGGGCGTCTGGGCGGCGAGGAATTTGCCATTTTGCTGCTGGATGCGGACCTGGAGGCCGCCGAGCAGTTTGCCGAACGCCTGCGCCGCAAGGTGGCGGAGATGTCAATCGTGCATGCCGGGCAGGTCATTTCCATCCGGGTGAGCATCGGCATCAGTTTGCTGCAGCCCGAGGATGCGTCCGGGGATGCCGCATTGATCCGGGCCGATGCCGCGCTCTATGAGGCCAAGCGCCAGGGCCGTAACCGGGTGTGTGTCTGGCGGCCATGAGCCCGGGCTTGCCGGGCGTTCAGGCCAGCGCCCGGCCCGCCCGGGAGGTCTGGAGCAACTGGCTGGCCTGCTCGCTACAGCGGCTTGCGGCGGTCTTGTCCAGGGCTTTTAGCCAGCGCGGGGGGATGTGGGCGTGGCCATACCAGGCCCCGGCCAGGGCCCCGAGGATGGCGCCGGTGGTGTCGGCATCGCCGCCCCGATTCACCACGTCGATCAGGGCGGATTCGAAACTGTCGGTGCTGAAGAAGGCCTGGAACACGGCCTGCAAGGTATCCACCACATAGCCGCTGGGGTTGGCCTGGGGCCGGCCGGTTTCCCAGGCGTACTGGGGGTGGGCGGTGACCAGGGCGCGGGCACGGGTTTTCAGGTCGATCCAGCTGCCGCCCAGGATCGCGTCCTGGATCATGCCGGTCAGGCAGATGCCGCCGGCGTCGGAGAGCGGATTGTTGTGGGTGACGTGGGCCTGGCGCTGGAAGGCGGCGGCCACTTCCGCTTCCTCTTGCGCCAGGGTGGCCAGGGCCACGGGCAGGGTGCGCATGATGGCACCGTTGCCGGCATCGTGTTCGCAGGGAGGGGCTTCCGGGAGGCCGCTGCGGCGAAAGCGCACGAGGTTGCGCCGCACGGTGTTGCCGATATCCACGGGCTTGGCCCGCATCCAGGCGTCGAAGGCCTGGGCGGCGGCGAGGGCCTCCACCCGACCGCCGCAGGCGAGGATGGCTTCGCCCAGGGCCAGGCTCATGGTGGTGTCGTCGGTGACCTGGCCCGGTTTCAGGTGCAGCCAGCCGGCGCCGATGATCTCCCGGTGCACACCGCCCTGGCGGGCGAACTGGTGCTGGATTTCCCGGGGGGTGAGGAATTCCACCGTGGCCCCCAGGGCGTCCCCCACGGCCAGGCCCAGATAGGCGCCCTGGACCCGGTCGGTCAGGGTGAGGGGGTCAGGTTTCCGGCGCAAAGCACTGGGCATGTTCGGCGCACTCCCCGCAGGATGGGGCCGGGCAGACATAGATGCCGTCCCGGGCGCAGTAGTAGCGATAGAGGAACTTTTTCCACTTCATGTCGCCGGTGTTCTGCCGGGCCAGGGAGGGGAAGGCGTTGCCGAGCAGTTGCGACAGTTCGCCCCGGTCGGCCAGGCCCAGGTCCTGCCAGAGGTGGTCGCGGCCGCCGCAGGCCATGGCGACGATGAAGGCCAGCCAGAGTTCCGAGGGAAAGCGGCCGGCCCGGTGTTCGAGCAGGATCGCCACCAGGTCCTGGCGCTCGGGAATGTCGTCCACGGCTTGCTCCGGGAGTGCCAGGCGGGGGCCGGGGAAATAGGTGCTCCAGAGCTTGTCCCGTTCCGTTTCCGGCAGCCCCAGGCTGGCGGGCAGCATCCCTTCGCCGCACAGGCGGCCGGCCAGGAGGCTGGCCAGCACGGGCCGGTTGGGGTCGGCTGCGAGCGCTGCGGCCGCCGGACGGGAGAGCAGCCCGGCCCGGACCCGATGACGCTGGGTGGCGCTGGAGACAGCATTCATGGCGAACTCCTGTCCGGTTCCGGATCGGGGGGTGGCCGTGGCGGCGCTGACGCTCACGGAGGCAAGCCATTTCGCGCCTTGCAACCGTTCGCCCTGCGCCGGGCGAAGGGCAGTTTCGAGAGCGCCTGCGCTGGGGCTGCGACAGGCGCAGTCCGGACGGTGGGGTTTCGCCCCGGCAAAGTGCAGGACAGGAGTTGCCAGCGCCGCCATGGATTACCTGCTGGGATATTCGATCAGCAGATCTTCGTCGCGCAGCACCATCTGGCAGGCCAGGCGCCATTCGCTGTGATTCAGGTCGTCTATGCGCATGGCGTCGATCTGGGCCTGGCTGATCTTGCCCAGTTCCTTCAGGGTCTTCACTTCTTCGTCGGTGAGCGGCGCGCCCATCGGGCCGTGTTTCTTGTCGATGCGGTTGACCTTGACGAGGCAGGTGCCGCATTCGCCGTTTTCGCAGCCGAAATCGATGGGGATGTGATTGTCCTTGGCCAGTTTCAGGACCGTGTCACGATGGCTGCCGGCCACGGCATAAACGGTCTTGTCCTTGTGCATGGGGCTGGTGAAGGTGATATTGGGCATGGTTTCTTTCTCCGTGTTGACGGGTTTGTGGGTAGGGGTTTCCCCCCGGGGTTTCTGCCCGGGCTTGCCGGGTGGTCTGGCTCAGGTTGGCTCAGGTTGGCTCAGGTCGGCTCAGGTCGGCTCAGGTCGGCTCAGGTCGGCTCAGGTCGGCTCAGGCCGGCTTGACCACCACCTCGCCGCTCAGCACCTGGGCCTGGCAGGCCAGGCGGTGGTGACGGGGGGCGAACATGTCTTTTAGCACTTGATCTTCCAGCACCGAGGGTTCGGCCAGGTTTTCACTGCCGGAGACCACCTGGGTCAGGCAGGTGCCGCATTCGCCTTCGCGGCAGCCGTAGGTGATGGCGGCGCCGACCCGTTCCGAGACTTCGATGAGGCGGGTGCCGGCGGGCACGGTGATGGTGACGCCGATGTCTGCAAAAGTGACTTTGGCCTTGGGCATGGGGTGGTCTCCGGGTGTGAGTTCAGGCTGCCTCGGCGAACAGTTCGTCGGGCGGGGTGGTGAGGTGGCGGGCCAGTTTGCGGCCCAGGTCGCGGCATTGCGCCAACTCTTCCTCGGTGGGCACCAGCTTCAGGCGCAGGCCGGGGAAGGGCACATGCAGGCGCAGGCCCTTGAGGCGATCTTCCATCAGGGTCACGGCCTCGCCGCTCCAGCCGAAGGAACCGAAGGTGGCGCCCAGCTTGCCGCGGATGTGCACCGCGTGCAGGGAGGACAGCAGGTCCCAGACCGGCTTGGCCGCATCGCCATTGATGGTGGGGCTGCCGATGGCGATGCCGTCGGCGGTTTCGATCAGGTCGATGAAGGGGCTCACGTCCCCGACTTCCAGGTCATACAGGGAAACCCGCACGCCGGCTTCGTCCTCGGCGCCCGTGGCAATGGCTTCGGCCATGCGCCGGGTGGCGCCGTAGGCGGAGATGTAGAAGATCAGCAGGGTCTTTTCTCCCAGCACCTGATCGTCCAGGCGGCCTTCGGCCAGTTCCCGGTAGCGCTGGACGTAATGGCGGGGGTTCTGGCGCAGCACCGGGCCGTGGGCCGGGGCAATCAGCTGCAGTGCCAGGGGTTCGAGCAGTTCCAGACCGGTGAGCACATGCTGGCGGAAGGGCCGCATGATGTGGGCGTAGTAATACTCGAAGGAAAAGCGGAAGTCGCCCACCTTGTCGTTGAACAGGCGGTCGTCACAGAAGTGGCAGCCGAACACGTCGCCGGAAAACAGCACCCCCAGTTCCGGCACGAAGGTGCATTGGGTGTCGGGCCAGTGCAGGAAGGGGGTCTGGTAGAAGGCCAGGCTGC
This sequence comes from Comamonadaceae bacterium, assembly GCA_029255645.1. Classification (GTDB taxonomy): domain Bacteria; phylum Pseudomonadota; class Gammaproteobacteria; order Burkholderiales; family Rhodocyclaceae; genus Azovibrio. The sequence continues at coordinate 22,325 of JANLJE010000024.1, read as the reverse complement.
GGCCACCCAGGTCCAGGCTGCTGCCGGTCTTCACCAGGGTGAAGGCGGAGGGGGTGACGTCGGTGGATTTCAAGAGGGCCTTGAACATCATCGGCGCCCGGCTGGATAGGTAGACGTGGGCCTGGGGGGCGCGCTTCATCAGTTCCGGCAGGGCGCCGGAATGGTCGGGCTCCAGGTGGTTGATGACGATGGTGGTGATCTCGTCGTAGCTGCAGATGGATTCCAGGCGCTTGAAGAATTCCGGCGCAAAGGCTTCCTTGACCGTGTCGATCACGGCCACGCCCTTGTCGCCGCGCACCACATAACTGTTGTAGGTGGTGCCGTTGGCGGTGGACAGGACGATGTCGAAGGAGCGCAGGGCCGGGTCCAGGACCCCGACCCAGTGCACCCCCGCGGCGATTTCCACCGCCTGGCCGGGCTGGATTCTAGCGGCAGGTGCCGGGCTGGTGTTCATGATCCCCGTCTTCATGGTGGTGGCCGTTGCACCGGTGCTGCTCGCCCTGACAACCCAGTTCCTCGGCGCTGGCCTGTTGGCCGGCGAGGCCCACCCAGGCGTCCACTTCTTCCAGCACGAAACCCACCCGGTGTTCGCCCCCGGATGCCATCAGGGGGCGGCGTACCAGCAAGGGGTGGTCGAGCATCAGGGCGAGGGCGCTGTCGGCGTCGATGGTGTCCGGGTCCACGGTGCCTTCCTTGACCATGGGCGCGGCGCGGTTGAACCAGTGGGGCACGGGCAGGGGGGCCAGAAAGGCCAGCAGGCCCTCCCGGGTCCATGCTTCTGCCAGCAGGTTTTTGACATCCAGGGTGTGGCCGGCCTGGAGCAGCAGGGCCTTCTGCCTGGCGTTGCCGCCGCAGCCGGGTTTTTCATAAAAGGTGATGTGGGCCATGGGTTTGCAGGCTTTCTTCAGGTCGAGGCAGGTTGGCCCCGGGTAGCCACCGCGAGGAGTTCCTGGAGTTTTTCCACGGGTATCCCGGTCAGGCTGCCCAGGGGGTTCAAGGGGGTGCCCAGTTCATCGACGATGGCGCATTCGATGGGGCAGATGGCGGCGCACTGGGCCTCGGGGAATTCCGCCAGGCACTCGGTGCACTTGTCGCTGTCGATGGCAAACACCGGGTCGGATTCGTGGATGGCGGTGTTGGGACACACATCGACGCAGGCCCAGCAGTTCACGCAGGCTTCAGTGATGGAAAGCGCCATGTTCTTCTCCTTCAGGCACGTTTCTGGTCAGGGGCGGGGGTGGCCAGCTTGCCGGCTTCGGCCAGTTCCCGATACACGGCCATCACGGCGGTCTCGATGGCTTCCATGGCGTGTTCCCCGTTGGGCTGGATGCCGGCCTGCTCCAGCAGGCCCCAGGGTTCAAAGCCGATCTTCGAGCACAGCACTACCTCGCAGCCGGCCAGGGCGGCGATGGTGCGGTCCAGGATGGAGTCGGCAGAAACGCCGTCCTGGCCCTCGTCGCCGCAGGTGTCGCCACCGACGCAGTAGAGCTCGGTCTTGCGGTGGCTGATGAAGCGCACCCCGGCGGGGGAGGCTTCATACACCAGGAATTCCCGGGCATGACCGAAATGCTGGTTGATCAGCCCCTGGCCGGCGGTGGCCACGGCCATCAGCACCGGGCGGCTGTCTTCTGGGAGGGGGGCGGGCAGGGGGGCGGATGAGTCGAGGGCCGTGGCGGGTGCGGCGGGTGCGGCAGGAAGGGCCCGCCTGGCTTCCAGCTGGTCGATGATGGCGTCGTGCACTTCCTTCCTGCGGGCCATGGCGGAGTCGTAGTCGATTTCCATGGCGTCGAGCTTGTCGAGGGTAAATTCCGCGCCCCGGTCCTCGCCCAGGAGGCCCACGGCGTCGGCGCGGCACTGGCGGCAGTGGCGCATCATGGCCATGTCGCCGGCGCATTCGTCCTGGATGGCCTGCAGTTCTTCGGTGCTGGGGCTGCGCTGCGCCATGATGCCGTAGTAGGTGCCGTGTTCGGCTTCGGCAATCAGGGGCATGACGTTGTGCAGGAAGGCGCCCTTGGCTTTGACGGCCCTGGAGACTTCCTTCAGGTGCTCATCATTGACTCCGGGGATCATCACGGAGTTCACCTTGACCAGGATGCCGCGTTCGACCAGCATTTCCAGGCCCCGCTGCTGCTGCGCGATCAGGATCGCTGCCGCCTCGACGCCGCGGATGCGCTTGTTCTCCCAGTAGATCCACGGGTAGATTTTGGCGCCGACCTCGGGATCGAGGCAGTTGATGGTGATGGTGACGTGGTCGATGTTGTGCTTGGCAATCTCGTCCACATACTTGGGCAGGTTGAGCCCGTTGGTGGAGACGCACAGCTTGATGTCCGGCGCCTTCTCGGAGAGTTGGCGGAAGGTTTCAAAGGTGCGCTCCGGGTTGGCCAGCGGGTCTCCGGGGCCGGCGATGCCGAGCACCGTCATCTGGGGAATGGTGGCGGCCACGGCCAGCACTTTCTTGATGGCCTGGTCCGGGTGCAGCAACTCGGAAACCACGCCGGGCCGGGATTCATTGGCGCAGTCGTATTTGCGGTTGCAGTAGTTGCACTGGATGTTGCAGGCCGGGGCTACCGCCACATGCATGCGGGCAAAGTAGTGGTGCGCTTCTTCCGAATAGCAGGGGTGGTCCTGGACCTTGGCGCGGATATGGTCCGGCAGGTGGGAAAGGGCGTCCGGGGCAGTGCCGCAGCCGCTGGAGGAGCAGCCCCCGCCGGAGGCGGGGGCTGTATTGCTGATCACGGGCAGGTCCACGATTGAGGCTCCTTGAAAGTCATCGAGGAGCTGACAGCAATCGCTGTGCCAGATTTTTTAGTTGTTCATAAACAATGGCTTGAAATTCTTGCCGGGGCAGGGGCCGCCTTCTTGTGGGAGGGCTTGTCGGGAAGGCGACAAGCCCTTCTCCGGGGCAATCAGGCCGGCACGCCGAGAATCACGTGGCTGGCCTTGAACAGCACCGAGGCCGGGGCGCCCGGCTTCAATCCCAGTTCCAGCGCCGCCTCATTGGTGATGACCGCATGTACCGGGCTGCCGCCTGGCAGTTGCACCACCACGTCGGAATTCACCGCGCCCTTGTTGACCGCCTGCACGGTGCCGGCGAGATGGTTGCGGGCCGAGAAACGGACGTTTTCTTCGCCGGCCAGAACCATCACCCAGGGGGCCTTGACGTAGGCGACGACGGGCTTGCCGACCGCCAGGCCCAGGGATTTGACGCTGGCCTCGGTGACCACGGCGACGATCTTGTCGCCGCCGGCGGTGCGGAGCTCCACTTCCGCGTTGATGGGGCCTTCGGTGAGGGCAGTGATGGTGCCGGGGAAGCTGTTGCGGGCGCTGATGTTCATGATGTCGATCCTCGATGAAGTGAGTGAAGTGGGGTGGGCAGGAACCTGGCCCGGTTTTCGCTATATCTGTTCGTGAATAGCGGTTCGGCTTGCTGCGGGGCCATTCTAGAAGGAATGGTTTTGTCATGGCAACCATGGCGGGCAGGGATTTTTGGCGGAATTTCCGGCATTTCCGGCGGCTCGATGCCGGGATTCCTGCGTTATAGTGTTCGTTATATATCTGACAACATCACGACAAAATGGAACAAAACCCACATCGTTTCAAGGGGCGTCTGGAAGTGGAAACCGAATTCGGCACTTTCCTGGGCGACACCCGCATCCGCCTGCTGGAGGCCATTGCCCGCCATGGCTCCATTTCCCAGGCCGCCAAGGCGGTGCCGCTGTCCTACAAGGCGGCCTGGGACGCGGTGGATGCCATGAACAACCTGGCCGATGAAGCGCTGGTGATCCGTTCCGCGGGCGGCAAGCACGGCGGCGGCACCTTGCTCACCGCTTACGGGCAGCAGGTGGTGAATCTGTACCGGGCCCTGGAGGCGGAATATCAGGCGGCCCTGGAACGGCTGACCGCCAGCATGAATGACGGGGAGGCGAGCAGCTTTGCCCAGTTCCGCCAGCTGCTCAAGCGCATGTCCATGAAAACCAGTGCCCGCAACCAGTTCGCCGGGGTCATCGTCGGCCTCAAGACCGGGGAGGTGGATTACGAGGTGCGCCTGAAGCTGGACGACACCAACGAGCTGGTGGCGGTCATCACCCGGGAATCCGCCGAAACCCTGGAACTGGCGATGGGCATGGAAATGTATGCCCTGGTGAAATCCTCCTCGGTGCTGCTGCTCACCGACCGGGAGGTGCGCACCACGGCCCGCAACCAGCTGTGGGGAGAAGTGACCCGCATCCACGAGGGGCCGGTCAATTCCGAAGTCACCCTGGCCCTGCCCGGGGGCAAGAGCGTCTGCGCCGTGGTCACCCACGACAGCATCGCCCGCCTGGGCCTGGCCGTGGGGGAAGAGGCTGGCGCCGTGTTCAAGGCTTCCGCCGTCATTCTTTGCATCCAGAACTGATTGACTAACCGAAGGAGAAACATCATGAATGTCCCATTTTGCAAGTTCGTCGCTCTCGCCGCGCTCCTCATGAGCGCCACCCTGGCCCGGGCCGAAACGGTCCAGGTCGCCGTGGCCGCCAACTTCACCAAACCCATGGAAGCCATCGCGGCGGAGTTCGAGAAGGATACGGGCCACAAGGCGCAGCTTTCCTTCGGCGCCACGGGCAAGTTCTATGCCCAGATTGCCAACGGGGCGCCCTTCGATGTGTTCCTGGCCGCCGATGACAGCACCCCCATGAAAATGGAGGAGGAACTCCTGACCGTGCCCGGCAGCCGCTTCACCTATGCCATTGGCACCCTGGTGCTGTGGAGCGCCCGGGAAGGCTATGTGGATGACAAGGGCGAAGTGCTGAAGAAGGGGGAGTTCAAGCATCTCGCCATCGCCAATCCCAAGACTGCCCCCTATGGTCTGGCCGCCATTCAGGCCCTGACCCGGCTGGGGCTCCTGTCTGCCCTCCAGCCCAGGTTCGTGCAGGGCGAGAACATCACCCAGACCTATCAGTTTGTCGCCACCGGCAATGCCGAGCTGGGGTTCGTGGCGCTCTCCCAGGTCTTCAAGGAGGGCAAGCTGAGCGGCGGTTCGGCCTGGCTGGTGCCGGCCAGTCTGCATGACCCCATCCGCCAGGATGCGGTGCTCCTTGCCAAAGCCCGCAACAATGCCGCCGCCAAGGCCCTGATGGACTACCTGAAGGGGGAGAAGGCGGCCCGCGTCATCGAGTCCTACGGTTACGGCCGGTAAATTCCCGGGGGAGCCATGGACGCAAGCAATCTCGCCGCCGTCTGGCTTACCTTGAAGCTGGCGAGCGTGGTGACGCTGCTGCTGCTGCTGCTCGGTACGCCGATCGCCTGGTGGCTGGCCCGCACCCGTTCCTGGTGGAAGGGGCCGGTGGGGGCGGTGGTGGCGCTGCCGCTGGTGCTGCCGCCGACGGTGCTGGGCTTTTATCTGCTGATCCTGATGGGGCCTCATGGTCCGGTCGGGCAGCTCACCCAGTCCCTGGGGCTGGGCATCCTGCCCTTTACCTTTCCAGGGCTGGTGATTGCCTCGGTGTGCTATTCCATGCCGTTCGTGGTACAGCCCATCCAGAACGCCTTCGAGGCCATGGGGGAGCGCCCGATGGAGGTGGCGGCGAGCCTTCGGGCCAGCCCCCGGGATGCCTTTTTTTCCGTGGCCCTGCCCCTCGCCCGGCCCGGCTTCGTGAGCGCCGCCATCCTCGGCTTTGCCCACACGGTGGGGGAGTTCGGCGTGGTGCTGATGATCGGCGGCAACATCCCCGGGAAGACCCAGGTGGTGTCGGTGCAGCTCTACGACCATGTGGAAGCCATGGAATATGTCGAAGCCCACGGGCTGGCGGGCGGCATGGTCGCCTTCAGTTTCCTGGTGCTGCTGGCCCTCTATGGCCGGCGTCGGCTGGGCGGCTGGAGTCCGTGATGGAGGCCCGGTTCCGGCTTACTCATCCCGGCTTCACCCTGGAGGTGGATCTCAAGCTGCCGGAAAAGGGGGTCACCGCCTTGTTCGGCCCTTCCGGTTCCGGCAAGACCACGCTGCTGCGCTGCTTTGCCGGCCTCAGCCGGGCCTCCGGGGGGCGTCTGGTGGTGGCCGGCCAGGTCTGGCAGGACGAGACGCAGGGCCTCTTTTTGCCGACCCACCGGCGGCCCCTCGGGCTGGTGTTCCAGGAAGCCAGCCTGTTTCCCCATCTTTCGGTTCGCAAGAACCTCGAATACGGCATGAAGCGGGCCGGCAACAGGGGCGGCGAGGGCTTTCAGGCCTGTATCGATCTGCTCGGCATCCACCCCCTCCTGGAGCGGGGGCCGGGGCATCTCTCCGGCGGCGAACGGCAGCGGGTGGCGATTGCCCGGGCGCTCCTCACCCGGCCCCGGCTACTCTTGATGGACGAGCCTCTGGCGGCTCTCGACTTGAAGCGCAAGGGGGAGATCCTGCCCTATCTCGAAAGGCTGCACGACGAACTGGACATTCCCGTGCTCTACGTCAGTCACGCCCCCGACGAGGTGGCTCGTCTGGCCGACCATCTGGTGCTGATGGACGACGGCAAGGTGGTGGCGAGCGGCCCCTTGCAGGAAACCCTGTCCCGCGCCGACCTGCCGCCGACCTTTGCCGATGACCCCGGGGTGGTGCTCGAAGCCCGGCTCGTGGGCCAGGAGGCGGACGGCCTGAGCCGCCTTGCCATTCCCGGCGGCGAGCTTTTGGTGTCGAGGGTGGAGGCGCCGCCCGGCAAGATCCTGCGCTGCCGCATTCATGCCCGGGATGTGAGCCTGGCGCTCACTCCCCCGCTGCAAAGTTCCATCCTCAACATCCTGCCGGCCCGGGTTGCGGCCGTGGCGGCCACCGATACGCCCGGCCATGTGCTGGTGCAACTCGAACTGGCCGCAGGGCTGCGGCTCCTGGCGCGCATCACCGAGCGCTCCCGGGCTGCCCTGGGAATCGGGCCGGGGCTGGCCGTGATTGCCCAGGTGAAATCGGTCGCCTTGCTGGCATGACGACGAAGCCTCATGAGGCAGGGCACAGAACTCGCTTAGGTGGAGCGAATCGCATCGACAAACCGTTTTTTTGTCACAAAGCCCTCATCATGCCCCGTTTCGATATCACCCCCCGCCGCTGCAAGTTGCGGGACCTGCTTTCACGTTACTGAGGAGTTTTTCATGCCGCCTCGCCTTTACGCCTGCACCACTGCCCCGCCGCGCCCGGAGCGGGAAGACCGCTCCTGGCAGGAACACCTGCCCCAGGACTGGCGCGAACTGGTGGTGGCGCCCCTGGACCTGCGCCGTTATCAGGATTACGAACTGGCGGCCCACCGGGTGGTGGGCTACGACGCGGACGGGAAACCCTGCTACACCGCCCACCGTTTCAGCCTCGCCGAGCCCCGCTCCGACGACGGCGAGGAGTTCTACACGGTGCTGGCCTATGGTGAGGAACTGGCCGCCTGGCGCCTGCGCGACGAGCGCTGGCTGGTGTGGCGCGAGGTGCGGGCCGAAGAAACTTGCGAGCAGGCGCGCAGTTTCTACTGCCTGTCCCAGGACATGCCGCGCTGAAAAAGGGCGCCATGCCGGTGTCCCGCGGCCAGGGTCGATCCTGCCCGCTATATCGCGATTCGTGTTTCCGGTAGAGTTCCATGCTTCGCCCCGGCCTTCCCGCCGCGGCATGACCTCTCGGATTCACCGGAAACCGCATGCGGATACTGCACACTTCGGACTGGCACCTCGGCCAGCATTTCATGGGCAAGAGCCGCCAGGCCGAACATCAGGACCTGATCGCCTGGCTGCTCGAACAGGTGGATCAACATCAGGTGGACGCGGTGCTGATCGCCGGCGACATCTTCGATACCGGCACGCCGCCCAGCTATGCCCGCGAGCTTTACAGCCAGCTCGTGGTGCGCCTGCACGAAGCCGGCGTCGCGCTGCTGCTGCTCGGCGGCAACCACGATTCGCCGGCCACCCTGGGCGAAAGCCGCGAACTGCTGGCACGCCTGGGCACCACGGTGGTTGCCGCCCCCCACGCCGACCCGGCGACGCAGGTCATCATGCTGTCGCAACGCAACGGCGAGCCCGGCTGCCTGGTCTGCGCCATTCCCTTCGTCCGCCCACGCGAGGTGCTGCAGAGCCAGGCCGGACAGAGTGCCGAAGAGAAACAGCAGTCGTTGCAGCAGGCGATCCAGGAACATTACGGCGCCGTTTTTGCCGCCGCCAGCGAACGCCGGCAAGCCCTCGCCGCTGCCCCGGGCCCGAATTCCGGCCGCCCCTTGCCCATCATCGCCACCGGCCACCTGACCACGGTGGGCGCCAGCCGCAGCGAATCGGTGCGCGAAATCTACGTCGGTGCCCTCGAAGCCTTCCCCACCAACGCCTTCCCCGGCGCCGACTACATCGCGCTGGGCCACATCCACCGGCCCCAGAAAGTGGGCGGCCAGGAGCACATCCGCTACTGCGGCTCACCCTTGCCGCTGTCGTTTGATGAAGCCCGGCAGCCCAAGGCCATGCTGCTCGTAGACCTGAGCCCCGAGGGTCTGCAGGCCGTCACTCCACTGCCCGTGCCCCGCTTTCAGGGCATGGTCGCCATCAGCGGCAACCTCGCCAGCCTGCCGGCCCAGATCGGCGCCGCCGCCGCCCAGGGTAGCGCCGGGCGTCCGGCCTGGCTGGAAATCACCGTTGCCGAAGACGACTACCTGGCCGACCTGCCGGCCCGCATCGAAGCCTTGACCCAAGGCTGGCCGGTCGAAGTGCTGCGCATCCGCCGCCAGCGCGGCACTGCCGCCGCCCGTCTGGACGCCGAAGCCAGCGAAACGCTGGATGAACTCAGCCCGTTCGAGGTCTTTGCCCGCCGCCTGCAGCAGGAGGATTTGAGCAACGACGTGCAACAGGCCCTGAACGAACGCTACCGCGCCATCGTTGCCGGCCTAGAGGGCGAGGCAGCATGAAGATCCTCCGCCTGCGCCTGAAGAACCTCAATTCGCTCAAGGGTGAATGGCGCATCGACTTCACCCGGCCGCCCTTTAGCGACAGCAGCCTGTTTGCCATCACCGGCCCGACCGGCGCCGGCAAATCGACGCTGCTCGATGCCATCTGCCTCGCGCTTTACCACCAGACGCCGCGCCTGAAGACCATCTCGGCCTCCGACAACGACATCATGACGCGGCACACCGCCGACTGCCTGGCGGAAGTCGAGTTTGAAGTGCAGGGCGCCGTCTACCGCGCCTTCTGGAGCCAGCGCCGCGCCCGCGACAAGGTGGACGGCGCATTGCAGGCGCCCAAGGTGGAACTGGCGGCGCTCGATGCAAATGGCGACGGCACCATCCTCAGCACCCAAACCGGCGACAAATTGAAGCGCATCGCCGAGATCACCGGCCTCGACTTTCCACGCTTCACCAAGTCGATGCTGCTCGCCCAGGGCGGTTTCGCCGCCTTCCTCAACGCGACACCCAACGAACGCGCCGAACTGCTGGAGGAACTGACCGGCACCGAAATCTATGGCGAAATTTCGCGCCAGGTTTTCGAGCAGGCGCGCGCCGCCAGGAGCCGGCTCGAGCAGCTCAAGGCCCGCGCCGACGGCATGGAACTGCTCTCCGACGAGCAGCGTGCCGCCATGCAGAGCGAAGCCGCCCGCCTCGATGCGCAACAGGCCGACCTCCAGCGCCAATACCAGCAGACCCAAAGTCAACGCCAGTGGCGCCTCGATCTGGCCCAGGGCGAACAGGAAATCAAATCCGCCGAAGCCCGGCAGCAGGAAGCCGATGCCGCCCTCGCCGCCGCCGCGCCGGAGCTGGCCAGGCTCGCCGCCAGCGACCCGGCCGAAGCCCTGAAGCCGCTGCATCTGCAATGGCAACAAGCCGGCGCCGCCTGCCAGCACAGCGAAACCGAACTCAAGGCCTTGCACGCCGCGCGCGAAAAACTGCAAACCGAACAGCACGATCAACACCTCGCCGCCGGACACTACAGCGCCCAGGTCGCCGAGCAGGCGCTGCAAGCCCTGCAGCAAAGTCAGCGCGAAGCGCAGCAACTCGACGAGTTCTGCGCCGCCCAGCCGCAATACGCCCAACTCGGCGAACGCCTCGGCGTCTGGCGCCAGCAGTTCGAACAACGGGCAAAACTCGCGTGCGGGCTTGCCGCCCAGCACCAGGCGCAGCAGAAGCTCGAACAGGAACAAGCCGGAACCGCCCGCCAGCTCGCCGCGCAAACTCTTGCGGTCGACACCGCCGCCAAAGCCAGAGCCGCCGCCGACGCCGAGTTGGCAAAAAGCCAGAGCGAGCAGAATCAGCGCCTGGCCGGCCAGACCCTGGCCGAACTGCGTCAGCACTGGCAGCGCGAACAGGCCGGCCTCAACCGCTGGCAACAACTCGAAGCGCTCGCCCAGCGCCGCCGCGAACTGGCTGCACTGCAAACGGCCCAGGCCGCGCAACTGCAGCAGTTTCAGGACAAGATCGCGGCCCAGGAACAAGGCCTGATCGTCCTGCGCGAGCAGCACAAGGAACTCGCCGCCCAGGTCGCCGACAAGCAGAAACTGCTCGAACAGGAACACCGCATCCAGAGCCTGGAAGCGCATCGCCGGCAACTGCAGCCGGGCGAAGCCTGCCCGCTGTGCGGCGCGCACGACCACCCGGCCATCGCCGCCTATGCCGCCCTCGACGTTTCCGCCACCGCAACCGCGCTCAAGGAAAAACAGGCGGCCCTCGAAAGGCTGACCCAGAAGGGCCAGCAATTGCGCGCCGAACAAGCCGCCGCGCAAGCCACGCAAAAAAGCGGGCTGGAGCAGCAGGCCAGGACAAGCCAGGAAAGCGCCCGCCTGCAGGATGAATGGCAGGCCAGCCTCGCCGCATGGCCCGATCGCCCGCCGCTGGCTGCCGAGGCCTGGCAGGACGCCAAGGCCCTCGCCACCGCCCGGGCCGCCGCCGAACAGGCGCAAACCCGGCTCGCGGCGCGGATGCAGGCCGCCGAGCAGGGCGAACAAGCGCTCAACGCCGCCCGCAAGACCGCCGCCGAGGCCGCCCAGGCGCTGCTCAATGCCAGTAACCAGCAACAGCTGTTGCAACAGAAGCTGCAAACCGGCCAGGTCCGCCAGGCCGAATCCGCCAGGACCCTGCAAGCCATCGTCCAGGAGCAGGCCGAACTCGATGCCCGGCTGCTTGAAACCCTGAACGAAATCCCCACCGATCCCGCCACCTGGCTCAAGGAACGCGAGCGTGAGTGGCAGCATTGGCAGCAAACGCAGCAACGCCGGCAGGCACTGGCCGCTCTCCTCATCCAGCAGCAGGGGCGCTGTGACGCCGCACAACTCCAGGCGTTACAGTGGGCGGAGCGCCGGAAAGCTTTCCCGGAAACGCCGTCGGCCATGGACCTGCCGGCCACCGACGACCCGGCCGCCGCCCTTGCCCGCTGCGCCGAGCGCATTGCCGACCTGACCCGGCAACTCGCCGCCCAGCAGGGCCGCCAGACCCAGCTCGAAACCAATCTCGCCCAACAACAACGCGCCCTTGCCGAGGCCGCGACCGCCTGGCAGACCGCCCTCGCCGCCAGCCCCTTTACCGATCTTGCCGCCTACCGTGCCGCGCTGCTGCCGGCCGAAGAACGCCAGCGCCTGCTGCAACTCAAGGAAGCCCGGCAACTCGCCAGGCAGCAGGCCGCCGCCGTCCTCAAGGCCGCCGCCGACAAGATGCGGTGCCTGCAAAGCACGCCTCCGCCGCGCGACTCGGTCGCAACGCCGATCCCGCTGCTGCCCGAACTCGACACCTGCCTCGCCCAACTCGAAACCCGGCGCCGCCAGCTCAGCGAACAACTCGGCGCCCAGCGCGCCTTGCTCACCCGCGACGACCAGGCGCGCCAAAGCCGGCAGGCGCTGTTCGCCCAGATCGACGCGCAAACCACCGAGAGCGACATCTGGCAACGCCTGGACAGCCTGATCGGTTCGGCCAAGGGCGACAAGTTCCGCAAATTCGCCCAGGGCCTGACCCTCGACCACCTGCTGCACCTCGCCAACGGCCACCTCGCCCGCCTGCACGGCCGCTACCTGCTGCGCCGCAAGACGAGCGGCGAACTGGAGCTGGACATCGTCGATAGCTGGCAGGGCGAAGTCGCCCGCGACACCCGCACCCTTTCCGGCGGCGAAAGCTTCCTGGTCAGCCTGGCCCTGGCCCTGGCGCTCTCCGATCTGGTCAGCCACAAGACCTCGATCGACTCGCTGTTCCTTGACGAAGGTTTCGGCACCCTGGATGCCGATACCCTGGAAATCGCCCTCGATGCCCTGGATACGCTCAACGCCAGCGGCAAGATGATCGGCGTCATCAGCCACGTCGAAGGCATGAAGGAACGCATTCCGGCGCAGATACGAGTGGAAAAGGGCGGCGGGATCGGCTATTCGCGCTTGAGGTTTTAGTCCTGTCCGGGCCGGCCACCGGCAAAAGGTGGCATGGCCGCCATCCGCGTACTTTTATGGCGCCGGGTAAAAAATTTTCCGGCGTGATTTTCTATCGGCCTGCTCGCTGCGGCTGAGGGCGGCGCTATTTTTCTGCGACCACCTTGTTTTTGCCTGATTGCTTGGCCTGGTACATGGCTTCGTCGGCGCGTTTTATCATGCTGCCTTGTGTATCGTCGGGGTGTAACTGAGTGACGCCGGCACTGAAGGTGATCAGGATTTTCTGGTTGTCGTGCATGAAGAAGCGTCGCGTCAGTTCCCGCTGCACCCGGGTCATGGCGATGGTGGCCTGCTCCAGATTGGTGTCGGGGAAGATGATGACGAATTCTTCGCCGCCGAAACGGGCGGCGGTGTCCTGAGGGCGCAGCGTGGAACGGATGACGCTGGAGAGGTGGATCAGGGCCTGGTCACCGGCATCGTGACCGAGGCTGTCATTGAGTTTCTTGAAGTTGTCGATGTCCAGCATGGCAAGACAGAGGGGCGATTGGTGCCGGGCGGCCCGGGCAATTTCCTTGTCGCAGATCTCTTCCAGGCCGCGCCGGTTGAGAACGCCGGTGAGCTGGTCGTGGTGGATCAGGTGGCTGGTGACTTCGAGTTCCCGTTCCAGGGTGCGGATCCGGGCTTCGGCCTCCTTGACCTTCTGCTGGGTTTGCTGCAATTCGTCCCGGGAGCGCAGGGCGTTGATCTGGATGTTGCGGGTTTCCCGCATGACTTCCGCCAGCACGGCTTCAAAGTCGGCGATGTTGTCGGCAGAACTGATCCTGACTGCATATTTTTCGATTTTGTCGTGATATTCGGAGGTGGCACCGGCAAAGTCGGCGAGGTGGTCCACAAAACCGGTGAGCATGTGCTTCAGGGCATCCTTGGCTTCTTGCAGGCTCAACTTGAGCTGGCCTTGCTTGAAGATGATTTCCTTGAGCCGTTGCTCGGCATCGTCAATGGCGCGTTGGGAGAGGGGGCTGTCGATGATCTGACGGACGACTTCTATCTGGCCATGGACCCATTTGTCGTCCAATACCAGCTCGCTCATGTTTTCCACGACCAGACGCAACAGCTTGATCAGGCTGCCGCGCAATTCGTTCTGGTCTTCTATCTGCAGTTCGATCTGGAAAGCAAAGCGCTTGAGGTGGCCTTGAATTTCTTGCAGCTGCTTGAGGGTGACGACCTTGCGTATCTTCTGGGCCAGTGCCGTGGCGTCTTGTTGCAGCCTGGGTTGCTCGGCCAGCATCGGGGCGATGCAGCTTTCCAGGGTGTAGGCAAACAATTCCCGGCATTCCTGGAGCAGCTCCGCGTGGCTGCCGGCTGGCGCGGGGGTGTCGGGAACGGGGGTGTCGGGAACGGCAAGGGGCGGCGGCGGGAGGGCTTCTTCCGTCAGCACGATATCTTCCCCGGCGCTGCCTTGGGACCAGGCGCGCAGCAGGTTTTCCAGGCGGACGAACAGGGTGCGGGTATTGCTGCCGGAGCTGTTGAGCACATGCTCCAGGGCTTCGCGTTTCTTGGCGGTGGTAAGGTTGGCCGACTTGGCCTCCCATTGCCGTAACAGATTGCCGATCAAGGTCGACCAAGCCAGTTGCTGGATTTCCGAGAGCTGGCGGATAGGGTCGGTGATCGCCTGGCGCAAGCGGGCCCAATCCTTGTGCTGGATGGCTTCATCGAGCTCCCGTCCCAGGCGTTGTTGTTCCGGGGCGATGCGGATGATTTCGCTGACGAGTTGTTTCAGGGGTTTTTCAGGAAAGTCTTCCAGCTCCGCGGGGCGGCCTGCAACTTCTGCGTAGAGGAGCCGGTAATTTTCAGGCGTGGGCGGAACGCGTCGGACAGCCAGCTGCCGGAACGCTTCGCGTGCAATATCAGTAGGGTTGCTGGGAGCGGCCATGGGCTTGACAGTGTCAGGTCGGATTATCCAGGCAGTATGTCTATCAATCAGGGGCGTGGCAAGGGTATAATCCCGCCCCTGCAGCACCCGCCCCCGTAGCATGAAGGTCGTGCAGTTGACTTGTAATCATCAGGCGTTGGTTCGATTCCGACCGGGGGCACCAATGGAATCGATGAGTTAGAGCGGTTTTTTGAGGGATTTTCCCCGGCCTGGTTTTCATTGGCCCCCTATTGCCCCTTTGGCGGGCCATCCCGGCCACCCCGCCGGGTCGGTGCGGGGCGGCGGCGGCGGGGGAGGCTTTCACCTGGGCCAAAAAAACCCACCATGGCGGCGGATCATCTGCCGGTGGTTTCAGTCGGTCGCGGCTGGCTTCAAACGGTGGCAAATTCGCCATGCCCTTGAAGTTCAATACCGCCGCCGGCCACTGCGGCTGAGCCTGTCGGCTTAAACCAGCCGGTCAAACAACTCCAGCGGCAGCCGCACCAGAGCGCTGACCGTCAGCGCCGCCGCTACCGAAATGCCGACGGCGAAGAAGGCCTCGCGGCGGCCGAGGGTTCGCAGCATCACGGCGAAGGTGGAAACGCAGGGCACGTAGAAGGTGAGGAAGACGAGGAAGGTGACGATCTGCGTCGTCGTCAGCAGGGTGCCGATTTCCTGGGTGCCGAGGGCCTGAAACACCATCAGCAGCGACAGTTCCTTGCGCAACACGCCGAACAGGATCGGCACGCCGAGCGCGACCGGCAGGCCCAGCCACCAGACGGTCACCGGCGTCAGCGTCCAGTTGATGAGGGTGTCGGCGCCGTAGTGGACGAGCAGGGCCATCACCACGCTGCCCGCTATCAGCAAGGGGGTGACGATGGTGAGAATGTCGCGGGTCTGCTTCCAGGTCTTGGTCAGCACCGGCCGCCATCGGGGCAGGGTGTAGTCGGGGATTTCCTGGATCAGGCCCGGCCCGCTCCGGGTGTAACGGCGCGAGAGCAGGTGGCCGGCGACGGCGATCACCAGCAGGGTGAGGATGAAAATGGCAAACACGCCGAGGCCGCCCAGGTACTTGCCGCCGAGGGCGAGGATGATGGCGGAGCGCGCCGAGCAGGGCACGAAGGCGATCAGGATCGAGGCGGCGACGCGGTCGCGGCCCTGCGTCGAGGCAGCCACTGCCGAGAGCGCCGGCACGTTGCAGCCGAGGCCGATCAGGAAGGGCGCGGCGACGCCGCCATGGAGGCCGAGATGGTGGAAACCGCGATCCGCCACGAAGGCGACCCGGTGCATGATGCCCGATTCTTCCAGGGCCACCAGCAGGATCACCAGGGGCAGCATGTAGGGCACGACGATGCCGATCAGGCCGACCAGGCCATCGGCCACGGCGCGGCCAATGATGCCGGTGGTGCTGTCCGGCTGCCACTCGCCGACCCAGGTGGCGAGGCGCGCCGAGGTCAGGCTGTCGAGAACGGCGCTGACCTCGAACACCATGAACAGCACCAGGGCGAACACGGCGAGGCTGCCGAGCAGGCCCCAGCGCGGATGCAAAAACACCTCGTCGAGCCAGCGCCGCCAGGACTCGCCGCCCGGGCCGCCCGGATGACGGACGGAGCGGGTAACGCTCTCCACCAGTTGCGCGGCGCGGTGGTGGCGGTCGGCGTGAACCTCTTCTGCCAGGGCGCGCGGCAACGAAGCTTCGGCCTGACGCCGGGCGGCGTCCACCGCCGGCATCAGGGCCGGAAAATGGGTCGCCAGTTCATCGCGGAAATAAGGGTCGTTTTCCGCCAGCTGCATCAGCAGCAACGGGCGCGGCACCCGGAACGCCTCATCGATGGCAGGCTCGCCGAGCACGACATTGAGCGGCGCCAGGCTCTCGGCGATATGGTGACTCGGCGGCTGCGGCAGCGGGCAGACCTTCTCCCGCGCCATGCGCACGACTTCGGCAAAGAGGGGGGTGAGGCCCATGCCCATCAGGGCGATGGTGGGCACCACCGGGCTGCCGAGGCGTCCGGCCAGCGCCTGTACGTTGATGTGGATGCCCTTGGCGCGGGCCTCGTCCATGCGGTTCAGGGCCACCACCAGGGGGCGGCCGAGCAGGGAAAGTTCGAGGGAGAGTTCCAGGTCGCGTTCGAGGCGGGTGGCGTCGACGACGTGGATCAGCACCTCGGGGGCGCGGAAGGCGCTGCCGGGCTGGGCCGATTCATGGCGCGCGATGGCAGGCCAGCAGTCGCCCCAGAGCAGGTACTTGAGGACGACGCGCTGGGCATCATCGAGATCGTGAAAGCTGCCGATGGGCGGCAGGTCCACCAGGGAGATCTGGTCGAGGCCCACTTCCACCAGGCACTCCTGATAGGCCGGCCCTTCCCCGGCCAGGTGTTCGTGGCCCACCACGGTGCTGGAAACGGCGTCGAAAATGGCGCTCTTGCCGGCGCCGGCATGGCCGACCAGGGCCACACGCGGGCGGCGCGGACCGCGCAACATCGGGCCTTGCAGGGGAACGGCGAGGGTTTGTGGCGACATGGGCAAAGCGTCCGGTAAACGGTTTACATGAGAAGTGTTCTCATTATAGTAACGCTTTGCCAAAGTTCCTAACGCTCATTCCGGATGCGCCTGGCGGCGAAAGCCACCCGCCAATGACGAAAAAGCGAAAAGCGGCAGAAAGCCCCACCGCCACCCCACCGCCACCCCGCCGCCACCCCACCGCCTCGGTTTCAAGGCCGCTGTAGTCGCAGCCGTGCATCATGCCGCGCACGATGTCCATCTTTTCGAGCAACACGGCCCGCGCTTCGGTAGCGTTGTGCGTGGGTCGCCCTTGCCTTGGCTTCGGTGTAGGTCTTGAGCGCGGCCTTCAGTTCGTTGGCGATGCCGATGTAGTCTGCTGCACAGGTCTTCGAGTTGTTGTTCGTTCATCATGGCGATTCTCCTTCTACTTCCGCCCTCGTGGCAGCCGCCTTGGCTTGACCATGGCCGGCGTCGGCCCTATCATCGCCAGTAATACGACCGACGCCTCTGCACTCTCTGTGTACGCGTCGGTTTTCATTTGTGGCCCACCTGGCCCACCTGGCCCATCTGGCCCATCACGGCTGCGGCCATAGCGCCCACCCCTCCCAACCCGGAAACGCCCTCAGTTCCAACAGTGAAATGATCTGGTTGTCCACCACCGGGAATTCATCTGCCAGTAGCTTCTTGAAGCGTAGCCCCCAGCTCGAATTCGGGCAGATCACGCGCAGCAACTGCTGCATCAGGCAGAAGTAGAAAAACGGCTTCGCCCTGTTCAGGGCGGCGGGCCAACCTGCAGGAACAGAGGACAGCTCCAGCACGTTGATATTCCACAGTCGGCTGTGGTGCGCCGACACATTGCGGATGAAGTTCAAACTGCGCAGCCATTGCGCGAATGCCTGGCTCGATGCTGCGCCGTACAGGGCGGCAATCGTCTCCTGATCAGCGTACTGCTTACCGGCGAACAACCTGGACAGCAGGCCGAAGTCCCACACTTCAATGGCGGCCCAGATCGGCAAGGCCCCGTATTGCTGCTGATGGTGTACCACAAAGGGCTCCTTGCGCGCCCGGTGGAGCAGGGAACGGTACTTGGCCAGCCAGACTTGGTGCTGCGTCTTGCCCGCGTCCGGCCCCTTGGTGATCATCTTTTTGGTGAAGTTGCCGTGCAGGCACGCAGGGTTCTCATGGGCGCGCGGGTCGCGTTGGCCCAGCAAATGCGCCACATCCACGCGCACCGCCATTTCGATGCGCTCCAGCGCATCCAGGGCCAGCAGCCGCAGCTTCTTGTCGAACACATACAGGCGCACCACGTCCTCAAAACGGCAGCCCGGCGCAAAGCTGTCCAGCCGCACCGCCTTGCCCTGTGCCATGGACGCCACCGGATCAATGGCGCGCAGGGGATACCAGTAGCCACTCAGGCGGTAGTACCCCAGGCGCTCCAGGTAATCGAGCGCCGCGATGGAGTTGTCCACCTGCAGGCCACGGTCCCGCAGTTGCTGCAACTGGTCGGCGAAAGAGCACCAGGGCTCGAGGGGTTTCAAGCGTAGACACCTTCCTCGTCAGTCAGCTTGGCCAAGTTCAACACTTGCTCTGCTATCTGTTCCCGAATTGCCTGGGGATAACCGTATTTACGCAAGACCACCCGCACAATGTTGCGCAACCGTGCCTGCACCGCTTCACGCGTTTTCCAATCCACTACCTTGTTCCTGGCGATGGATGCAGCCAACTCTTCAGCCATCAAAGTAAGGCGCCCTCGCTCCACCCGTTCAGGAAACCAAAAAGCCATTTCCATTCTGGGCGTGACTTTGCGGCCAAAATGCAAAAAGGCATCGATGCCGCCTTGCTTTTGCACGTAAATCTGCAATTGCTGCTCGTACATCGCGTGCAGAAAGTTGAACAGGCCGATGAAATTGCTCTTGCCTGCACCATTGGCGCCGATCAGCACGTTCAAAGACCGCAACTCGAAATTTTCAAGCGCCTCGATGGATTTGTAGCCTTTGACGGTGATTTTTTGAATTTGAGTCATTCGGGCTCCTTCTGTGCGGTGTCCCGCGGCAATATGAACTGCTCGATCAAGCGCACCGTCAGTTCCTTGTGATCCGGCTGGCTTTCCGCCACCAGCAGCGCCAGCGCCTGCTCAAACTCGATGCCGGGCTCCTGCAAGCGGCGCTGGTTGAGGGTGTAGCCCTGCACCCGATGTTCCTTGAGCGTGCGCCTGGCCCGCTGGTGAAACGGCATGCCGCGCTGCGACTTTGTTCCTCGATGGAGGGCGCGGGGACCTCAATTGTCTTGAGGTAGGAGGACGGTCGTGCGATGGCACGCCAACCTGGTTGGCATTGGCAAGTAGCCTGTGCTGGCCCTCTGGAGTCTTGAAGTAGTAGGTGGTGAATTCCGGGAGAATGCGGTCCGTATTGCAACGAAGATAAAACTGGCGCTGAGAAATGCTCTCGGCAAACTGTTCCGCCAGTTGCGCCGTCAGCCGCGCCATCTTGTCGGCAAAGGCTTCGCCGTCGTCGGCCAGTTCTTCCGCGCCCACGTAGTGCGACCATGCATTCCACATAGTCGTCCTCGATCGGTTTCTTGCGGATTTCGCCTTCATTGTTGGTGTTGCTGCTCATCGAGCCATTGGCCAACAGCAGCGCCATGCTGCCCGCCGGGGCGAGGTGATGGAGCATGTGCTGCCGCCAGGCGAAGTTGGCGTGGCCTTGATGCAGGCCTTGAACGGTGGTCCTTGAACGGTGGTCCTTGAACGCCCTCCAGGCGGCAGGATGACTCGGTGGACTCCACCATGGCCACCTGCCGCGGTTGCCTGGCAATGGGCCTGACCGGAATCATGCCTGACAGGAAGTCTGCAAGGCTCGGGCGATCCGGTGTTTGCCGACCGTGGGTTTGGGGACCCGGGTGTCGAACCAGGCGCGCACGTCCTCGTCCAGGCCGATGCCGTGCATGTAGTTGTAGAGGGCCTTGTTGAGGCCCTGGCCCAGGAGGCCGTGATCCACCCCGGTGGGGTCGCTGAACGGGACGTCGTTTCTGGCGAATTTTCCCGGCGGCAGGGGCTTCAGGGTGATGCCGTAGGCGGCTGGATCCATGCCGACGGGGGAATGCACGGTGCAAGTGAAGCGGTGGAAGAAGCCGGACTGGATGCAGCCTTCCTGGAACAGTTGGCGCACATATTCGAGGGCATCGACCGTGTCCTGCACGGTCTGGGTGGGAAAGCCATACATCAGGTAGGCATGGACCAGGATGCCCGCTTCGGAGAAGGCGTGGGTGACGCGGGCCACTTGTTCTACCGATACGCCTTTTTGCATCCGCCGCAAGAGCCGGTCCGAGGCCACTTCGAGGCCGCCGGAGATGGCGATGCAGCCGCTTTCCGCCAGAAGTTCGCAGAGTTCCGGGGTAAAGGATTTTTCAAAGCGGATGTTGCCCCACCAGGAGACGACCAACTTGCGCCGCAGGATTTCCTCGGCCAGGGCCCTCAAGGCCTTGGGGGGCGCCGCCTCGTCGACGAAGTGAAAGCCGGTCTGATGGGTCTCGGCGATGATGGCCTCCATGCGCTCGACCAGAAGGGCGGCGCTGGCCGTGTCGTAGCGGCCGATGTAGTCGAGGCTCACGTCGCAAAAGCTGCATTTCTTCCAGTAGCAGCCGTGGGCTACGGTGAGCTTGTTCCAGCGCCCGTCCGACCAGAGCCGGTGCATGGGATTGAGCATGTCGAGCACCGAGAGGTAACGGTCCAGGGGCAAGCCGTCCCAGGTCGGGGTGCCGACTTCGGCAAAGGGGATGTCCGGCTCGTCGCCAGCGAAGTAGCGCACCTGGCCCGCGATCCGGGTGAAGGTGCGCACCAGTCTTTCCCGGGGCCGCAGCCCTTGCAGGTGTTCGAGCAGGGCAAGGAGGGGCCGTTCCCCGTCGTCCAGGCAGACGTAGTCGAAGAAGTCGAAGACCCGCGCCTCGGCCAGTTCGCGCAACTCGGTGTTGACATAGCCGCCGCCCAGCACCAGGGTCAGTTCCGGGTGCCGGGCCCGGATTGCCTGGGCCATGCGGAAGGCGCCATAGACCGTGCCGGGGAAGGGAGTGGAAAGGAGCACCAGGGTGGGGGCGTGGCGTTCGATGGCGGCGAGGCTGAGGCGTTCGAGCGTAGTGTCGACCAGGGTGGGGGGCGCGGCCAGGGCCTGGGCCAGGGGGTCGAAGCTGGGCTGGCTCTGGGCCAGGGACTCGGCGTAGCGGACGAATTCGAAGCGGGGGTCGGCCACTTCCCGCAACAGATCGGCGAGGTCATCGAGGAACAGGGTGGCGAGGTGCCGGGCCCGGTCCTGGATGCCCAGGGCGCCGAAGGCCCAGGCCAGGGGATCTTCACCGGCCTCGGCGACATAGGCATCGAGGCTATCGAAGCGAGGCCCTTCGGGGAGGAAGGTCTGGCTGGCGATGCGCAGCGCCAGCGACGGGTCGCGTCCCTGGAGAAAGGCAAGCGTTGGGCCGATGCGGCTTCGGTAGAGGGAAAAGTGTTCGAGGAAGCCGGCCGCCAGGGGCGAGCGTTTTTTCTTTGGCAGGGCTTCGATGCCGCTTCGGAGGGCGTCCAGGCCGGCGGGGGAAAAGAGTTCCAGCACCAGTTCCAGGGCGATGTCCGCCTGCATCGCCACCACCCCTTGGGAGCGCAGAAAGCCGGTCAAATAGGCGGTGGAGGGGTAGGGGGTGTTGAGCTGCGTCATGGGCGGGATCAGCGCCAGGACGCGGGGCGGGCAATTTACGGGGGCGGTGGACATGGCAGGGGAGCAAGGGCGGGCCGGGTGGCGAGTTTACCAGCCCCGGCCCCGGCCCCGGCAGCCCCGGCGGCAGGCCACGGCCAGCTGCATGGCTGGTGGCGGCCTGCCGCCAAAGCTTGAATCGTTCAGATTTGCGGTTCTGCGACGAAGATTTCGACGCGCCGGTTCTTCGCCCGGCCGGCAGGCGTGTTGTTGTCCGCAACCGGCTCGCGGGAGCCGCGTCCATCGATGCTGATCCGGTGCATGGCCACACCGCGGGCCACCAGATAATCCCGGGTAGCGCTGGCACGATTCACCGAGAGAGGATTGTTGACGGCATCGGAGCCGGAGCTGTCCGTATGGCCGATGATGGTCACCATGGTGACCGGATTCTGATTCAAGGTGCTGGCAAAGCGGTCGAGGATCGGGCGCAGATTGGGTTTGATGTCATAACGCCCCGAGTCGAACGAGATGTCGCTGGGGATGTCGAGCTTGAGCTGATTGTCGGCCGTCTGGCTGACGCTCACGCCTGTGCCCTGAGTGGCCTGTTCCATGGCCGTTTTTTGTTCCTGCATGTGGCGCGACCACAGGTAACCGCTGCCGGCCCCGATCGCAGCCCCGAGGGCGGCGCCGGTGGCGGCGCTCTTGCCCTTGTTCTTGCCGGCGGTGGCTGTGCCCAGCAGCGCTCCTGCCACGGCTCCCACGGCCGCGCCGGTGCTGGTGTCACGCTGGGTTTCGGTCATGTTGCTACAGCCGCTGAGCCCGAAGGCGCCTGCTGTCAGGGCGGTGATGGCGATCTTGATTTTGTGCATTGCTTGTGTACTCCTGTTTATTTTGGGTATACGGATTTAATGGTTGATGGGGCACCTTTACCCCACCAACCTGA
>JANLJE010000023.1 GCA_029255645.1 Comamonadaceae bacterium | reverse complement strand
AAGGCAACAGCAACAACCAAAGCCAAAGGCAAAACCGGGGCAGCGCCGTCCAGCTACGCGTGAAGTCGAAGGCACTGCTTAGACTGACTGCATTACTGTCTTACTCAGGGGGGGCACTTCAGGCCGATCCCGAAGGTCGATAAGCCCATGATGGAGAGCGTCATCACCAGCGTCTTCTTGCGGCCAATACGGTCGCCGATGTGACTGAATACGATGCCCCCGATCGGCCGGATCAGAAAAGCGAGCGCAAAGGATGCCAGCGCCATCATCTGCCCGGAGACGGGGTCTGCGGCAGGAAAGAACAAAGGGCCAAAGACCAGGCCCGCCATCGTTCCATATAGAAAATAGTCATACCACTCGACCGCGCTCCCTACGGCGCTGCCCAGTAGCGCTTTGCGGCGCGTCGATGCATCGATCAGATCGGCCTTGGTGGCAGACGGGTCAGCGGCCAAGGCGGGCCCCGTGCTCACGGCTGCGGTATCTGCGTTGGACATGAAAAATCTCCATTCCCGAGAAAGGTCTGCTCAACCAGCACGGAAGCGGCCGTTGTCGCTTGCTGGTGTGCGCCCTGCCGGGCGCGCCAAAAAAAAAACCACCGTGCAGGTGGCTTGATTGCTCCGTGCGCTGGATCAACGCAATTTTGCACGCAGGACACGAAACGCAGGACACGAAAACCGTGGATTGCGTGCATTTCGTGCAAGGCCCCGTCAGGCAAGGAAAATGGTCCGTTGTCTTTACAGGGTTCAATGCAAGGTTCAATGCAGGGTTCAATGGATCATTCATTGGCCATTCATTGGCCATTCATTGGCCATTCAATTGGTCGGAGTGAGAGGATTCGAACCTCCGGCCCCTGCGTCCCGAACGCAGTGCTCTACCAGGCTGAGCTACACTCCGACGATCCAGTCGTCCCTTCTAGTGAGACCGGTTGACCGCGAAAGCGGACAATTCTAACAGAGACTCTTTGTAATTTGAATCCGGCAGGGCTAAAACAGCGGCGTTGGCTCGCGCGGCTGCCTCCTTGGCGCGCAACCGGGTGTGTTCCAGTGCCCCGGACTGGCGGATGGCGTCCAGCACGGCGGGGAAATCATCGCGGCCGCCCTCTTCAATGGCGCGACGGACACAAGCCGCCTGCTCCGGCGTGCCGTGCTGCATGACGTAAATCAATGGCAGGGTCGGCTTGCCTTCGGCCAGATCGTCTCCAAGGTGCTTGCCGGTATCGGCCTCCTGGCCGGAATAATCAAGCACATCATCCACCAGCTGGAATGCGGTCCCGAGATACATGCCATAGTTCGCCAAGGCACTCTCCTGGGCTTCTGTCGCTCCCGCCACGATGGCCCCCAGCTGGGCCGCAGCCTCGAAAAGCTTGGCGGTCTTGTAGTGGATGACCTGGAGGTAGCGCGTTTCATCCACGTCCGGGTTATGGCAATTCATCAGCTGCAGCACCTCCCCTTCGGCAATGATGTTGGTCGCATCGGACAACACCTGCATGACCTTCATGTTCTCCACTTGAACCATCATCTGGAAAGCGCGGGAATGGAGAAAGTCGCCCACCAGAACACTGGCAGCATTGCCAAAAACCGTATTCGCGGTATCACGCCCCCGGCGCAGGGTCGACTCATCGACCACGTCATCGTGCAACAAGGTCGCGGTATGAATGAATTCGACGACCGCCGCGAGTTCGTGATGATCGGCTCCCTTGTAGCCCAGCGTCCCGGCCGCCAGCAACACCAGGGCAGGTCGCATGCGCTTGCCACCCGCAGCAATGATGTACTCCGCGACTTGATTGACAAGAACGACCTCGGAGCGCAAGCGTTGGCGGATGACCGCATCCACCGCCTTCATGTCATCACCGATCAGGGCATACAGCTGTTGCAGGGACAAGATCAATCCATCGCTAGACAAAACCCGTGGATGATAGAAGGCCCCTCCCGAAGCGTCAAGCCAGCAGCGGGATTGCCGACGTTCTGGCAGGGACAGGCGGTCCTGCTTTCGGCTACACTTCACCCAGTACACCGTAGTCATGCAAGGAGACAAAAAATGGATATCCGCGCCATCATTGCGCCCGTCATTCAGGACCGCGAGGCTCTCGAAGAATTTGCAGATGCCTTGCTGGACCGGGCATCTGAAATCGAGCGGGATATTGCCCGCCTGAAGAAAACCCCCGGCGACCAGGAGTTGATTTCCGATATTTTCAGGGCAGTTCATAACATCAAGGGCGACGCGACGCTGACCCGGTTCGACCTGGGCGCGGCGATTGCCCATCCTATCGAATCCCTGCTATCCCGTTTCCGTGAGGGGGAAATCCAGTTTTCCGACCTGCTTGCCGAAGCCATCCTGCTGGCCATCGACCGTATCGAGCTGGCCACGGATAGTCTGCTGCATCACAAGGACATGGACAATCTGCGCCTCCTGCCTTTGGTGCAGGGTCTGGAAAAGGCCGCCCAGGCCCCTCCCGACCAGGTCGACCTCCTGTGTGGCAAACTGATCGAAGCCGTCACCGGTTTTCCGCCCGTCATCACCAGCATGCCGGCACGCGGGGAAAGTAGCGCGACGCCCACCGGGGACGAGGATGTGGCCAGCGATCTGCAGTTTTTTCGCAGTCTGGCAATGCAGTTCGAAAGTCGCTCCCCTCTCTTCAAGGGCAGGACCACGCGCATTCTCCGTCTGGCCCTGGAAACCAGCAAAACCGCAGGCAACCCCGTGGACCCGCTGCAACTCGAGGCGGCCATCTACCTGCATGATCTGGGGATGATGCTGTTACCCGAGAGTATCTGGCTAAAAGTCGAACGCATGAGCGCTGAAGACAAGCTGAGCCTGCAAGCCCATCCGACCTATGGCGCCGGCCTCATGCAGCGCATGCCCGGCTGGAAGGAGGCCGCGCAGATGATTGCCCAGCACCATGAAATGCCCGATGGCAGCGGCTATCCGGCCCATCTCAAGAATGAGGAAATCTGCGCCGGAGCCAAGATCATTGCCATCGTCGATGCCTTCGAAGCCGTCATGCTCAAACACAGCCACCGGGGCAGGAATCGTTCGGTGCTGCGCGCCATTGCCGAAATCAATGCCTGCGACAAGCAATTTGCTCCGGAGTGGATCAGCCCCTTCAATACCGTCATCCGCCGCACCATCGAAGCCGCCAGCTGATGCATGAAAATCACGATCACGAACGCCGCTTCGGTGGTTTGGTGCGCCTTTATGGTCCTCAGGGCGCACTGAAAATCCAGTCCTCCCATATCTGCGTCGTCGGGATCGGCGGCGTGGGCTCGTGGGCAGCGGAAGCCCTGGCCCGTAGTGCCGTGGGGCGCATTACCCTGATCGACCTGGACATGGTGGCAGAATCCAATACCAACCGCCAGATTCAGGCCCTGGGCCTTGAATACGGCAAGGCCAAGGTCGAGGCCATGGCGGCGCGCATTCTTGCCATCAACCCTGCCTGTGAAATCCACTGTATCGAAGACTTCGTCACTCAGGATAATGCCGCAAGCCTCCTGAACGGCACCATGGACATCGTCATCGACGCCATCGACCAGGTGCGCATCAAGGCGGCCATGATCGCCCACTGTCGCAAGCATGAACTTCACATCATCACGGCTGGGGCGGCGGGCGGGCAGATCGACCCTACCCGGATCCACCGGGATGATCTGAGCCGAACCATCCAGGACCCGCTGTTAGCCCGAGTGCGCAGTCTGCTGCGCCGGGACTATGGCTTTCCCAAAGCCCCGAAGAAATTCGGAGTCCCGGCCATCTATTCCTCAGAACCCCTGCACTATCCAGATAACGCCTGCGACGCCGCAGCCAGCCCCAGTGGTCTCAATTGCGCCGGCTTTGGCTCTTCGGTGTGTGTGACGGCCCCCATGGGCTTCGCCGCAGCAGCGGCAGCTTTTGATTTCCTGATCGCTCGCGGCTGAACCGCCGTTATTTGTGGGCCGCCTGCTGATCGAGCCAGATGCCCAGGCCCTGAGCATTGAGTTCGAGATCGGTCTCCCAAAGTTCGAGCAGCGTGCGTTCATCCAGAAGACAGCCAAAATTTTTCGCCTCATCCCGCAACAAATCCGTCAGCCCTTGCTTGATCTGCTCGTGGCGAGCCGCCCCTTGCGCATCCGCAGCACGGGCAATCTCCAGAAACAGGTCCAGCAGGCGGTGCAATTGAGCTGCCTGCTGGAGCACAGCATGAACACGGCCAAAGTGGGTCAGATACACGGCCTCGGGCGCATAGGTCAACAGCCGGTCGATGGAGGCGTGCATGGCCACCGGATCAAACTGCACCGGGGTTGTCGTGGGAAAGATGAACTGACGATCCGCCACGTCCATTTCCCGGTAAGACAAACCAAACAGATCCCCGGTAAAAATACCTTTGGCGCGTTCATCGACGATCGCGATGTGGTGGCGGGCATGTCCCGGCGCATCCAGGCAAAGCAGCTTGCGGCCCGCCAGATCCAGTTCCAGGCCATCAACCGCCTCGATCATGCGCTCATCAGGGACGGGTAGCAGCTCACCATACAGCCTTGCAGTGGCCTCTTCCCCATAAACCGCACGAACGCCCGCCAGAAGCTGCGCTGGATCCGCCATATGCCGGCGGCCACGCGGATGGACAACGAGCCGGGCCCGGGGAAAAGCCGCCATCATGGCGCCGGCTCCCCCCGCATGATCCAGGTGAATGTGGGTCAATATCACATACTCGACCGCATCAGGACCCAGGCCCAGCCGGGATAGCGCTTTCAAGGTGTTCTGGAGCGAATCATTGTTCCCGGTATCCACCAGCGCCACCCGGCCGCGCTCCACAATCAGATGGATTGCCGCCAGATCCGGGCGAACATAACCCGAATCAAAGGCATGAATCCCATTTCCATAATCCAGCAGATCCTGCATCTCCGGCTCCTGCAACAAAAGTGAATGAATTGGGATTATGTCTTGTAAATCCAGGAAGTAAAC
>JANLJE010000022.1 GCA_029255645.1 Comamonadaceae bacterium | reverse complement strand
TGGAGCGGGTGAAGGGAATCGAACCCTCGTCTTAAGCTTGGAAGGCTTCAGCTCTACCATTGAGCTACACCCGCGCACCTTACCCACCACTCAGATTGGCATTTATTTTGGTGGAGGGGGAAGGATTCGAACCTTCGAAGGCTGAGCCGTCAGATTTACAGTCTGATCCCTTTGACCGCTCGGGAACCCCTCCAAACTGGAGCGACGCATTATCCAGACCCCCCACCCCATTGTCAACAAATTTTTGCCGTTTACCCGGCCTTGCTGGCACCATTACGGTTTGCCCTTGAAAGCCGCCCTTCAATCCGCCCCACACCATGCCAGCCTACCGTCACTTCGCCTTGCAGGCCGCCGCCGCACTGCTGGTTTTCTGCCTGGCCTGGCCTTACTACCATTTCAGGGCATCGCCCTGGAATTGGGGGCAGCTCTCCCTCGCCATCGGTGCCGTTGCCTTGCTGGCCGCCCACTTTGCCCGGCAACCCTGGTGGTGGCGCCTGATTCATGGTGCTTTTGCCCCTCTGCTCTGGCTCGGCCTGCAGCTTTCACTGCCGCCATCCCTGCCGCTGGCGATCTTTCTTCTCCTTTTCCTGTCTTTCCCGGGCGCCGTCAGCGGCCGGATTCCTCTATACCTGAGCAGCCCATCCACCGCCCAGCGCATCAGCCCCTTGTTGCCGCAGCATTCCAGCCTGCTGGACATTGGCGCGGGGATCGGCAGTTTATTGCTGCCGCTTGCCCATCAACGCCCCGATCTTCATCTGGCGGGGATTGAAAATGCCCCCTTGCCCTGGCTACTGGGAAAACTTCGTTGCCGCTCCATTCCTCGTCTTCAATGGCAATGGGGCAATTTCTGGGAGCACCCGCTCGATGCTTACGATACCGTGTATTGCTTTCTTTCTCCGGCCCCCATGGAAGCCTTGTGGCACAAGGCCCGGCAGGAGATGCGTCCCGGCTCGCTCGTGATCAGCAAGGCATTCCTGATTCCAGGCATCCGGCCTGAAGAGATCAGGGAAGAGGGTGGCGACCCCAAGGCAACGCTTTACATTTATCGCATCCCGGAAGGAGCGCGTTGATTGTTTTCCCGCAGCAATCCTGCCCGGTTGGCACTACCGCTCGTTGCCCTGACCAGCGTGCTGATCCTCGCTGGTTTTCTCATCGACATCACCCAGAGTCAACATTACGAGCGGGAGGCCGGCAGGCAGCGCCTGATTCACCTGACGGAACTGATTGCCGAACATACGGCTCGTTCCCTCGAAGCGGTCGACATTTTGCTGCGCGAACTTTCAACGGACCTCTCCGGGCACGATCGCTGGCGCCACTGGGACGACCGTACCGGTTTCGAATATCTTGCCACCCGGCACAGTGGCGCCCTCCCCCAACTGCGCGACCTGATCCTGTTTGACCGGCATGGCGAACAGCGCTTCATTTCCACCCAATTTCCCAGCACGCACATCAATGTGCATGACCGCCCCTACTTCATGTCGCTTCGACAAGGCGCGGATTTTGCCATGTACGGCCCTTATATCGGCCGCAACTCTGGGCGTTACACCTACGCCCTGGCCAGGAGCCTGAAAGATGCCCGCCAGCAATTTTCTGGTGCCGTCTTTGCCGCCATTGAACCGGCCTACTTCCAGGATTTTTGCTGGTCGGCCCGTATCGGCGATGATTTCGAGGCGGTTCTGGTCAATACCCAGGGCCGCATCATTGCCTCCTGCCGCCCCACGGATCTGACCCGGCAGTCGCCGTTGATCGGTGCTTACGCCCTGGACGCCCTTGCCGGCGGTGTACTCAAGCATCACAAGCTGCTCAGCGGTGCTGACCATCATGCCGGGTGGCTGATTGCAGAAACCGGGGTCAGTGGTTTTCCCGATCTGCGGGTCCTCGCCCTGATTCCCGAGCAGACCCTGCTGGCGCACTGGAACCGCCGCCTGTTCGACTATATTGCGCTGGCCTCGCTGGTGCTGCTGACCCTGCTGCTTGGCGGCTGGCTATTGCACCTGCATGGTCTTCGTCTGGAAAAACAGAACAAGGAACTTGAACGCAAGCAGCAGGCCCTGGAAATCCAGCTCGCAGATTCAGCCCTGCGCCTGGAGCAACAAAAACAGGAAGCCGAGCGCGCCAATGCCGCCAAAAGCCGCTTTCTGGCGGCCGCCAGCCACGACCTGCGCCAGCCTTTACACGCCCTCGCCCTTTTTGCCTCCGATCTGCAACGACAGGTCCGGCTCAAGAAAACCGGACAACTTCCGCAATTGAGCCAGAAAATACAATCGTCCACCGAGGTCATCAGCGAATTGCTCGACTCCCTGCTCGACCTGTCGCGCCTCGATGTATCCGGCATCCTCCCGCATCTCGCCCACCATCCGCTCCGGGATATATTCTCCCGCTTGAGCACCAGCTTCGATCGTGCCGCCCAGGCCAGGGGACTGCAGCTGCGCTTTCGTGACAACGGGCTTCATGTCTTTACCGATGCAAACTTGCTGGAAAGAATGCTGGCCAACCTCATTTCCAATGCCATCCGCTATACAGAAACCGGTGGCATCCTCGTTTCTGCCCGTGCGCGGGGTTCGCAGGTGCGGCTTGAAGTCAGGGATACCGGCATCGGGATACCTCCCGAGCACCAGCAAGCCATTTTCGTCGAGTTTTATCAGATCAACAATGCGGCCCGGGAATCCCACAAAGGGCTGGGACTCGGTCTTTCCATCGTCGATCGCCTGGCCCGGGCATTGGGCTTGCAACTCGAACTATGCTCCCGGATGGGCCGCGGCAGCCGTTTTGGCTTCCTGCTACCCAAGGGGGAAAAACCTGCTTTGCCCTCCCCCCATGTCTCAGCCTCGGCGCACGGCAATCTCTTGTCGGTTTGCGTCATCGGCGCAAGTGAGCGCCTCGAAGCGGTTCGCGAACTCCTCTGTAACTGGGGTTACGCGCTGGAACAAGATTGCAATCCTGCCAGGCCGCAGGAAATCATCATTACCACCTGCGACCTCTATCCCGCCCTTGCTCCCTACCTCCCGGAGGGGCGCCCCCTGATACTGCTGGGAAGCGAGGCCAGCGATGCCCCGGACGACACCCACTACCTCCCCTTGCCCATCCGCCCGGCCCGCTTGCGAGCCGTACTGCAACGTCTGGAAGCGCAACTCACAGCTTGATGCCGTAGCGGCTTGCCATGACCATGGCCTGAGTACGACTGGAAACCCCCAGGGCCTTGAACACGCCGGTGACGTGGATCTTGACGGTTCCCTCGGAAAGGCCGAGCTGCTGGGCAATATCCCGATTTGATTTTCCCTTGGCCATCAGCCCCAGCACCTGCCCTTGCCGCTCAGTCAAGCCACACTCTTCCGGCGTGACGCCCCCATTGCTGGGCAGGACCGGAATTTCATCCCCCAGCAAGGTTGCCACCGTGTCATCAGGACGGAAAATATGCCCCGCCAGCACCTTGCGAATGGCCTTGATCAGTCCATCGCCGGAATACGCCTTGGGGATGAAGCCCAAGGCCCCGTTGGCCAGCACCCGGTTGACCGTCAGGGGGTCATCGAAGGCCGAGAGAATCGCCACCGGTATCGAGGGATATTGGTTGCGGAAAATTTCGAGGCAGGCGAAACCATCCATGCCCGGCAGCGCCAGATCCAGCAACACCAGATCAAATTCTTCATCCTTTTCCAGCACCTGCAAGGCCTGGTCCCCACTCCCGGCCTCGACGACGCTCACGTTTGCATCCAGCTGGCACAACACCCGGACCAAACCCTCTCTGACCAAACCGTGGTCTTCCACAATCAGGAATTTCAACATGGTTCCATCACGCCTTTCTATGTCGATGACGTTACTCTATCACCCTGGGCGCGCAGCAAAAGCCCACTCCTCCTGCAATCTCGGCTAATATAGTTCCAATCAGCCCCATCCAGGAGTTTGTCATGATTCATTCACAACAAGACCCGATGAATTTTTTACGCAATATGTGGGGGGGCATGGGCGCTTCGCTGCCCGGCATGGTCATACCTACTTTTGATGTGGATGAACTTGAAAAACGGATTACCGACCTGAAGGCGGTGGAAGGCTGGTTGCGCATGAACCTCTCCATGCTGCAGATGACCACTCAGGGTCTGGAAATGCAGAAAGCCACCTTGACCGCCGTCCATGCCATGGGAAAGATGGGTGAAAGTCAGCCCCAGCCACCCATGCCGGACGGCCCGACCGTAGGGGAATCACTTTCCCAGGCTGCACTCTGGCCCTGGAACCTGATGCAGCAGATGCAAGAGCAACTGCAGCAGGCAGCCGGTGACACTGGCTCCTCCAGCACCACTCCGGAAACCTCGGCCAGGACTTCCTCACGCCAGAGCAAGCGCGAAGGGGCCTGATCCTTCAGGGCTGATCCTTCAGGGCCGATCCTTCAGCGGCCTGATCCCTTGCACAGGCAGTCAGCAAGCGGGCATTGATCTCCCGATCGAGGTTCGTGCCGAATTCCGGGTCCAGATCCATGCCCCGGTAAAGCCACCCCCGGTAAAGCCACCCCTTTGACCCCAGGATTTTCCCCATGGGGTTTCCCATCGTTGCACTCGCAGTTTCACCCAAGTCATTTCGGCAGGTCCGGGCAGCGGCGCCTGTTGGTCCACACAGGGCAGGAGCAGTTCGCGCTGCAATAAGTGGCTATTCGTAACAGCGTGTTGAAGCAGGATCAAAGCTCCCCCGCCTCGATCCTGCGGATGAGTGTTGAAATGTCCGCGCCGTAGTTCGTGGGTGGCGGTGGTGCCCGGTGTTGGTCGGTGTTGGTCGGCGTCCTTCGGGGGCTTCATTGCCTGCACCTTTTCCAGCACGGGCAGTCCATAGTCCATCGCCTCATCTGGCAACGCTCTGGCCATCTCGGCAGGGGCGGCGCTCTCGAACCTGGGCCGTGCCTGCTTGCGGCTGTGGATGCCTTCGGTGAACAGCATCTTGGCCCGTAGCGCCTCGAAGCTGTACCCACGCCCTAGCCGGTTGATGACGCGAATCAGGCTGTTCAGGCTCTCGGTGCAGGCGTTGGGAACGGGGGGATCGAAGTAGTTGAGGATGAAGGGCTGCCAGTTGGTGAAGGCGCGGATCAGGTCGTGGAAATACGGCCTGATCTCGGGCGATACCTCCTTGCGCCAAGCCTCATAACGCCTCAAGGCGCTCGCCGGTGAGTCCGAGTCCTCGTAGAGGGCGTAGAAGGCTTCCTTGAGCCGGTACGCCTCTCCCAGGGCCGGGTAGTTCTTTGTCCAGCCATCGAGGTTCAGGCGTTCCTCGTCGCTCAGGTCGCGCTCGCGCTTCA
>JANLJE010000021.1 GCA_029255645.1 Comamonadaceae bacterium | reverse complement strand
GGGCCGGGGGGTGGGCCGGGGGGTGGGCCGGGAAGGTGCTGCGCTGCGGCCGGGGTCCGTGCTACACTGCGCGCCGCCGTCCTCCGGGACGGTTATTTCACATCAGGTGCCGCCGGCGGATTCCGCCAGCGGTTAAACGGGAAAGCGGTGCGTGTCCCCTGGACACCAAGCCGCTGCTGCCCCCGCAACGGTAAGTAAGTGCGGGTCCGTCATCACGCCACTGGGCAACACGCCTGGGAAGGCGACGGATCAAGACTTGCGAGCCCGGATACCGGCCTCGATGCGAACCGATGGAAGTACCGCGGGGTGGCGGTGCCGGAATCCTTTCCGTTTCTTTCCCCCATGGTCTTCCCCTGGCGATTCCAGCCCATCATTGTTCCAGCCTGCGGGGACGCAGACCGGAACGGGAGACACCATGTCCTTCAAGCAAAAGCCCCTGGCGGCGGCCCTGTGCCTGCTCGCTCTGCCCTTTTTCCACGCCCGGGCCGGCGAGGAAGCGGAAACCATCGTCGTCACCGCTACCCGGCAAGCCATGCGCGCCAATGAACTGCTCTCGGACGTCACCGTCATCGACCCGCAGGAGATTGAAGCGGCCGGCCCCGCGGCCAGCATCACCGAGCTGCTCGCCCGCCAGCCCGGCATCGAGATCAAGGCCGACGGCGCTCCCGGCGCCGTGGCCAATGTCTATCTCCGCGGCAGTAATAGCGGCCACACCCTGCTGCTCATCGATGGCATGCGCTTTGGCTCGGCCACCATGGGCGGTGCCAACTGGAGCTACCTGCCCCTGCAGCAGGTGGAGCGCATCGAGATCCTGCGGGGCGCCGCCTCCTCCCTCTATGGCTCCGATGCCATCGGCGGCGTTATCCAGATTTTCACCCGCAAGGGCAGCGGCCCGCTGCGGCCCAATGCCGAAGCCGGCTTCGGCAGCCATGACGGCAGCGCCGTCAGTGCCGGCTTTTCCGGCAGCCAGCAGAATCTGAGCTATGCCCTGCAATTGGCAAATCAGCAGACACGCGGCTTCAACTCCATCAACAATCCGGACAATGCCTCCTACAACCGGGACCGTGATGGGCATCGCAACAGCAGCGCCAGCGGCAGCCTTGCCTACACTTTTGCTCAGGACCATGAGATCGGCCTGAACTTCCTGGCGAGCGAAGGAAGAAACGACTACGACGCCGGCGGCCCCTGGTCCACGCCAGCCAATGCCGACTACCATCAGGAACAGAACAATGCGGCCTACAGCCTCTACAGCCGCAATCGCCTCAATCCAGTCTGGAGCAGCACGCTGCGCCTGGGACGCAGCAGCGATGACTCGCGCCAGTTCATGAACCACGCCCGGACAGGCAAGATCCGCACCGAACAAACCCAGTATCAGTGGCAGAACGATGTGCGCCTGCCGCTCGGCACGGCGCTGCTGGCCCTGGAGCGGCTGCAGGAAAAGGTTTCCGGCGATCAGCCCTATGACCACAACCGGCGCAGCATCAATTCCTTCCTGGCCGGCTGGAACGGCAGCTTCGAGAAGCACCGCCTGCAATTCAATCTGCGCCGCGACGACAACTCCCAGTTCGGCGACAAGAACACCGGCTTCATCGCCTATGGTTACCAGATCGACGACCGGCTGCGGCTGCATGCCTCTTACGGCACGGCCTTCAAGGCCCCCACCTTCAACGATCTCTACTGGCCCGATGCCGGCAACCCCGATCTGAAACCGGAAACGGCCAAAAACCGGGAACTCGCCCTGCACTATGAAAGCGGCCAGCACCAGATTTCCGCCACCGCCTACCGTAACGATGTGGACAACCTGATCGCCTGGGCCCCCGTTGCGCCCGGCAGCTGGATCTGGCTGCCCGCGAACGTGAACAAGGCGCGCCTCGAAGGGCTGACCCTGGCCTACGCGGGCAAGCTGCAGGGCTTCGATGTAAAAGCCAGCGCCGATTTCCAGGACCCTCGGGACACGATACTCGACAAGGTGCTACGCTATCGCTCCCGCCAGCATGGCAGCCTCAGCCTGGGCCGCCGTCATGGACGATTCGACTGGAACCTGGAGTGGCAGGCCAGCAGCAAGCGCTATCAGGACGTGAACAATACCCAGAAACTCGGCGGCTACGCCCTCGTGAACCTGCAGGCCGGCTACCGCCTCGACCCGGATTGGTCCCTGTTTGCCCGGGTCAATAACCTGTTTGACCGGAAGTATGTCCTCAATCAGGACTACGCCACCGACGGGGCCAATTTCTTTCTCGGCCTGCGTTACGCCCCGAAGTAAGCTTTCGCCATGCCCTCTTCCCGCCGCCGCCGTGCGCTATTCGTTCTCACCGCTCTCCTGCTCCTGGCGGGCCTGAGCCTGGGCGCGGCGCTCCTGGCGGGCTCGGTGGCCGTCAGCCCGCTGGAGTTGCTGGCCGGTTTCGCGGGCGGAGAATCTTCGCTTGCGGCCGAGGTGGTGCTGCAATTACGCCTGCCCCGGGCCCTTTCCGGCTTTGCCTGCGGCGGCCTTTTGGCCCTGGCCGGGGCCCTGATGCAGGTGTTGCTGCGTAATCCCCTCGCCGATCCCTATGTGCTGGGCATTTCCGGCGGCGCCGGGGTGGGCGCCCTGGCCGCCATCCTGCTCGGGCTTTCCGGCCTCGGCATCGACAGTTTCGCCTTTGCCGGCGCCCTGGGCGCCCTCATGCTGGTGTTTGGCCTCGCCCATGGCGATGGCAGCTGGACCCAGACCCGGCTCTTGCTCACCGGGGTGATCGTCGCCTCCGGCTGCGGCGCCCTGGTGGCGCTGATGCTCTCTTTGGCGCCGGAATCGAAGCTCCGCGGCATGCTGTTCTGGCTCATGGGCGACCTCTCCCAGAGCCTTTCTCCCTGGCCCACGCTCGGCTTTCTCGCCCTGGCCCTGTTGCTCGCCCTGCCCTTTGCGCGGGAGCTCAACCTGCTCGCCCGGAGCGCCGAAAGCGCCCAGACCCTGGGAGTGGCGGTGGGCCGCCTGCGCGCCCTGGTGTATTTCATCGCGGCGCTGGCCACCGCCGCCGCCGTCACCAGCGCCGGTTCGATCGGCTTCATCGGCCTCGTGGTGCCGCATCTGGCGCGGCTTGCGATCGGCAACGACCAGCGCCTCTTGCTGCCGGCGGCGGTGCTGGCCGGCGGCACCCTGCTGATGGCCGCCGACACCCTGGCCCGCACCCTGATCGCCCCGGAGCAACTGCCGGTGGGGGTGCTCACCGCCCTGCTCGGGGTGCCGATCTTTTTGTTTTTGCTCACGCGCACCGGGAAATATCGATGAGCGCCTTGCTCCTGGCCCGGGCGCTGGCGGTCGGCATCGGCGCGCACGAGGTCTGCACCCATCTCGACCTGGAACTGGCGGCCGGCGAAACCCTGGTGATCCTGGGCAGGAACGGCGCGGGCAAATCGACCCTGCTCGCCACCCTCGCCGGGCTGCGCCCACCGCGGGCCGGAGCCCTGCGGCTGGCGGGCCAAGGCTATGCGGAACACGGCCCCAAGGCGGCAGCGCGGCTGCGCGCCTGGCTCGGCCAGCAGCGGGGCGACCCGTTTGCCACCACGGTGCTGGAAACCGCGCTCACCGGCCGCCATCCCCACCTCGGGCGCTGGCAGTGGGAAGGCCCGGAGGATCTGCGCATTGCCCGCCAGGCCCTCGCCGATGTGGGCCTGGCCGGCCTCGAGGAGCGCGCGGTGCAGACCCTCTCCGGCGGCGAGCGCCAGCGCCTCGCCATCGCCACCTTGCTCACCCAGGAAGCCCCGCTGATGCTGCTCGATGAACCGCTTACCCACCTCGACCTCAACCACCAGATCGCCGTGCTCGAACTTTTGGCGCGGCGAGCGGCATCGGGGGCCGGCATCATCAGCGTCCTGCACGACCCGGGCCTGGCCTGGCGCTACGCCGACCGGGTGCTGCTGATCTACGGCGACGGCGACACCGACCTGGGTCCGGCCGATGCGCTATTGACCCCGGAGCGGCTCTTCCGCCTCTATGGCCACCCGCTCGTCCGGGTGGCACAAAACGGCCGGGTCGCCTTCATCCCCGAATAGCAAACATACGGAATGGACATAAATGGACATGAACGCCCTCTTCCCCGATAGCGGCCCTCGCCGCGGCCTGTTTCACCGCCAAGTCCGGCGCTGCTGGCTCCTCACCCTGCTGCTGTTCCTCGCCGCCCCGGCCCTGGCGGCCTGCCCGCGCATCGTCAGCCAGGCGCCCTACCTCACCCTGGCCCTGCAATGGCTGGGGCAAGGCCACTGTATCGTCGGGGTTTCCCGCTATGACCGGCAACTGCCGCAGCTCCCCCGCACCGGCGGGATGCTCGACCCGGACGGGGCCGCCATCGCCGCCCTGAAGCCGGATCTGATCGTCGCCTCCGACTGGGCCAGCGCCGCGAGCCTGAGCGCCATCACGCCGCCTGGCGCCCGCCTGCTGCGCTTGAACGGCTTTGCCTCCCTGGCCGAGACGGAAAGCATGCTCGCCACCCTCGCCCGGGCAAGCCGGGCCCCCGGCGCCCGGCAGAAACTCCAAGACTTCTCCCGCCGCTGGCGGCAGCTCGCCGCCCAAGTGCAGGGCAAGGGCCGGAAGGTGTTGCTGGTCTCGGCCTGCTCCGGCAGCCCCTATTCCTTCGGGCGCCAGCATCTGGTCGGCGACCTCTTTACCCAGGCCGGCTTCGAGGTGGTGGAAACCGCCCCGAAAATCCGCCACCTGCGCCCCGGCGCAGAGATTGCCGATCTGGAAACCCTGGTGGAGCGCACCCGGCCGGACATCCTGGTGTCCTTCACCCCCCAGTCCACCGACCACTGCAGCATGATTGCGCCGACGCTGCCGGTGCGTATCGTCAGCCTCGAAGGCGAGGACTTTTTTCATCCCGGCCCCGGCCTCTTGCGCGCCCTGGCCCAGATGCGCGAACGCCTGGGCCCCACCCCGGAGCCTCAACCATGAGCCAGGAACAACGGCACCAGAAACGCATGCAAAAGAAGAAGGAGGTGATCGACCAGAAGATCGCCGCCGCCCAGGAAGCGCGCGGGGTGCTGCTGGTCAATACCGGCACCGGCAAGGGTAAATCCTCGGCCGCCTTCGGCCTTGTCGCGCGCGCCCTCGGCCATGGCCTGAAAGTGGCGGTGGTGCAGTTCATCAAGGGCCGCTCCGACACCGGCGAGGAAGCCTTCTTCCGGGCCCAGCCCGGGGTCAGTTGGCAGGTTTGCGGCGCAGGCTTCACCTGGGAGAGCCAGGACGAGGGCCGCGACAAGGCCGCCGCCGAAGCGGCCTGGGAGATCGTCCGCCGGCATCTCGAGGACCCGGCCATCGGACTTGTGCTCCTGGACGAATTCACCTATGCCCTCAAGTATCGCTGGCTGGAAATCGAGCCCGTGCTCGCCGCCTTCGCCGCCCGCCCGGCCCAGCAGCATCTCGTCGTCACCGGCCGGGGGGCGCCGCCGGAACTCATCGCCCTGGCCGACACCGTGACCGAGATGACCCTGGTCAAGCACGCCTTTGCGGCCGGGATCGCGGCCATGCCCGGCATGGAGTGGTGATGCCGACCTGCCCCGCCCTCTTCATCGCCGCCCCGGCCTCCGGCCAGGGCAAGACCACGGTCACCGCCGCCCTCGCCCGCCTGCATGCCCGCCAGGGCCGGCGGGTGCAGGTCTTCAAGTGCGGCCCGGACTTTCTCGACCCGATGATCCACGCCGCCGCCAGCGGCCAGCCCTGCTACAACCTGGATCTGGGCATGTGCGGCGCGGCAGATGGCGCCTGGCGCCTGGCGCGCGCCGCCGCCGACAATGATCTGATCCTGGTCGAAGGGGTGATGGGCCTCTTTGACGGCGAGCCTTCCGGAGCCGATATCGCCCGCCGCTTTGGCATCCCGGTACTGGCCATGATCGCCGCCGACGCCATGGCCCAGACCTTTGGCGCCGTGGCCCTGGGCCTGGCCCGCTACCAGCCCGACCTGCCCTTTGCCGGGGTGCTGGCAAACCGGGTGGCCGGCCCCGGCCATGCCGCCCTGCTCGAGAAAAGCCTGCCCCCCGGCATGAACTGGTACGGGGCCCTGCCGCGCGCGGCTGCCGCCAGCCTGCCGGAGCGGCACCTGGGCCTGTTTCAGGCCGCCGAGATCGCCGATCTGGACGAGCGCCTGGAGCGCTTGGCCGATGTTCTGGCCGATGTTCTGGCCGATACCCTGGCCGCGGACCTGCCGCCCCCGGTCGACTTTGCCGCCGCTTTCGCCCCGGCGATCCCGCCCCGCTTGGCCGGCAGGACGATCGCCATCGCCCGCGATGCTGCCTATGGCTTCATCTACCCGGCCAATCTCGAAACCCTTACCGCCCTGGGGGCGCGGCTGGTCTTCTTTTCTCCCCTGGCCGGCGAGGATCTGCCGGCCTGCGACGCCGTCTGGCTGCCCGGCGGCTACCCGGAACTGCATGCCCCGGCACTCGCCCGAAAGCGGCGCTTCTGGGCCGATCTGAAGGCGCATGTGGCGGCGGGCAAACCGCTCCTTGCCGAATGCGGCGGCATGATGGGGCTCTTCGAGGCCCTGCGGGACAAGGAGGGGCAAAGTCATGCCATGGGCGGGCTGCTGCCCGGAGAGACGCGAATGCAGGCGCGGCTGGCGGCCTTGGGCACCCAGACGCTGGATCTTCCGGAAGGCCGGATCAGCGGCCATACCTTTCACTACGCCTACGCCGAAACGCCACTCGCGCCGGCCCTCACGGCGGTCAAGCCCGATGGCAGCCCGGGCGAAGCCATCTACCGGCAGGGCCGTCTCACCGCCTCCTTCTTGCATCTTTATTTTCCGGCTTGCCCCGATGCCGTGGCCGGCCTCTTTGGGGCCTGAAGCTTCAAGGGGCGGGCGCGTCCTGGCTGGCCTTGAGAAAGGCGAGGGCGGCATCGGCAGGCAGGGGCTTCGAAAACAGGTAACCCTGGATCTCGTCGCAGCCGTTACAGGACAGGAGCTCCAGCTGGCCCTGGGTCTCCACCCCTTCCGCGATCACGTTGAGCCCCAGGGAATGGGCCAGGGCAATGGTCCCGAAGGCGATGGCCCGGTCGTTCAGGTCATGCTCGATATCCGCCACGAAGGAGCGGTCGATCTTGAGGTGGTCGATGGGAAAGAGCTTCAGATAGGCGAGCGAGGAATAGCCGGTGCCGAAATCGTCGATCGCCAGGCTCAGTCCCATGCGCCGCAGTTCGGAGAGCAACTGGATCGCCTCTTGCGGCTGCTCCATCACCGCGCTTTCGGTGATTTCCAGCTCCAGCAGCTGGGCGGGCAGGCCAGTGTCGGCCAGGGCCTGGGCCACGGCGGCGGGAAAATCGCGCTGCTTGAGCTGCCGGGCGGAGAGGTTCACCGCCATGCGCATCGGGGCCAGGCCCGCATCCAGCCAGGCGCGCATCTGCCGGCAGGCCTCCCGGAGCACCCAGGTGCCGATGCCGACGATCAGCCCGGTTTCCTCGGCGACGGGAATGAAGCGGTCCGGAGCAATGGGGCCGTCTTCTTCCGTGCTCCAGCGCAGCAGGGCCTCCACCCCGGTGGGCTGGCGGCTGCCGACGGCAAACTGGGGCTGGAAATGGAGGCTGAATTCGCCTTTGGCCACCGCCTGGCGCAACTTGCGCTCCAGGGTCAGGCGCTCGGTGGCGGCCAGGTTCATTTCCTCGGCATAGAACCGGAACGTATTCCGCCCCGAAGCCTTGGCGTGATACATGGCAGTGTCGGCGTTGCGCAAGAGGGTTTCCGCCTCGTCCCCGTCCAGGGGATAGAGGCTGATGCCGATGGAAGGGCTGGTATGCAGGTCGTGGCCTTCCACCCGGATCGGCTCGGCCAGGGCGTCGATGATCTTGCCGGCCACGGCGGCGGCATTGGTGGCGGCATCGGCGGCATCGCCCACGTCCGGCAGCAGGATCACGAATTCGTCCCCGCCGAGCCGGGCCACGGTATCGGATTCCCGCACCGTGGACGCCAGGCGGCCGGCGACCTCCATCAGCAACTGGTCCCCCACCAGATGCCCCAGGGTATCGTTGATGACCTTGAAGCGGTCCAGGTCGATGAACAGCAGGGCCAGGCTCCAGCTATAGCGGCGCGCCTCGGGCAGGGCCTGCTCGAGGCGCGCAAGCAGGGAGAGCCGGTTGGGCAGGCCGGTGAGGGGGTCGTGGTGGGCCAGGTGGTTGATGCGCGCCTCGGCCCGCTTGCGTTCGGTGATGTCGGTCAGGATCCACAGGCGGTGGACGCCGCCGCTGGTCTCCTGAATCCGGGTGATGTCCAGCCACATGGCGTAGTTGAGGTCATTCTTGCGCTGCCCCGGCAGTTCGCCTGCCCAGCGCCCATGCTCGGCCAGGCCCTGTTCCATCTGGGCCAGCTTGTCCTTGCTGCACAGGCCCAGGAGGCTGCTGCTGGGCTGCCAGAGGATTTCCTCGGCCTGGTAGCCGGTAATGACGGAAAAAGCCGGGTTGATGGAGAGCACACGGCCCGCCTCGTCCGCGATCAAGATGCCCACGGGACTGTTGGCAAACACCTTGTCGGCCAGCAGCAGGCGCTCTTCCACCTGCTTGCGGTCGGTAATGTCCGTGTAGGTGTTGATGAAACCGGCCACGCTGTTTTCCAGATGCAGGGGGTGCACCTCCAGCAACTGGGAGCGGCCGCTGACCCGCTGGCGCTCCAGCCGGTGCGGCTCGAAACGGGCAATCTCGGCCTGGCGCAGGCGCACCAGTTCTTCAGGATCGCCGGCCCCCAGCTCGCCACGCCGGGCCGGGATCAGGGTCAGATCGGCATGGGAAGCGCCTTCGAACACCTGCTCGGGCGGCAGTTGCAGGGCCTCCACGAAACCTTCGTTCCAGTAGCGCAGGCGAAAGTTCTCGTCGAACACGCTGATGCCCTGGGGCATCGAAGCCAGAATCGCTTCCAGGTAGGCGGCCTGGCGGCGGAACTCGGCTTCGGTCTGCTTACGCTCGGTGACATCCTGGGTGGTGCCGCTGGTGCGGATCGGCTGGCCCGTGTACTCATTCAGGAACACCCGCCCCTGGTTGTGGAAATAGCGCATCTCGCCACTGGGCAGGATGACGCGAAAATCCACCTCATGGGGGGCGCGCTCGGTCAGGGATTTGACATTGATTTCATGGACCATGTCCCGGTCCTCGGGATGGATGGCCTGCAGGAACAGCGAATAGGAAGGCTGGATCGAGCCCGGTTCATAGCCGAACAGGCGATAACATTCGTCAGACCACCACAAGGCGTTGCTGCGCAGGTCCCGCTCCCAGCTGCCGATCCGGGCAATGCGCTGGGCCTCCTGCAACAGGGCCAGGTGACGCTCCTTGAAGGATTTCTGTACCATCCGCCGTTCCCCACCCATCCGGGCGGCTGTCTCCGAGTCTGGTTAGCGTAGCCCGGATGATAACGGCTCCGGGCCGAACCGCTTCAACTTTCAGCGGGCGCCGTGCTGCCGCAGCCAGTCGCGCCAGCGCACGAACAGGTCCGGGTTCAGGGCGGCGATCACCTGGCGGCGCCAGGGATCGGCCGCATCGAAATCATCTTCCCGGAAGGTGGCCGCGCAACCGCCGGCCTCGCGTACCAGCAGGCTGCCCGCCGCATGATCCCAGAGCCGCTGGCCACCATGCAGCACCGCATCCACCCGGCCCGCCGCCAGGTAGCACCATTCGAGCACACTGGAGCCGAAGTTGCGCTGGGAATAAATGGGGGAATCCGCCACCAGCCGGGCGGCCAGCATGGGTGGCAGGCGCTTGAAGTCCACGCAGGCCACGGCCCTGGAAAGCTGATGGCCGGACGGCCGCAGCGGCAGGCGCTCGCCGTTCATCCAGGCCCCCTGGCCCGCCACGGCAGAGAACATTTCCCTGGCCAGGGGCAGGTAACTCACCCCGAGCACCGGCTTGCCGTCCCGCAGCAGCGCTACCGACACGGCAAACTGAGGCAGGCCGACGAGAAAGTTGGTGCTGCCATCGATGGGGTCCATCACCCACAGGCCCCGTTCGCTCTTCAGCCCCGCCGCCCATGCCGCCTGTTGGGCCGCATCGCTCATTTCCTCCCCCAGCGTGGGCAGGTGCAAGAGGCGCTCCAGGGCGCGGGTCAGGAATTCCTGGGCGGCGATGTCAGCTTCGGAGAAGGTGGAACCGTCGTCCTTGTGTTCCCGCTCCACCTTCAGGAAGCGGGGCAGGATTTCGGTTTCAGCCACGGCGCGCAGGGCGGCTTCGACACCGGGCAGCAATTTGAGCAGATCAGCCGGCATGGTTCAAGCCTCGCGCCATTTTGATGGAGCACGCGCGGCCAGGGCTTGCTGGGCATCATCGGTCCCGGGCCGGGAAAATTCCGGGACGAAGCAGCCGGAGTCACAAATAAAGGCAAGGGCAAGGGGATTCAGTGCAGCCATGGCGGAGGAAACCGTGTCGAAAGAAGCTGGGAATTCGTGGAATGATCGAACTTATAATAGCATCGATGGATTCCCCGAGATTTTTCTGCGACGCCCCCCTGGGCCCCGGTGCCCGGCTTGATCTGCCCGAGGCGGTAGCCCGCCATGCCGTACGCGTCCTGCGCCTGCCTCCCGGCGCTCCCCTGACCCTGTTCAACGGCCGCGGCGGCGAATACCCGGCTGTCATCACCGCCATCACCAGGGAGCGGGTCACCGTGAGCATCAGCGGCTGGGAAGACGTGGAGCGGGAATCGCCGCTGCAGCTGACCCTGGTCCAGGCCATCCAGGCCGCCGACAAGATGGACTACACCATCCAGAAGGCGGTGGAACTGGGCATCAGCGCCATCCAGCCGGTAGCCAGCAAAAGGAGCGTGGTGAAACTCTCCGGCGACCGCCAGCAGAAACGCGAAGCCCACTGGCAATCGGTGGTCATCTCGGCCTGCGAGCAGTGCGGCCGCAACCAGATTCCCCCGGTTACCCCGGTGCAGCCTCTGGACCTGTGGCTCGCCGGACCTGGCAGGCCCCAGCAAGACCTGAAGCTGATGCTGGCCCCGGGCGCGGCCCACAGCCTGCCCCAGTTGCCGCCGGCCGGACGCGTCACCCTGCTGATCGGTGCCGAGGGGGGGCTGGAGCCCAATGAAATGAAGACGGCTCGACTGGTGGGCTTCATCCCCGTCAGCCTGGGGCCGCGGATTTTGAGAACAGAAACGGCGAGCCTGGCAGCCCTGGCCGCCATCCAGACCCTTTGGGGTGATTTCAAGGGAGCGTAAAACACCATGTTCGAATCTGCAGAGCTGGGCCACGTCATCGACAAGGAGACCTACAAGACCGAGGTGCCGAAACTGCGGGAAGCGCTGCTGGAA
Source organism: Comamonadaceae bacterium (assembly GCA_029255645.1). GTDB lineage: Bacteria > Pseudomonadota > Gammaproteobacteria > Burkholderiales > Rhodocyclaceae > Azovibrio. The sequence continues at coordinate 59,746 of JANLJE010000021.1, read as the reverse complement.
GCCCAGTTCGACCTGCGGGAAAAGAGCGGCTTTCCGGTGATCGTCCTGATCAGCGGCGTCGATGGCGCCGGCAAGGGCGAGACCATCAACGAGCTGTACGAATGGATGGACCCCCGCTACCTGTCCACCCTGGCCTTCTCCGCCCCCAGCGACGAGGAGTCCGAGCGCCCCTACATGTGGCGTTACTGGCGTGCCCTGCCCCCCAAGGGCCGGATCGGCATCTTCGCCGGTTCCTGGTATTCGACCCCCATCCACCGCCGCATCGACGGCGACATGAATCAGGCCATGTTCGACCAGCACATCGACCAGTTCAACCGCTTCGAGGCGATGCTGGTCAATGAAGGCGCCCTGGTGCTGAAGTTCTGGTTCCACCTCTCCAAGGACAGCCAGAAAAAGCGCCTGAAGGCCCTGGAAAAGGACCCGCGCACCGCCTGGCGCGTCACCAAGGAAAGTTGGGAACGGCTGAAGACCTACGACAAGCTCCAGGACGTGGCCTCCCACCTGCTGCGCCTGACCAACACCCCCTGGGCCCCCTGGACCGTGGTGGAAGGCACCGACGACCGCTACCGCTCCCTGACCGTGGGCAAGATGATCCTGGATGCCCTGCAAAAGCGCCTGAGCGACACGCGCGACCAGAACTACCCGGTGGCGCCGCCGATCTTCCCCAAGATCGACGCCCTGGACGTGCTGACGGCCCTGAACCTGGAGCAGAGCCTGGACAAGAAGGAATACGAGACGCGACTGGCGCAAGCCCAGGGCCGCCTGTCGGAACTGGTGCGCTCCCCCGCTTTCAGGAAACACTCCCTGATCCTGGCCTTCGAAGGTTCGGACGCTGCCGGCAAGGGCAGCAGCATCCGCCGCGTGGCCGCCGCCCTGGACGCGCGTCAGTACCAGATCGTGCCCATCGCCGCCCCCACCGAGGAAGAACGGGCCCAGCCCTACCTCTGGCGGTTCTGGCGCCACATTCCCAGGGTCGGCCGGATCACCATTTTCAACCGCAGCTGGTACGGCCGGGTGCTGGTGGAGCGGGTCGAGGGCTACTGCACGGAAGCCGACTGGCTGCGGGCCTATGCGGAGATCAACGATTTCGAACACGAACTGGCGGAAGACGGGGCGATCATCGTCAAGTTCTGGCTGCAGATCAGCAAGGAAGAGCAGTTCCGCCGCTTCAAGGAGCGCGAGAACATCGCCTTCAAACGCTTCAAGATCACCGATGAAGACTGGCGGAACCGGGAAAAATGGGACGAATACCATGACGCGGTGTGCGACATGGTGGAACGCACCAGTACCGGGGCCATCCCCTGGACCCTGGTGGAAGCCAATGACAAGAACTTTGCCCGGGTGAAGGTGCTGGAAACCATCTGCACCCGGGTCGAAGCGGCACTCGCCCAGAAAGGCAAGCATGACAACTGAAGCCAAACTGCCGGCTGACAACCTGGGGGAATTCGTCTCCTGGTTCCGCCTGGTGACCCCCTACATCAATGCCTTCCGGGGCAAGACCTTCGTGGTCGCCTTCGGCGGCAAGTCCATCGCCGGCCCCCTGGTGAAAACCCTGGCCTACGACGTGAACCTGCTCGCCAGCCTGGGCATCCGCCTGATCCTGGTGCATGGCGCCCGGCCCCAGATCGAGGAAGAACTGCGCGAGAAGGGAATCGAATCCAGGTACCACAAGGGCTACCGGATCACCGATGCAGACACCCTGGACTGCGTCCTGGACGCAGTCGGCAGCGTCTATCTGGAAATCGAGGGCCTGCTCTCCCAGGGCTTGCCCAACACCCCGATGGCCAACAGCCAGATCCGCGTCATCGGCGGCAACTTCATCACCGCCCGGCCCCTCGGTGTGCTGGATGGCATCGACCTGCAGTACAGCGGCACGGTGCGCAAGGTGGACGCTGATGGGCTGAAGGCCCAGCTCGCCCTGGGCAACATCGTGCTGCTATCCTGCCAGGGCAGTTCTCCCACCGGGGAAATTTTCAACCTGCAGATGGAAGAGGTGGCCGAAGCCGTCTCCGTGGCCGTCAAGGCCGACAAGCTGGTGTTCCTCACCGACAGCATCGGCGTCACCAACGAGGCCGGCGAACTGCAGGAAGAACTGACCGCCGACGCCGCCGCCCAGCTCAAGGATGCCCCCTGGCTGTCCGCCGACCTGAAGCGTTACATGCCCTGCGCCGTGCGCGCCAGCCGTCTGGGCGTGGGCCGGGTGCACCTGATCGGCTATGAACAGGATGGGGCGCTGCTGCAGGAGCTATTCACCCTGAACGGCATCGGCACCATCATTTCGCGGGAATCCCTGGAACGCATCCGGGAAGCCCGGGCCGATGACATCGGCGCCCTGATCGCCCTGATCGAACCCCTGGAAGAAGACGGCACCCTGGTGCATCGGCCGCGGGAAGTGCTGGAGCGGGAAATCGAGAAATTCTCCATCATCGAGCACGACGGCATGGTGGTGGGCTGCGCCGCCCTCTACGACTACGGCGATGGCGTCGCCGAACTGGCCTGCCTGGCCGTGCATCCGGCGCACCGGGAATGGGGCTATGGCGAGCAATTGATGGAACGCATCCAGGCCCGGGCCCGGGCGGCGGGGGTGAAACGCCTGTTCGTGCTCACCACCCGCACCGTGCACTGGTTCATCGAACGGGGCTTCAAGCTCGAAAGCGTCGATGAGCTGCCGCCCCAGAAACGGCAGATGTACAACCTCCAGCGCCGCTCCAAGGTGCTGGTCAAGTCGATATAATCTGGCACCCCTACACTGGAGAACGACATGGCAAGAACCGTCAACTGCATCAAGCTCGGCCAGGAAGCCGAAGGGCTGGACTTCCCCCCCCTGCCCGGCGCCATCGGCCAGAAGATTTTCGAGAATGTTTCCCGGGAAGCCTGGCAACAGTGGCTCAAGCTGCAGACCATGATCATCAACGAAAACCGCCTGAATCTGGCCGAAGCGGCACACCGCAAATACCTGATGGAACAGATGCAGAACCACTTCTTTGGCAGCGGCGCCGACCAGATTTCCGGCTACGTCCCCCCAAAAGCCTGATTCCCCGGGCGCACCCAGGCAAAAGCCCCGCCGGACTTGGCGGGGCTTTTGTTTTTTTGCCAGCGCGACTTCAACTCGTCTGGCGGCTCAACTGCTGGCGCAGGGCCTGGCACTTGTGGCGGAGGATCATCAAGTCCTTCAGTGCCGCCAGCTGCTTTTCCCGCACCTCGCGTATCTTCTGGCGCAGGGTGGTGATGTTATCCACATAATCCAGCAAGGCATCTTTCAGGTTCGAGGCTTGTTGCGGCATCTCCATCTCCTGGATTCAAGGTTGCATCGACAGTGTGCAAGCCCCGGATTACAGTAGCAGGACGGAGTCATGGCAGTTTCAGGACAGCCACTTCAAACAAGGTCGTAGCCAAGGTCGTAACCAAGGTCGTAGCCAAGGTCGTAGCCAAGGTCGTGGATGGCCAGGGTCATCCCCAGCCCACGCTGCTGCAGCGCACAAACCCCTGCCGGGCAGGGGAGGACTGGGGAATGAGGCCCTGCCGGAGCCCTGTCTGGCCCATCAGCTCTTGGCGAGTTCCTGGTCCAATTCATCAGGACTGGAGTGGCGGACATTGAGCCCCTTGACCATGTAAATCACATATTCGGAAATGCTCTTGGCGTGGTCAGCAATGCGCTCGATGGCCTTGGCCACCGCCATGATGTCCAGCGAACGGGAGATCGTGCGGGGGTCTTCCATCATGAAGGTGATGAGCTGGCGCACCGCCGACTGGTACTGGTGGTTGATTTCATCGTCCAGATGCACCACTTCGGCAGCCGACTGCACATCCAGGCGGGCAAACGCATCCAGCGCCAGGCGCAGCATTTCCAGCGCCTGATCGGCCATGTAGCGCAGATCCACATCCGGCACGAAGGCGCTGTGCTGTCCATGGAGCATGGCGCCGAGCCGGGCGATTTTCTGAGCCTTGTCGCCGATACGTTCCAGATCACTGATGCTTTTCAGCACCGTGATGATCATGCGCAGGTCGATCGCGGTGGGCTGGCGCTTGGCAATCACCTGATTGCAGGCCTCATCCAGTTCCACCTCCATCTTGTTGATGTGGACATCCTCGCGCACCACCAGATCCATCCCGGCTAGATCACCTTCGTAAAAAGCACGGATGGCCCGGGAAACCTGCTGTTCCACCAGGCCTCCCATTTGCAGCACACGGGTGCGAAGATGTTCCAGTTCCAGATCAAACTGTTTGGAAGTGTGATCCTGCAGGGTAGAGCGGGCTTCATTCATGGGATGGGGACTCAGAAAAGGGGAGAGTGCCTACAGCCTAACGCCGGAATGTGACAAAAACATTTCAATCCCTCACCCGGATCCTGACCCCCTCCGGGGTGCCCAGCAACAGGATATCCGCACCCCGGATGGCAAACAGACCGTTGGTCACCACCCCCACGATCTGGTTGATGGCCGTTTCCAGCCCCACCGGGTCGGCGATGGCAAGGCCATGCACGTCGATGATCAGGTTGCCATTGTCGGTGACAAACCCCTCGCGCACCCTGGGCGTCCCTCCCAGCGCAGCAAGGGCGCGGCTCACCTGGCGCACCGCCATCGGGATCACCTCCACCGGCAAGGGGAAACGGCCCAGCACCGGCACCAGCTTGGAGGCATCGGCGATGCAGATGAAGGTATCCGACACCGCCGCCACGATCTTCTCCCGGGTCAGTGCCCCGCCACCGCCCTTGATCATGTTCATGCCCGGGTCGATCTCGTCGGCCCCGTCGACATAGATGGGGAGGCGATCCACCGCGTTGAGATCCAGCACCGGAATCCCCTGCCGTTCCAGACGCAGGCGAGTGGCTTCGGAACTGGCCACGGCACCGCCCAGCCGGGACTTGATGGGCGCCAGGGCGTCGATGAACAGGTTGGCCGTGGAGCCGGTGCCGACGCCGAGCATCCCGCCCTCGGGCAGATGCCGGGCCACATGGTCGGCCGCCGCCTCTGCCACCGCCTGCTTGAGTTCGTCCTGGGTCATGAAGATCACCTCGAAAAATGAATGCGCCGGATTCTACCGCCAGGGTCATCACCCTGTAACGGAACAGGCCTATAAATCGGGATCCCTCCGCACGGAAACCAGCCCGATGAACCCACAACCCCACACTTGGCTCGGCAAGTACCGGGAGCTGCTGGCCGCCATCGCCCTGTTCCTGGTGCTCGACCTGGGGGTGCTGATTTTCAACACCTACACCTCGCACCTGATCGAACGGGACACGGCCCACATCAACACCGCCGGCGAATTGCGGGTTTATTCCCAGCAACTCACCAAGGCCCTGCTCACCTTGCGGATGGAAATGCAGAGCGGCGATTCCTACCAGACCAGCCAGGCGCAACTCTCCGAATCCTACAGTGCCTTCTCGACGGCCCTGCAGCATTTGCAGGGCCTGACGCTTGGCAGTTCGGGGCCCGGCGCCTCGATGGACCCCCAGAGCCGTGAACTGCTGGACCAGCTGGTGGAGACCTGGGAGCCGATCAACACCGGTGTCCTGCCCGTACTCAATGCTGCCACTCCCTCGGCCTGGGACGTGGATGATGCCGTCAACCGCGCCGTGACTCGCAATGTGCGCTTGATGCAACTCGCCGACGACCTGACCCGGCATCTGGAGGCCCAGGCCGTATCCCGGGCCGCCTCGCTGCGTTACATCCAGCTGGGGGCCATTTTCCTGGCCTCCCTCAACTTCTTCTTCATCGTCTTCAAATTCATCCGCCGCCTGCTGGAAAGCGACCGGCAGATCGAAGCGGCGCGTCAGGAAACCCGGGAAATTCTCGATACGGTGCGCGAAGGCCTGTTCCTGCTCGACCGGGACGGCCATCTCGGCATCCAGCAGTCGCGTTCCCTTCCCGAACTGTTTGGCCGCCCGGTGGCCCCTGGCCTGAAATTCGATGAACTGATCGCCCAGTTGCTCGAACCGGAACAGCAGGAAGCGGCGCGGGACTACATCGACCTGCTGTTCAACCGCAAGGTGAAGCCCGCCCTGCTAGAAGAACTCAACCCCCTGCGCGAAGTCACGCTGGCCGCCGGTCAGGATGGCCGCCGCAAGGGCCCCACCCACCTGTCCTTCGAATTCACCCAGGTGCTGGAACAAGGGGAAGTACGCGCCCTGCTGGTCACGGTGTTTGATATCAGCCGCCAGATGCAGCTGGCGCGCGACCTGGCCGGCGCCGAAGCCCGCGCCAGCAGCGAGGTCGAGAGCTTGCTGGCCGTGCTCGACCAGGACCCGGCCCAGGTGCGGGACTTCCTCAAGAGTGGCGAAGATCGGCTCGGCATGGTGAATCAGGCCCTCCAGGACGTGCAGCCGGAAGCCCGGGCCTATGCCGAACTGATCAACTTTGCCTTCCGGGCCATCCATTCGATCAAGGGCGAGGCCGGGGCGCTGGGACTCCTGGAAGTCTCCCGCCAGGCGCACCAGTTCGAAGACCTGCTGACGCCTTTGCGCCGGCGGCAGGACCTGACGGGAGACGATCTGATCCCGATCGCCTTCCAGGTGGGCGAACTGCGGCAAAAACTGGCGCAGATCGGCGAGGTGCTTGCCAAGGTCAGGCGTTATCAGGAAGCGCCGGTCAGTCAGCACCCCTTTGTCGAATTGAAAAAGCAGATCGAGCATCTCGCCCTGAAGGTGGCGGAGGACCTCAACAAGAAGGTGCGGGTCGAAGTCAATTTTCCCCAGCAGGCCCCGAACCTGGACGAGCGCCTGCTGCGCCATCTGCACGAGATGTTGCCACAACTGGTGCGCAATGCCGTGGCACACGGCATCGAGAGCGAAGCCGAACGGCTGCAGGCGGGCAAACTGCCGGAGGGAACCGTGCGAGTCGAATTTGCCACCACGACCGAAGGCAGCCTTTCCGTATCGGTGCGCGATGATGGCCGGGGCATTTCCTGCGCCCGCATCCGCGCCCGCCTGCTGGAACTGGGCCATCCGCACGAACTGGTAGAAAGCATGAGCGAGCGCGAGTTGATTGCCACCCTGTTCACCCCCGGCTTCAGCTTGCAAGAAGAGGCCAATGAACACGCCGGCCGGGGCGTTGGCCTCGACCTGATCCGCGACATGGCCAGCAGGGCCGGCGCCCGGATACGCCTCTCCACCCTGCCCAATGCCTACACCCAATTCACCCTGCAGTTCCAGCCGGCCTCATGACCATGAAACTGCTGATCGTGGATGACTCCATGGTCATCCGCAACCGTATTGCCCGGCTCTGCCAGGACATGCGCCTGCCCAACCTGGAGATCGTCGGCCTGGCGGGAGACGGCCAGCAGGCCGTGGCCCTGGCCGAACAGTTTCGCCCCGATCTGGTGACCATGGACCTGACCATGCCGAAGATGGATGGCGACGAGTGCATCAGCCGCCTCGCCACCCGCCTGCCCGAAACCCGCATCCTGGTCGTCTCGGCCCTGTCTGACAAAACCACCGCCCTGAAGGCGATCAAGAAGGGGGCGCAGGGTTTCCTGCACAAACCCTTCAGCGACGACGAACTGGTGGAAGCCTTGCTGGAGCTCATGCGTTGACTGCCCCCGCCCCGCTCAGGAAGGCCCTCAGGCCGGACGACGTGGAAGTGTTTGCCGAAACCATCGGCCACTTTTTCGAACGCATCACCGGCGAAAAAGCCCTGGTGCGCACCGCCTACCTGCTGGAAGCGGGGATGCCCCTGCCCCTGGATGACTTCAACGGTCTGATCCAGGTCCAGGGCGACTACCAAGGCAGCGTCTGCTTTGCCGCACCCCGGGGCCTGCTCGATCATGTGCTGATGCGCATGGGCCAGCATGAATACTCGGATGCAGACCATCTCGACGTCGTCGGTGAAATCGCCAATACCCTGGCCGGCAGAGCCCGGCGGGTATTCGGGGAAGGCCTGGAAATCACCCCGCCGCAAACCTTCACCCGGGCCGGCAAGCCCCCTCCTTCGGCGGCCAGCAGCCCCCCCCTGGTCATTCCCTTCACCTGGCAAAGTTATACCGCGGTGCTGATCGTGCACCTGGACGCACTGGTCTGACGCCAATTCACATTCAGGCAACCTGAAGCACATCGAGCTGTAACCTGAATCCACCAGACTGAGACATGGAGGATTTGCACAATGTCCCGCACCGCAAGCCTGACCCTTTCCCGGCTGCTCACCGACAACCCGGCGGTAGACCTGATGGCCCGCCTCACCTATCCGAAAAAGATCCAGGTGGTGGGGCTGGTAGCGGGCATTGCCATCCTGCTCCTGACCGGCCAGCTGTTTTTCAGCCTCGCAGGCCAGATCGAGCGGGCCCGGCTGGAGCGTTCCGGGCTGTATCTGGTGATTCCGATCCGCCTGATTCTCGAACCCCTGCAAGAACACCGGGGGCTGGCGCACGCCTACCTCTCGGGAGACGAGGAATTCCGGGCAAGCCAGGGTCCCCGTCTGCAAAGCCAGCTGAAAGCCCGCCGGGCGGCCGTAGACGCTGCCATTGCGGCTGCGGAAGCGGCATTTCAGCGCCATCTTCCGGCCCTGGCCCAGGACCGGCGCTGGCTGGAATTCTGCCAGTCGTGGCGGGCCGCAGCGCGCGGCGAGGATACTGACCCGCGTGCCGCCCTGGAACGTCACGACCATCTGGTGGCGCAGCTCAACACCCTGATCTCCGCCGCCGCTGACGCCACGCATCTCACGGTCGACCCCTACGTCGGCACCTTTTATCTGGCCCAGATGGTGACCCAGAATCTGCCCGCCGTCCTGGAACAAATGGCTCGCATCCGCGACATGGGCACCGGTTTCTACGTGACCCATCACATCGACCGGGACGACAAGTACCTGCTGATTTCGCTCAACACCATGACCCGCACCAGCCTGGACGGCCTGCGCCAGACCGTCCAGGACAAGGTGTTGCGGACCATGCCCGAACTGGGTGCGAAATCTCCTTCCAGTTGACCACCCAAACGTATCCCACCTGACCAGGCAATCTCACCGGGCCTGACCACTGATTTCGAGTAGTTGACCACCCCGCCGAAACGGGGTTGCAATCTGAGGCTACCGGGATCAGGTTTTCTTCGCCCGCACCTTCCGCATCGACTCTCCTTTCAGTTCCATGAAATGCGCCCGATGCACAATCCGATCCAGGATCGCATCGGCCACGGTCGGATCGTTGAACAGGTCGTACCACTTCTCCGGCGGAAACTGGCTGGTGATAAGGAGCGATCCCTGCATCGATTGCTGATCAATGACATCGAGCAGAATCGGCCCCAGATGAACATCAATCCCGCCGATGCCGAAGTCATCAATAATCAGCAGTTGCGTTTTCACGAGCTGCCGGCGCAGCTTTGACAAGGTGCCATCGGCCTGCGCGGCAATCAGGTTCTCGTATAGCTGCGTCGCCGTCGTGAAATAAACAGAATGCCCGGAGCGACACGCCTGCTTACCGAAAGCACAGGCCAACCAGGACTTGCCAGTTCCCGTGAGTCCAGTCAGCACCAGATTCTGCCGCCGGGAAATCCAGACACAATCTCCCAGGCTGGCAACCTGCGCCGGATCGATACCGCGAGTCGCCCGATAGTCGACATCCTCCAGGCAGGCATTGGCTTGACGCATTTTGGCAGCCTTCAACAGCCGCTCAATCTTTCGGCCCTCACGATCACCAGTTTCCGCATCGAGCAGCAGGACAAAGCGCTCATCGAAATTGAGTTTCTGAATAGAGGGATCATCGAGTTGCCGATTCAATGCCCGCAACATCCCTTGCAAGCCGAGCGCTTGAAGCTGGGCCATGGTTTGCTGGTTCAGCATGAGATGCCTCCCTGTTGTGCATAGTATTCAGCGCCGCGAAGGTTCCCGTGCTTTTGCACCCAGGCCGTCGGTTCAACTGGCAGGCGCAGATCGCTCCGATTGGTAATGATCGACTTCAGACGATTGAACGTCAGCACGCCGATCTTCAAGGCGAAAGCGCAGGCGCCATCCAGCCGATCATGGGCTTGTTCCTCCCGCGCCCAGCGCCGCAAATTGCGAGCTGATTTCACGCCGTTCGCGAAATCCCGGCGTTGCTGCAAATTGCCGCGCACCCAGGCCAGTACATTGGGGCCAATGCCTTCCGCCCATTCCAGAAGCGAGTCTGGATCTTGCTCCGTCTGCCGCAAGTGCTGGATAGGCATGTGATCCTCCAAAGTACGCCGTCCGGGTGACGCCAACAGCACATGGCTGGTGATACGCGCCCGATTCAGCAGTACCTCCAGCGTAGTGCGAGTCGCCCGCAAGTCCACCTGATGCATCCGGTACTGATACGGCACCGAGTAGAAACTGCCTTCGTACTCGACGTGATAGTCCTCGGCCACGCGCACCTTGTATTTCCAGGCCACGCTCTCATAGGGATGCAAGGGCAGTGGCCGCAACGCTGGCAGGTCCAGTTCAATGAAGCGTTGCGTCCGACTCTGTTTGTATTTCTTGCTGATTTTGTTGTTCAGCAACTCGATCCGCTTGGCGATCTCGACATTCAGTTCCTCGACGCTAAAGAAGGTTCGTTTGCGCAACGGCGCCAACACCCAGCGCTGCACTATCTGAACCCCGACCTCAGCCAGCGATTTGTCTTTGGGCTTGCGGCTGCGCGCCGGGTTGATCAGCACGTCGTAATGCTCGGCGCAGTCGGCATAGGCCGCATTGGTGATGACCTCCTGTGGCGTGTGTTTGATTACCGCGGATTTGAGATTATCCGGGACCACCTGTTGCGGCACGCCGCCGAAGAACTCGAAGGCCTTCACATGGCAGGCAATCCAGTCGGCAATTTTCTGGCTCGGCACGGCATAGGCAAACGTGTACGACGATCCACCCAGCACCCCGACGAACACTTGCGCCGGCGTCTCCTCGCCGGTTTCCGGATTCGTAATCGGCATCGTCCGACCGCAGAAATCCACGAACAGTTGATCACCCGGCTTATGGAACTGCCGCATGCTCATGCGCTGGGTCTTGAGCCAAGCCTTGTAGCGCTTCTGGAACTGGGAATAACACAGGCAATCAGCAAGGTGTTCATGGTTCGCCTGGCGGTACTCCTCCCAGATTAAACTCAGGGTCATGTTCCGCTGGGACAGTTCTTCGCGTACCACATCCCAGTCGGGAACGATCTTGCCGGAAGGGTTCGGGTTACGGGCCGTGCCGAGACGAATGGCGAATGCTTCATTATCGAGCGCCGACAAATCCGCTTGCGTCAGGCCGGTGGCGGCAAGCCGGGTGCGCAGCAGTTCGACCGTATTGTGGGAAATAGAGAGCTGGCGGCCGACAGCGCGACTGCTCAAGCCCTTGTCGATCAGGCGAACGATGTCGCGCTGAACGGGGATGGGGGTTTTCATGAAATCTCCTTGGTTGTCCTGAGACAACGTTCCTGAAATTGAGGCATGCGCGAGGCCGGCCGGCACTTGACGCCGGCACGCAGGGCAAGGAGAATCAACGTGTCACCCGGTTAGGAATGACATCTCCAAAGAAGGGCTCTGGACTCGACCTCCTGAGCCCTTCTTGCCATGTGGCCTCGATCTTTACAGCGCTGATCGTGGTCAACTCATGGCATTTCCTCCCTGTGGCTTTGCCGCTGCCGCGGCTTAAAGATGTAGCGCTCCGGCCAGATGTCCTCGATCCGTAAACCGAGCAGGCCGGCAATGTGCTGAGCCACCGCATAGGCGGTGATTCGCCCGTGAATCACGTTGCTCACCACACCACCCGAGACTCCGACTTCACGGGCAATTTGCGCCTGAGTCTTGCCCAGGCGGCGCAGGCGATAGTTGATCTCGACAGCATCCATGGTCAGTTGAGGTGACATACCTTCTCTCAGAGAGTAGGCTATCTCTCAATAGCCAACGAAATTCGCGATAGCGACAAATATACGCTCAATGAGAACTTCCAATCAAGATATTTCTGGGACCGATTCGTCTGGACTGGGTGGTTTCGCGGCCCGTGTTGGCCAGGCCATTGCTCACACCGGCCTCAATCAGTCCGAATTTGCCAGGCAACTCGGTGTTTCGGCGGGCTTCGTCAGCGATGTCGTGCGCGGCCAGAAGAAGCCCGGCTCGGAGTTTCTGTATGCCATCCGGACTACCTTCGGTATCTCGGTCGATTGGCTGCTGACCGGAGAAGGCACGGTAACCGGTGGTAGTGGCATCGACCTCGACCTGCTGCGTACCATCCGGCTACAGATTGCAGTCGCCCGCTCGGCGGTGATCGATGGCAACACCACGGCAAAAGCCTTGCTGCTGCTGATTCGTGACGGGCGCTTGCAGGAAGCGGCAGCGGAGCCGGACATCAAGGCCTTTCTCGATGAAATCGCGCCGACCGATTCTGATGCTGAATTGGCCCTGGAACTCTATAACGGCCAGTTGTGGACCCAAGACCCCGGCGCCCAGCGCCGCAATCTCCTTGCCGCCGCCATGGCGCATTTTGAGGCTAGGAAACCCATCGACAAGGTGGCCGCCTTGGCGCGGAGCAGTGGTTCGAATTCAACGATTCAGATCAACGCCGGCGCTTTCAACAAGATTGCCGGTCGCGACTTTCACGAACACTGACCGATACGGAGCCCCAAGCCATGAGCGATACCCCGCAATTCGACTCTGTCCAACTCAACTTTGCCTTGGAACAAAGAGCGGCCGGGCGCGATTATCACGAGTATTTCATCCCCGGTTCGATCAAGCTGCTGCTGGCCACTGCTTCCAAAACCAAACTGGATGAGTTGGCGATGGACAACGAACGTTTGTTCAAATATCGGTTTGGCTTCAATGCGACTTCACTGGTCAGGCCGCAACTCATCGCTTTCCAGAACAAATACGATTTGCTCGATGATGAAATTCGCTGGCTCAAGCGGGCTGGGCATTTACGCGTCACGCGTCGCGAACTCGTTGTCGACACCAGTCGCCTGATGCCGATGTACGGCTGGTTTCAGATTTCGTTGATCAGCCTCGTGTTTGCGGCGGCCATCCTACAGATGGCGGGAGCGGAGCACGCACCTGCATGGAAGCGGGATTTGGTCCAAATATGCCTGGGCCTGACCTGGTTCTGCGTCGGCGGTTTGCTGATGAAGATGTTCATCGCGCCCTGGCGTACGCTTAAGCAGACTGGTGTAGTGGATTCTTGCATTCCTGTTTGGCATAGAAAGACCTTCAATATCTCCGGCTGACAGGCTGATGGGTATTGGCCATCTCCTCCGCAAGCATCCATCGGCGGTCTGGCTGTGGGAAACAAGGCAGTTTTTGCCGCCCTGCGCTGGCATGTACAAATCCAGATTGCATGCATAGATCACCTCGGTATAATGCCATTTGCGTACACTGATGTTTTCGGCATGTCTGCGCAAGGCTTTCGGGGCGCAGCAATCTTTGCCGGCAAGGCATTTGTACGCGGTTGTCGATTTTTCCTACACGAACGAACCCCTTTGCAAGGAGTATCAAATGAAACTCAAGAAATGGCTGTATTCAAGCTTTTTGGCATTGGCAGCAACTTTCATGTTTGCTCACAGCGCCAGTGCTGCCTCTGGTGCATACGGCAGCTCGGCCGTCGCACCCACAATTTACACCAAGAATTATTGGTATAACGTTGCCTATCCCGTGGTAGGAAATCCACCGAGCAATGCGACCTTGACTGTCGTGAATTACACCTGGAGCTACAGTTACCCTCGGCCCGCCGGGTTGCAGGTCTTCCTGTGCAACAATAATGCTACTCTTTGTGCAGATGTCACGAACTTTGGAACTGGTTCTGTCAATTTCTCCGGCTACGGCGTTCCTGCCAATCAATCGCTGAGGCTGTATTCCCGCGTTAGCGGTACCGGCACAATGGCCCCGTTGTATGGTGGAACTACTACCGTAACGGTTAACTACGTTTACTGATTGAGAAATCGCGGGCAGTTGTTGGTTGTAACACTGCCCGTCGATAGCTCAGGGATGAGTTGCTTATCCTGGTGACGAACTACCTCTCCACCCCCAACCAGTGGCCTCAAGGTAATCTGCGGATTGTGAGTTCGTGAAGTCGATCATCATGCTCAGAATCTGCAACGGGTCTGTCCCTTTTGCTTTCTCAGATTCATAGATGGCGCGTCGCTGTGCATCGATCACAGAAGCTTCACTGTTAAACCGGTCTTTGAATCCATCGTCGATGATTCGCCCGGAGGTGGATAATTTATTTACTTCCTCACCACCACCAACGTCACTGATATTATAAAAAATAGTACTTGGTGTAATGGCCATGTCGTAGGCAATTTTGTCTGCACTTGCGCGGTCAGAGCTGGCGGCCATTATCAGTTTTTCCTGAGCCGGGGTTCTGGCCTGTGTAGAAGTGACCGCGCTGGCAGCAAGGGTTTTGCCAGCAGCGGACAGTGATACCTGATCGGCATTTTTTGCCGGGGCGGCAATGGCTGCCGGTACTGTGCGGCCTTCTTGCCGTTGCGCTGAGGAAGCTGAAATACCGCTGTAAGCCAAGGCGCCGTAGCTAGACTGGATTATCATGATGTTCTCCTATGAGAAGAAAGGGTGCTCGTTTCCAGCATTATTCATGCCAATTGCAATTTTGCGCTTGGCATTGCCGCCCTGAGGCAGTATCCTGTTCTCGATGAAAAATTAAGATTGCGACGTAAGCTAATGCTCAACCCCAAGAAATTATGATGTACTGCCTTCCAGATGAGAGGATTGCCCAAGTACGCAAGAGCCATATCTCTGGCTTTTGCCTTTTTTGCCTGCGGTTCCCGGGTTGATGCCGCCGAAGCTGTTTACTCCGAAATCCATGAACGGCGGCAGCAAGAGATCCTTAGGTTAACCCTTGGTGATGCAATTGCACTAGCCGTACGGGATAACCGTGGTATTCAGACGGCGTATTTGCAACGTGTCGCCCAGAAATTTGATCTATACGTCAGCGAAGGAAAGTTTTTCCCCAAACTGACGTTGGCCACCGGGATGCTGGACAACAAAGCCGCCGGATTGTCTTCCCGAACAAAGGACATCACCACTAACGCTACGCTCGCCTTGCCGACTGGGGCAAAACTGTCATTATCGACAGCGAACGCTATTGGCTCCTCCTCTTCCAACTCATCGTCGACCTCAATCACCCTGACACAGCCTCTGTTGAAGAACGGAGGGCTGGACGCAAATACTGCCTCAATCCGCGCTGCTCGCCTTGATGAACAGATTAACCGCCTCACCCTGAAGGCAACACTTTCGCAGACAGTGACGCAGGTCACCTCTGCTTATCGCGAATTGCTTCGGGCGCAAGAGCAGCGAATGATCGCAGAAGCGGCGTTACAGCGTAGCAAAGACCTCTACCAAGTCAACAAGGCGCTGATTTCTACCGGTCGCATGGCGGAGGTGGAGATATTTCAGACCGAGGCAGAGGTCGCCAATCGTGAGGTGGCTTTGGAAGAAGCAGAGAATCAGATCGATACTTCGCGCCTAGCGCTCTTGAGCCTGCTCGCCCTGGAACCGCGCACGCCTGTCGTCGCGGTTGGGGCCAAAGACATTCGCCTGCGAGGCATCGACCTTGCTCAAGCACTGACTATTGCACTCGCGAACCAGCCGGATTACCTGATCGCACAACTGCAATCCGAGCGTGCAAAAATCAATCTCGACTACGCGAAAAATCAGCAGCTATGGGACTTGTCTCTAGTTGCCGGAAAAACGCAGAGTCGAGGATCGTCCGGAGGTTTTGGATCAGTCAATACGACGCAGACCTCGGCACAGAAAAACGATACGTCGTATGCCGGCATTCAACTCACCATACCGCTGGGTGATCGTTCGATAGAGCAAGCAACGGTGCGTGCCTCAGTGGATTTGAAAAGCCAGACTCTGAAGGTGCACGAAACACGGCAAGTCGTAGAGCAACGTATCCGGGATGCCGTACGCAATGTCCAAACACGTTGGCGACAGTTGGAGCTTTCCAATAAAGCACGGGAACTCTCAGTACTCAAGCTAAATGCTGAAAAGGAGAAACTGCAGGTCGGACGCTCGTCGAACTTTCAGATACTCTCGTTCGAAAACGACTTGCGTAATGCAGAGAATGCGCGAGTCAATGCCGAAATCGCCTATCTGAATGCGCTTACCGATCTGGATGAGCGCATGGGAAAAACCCTGGAAGTCTGGAGCATTCCCATTGCTGAACCCGAGTTAGCCAATTATGAATATTGATCATACCGTGTCGGCTTGTTCTCCTGCAGGTATTGTCCTGGTCAGTAACCTTGGCATCATTGAGCGTCTTAACGCCCAAGCGGAGACACTGCTATCCATTTCCCAAAACCAGGCCGTCGGCCAATCCATCATTGACGTACTGGACGATCAAGTACCCGAAGCCGTGCTGAAGGATTTGATCGAGAAATTCCGCCACACGCCAACCGAAAGGGCTGATCGAAGGTCGATTGATCCAACGAATCAGCTTTCAGCCCGTTGTGATGCATTGCAAGATGCCAGTGGTCATGCAGCCTGGCTTGTTACGCTCAGCAGGGCGCATTCCCGTCCCTGGCTGTCGGCATTTCCCCCCGCGTGGTTAGCGAAAACACAGCTGAGCAAGAAAACCATCTTTGCCACTGGCAGCGTCCTGGCAATAGCAATTGCAGTGTATGTATTGCCCCTGAGTGCTCGCGTGGATCAGACATCACCACCGGCAGAATCGGGGACGTTAGCTCCTGTCATGTTAAACGGGGGCATTAATACTCCCAAGGCTTTAGATTCAGCGTTGTCAGTTGTAGGAACAATCGAGGCAGGCGATACGATGAGTGTCACGGCGCCATTCGACGCTGTGATCAAGGAAAAAGGATTTTCCTTTGATACCGAAGTCAGTCAAGGCCAACTGCTGCTGACGCTTGACACCACGGAACTGCTGGGTCGTATCCAGGAGGCAAAGATAGCCATGCTCAAGGCCGCAAAAACCTTGCTGGAACTGGAGAACTGGGAAAAAGGCACCGAGGTCGCACGCGCGCAGCGCACTGCTGCACTGGCGCAACAGCAAGTTGAACAAACCGAGCGCAAGGTTCAGGAAGCGGAAACTTTACTCAAGAAGGGGATCATTCCCCGTGGCGAGCACGATGGCTTGGTCGAACAACTCAACGGCTACAAGTCCCAACTCGCGGCAGCCACGGATGATCTGAAAGCAACGCGTGAAAAAGCCAGCAAAGGCAACCGTGAGATTGTCCGCATCGAATACGAGCAGGCACAGGCCAAATATAACGATCTGTCGAGCAGCCTGGCACTCGAAAAAATAAACGCACCCCGCGCAGGAATCATCGCCAAGGCTCCGGCGACATCCGGCCAAGCGCCAGCGACGTTGGAGACCGGTAGCCGAATCGCTAAAGGTCAATTGCTATTCAATATTGCATCGACAGCCAGACTCAGGGTGTCTGCCAAGGTCGACGAAGCAGATATTGTCGACCTGACCCCGGGCATGAAGGTGGCGGTATCGATTGACTCCCAGGATATGCCTCCTATCGATGGTCGACTCGTCGAGATTTCAGCTCAGGCAGCACAAAATGGTGGCGCTTCGCGGAGTGCGGTTTTCGATATCAAGATCGAAATCCCCGGACTTAATGAGCAGCAACGTCGCCGCCTGCGTGTCGGGATGTCCTGCAATGTCAGTATCGAGAAAAGCCGCAAAGAGATCACGGCCGTTTCGTCGGTCAATAGCAATTCGACTCGATGACGTGTGGGCATGCGATGCTAAAACTGGATCGGGTCAGCAAGACATACCGGCAGAATGGACATGACATCCCGGTTCTTCGTGAGATTTCTTTCACCATTGCCGATGGTGAAATATGCTCAATCGTTGGTGCCTCGGGTTCGGGAAAAAGCACCCTCCTGAACATCATGGGCCTGCTGGACATGCCTGATAGCGGGTCCGTTATTTATCAAGGCAATACTGTACATGACATCGATGAGCGGAGGCAGGCAGAGATCAGGAATCGTCACTTTGGTTTTGTATTCCAGTCATTCAATCTTCTGCCCCGTCTTTCCGCCTTGGACAACGTGGGCCTACCACTCCTTTATCGCGGTATCGGAAAGGTGGAACGGCGACGGATAGCCTACCCCCTGCTCGAACGGGTTGGTCTGGGTGAGCGGGCTGATCATTTGCCCGATGCGCTATCTGGGGGACAAAAACAGCGGGTCGCAATCGCTCGGGCCCTGATCGGACAACCTAGGCTGGTGCTGGCTGACGAGCCGACCGGTAACCTCGATCCGAAATCAGCGAAAGACATACTGGATTTACTGGGAGAGTTGAACCGGGAAGCGGGTGTCTCTATCGTAATAGTGACCCATGACCCTGCAATCAGTGCGCGATGTCACCGTGAAATCCTGGTGGGACAACAGCATGCAATTGTGCAGAGGGAGGCGCAGTGCCCAAACTGAACCTGCTCAATTTCCAGTTTTTTCTGCGTTCCCCCAGCCTGTTGCAAGCCTTGCTGCATGAAGCACTCGATAACATGCGGAGCGTACGACAGCGCACACTCTTGTCTTTGTTAGGCATCATCATCGGATCAGCCTCGGTCATTGCGTTGCTCAATATCGGGGAAAACACCTCAGATGAGGCGGCCAGACAATTCAAAACAATGGGTACCGACCTGATCATCGTACAGGACGGTTTCGGGATTGGAGTCGAGCGCAAAGCCAATCCCATTGAGCGTCAGGATGCATCAGACCTCAAACAGGAAATTTCTTCTGTTTCCGTTGCTACTCCGATATCAAGCTATTCCGTCAAGGCTGGCTGGAGCGGGAGGTCGTTGGATGGTATCTCCATCGGGGCCACCGAGGATCTTTTGACCGTGGCACGATTGCAACTTGAACGCGGGCGTTTCGTGAGCGATCTTGATGGCTATGACACGGTTGTCGTTGTAGGTAGCGCTATGGCTAACGCATTAGCAGGTGATGGGAAAAGGCTAAATATCGGCGACAAGATTCGGATGGACAACTATCTATATACAGTTGTCGGCATCTTACAGAGCACGCCAAGAAATCCACTGCTGCCTTTTGATATCGACAATGCACTCATCGTTCCCATCAAGGCAAATCGCAGAATGAGCACGGCAACTGGGAACATCTCTAACATTCTCATTCGCGTTGCGGAAGGCCGTGACCCCATCCAGGTGCTAGCGGATGTCTCGAACCATTTCCGGGAAAGAGGCAAAGCAGCCCAGGTCCAAGGTGCCTTGCAACTGATAGAAGGCATGAAGAAACAAGGTCAGTTGTTCACCTGGATGTTGGTGGGGGTTGCCTGTATCTCACTCCTGGTTGGCGGAATCGGGGTCATGAATGCCATGCTGGCCGGCATCTCCGAGCGGAAAAAGGAAATCGGCCTACGCTTGGCAATTGGTGCGGATCGCATGAGCATCATGACGATGATCGTTTGTGAGTCGACCTTGTTATCAGTGAGTGGTGGCGTGATTGGGATCGTTCTAGGGTTGATCATTTCAATCCTGTTCGCCGTGTTGTCGGGGTGGGACTATTCATTGTCCTACCTGTCCATCTTGCTTGGTCTAGGGATGTCCTTGGCGACGGGCTTGTTCTTCGGAATTTATCCCGCATTCAAGGCTTCGGAGATGTCGCCGATTGAGGCTTTACGGTCAGAGTAGCATGTGTCGTTTGGACCGATGAGCGCGGCAACTGTAGATGCCATCGTTTTCCGCCACTACCGCGCTCCGCTTGCTGCCTGGCTCGTTCGGCTTCGCCGATCCGAGACCACGGAGAGATCGGGACAAATCACGATAGATATATCGTGAAAAAGAAAAGAGGCGAAAGCAGCCTGGTCAGGTCGAATGCGATTGCCTGGTCAACTGCGACAAGAACGGGTGGTCTGGTCAACGCGATTCTGCAACTGGGCGATGAATTGCAGCCCCGGCTGGAACAAATGGACCGCATCGCCGGTAGCGTCGATACCTTCACCCAGATGAAGCTGCTGGGCATGCTGTTTGATTCCAGCCCGACCGCCTTTTTTGGCGCCATGACTTACTCCCATCCCGCCGAGCTGAACGCCTACGGTGTCGGCCCCCGGGATACGACCCTGGATAGCGGCGAACCCATCGCGCCAGGACCGATAGGCCAGGTCTACGACACCCTGGATCAATTCACCCGCCTGCTCGACAACGCCATCGACCATCGGCTCTGGGTGCTCTACCAGCAACTGGCGCTCAACCTGACGGTGTCCGCCACGGCGCTGATTATCGTCATCTACATGCTCTGGTTGATGTATGTGGCCTTCCCGATCCGCAAGCTGATCTTTGCTACGGAACGGGTCGCCGGCGGCGACCTGGAAGTGCAGCTCGAAATCGACCGGGACGATGAAATCGGTCAATTGGCGCGCTCCTTCAACGCCATGACGGAAGCGGTGCGCTTTACCCGCAACAACCTGGAGCGTCTGGTCTCGGAACGAACCGCCGACCTGGCCGCCAAAAACGAACTGATCATGGACAGCATCAACTACGCCCGGGTCATCCAGCAATCCTACCTGCGCTCCTCGCAGGCCGACATGGCGACCACCCTGACCGACTACGCCATGGTCTGGGAGCCCCGCGATGTAGTCGGAGGCGACTATCTGTACTTCCGCCGTTTCGAGGACGGCTATTTCTTTGCCGTCATCGACTGTACCGGGCACGGCGTACCGGGGGCTTTCATGACGCTGATCATGGCCTCCTACCTGAACAATCTGCTCACCCACGCCAACCGGCACGACCCCGCCGCCCTGCTGAGCCGTATGAACCAGGCGGTCAAGACTGCCCTGGGCCAGCATGAAACGAGCACAGCGGAACCCTCCGAACATGACTCCGACGACGGCATGGATACCGCCTTCTGCTGGGTCGACTGCCATCACCAGCAACTCACCTACGCCGGCGCCCGGACGCCGCTCTTCCTGCTGCAGCCGGATGGGCAAAGCGTCATTCAGTTCAATGGCGAACGCATGGGCGTCGGCTACGTCCACACCCCGATGGACTACCGCTGGCACAACCAGACCATCCCGCTGCAGGCCGGCAGCATGATCTACATCTGCACCGACGGCCTCATCGACCAGGTGGGTGAGGCCCGGCGCATGGCCTTCGGCAAGAAACGCCTGAAACAACTGATTCTCGACAACCGGGATCTCCCCATGCACGAGCAACAGGCTGAAATCATGGCTGAATTCAAGTCCTGGCAAGGCAAGGAAGCGCGGCGCGATGACCTTTGCCTATTTGCCTTCCGTCACCATCCTCCTGGAGATTGCGCATGAATCTGGATGAATTTGACCGCTTCCGCCGCAAGGTCAATGAAAACGGCATCGTCTTCTATTACACCGGCTACCTGTCCCAGAACATCATCGGCTCGATTGGCGACGCGCTGCGCACCAAACTCGAAGCCGAAGACATCAAAGGTCCCGCCGCCCGACGTATCTTCTCGACCTTCATCGAGATGATGCAGAACATTCTCAACTACGCCGAGAACCCGGCCATCGAGACTGACAAAGCAGGCCTGCACATCGGCACCATCGCCATCGGCCATACCGGCGACAACTTCTTCATCGTCTGTGGCAACAGCATGGCTCAAGCCCATGTCAGCCGGCTGCGCGACAAGCTCGAACACATCCAGGCCCTGTCGCTCGATGAGATCAAGCAGGAATACAAGCGCCGCCTGCGGGAAGACCCCGAAGCCGGCAGCAAGGGCGCCGGCCTGGGTTTTCTCACCGTGGCCCGGGATGCCAGCCAACCCATTGAATTCAATTTTCATGAAGACGCCCGGAACCCTGGCATCCAGCACTTCTTCTTGAAAGCCATCATCTGAGGCCCAGCATGATCGCCGATTTCTATCTCGCGCCCGAACACGACAAACCCGAAGTGGACTTCAAGTTCTCCTGCCACCACCTGAGTCTCAAGGGGGAAAGCTACCCGGAAAACGCCGCCCAGTTCTATGGCCCCATCCTCGCCGCCCTGCGCAGCTATCTGGACAACACCCGGGACGCCGACATCACGGTCGATATCGACCTGATCTACTTCAACAGCAGCAGCACCAAAATCCTGCTCTCCCTGTTTGAAATGCTCGATGCGGCAGCTCTTGTAAACAAGGTGCAATTGAACTGGCACTACGACGCGGAGGACGAGACCGTCCGGGAATTCGGCGCCGACCTGGCCGATGACTTCACCAACCTGATCTACAACCCGGTGGAAAAATGACGCCGGAAGCCGACGGCTTCAAGCTCTTCGAGGCGGAAGAAAGCCTGCTCGCACGTATTGCCGGACTTCTTGAGCGGCAGGCCCTGCCCCCGGAAGTGGAAGCCCCATGTACCGAATTGCTCGATGCCTACAAAAAACTGCTGCGCGAAACCCAGCAGCTGATCCGTTTTTCCGATCGCCGCGAGCGGGAACTGAACCGCCTCAACCGCAAACTCGAACAACTCACCAGTTGCCTGGCCTATCAGGCCGAACACGACCCTCTCACCGGCGCCTACAACAAGGGGGCCACGACGCGCATGATCGAGGCGGCACTGAGCAGCGAGACGTTTGGCCTCCTCATGTTCGACATCGACTTTTTCAAACAGGTCAATGACCAGCATGGCCACCCCAGTGGCGACAAGCTGCTCCAGGACCTGGTCGACCTGGTCCAGGACACCCTGGAACCAGACGACCGGCTGGGCCGCTTCGGGGGCGAAGAATTCATCATCCTGCTGCGCCAGCCCGCGCTACCGGCCTGCCGGGATTTTGCCGAACGCCTGCGCCGCCGCGTGGCGGAAAACTGGTTTGAGTGCCCCCAAGTCTCCTTGCGCATCACGCTCAGCTTTGGCCTGGTGATGTGCCATCCCGGCGACGACTTTGCCACGGTCTACCGGCTGGCAGATCAGGCGCTCTACCGAGCCAAGCACAAGGGCCGCAATCGCGTCGAGGTTGCGGAATGAGTCAGCATCTCTGTGCTACCTGCCTTCGCCCCTTGCGCCCCGAGCGCATCCGGGCCGGTGAAATCATTTGCCCAAGCTGCGAAAGCAGATGGATTCAGGGGCTGCCTCCACAACGCCCCAAGCCGGCTTCCCCCGCCCCGGAGCAAGCCGCAGAACACGTCCCCGAAGCGTTGCACAAGAACGACACCGCGCCGCTGCAAAAACAGCAATAACCGTATATACTCTTTATACGGTATGTGCCGTTCAACAGTTACGGAGGACGCGATGTCCACTCAAACCCCCAGCTCTGCTGCAGCTCCCGCCGCAGCCCCTCTTGCAGCTGCAGCCCCTGCCCCGGCGCCGGAACCCCTGGCCACCGCCTTCGCTCCGGCCCAGACTCCAACCCAAACTCCGGCCCAGACTCCAACCCAAACTCCGGCCCAGCCCGCTACGGCCAGCAAGCCCGCAGCCGCCAGAAAGGCCGCTCCGAAACCTGCAGCCGCCGCCAAGGCTACCGCTCGAGCCGCCCAAGCTGCCAAACCCAAGACCGCCCCCAAGTCCGCCCCTCAAGCCGCCCCTCAAGCCGCCCCGGTCCAGGCCGATGGCCCTGCGGCTGCACCCGCCAAGGCCGCCAAGCCCCCCAAGGCCGAGAAGCTCAAGGTGGACAAGCCGAAAAAGGCCAAACTGCTGCGTGACAGTTTCACCATGCCCGAGGATGAATACGCCGCCCTGGGCGAGCTGAAGAAGCGCCTGATGCTGTTGGGCGTTGCCGCCAAGAAGAGCGAGCTGTTGCGCGCCGGCATTGCCCTGCTGACCCGGCTCGATGACCCAGCCCTGGCCGCCACCATGGCCAGTGTCGAAATCATCAAAACCGGCCGCCCCGCCAAGTCGGGCAAATAAGCGGCGCCCGCACTGCCGCCTGGATTGCGGGGCAGGGCTGCTAAACTTTCGTTTTTTCACGAAAGATCCGCCATGCCCTGCTTTGACCGCGCGGTAGAAGCGATTCACCAGCAAGGCTATTTCATTGGCGAGCAGTTCTGGCCAGCGTCCGAGGCGCTGGCCATGACTCAGGCCTGCCAGGAACTCAGACAGCAAGATCGCTTTAGTCCGGCCTGCATCGGCCGGGCCCAGGAAAAACAACGCCAGGAAACCATCCGCAGCGACCTGATCTGCTGGCTGGAAAACGATCTTGCCGCTCCCCTGCAGCATTACCTGGACGCCCTGGAAGCCTACCGTCAGCAGATCAACCGGGAGTTGATGCTGGGCCTCGACCATGTGGAAGTCCATGCCGCCTACTACCCCCCGGGCGCCCACTATGGCAAGCACCTGGACCGGCACCGGGACGACGACGCCCGCACCCTCACCGCCATCCTCTACCTGAACCCGGACTGGCAAGCCGAGGACGGCGGCCTGCTCAGCATCGACCTGCCCGACGGCAGCCAGGCCAGGGTGCTACCCCGCCTGGGCACCTTCGTTTCCTTCCTCTCCGCCGAATTCCCCCACGCCGTGCTGCCCACCCGCCGCGACCGCCTGACCCTGACCGGCTGGTACCGGAGGAGAAGCGCCGCATTCTGAATGCCGCCACGGCACGTCCCACCCGGCGGGTTCGGCCGGGCAGGAGGACGAGTCACTTACCCACTTGATTGCCGATGATCCCGCCGACGGCGGCACCGCCCACGGTGCCCCCCACGCTACCCTCGGTCAGGATCGCGCCGCCGACCGCGCCGACGCCAGCGCCAATGGCCGTGTTTTTGTCCCGGCTGGACATGCCGCTGCAGGCGCCAAGCCCAAGAATGAGGGCGGCGGCGAGCGCGCCTTTGCAAAATAGTTGTGTCGTTTTCATGGTGACTCCTTGTGAAAGTGCGGAAAGTGCGACCGGAGCATCAGCGCCCACGGTCATCTGGCCGCTTTGGTGGCGGAGATGCTCCCGCCGGCCAGATGATCCTCGACCTCCATGCCCGCTCCTCCTGAAAGGGAGGAAACCGGGCCTGGAGGAAACATCTCCACCTCCACCCTACGATGGCTTTCAGGCCACGTCTGTGCGCTACCGTACTTAGCTCTGGCTTCGCTGACCCCAGTGAATCGGGGCCTCCCGCCAGGGCGGGCTCCACTGTGCGCTGGACAACAGACGGGTGGCATCCTTCCTTTCGATACTGCTTCTGTCGGTCGCCCCGGCCAGGCTTTTCTGGCCGCCCGTTTCTGAACCACGCTTTGGAAGGAATCGCAATGAACAGCCCCACTCCATGTAGCCAGCGGCCTCGCTCCTGGTCCCTGATCCTGATGAGCGCCTCTCCCCTCCTGCTCCTGGCGGCCTGCGCCAGCGCCCCTGCGGAACTGAACCAGAAGATCGCCGTCGCCGAAGCCTCGGTGGCGCACGCCAGCAATGCCAGTACCCAGGAAAGCGCGGCCCTGGAATTGCAGATCGCCGTCAATAAGCTCGACAGCGCCCGTCAGGCCATGACCAACCGGGACTACGAGCGCGCCCAGATGCTGGCGGAGGAGGCCGAAGTCGATGCCCAGGTCGCCGAGCTGCACGCCCAGTCGGTACGCTCGCGCAAGGCCGCCGAGGAATCCCGCGCGGCTGCCCAGGCCCTTCGCAATGAAATCGACCGCCGGCCTTTGCGCTGACCATGAACGCCAGGAGATATCCAATGACCATCCGAACCCCGATGCTTGCCACGCTGGCAGTTGCGCTTTCTGCCTGCACTATCGTCCCCGAACGCAACCTGGCCCTGGAACAGGCCCAGGATCGCTACGCCATCGCCCGCCAGGACAACGAGGTGCAGACCCTGGCTAGCGACGAACTGCGCCGCGCCGGCGACTCGCTCTTGATCGCCCAGCAGGCCAACAGCAACCGCCAACCCAAAGCCACGGTCGACCACCTCGCCTACCTGAGCAACCAACGCATCCTCATCGCCCAGGAAACCGCGGCGAGCCGGGCGGCGCAGGCCGTGACCGCGGCGGCCTCGAGCGAGCGGGAGAAAACGCAACAAGACCAACGCATCCAGGAGGCGAAAGGCGCCAACGAACGGCTGGCCAGATCCCAAGCGGGCAAGCGGCAAAGCGATGCCCGGGTCGAGGAACTGGAAATGCAGTTGCGAGAACTCAATGCCCGGCAAACCCCGCGCGGGCTGGTGGTGACTTTGGGCGATGTGCTGTTCGATAGTGGCCATGCGCAACTGCTACCCGGCAGCGTCGGCAACCTCTCCTCCCTGGCCGAGGTGTTCAAACGCCATCCCCAGCTCGTCGCCGCCATCGAGGGCCATGCCGACAACAGCGGCGACGCCGGCAGCAATGTCCTGCTGTCGCGGCAACGGGCCGAGGCCGTCAAGACAGCCCTGGTTTCGCTTGGGGTCGAGCCAAGCCGCTTGCAGATCCAGGCATATGGAGAAAAAAACCCGGTAGCCAGCAATGCCACCGAGGCAGGACGGCAATTGAACCGGCGCGTCGAAATCGTATTTGCCTACCCTCGGAATGGGCGTCCCGCGCGCTGAAGCTCCGCCGGCAACAAAACCCCCGGGTCCTGAAGCTTGCTCCGCAAAAAATGAATCTGTTTTACCGGCTGGCAAGGACGCCAGCCGCTCCCGGCGCGCGATCCGCGCTAACCATTTGGCGGCCCTTCGGGGCGGCCCTTTCAATCAAGGAAACATCATGAATCGATCCAATGTTTTTCTCCTTACGGCCATGTTCCTGGCCATCAGTGGCAGCGCCCTGGCCGAAACTCCTTCGAAGGCCGAATACAAGACGGCCAAGGAAGCCATTGAAGCCCAGTACAAGGTCGACAAGACCGCCTGCGCCTCGATGAGCGGCAACGTCAAGGACATCTGCATCGAAGAGGCCAAGGGCCGCGAATCCGTTGCCAAGGCCGAGCTCAAGGCGAAATACGAGCCGTCGAACGAGGCCCGCTACGAAGTCCTGGCGGCAAAAGCCGACGCCGCCTATGAGGTTGCCAAGGAAAAATGTGACGACCTGTCCGGCGACGCCAAGCGGGCCTGCAACAAGGAAGCAAAAAGCACCCATGAGGCCGCCCTGGCAGAAGCCAAGTCTTCGGAGAAGACCGCCGATGCACGCCAGGATGCCGCCTCCAGCAAGCGCTAAACACCTGAAAGCGCCTGCCGATGTTCTACCGTCTTCCTGATGGCAAACCTATGTGGGGCAACGTACCGACCTGCATGATAGGGAAGACTAAATTGCAATCTGCATCTACCGGTCGTGTCCGGATACCCCACCTGCAAGGCGAAGGTTCCAGTGGGCATGACCGGCCAGGTGCCCGGTCTGCAATTTCGCAGACCGATCCCGCAAGACAAGGAGTTTGATATGAACAAGCAAATCGCAGAAGGCAACTGGAATCAGGTGCTGGGCAAGGTCAAGGCTCAGTGGGGCAAGCTCACCGATGACCAACTGAAGGTCATCGCGGGCAAGCGCACCGAGTTGCTGGGAAAAATCCAGAGCGCCTATGGCGTTTCTGCTGACGAAGCCGAAAAGCAGATCAAATCCTTTGAAACAGCGACTCTTTGACGCAGTAAAGAAGTAAAGAAGCGCGCGGCACACTGAGCGCGCGTTTGCCGACTCCCGTGCGCTCCCCAGGGCTGCGCACGGGATGACCGGAACACCAGAGGGCGCGCCTGTGCAAGACCGGCATCCCCAAGCCCTCCTGGCACCGTTTAGCCCAGCCCCTCATCCGCCGTCAGGTCACGATTGCCGACATTGAAGCGGGACCTACAAGCGGGACCCACAAGCGGGACCCAGGCAGGCCCCAGGCAAGACAAATCGAGGCCGGGCTACCTTCCATCCCAGGCGTCAGAGCCGCTTGCCGTCACGCGCTTGCCGTCACGTTGCATGGCAGGTCGACCCATGACAGGTCGACCATGGCAGGTCGTTGGCAGGTCGTGAGGCGGCGACTTGAGATGCGGCTACTTGAATTTCGACTGAACGTCGCTCAAGCCTTGTTTCAGCTCATCCCACAGCTTGTCGGCCGTCACCCTGATCTGCTCCCAGGCTTCTCCGCTGGCCTTGCCCAGCTCGTTCATTTTCGCCGCGGCGGCATGCTGCCTGGCGCGCAATCCCCGGATTTCTTCCATGCGCAGGATTTTCATGTCGGCAGCAACGCCATCCAGCTTCGCTTCAAGCAAGCTGATCTGGGCGTTCCACTCCTTGAGCTGAGCCGCCATTTTTTCTTTGTATTCGTGATGCAGTTCCATTGCTTTCTCCTGTTTGACTGGCACGGGAATGTTCATTTTCCGGAGACAACGACAAGCTCGTTACGGACATCCTTCACGCCCTTGACCGCGAGCGCCATGGCCGCGACCTTATCGAAGGTGGCCGGCGAATCGACGCTCCCCGTCAGCGTCACGATGCCACTATGGGTCTCCACACTGATTTGCAGGGATCTCAGGCCGGGTTCGGCCAGGATGGCGGCCTTGACCCTGGCGGTGATCTCCGTGTCATCCAGGGCCAGGGCCATCGCATCACCTTGTCCGGACACTGTCTTGTCGACCCGTTCGGCCGTGTCGTCCATCTTCTTGCCCACGTCGCTGGCGGCTTCATCGAGTTTCTTGCCCGCCCGCTCCCCCGGCCCGGGCTTGTCGCAAGCCCCAAGACCCAGGACGAGCAAGAGGGAGGCGGCGATCATTGCAGTTTTGTTGATCATGGTTTGATTCTCCAGTGTAGTTTTCGCGGGCTATATCTTGCCCAGCAGGACCAGGATGAGCAGGACGAGCAGCACAAATCCGATGCCGCCACTCGGCCCATACCCCCAACTCCGGCTATGAGGCCATCTCGGCATGGCGCCGATCAGCAGCAGGACCAGGACGATCAGCAGAAGGGTTCCCAGGGTCATTTTCTTCTCCTTAGTGAGGCCAGGCATCTCGGATCGACACCGGCTACTCATGCTACGCGAGCCATCGCACGGGTCTGTGCGCTGGCAAACAGACCCGCCACCAGGCAACACTGATGATGCCGTTCATGGACACGGAGCAAACATCCGGTCCAGTCCCCCCCATCGCGACAACAGGAGCCATCATGACAACAGAAACCACCCCCAGCCTGAATGCAGGCACGCCACCGCAACGTCCTTTGCCCGGCAGTTCCGGGATCGATGCCGGCCAGGCAGAATCCCTGCACAAGGATGCCCAGCTCTTACCGGAAAAAATCTGCCACGCGGCCCGTACCGCCCAGGCCTATGGCCGCTCCAACCCCTGGAAAACCGCCGGCTTGATGGCGGCAGCAGGGGTCATCCTCGGCGTCCTGATCCGCCGCCGCTGATTCCCGCGAGGCGGCCGAAATCCGCCTGCGGCAAGGCGCAACATCCGATCGGACAAGGCGGGCTGTGCGGGCTTACCGCTATGTGTGCTGGCACACCGACACCCCACCTTTCCTGGACTAAGCTTTCCAGGTGTCATGAAGAAACCGTGTCGCCATCGAAAACCCGAATTTTTCCTCTCAGGAGCATCTCATGAATCAATCCCGCAAATATCTGTCCGCCCTGTTCCTGTCCCTGACCTTGCTGACGGTCGTCGGTTGCGCCTCCACCTCGAAGCAGGAGGGCACCGGAGAATACGTCGATGACGTGGTGATCACGAGCAAGGTCAAGGCCGCCATCCTGAACGATGAGAACCTGAAATCCGCCGAGATCAATGTCGAAACCTTCAAGGGCGTCGTCCAGTTGAGTGGTTTCGTCAGCTCCCGCGCCGCCGCCAACAGGGCCGTGGCCGTGGCTCGCTCGGTCAAGGGCGTCACCGCAGTCAAGGATGACATGCGTATCAAGTAACCAGCCTTCGGCCTGGTCATGATCCCGCGACAGCCGCCAGGTCGCGGGATTTTCATTTCCGGCAGGGGAAATTGCCCGCGCCCGGGGTTCAGGGGTCGGTTCAGGGGTCGGTTCAGGGGTCGGTTCAGGGTCGGTTCAGGGTCGGTTCAGGGGCCGGGCGGGGGCGATTGCCGGGCCGCCCGGAGTTCGGCCTCGAGGAGCTTGGCTTCGCTGATGTCGATGAAAGTGATGACCGCTCCATCCACCACGTTTTCCAGGGTACGGTAGGGCATGATCCGGACGATGTACCAGCCGCCATCCCGGGTGGCAATCTGTTTCTCGGAATAGGCCAGGGTCTCCAGCACGGTCTCGATGTCCAGGGATAGTCCCGGATAGTCGAGCTGGTGGACGATATCGCTCAGCGGCCGTCCGATGTCGCCCGGGATGAACTTGAAGATCCGGGTTGCCCGGCGGGTAAATCGTCGCACATGCAGCCGCTTGTCGACGAACACCGTGGCGATGTCGGTGCTGTCCAGCAGATTCTTCATGTCGTTGCTGGTCGCCGCCCATTCATCGACTTTGGCCTGCAGTTCGGCATTGACCGTTTGCAGTTCCTCGTTGAGGGACTGCATTTCCTCCCTGGAAGTGGTCAGTTCTTCATTGGTGGATTGCAGTTCCTCATTTGTCGATTGCAAGGCTTCGTTGGCCGACCTGAGCGCTTCGTGGGAAGTCAGCATTTCCTCCCGGGTGCGCTGCAGTTCTTCGCCGGCCTCGAACAACGCCTGTTCCAGTTCGAGCACCCGGGTATCGGCCAGAGGTTTGCCGGCGCGCAGTCTGGGCTTGGTCTTCGCCGTGGCGACCTCGGTGAAGACGACCATCACCATGCCGCGCAGGGCGGCCGGTTCGTCGATCGGATAAACGGTCAGGTCGAGGTGGCGCATCGCGTCACCCTCCCCGAGCCCCAGGTTTTTCACGACCACCGTCCCGGCCGTGCGTAGCGCTTGCGGCAGGGCCACCATCAATTCCTGGCGCAGGCATCCCCGGGCCATGGCATGAATGTTCCAGTTGGCCTTGCCAGCGGCGGGTTCCAGGTAATTGCCGGTGCGTCCATTGATGAACAGCACATCCCCTTCGGCATTGGTGAGCACGGCCGCCGGCGAGAATTTCTGCAGCAGAAGCTGCTCTGCCAGGGTTTGCAAATTGGTCGGAAGCATGTTGCTCGAGTAGGCCAGATCGGGGTTGGGAGAAAGGCCAGGCCGGCGGGAGGGAAAGTCGATAGCCAGGGGGCTTTGCTGCACGGCTTCCCGGCGATAGATGCGCGCCCTGGTTTCGAGCGGAGTAAAGAGCGCATCGGCATGACCGATGCTTTCGGCCGAGCCCAGGAAAAGTATGCCCCCGGGCTTCAGGCTGTGATGAAAGAGTGCCAGAATCTTTTTCTGCGGCGCGGCACCGAGATAAATCAGCAGGTTCCGGCAGGTGAGGATATCCAGCCGGGTAAAGGGCGGATCCATCGTCACATCATGAGGGGCGAACACCACCATCTGCCGTATCGCCCGGCAGATCCGGAAGCCGCCGCTGTCTTCCACGAAAAACCGCGCCAGCCGCGCCGGAGAAAGCATGTCGGCGATTTTCCGGGAATAGAGCCCCTGCCGGGCCTTGGCAATGGCGTCGGCATCCAGGTCGGTGGCAAAGATCTGCAGCTCGACCCGCGCGCCGGGTCCGGCGTGATCCATGGCCTCATGAAAGATCATGGCCAGCGTGAAAGCCTCCTCGCCCGTGGAACATCCTGCCACCCAGGCCCGCAGCAGACCGTCGGTTGCGCCGCGGATCATCGCGGGCAGCACATCTTCCTGCAGGAACGCCCAGGCAGCCGGATCACGGAAGAAACTGGTGACGCCGATCAGCAATTCCTTGAAGAGCAGTTCGGTTTCCTGCGGGTTGCTCTGCAGAAAGCTGACGTAATCCGCTATGCCGCCCAGCCGATGAACCGCGATCCGGCGCTCGAACCGCCGGTAGATCGTGCTTTTCTTGTACAGGGAAAAATCATGGCCGGTCCGGGCATACAGCAGGGCGCAGATTTTTTCAAAGGCCGAATGCCTGAGGGCGGTGCCCGGCCGGGCTGGAACGGCCGGCGCCGGATGTGGCCGGTGACCGGAGATCAGCCCCGCCAGCTCGCCCGGCGAAGCAACGGCATCGGCCAGCCCGGCGGCAACCACGCTGCGCGGCATGGCCGCAAACCCGGCCGTCGCCGGTGTCTGGACCAGGGCCAGGCCGCCGCGCTCCCGGATGGCTTGCAAGCCTCGCGTACCATCCGAACCCATGCCGGAAAGGATGATGCCGACCGCCCGTTCGCGCTGCTCATCGGCCAGACTGCGGAAAAAGAAATCGATCGGGAGCCGCAATCCCCGCGGCATGGCCGGTTCCAGGAGCTGCAGTTTGCCGTCGAGGAGGGCGAGGTCCTTGTTGGGCGGAATGACATAAACACAGTCCGGTTCAATCTGCATCCGGTCTGCCGCTTCCCTGACCACCATCGGCGTGGCACGCCGCAGGAGCTCCGGCAGCATGCTGTGACGGCTGGGGTCGAGGTGCTGGACGATGACAAAAGCCATGCCGCTATTGTTGGGGACGCCCCCGAGAAACTGCACGAGCGCTTCCAGCCCCCCCGCCGAGGCGCCGACGCCGACGACAGGAAATTGCAGCCCGGCGGCGGGCGGCTCGGGTCCGGCCTGGCTTCGGGATGGCATCCGGAATCAACCTCCCCGGACGATCGGTTCGCCGGCTTGTTCCGTTCGTGCGAGCATTCCGGTAAAGGGCCCGGCGCCTTGGGCCGCCCCTTTGCGGGGCTCGGCAGCGTTTTCATTCGATCCCGCCTCGTCATGTTCCGGCAAGACAAGGATTGCCCTGCCGCAATCGGCGTGCCCGGCCAGGTCGGCGCCGGGGGCTGATTTGAAAGCAAAAGGCATGGCCTTGGTCCTTGGCAGGGTACGGTTCATGAGGAAGGCTTATTGCAGCCTGGGCGCCATGCTGTCGCCGGACGTGTCAAAGACGACCATGCGGCATTCGCGCGCCTCGGCATCCGGCACCGCCTCGATCCGGATGTGGGTCGCCCCGCGGTATGCATTGGCGGCCAGTACCGATTCGCAGCGCACCTTCTGTTGCGTGCCGAGCACCTCGTCAACAAAATGATCGAATGCCGCCACGCAATCCGGCGCCAGAAAGGCCGCGAAACGATGCCGGTTTTTCTCGGAACCTTTGGTGCCCAGCAACACGGCCCCCGCCAGATTCATGTCGATGATGACCCCGAGCGGGTCCAGGGTGAAATAGCCCACCGGCGCAAAGTCGTAGATATCCGCATAGCGCTCGCGCAGACTGTCCGCTTCTTCATAGGCTTGTTGCAGCGCTTCGTTGCTCATTTCGAGTTCGATCTGATGAATCTGCAGCTCATGGACGAGTTGGGCGCTGTCCCAGGCTGTCCCGGGTTCCGCATGGGGAGACTGGAGCAAGCGCGCCTCGGCCCGATGGCGCATGCTGGCCGGGTCCGGATTCGGGCGCAGGCGGCTGGCGCTCCGAAGCCCGGATTTGATCTGGAAGATCCGCTCATTCTCGCTTTTGACGACCGCATAGCATTCACAGACCCGGGCCTCCAGGCCCGGGCGGTCGAGCAGGGTGATGCGGCCACGGCGGTATTCGATCAAACCGGCCGCCTGCAATTTACCGGCCGCCTCGGTCACCGCTTCGCGGCGCACGCCCAGCATGTTGGCGATCAGTTCCTGGGTCATGTTCAGCTGCCTGCCCGGGAGCAGATCCGCACTCAGGAGGAGCCAGCGGCATAACTGCTGATCCACGCTGTGGTGGCGGTTACAGACGATGCTCTGGGCCATCTGGGTCATCAGCGCCTGGGTATAGCGCAGTGCCAGATGCAGGAATTCTCCCCCTTGCTCCAGCTCCCAGCGGGCGATTTCGGCCTTGAGGCGATAGGCCTCGCCGGCGCTTTGCACGATCACCTGATGGGTCGTGGTGTTTCCCTCCAGCACCAGGGGAATTCCCACCAGGCCATCATGGCCCGTCACCGCGAGTTCGGCAGTCGAACCCTTGTTCGTGTTGAAGATGAGGGAAACGATGCAATTGACCGGAAAGTAGATGTATCCGTGCGCGTCGCCGGATTCGTAAAGGGCCTGGCCCAAGGC
This sequence comes from Comamonadaceae bacterium, assembly GCA_029255645.1. Taxonomy (GTDB): domain Bacteria; phylum Pseudomonadota; class Gammaproteobacteria; order Burkholderiales; family Rhodocyclaceae; genus Azovibrio. The sequence continues at coordinate 26,012 of JANLJE010000021.1, read as the reverse complement.
CAGATGAATGAGTTCGAGGTCATCCTGAAGACGGGCATAGTCATTTGCCGGAAGCCCGCCAAGAATGCGGTTTTGTCTGGGGCTGCATTCGGTTTCAGGTAGCATGGCGCCTCCATGGTTTGACATCCGCCAGGGACAGATCGGAAAACGATGACCTTCGGCAGGAGCGGAATCCCCGACACAGCCCTGTCAGCCCTGTCAGCCCTGACTGCCGTGGAGCGCCTGGCGCACATGATGCCTGCAAATCCATGCGAAAAGAATGTATTTTACGAAATACCCCGGCCACCCTCTGTGTGCCAGCCCACACATCGCCGCCCGACTTGACTTGTGGAACGAGGACCGCGGCGGCTGAATCCCGGCGGCTGAATCCCGGCGGCTGAATCCCGGCGGCTGAATCCCGGCGGCTGAAACAGGAACGGCGAGGGTCGAACCGTCGCCGTTCCACACTTTCAGGACAGCAAGAGTCACTTCTTTCGCGCCGGCGGCAGATCGGTGCAGCTGCCGTGGGCCACTTCCGCCGCCATGCCGATCGACTCGCACAGGGTGGGATGGGGGTGGATGGTCTTGCCGATATCCACCGCATCGCAGCCCATTTCCACCGCCAGGCAGACTTCGCCGATCAGGTCGCCGGCGTTCATGCCGACGATGGCACCGCCCAGGATGCGGTGGGTCTGGGCATCGAAGAGCAGCTTGGTGAAGCCTTCCTCGGCGCCGTTGGCAATCGCCCGGCCCGAAGCGGCCCAGGGAAACACGGCCTTTTCAAACGAAATACCCTCGGCCTGCAACTGCGCCTCGGTCTTGCCGGCCCAGGCGATTTCCGGAAGGGTGTAGGCGACACTGGGAATCTGCAGGGCATCGAAGGCGACCTTGCGGCCCGCGGCGACCTCGGCGGCGACGTGGGCTTCATGCACTGCCTTGTGGGCGAGCATGGGCTGGCCGACGATGTCGCCGATGGCAAAGATGTGCGGCACGTTGGTGCGCATCTGGGCATCGACTTCGATGAAGCCGCGCTCGGTGACGGCGACGCCGGCCTTGTCGGCGGCGATCTTCTTGCCGTTCGGGGTGCGGCCGACGGCGACGAGCACCAGGTCGAAAGCCTCCTTCTCGCCCGTGGAATAGGTGACTTCGATGCCTTCCGGCCTGGCCTCGGCGGCCGTGACGCCGGTCGCGAGCAGGATGCGGTCGAAACGGTGGGCGTTCTTCTTTTCCCAGACCTTGACCAGGTCCCGGTCGGCGCCGGGCATCAGGCCAGGGCCCAGTTCCACCACGGTGAGTCGGGCACCGAGGCTGCTATACACCGTCGCCATTTCGAGGCCGATGATGCCGCCGCCGATGACCAGCATCTTCTTGGGCACCTGGCGAAGTTCCAGGGCGCCGGTAGAGTCGATGACGCGCGGATCGTCCTTGGGCATGAAGGGCAGGGCCACGGGCTGGGAGCCGGCGGCGATGATGGCGTTCTTGAACTTCACCACCTGCTTCTTGCCATCGGCAGCCGTCACTTCGAGGTGCTGGGGATCGAGGAAGGCCCCCAGGCCCTGCAGGTGCTGCACCTTGCGGCCCTTGGCCATGCCGGCGAGACCGCCGGTGAGCTTGCCCACCACCTTGTCCTTGTGGGCGCGCAGCTTGTCGATGTCGATGTCCGGCGCGGCGAAGCTGATGCCGCAGTCGCCCAGGTGCCGGGCTTCTTCGAGCGCGGCGGCGACGTGCAGCAGGGCCTTGGAAGGAATGCAGCCGACGTTGAGGCAGACGCCGCCCAGGGTGGGATAGCGCTCCACCAGCACGGTCTTCATCCCCAGGTCGGCGGCGCGGAAGGCGGCGGAATAGCCGCCCGGACCGGCGCCCAGCACCAGCATCTCGCATTCCACGTCGGCACTGCCGCCCTGGTGGGCGGGGGCGGGTGTCACTGCGGCAGCGGCAGCGGCGGCAGGGGCGGAAGCGGAAACCGCCGGCGCGGCGGTGGGGGCGGGAGCGGCTGGCGCGGCGGAGGCGGAGGCCGCAGGGGCGGCGGCCGTGCTAGCCGCGGTTTCGACCTTGATCAGCGGCGTGCCTTCGGCCACCTTGTCGCCCAGCTTTACCAGCACTTCCTGCACCACGCCAGCGGCCGGGGACGGCACGTCCATGGTGGCCTTGTCCGATTCCAGGGTGCAGATCGCGTCATCCACCTTGATGCTATCGCCCACCTTCACGAACAGGTCGATGATGGGCACCGCATCGAAATCGCCGATATCCGGAACTTTGACTTCCACGAGACTCATGTCGATCTCCTTCCCGGTTAGAGGGCGACGCGGCGGAAGTCCGCCAGCAGTTGCGCCAGATAGACGTTGAAACGGGTGGCCAGGGCCCCGTCGATGACCCGGTGATCGGCCGTCAGGGACAACGGCAGGATGAGGCGCGGCTGGAATGCTTTACCGTCCCAGACCGGCTTCATGGTGCTCTTGTTCACGCCCAGGATGGCCACTTCCGGCGCATTGACGATGGGGGCGAAGTAGGTGCCGCCGATGCCGCCCAGGCTGGAAATGGTGAAGCAGGCGCCCTGCATGTCGGCGGGCTTGAGCTTGCCGTCGCGGGCCTGCCGGGCGAGCTCGCCGGATTCCTGGGCGATCTCGAACACGGACTTCTTGTCGGCGTTCTTGATCACCGGCACCACCAGACCGTTGGGCGTGTCGGCGGCGAAGCCGATGTTGAAATACTTCTTCAGCACCAGACTCATTTCGCCATTTTCGGCCGTCGCTAGCGAGGCATTGAACTCGGGGAATTTCTGCAGGGCCTTGACCGAGGCCTTGACGAGGAAGGCGAGCATGGTGAGTTTGGCCCCGCCGCCCTTCTCGTTTTCCTTGTTGAGCTGGACCCGGAAGGCTTCCAGGTCGGTGATGTCGGCATCCTCGTGGTAGGTCACGGCGGGGATCATCACCCAATTGCGCGACAGGTTCTGGCCGGAAATCTTCTTGATGCGGGAGAGGGGCTGCACCTCGATCTCGCCGAACCTGGAGAAATCCACCTTGGGCCAGGGCAGGAGGTCGAGGCCGCCACCCAGGGCGGCGCCGGCAGCCGGAGCCGCGGCCGGCGGGGCGGTAATCACAGCCTTCACGAAGGCGGTCACGTCTTCCTTGAGGATGCGGCCGTTGGGGCCGCTGGGCTTGACCTGGTTCAGGTCGACGCCGAGCTCCCGGGCGTAGGCGCGCACGGCGGGAGAAGCATGCACCTTGCCGCCCAGGGGCGGCACCGGGGGCAGGCCCTGGGTGGCAGCGGGAGCCGCGGGGGCGGCCGCCGGCGCAGCAGGAGCGGCCGCCGGCGCAGCAGGAGCGGCGGGCGCGCGGGCCGCCGGAGCGGCTGCAGCCGCCGCCGCTGCGGCCGGCACACTCGCCGGCACCCCAGTCGAGGCAGCGCCTTCCAGCACCACGATCACGGTGCCTTCGGCAACCTTGTCGCCCAGCTTGACCTTCACTTCCTTGACCACGCCGGCGGCAGAGGACGGCACGTCCATGGTGGCCTTGTCGGATTCCAGGGTCACCAGGGCGTCATCCACCTTCACGGTATCCCCCGGCTTGACGAAGATTTCGATCACCGGCACCTCGGAGAAGTCGCCGATGTCCGGCACCTTCACCTCGATCGGACCCGCGGTGGCAGGAGTGGCTGGGGCGGCAGCCGGGACAGGAACAGGAACAGGGACAGGAACAAGGGCAGCAGCAGCCGGAGCCGCTGCCGGGGCGCTGGCGGGCGCCGCCGCGGCGGCAGCAGCACCCGCGGCTTCCACCTTGATCAGCACCGTGCCTTCGGCAACCTTGTCGCCCAGCTTGACCCGCACTTCCTTCACCACCCCGGCAACCGTCGAGGGCACATCCATGGTGGCCTTGTCGGATTCCAGGGTGCAGATGGCGTCATCCACCTTGATGCTGTCGCCCTCTTTCACGAACAGGTCGATCACGGGCACCGCATCGAAATCACCGATGTCGGGCACTTTCACTTCAATCAGTTGGCTCATGGTCGTCTCTCCCTCAAACCGTCATGGGGTTGGGCTTGTTCACATCCAGGCCGTAGCGGGCAATGGCTTCGGCTACCTTCTCCCGGGCAATGACGCCATCGTCGGCCAGGGCCTTGAGGGCAGCCACGGTGACCCAGTGGCGGTCCACCTCGAAGAAGTGGCGCAGCTTCTCCCGGGTGTCGGAGCGGCCGAAGCCGTCGGTACCCAGGGTGACGTAGCGGCGGTGGATGAAAGGACGGATCTGCTCGGCATAAAGACGGATGTAGTCGGTGGCGGCAATCACCGGGCCACGAGTGTCATTGAGGCAATTTTCCACATGGGAGAGGCGCGGCTTGTCGAGCGGATGGAGCAGGTTCCAGCGGCTGGCGTCCTGACCGTCGCGGGCCAGTTCGTTGAAGCCGGGGCAGCCCCACAGGTCGGCTTCCACGCCCCAGTCGTTCCTGAGCAGTTCGGCGGCGGCAATGACTTCGCGGAAGATGGTGCCGGAACCGAGGAGCTGCACGCGCGGAGCATCGGAAGCCAGGCCCTTCTTGAACTGGTACATGCCCTTGATGATGTCGGCTTCGGCCCCGGCCGGCATTTCGGGATGCTCGTAGTTCTCGTTCATTACCGTCAGGTAGTAATAAACGTCTTCCTGCTCCTGGTTCATGCGGCGCAGGCCGTCCTGGACGATCACCGCCACTTCATACTGGAAGGTGGGGTCGTAGCTGACGCAGTTGGGAATCAGGTGGGCCAGGATGAGGCTGTGGCCGTCCTCATGCTGCAAGCCTTCGCCGTTCAGGGTGGTGCGGCCGGCGGTGCCGCCGATCAAAAAGCCGCGGGCGCGCTGATCCCCCGCCGCCCAGGCCAGGTCGAGGGTGCGCTGCAGGCCGAACATGGAATAGCAGATGTAAAAGGGAATCATCTGCACGTTGTGCACCGAGTAGGCGGTGGCGGCGGCGATCCAGTCGCTCATGGCGCCCGCTTCGTTGATGCCTTCCTGGAGCACCTGGCCGGTCTTGGATTCCTTGTAGAACATCAGCTGGTCATGGTCTTCCGGCACGTATTTCTGGCCTTCCTGGTTCCAGATGCCGTACTGGCGGAACATGCCTTCCATGCCGAAGGTGCGCGATTCGTCCGGGACGATGGGCACCACATGCTTGCCGATCGCCTTGTCCTTCAGGAGCATGTTCATGATGCGCACGATGGCCATGGTGGTCGACAGCTCACGGCCGGCGCCGGAAGCCTTCAGCAGGGCCTCGAAAGCAGACAACGGCGGCACCGCCAGGGGCTCGGCCCGGCGCCGGCGCTGGGGCAGGAACCCCCCCAGGGCGACGCGGCGCGCCATCATGTACTGGTATTCGGCGGAATCTTCCGGAAATTTCAGGTAGGGCAGCTTTTCCAGCTGGTCGTCGGGCACCGGCAGGTGGAAGCGGTCGCGGAAACCCTTGATGGAATCCAGGTCCATCTTCTTCTGCTGGTGGCTGGTATTCATGGCCTCGCCGGACTGGCCCATGCCGAAGCCCTTGATGGTCTTGGCCAGGATCAGGGTGGGCTGGCCCTGGTGGTTCACGGCAGCGTTGTAGGCGGCGAAAATCTTGAAGATGTCGTGGCCGCCCCGGTTCAGTTGCCAGATTTCGTCATCGGTCCAGTCCGCGACCAGCTCGCGCAGTTCCGGGGTGTTGAAAAAGTGTTCGCGCACATAGGCGCCGTTCTTGGCCTTGAAGGTCTGGTACTCGCCGTCGCACAGTTCCATCATGCGCTTTTTGAGGATGCCCTTCTTGTCCCGCGCAAACAGGGCGTCCCAATGGGTGCCCCAGATCAGCTTGATGACGTTCCAGCCGGAACCGCGGAATTCCGCTTCGAGCTCCTGGATGATCTTGCCGTTGCCGCGCACCGGGCCATCGAGGCGCTGCAGGTTGCAGTTGATGACGAAGATCAGGTTGTCGAGCTTCTCCCGGCCGGCCATGCCGATGGCGCCGAGGGATTCGACCTCGTCGGTCTCGCCATCGCCCAGGAAGGCCCAGACCTTGCGCTGGCTTGCATCGGCGGCATCGATCAGGTCGCGGCTCGCCAGGTACTTCATGAAGCGGGCCTGGTAGATGGCCTGGATGGGCCCGAGGCCCATGGAGACGGTGGGAAACTGCCAGAAATCCGGCATCAGCCAGGGGTGGGGGTAGGAAGAGATGCCCTTGCCGCCGGTTTCCTGGCGGAAGTGGTCCATCTGTTCCTCGGTCAGGCGGCCGAGCATGAAGGCCCGGGCATAGACGCCCGGCACCGAGTGGCCCTGGAAAAAGACCAGGTCGCCGCCGGACTGGGCGGAAGGCGCCTTCCAGAAATGGGAAAAGCCCACGTCGTAGAGGGTGGCAGCAGAAGCAAAGGAGGCGATGTGGCCGCCCACGTTGGTGTGCTTGTTGGCACGCACCACCATCGCCATGGCGTTCCAGCGGATGTGGGAATGGAGCTTGATCTCCATGTCCGGATCGCCCGGGTACCTGGGCTGCCGTTCGGGGGGAATGGTGTTGATGTATTCGGTGTTGGCGCTGTAGGGAATCTCGGCGCCCTTTTCGCGGGCCTCGGCAATCACGGCCTCGATCAGGTAGTGGGCCCGGTCGGCGCCCTCCTTCTCGATCACGGCTTCGAGGGCATCCACCCACTCCTGGGTTTCCTGGGGATCTTTGTCCTCGAGATTGGGAATGATGGGCAGTTGTGCCATGGTTTTGTCTCCTTCCACTGCGGTCTTGGCCGCGCAGGTTTGTAGGTGGCGGCCGGTTGGTCTTCGTTGCCGGCCTGTTGAGCCGCAACGCCTAGTTTGATACCCAGCCCTCCCGGCGCGTGACATGACCGAGATTCCGCATTACGAAACAGGCTTTTGTATAACGGGATAATATACTCTGCCCTTTCGGGCAAATCCAGCCCCCTGGCTCGGCAGATCCCTGCTTTCCCGAGCTTCCGCGCCGGGATCGGATGGCCTCGCAGGGCAGCTGGAAAGCCCCGCCACGCACGATCCGGGAGCGTCAAGTGCCGGTAGCGTCAAGGCCGGTAGCGTCAAGGCCGGTAGCGTCAAGGCTGCCGGGAGCCGCACCTGCCGGGTGACGCAAGAAGGCGGGGTGCAAGAAAAGACAGGCGTCCGGGAACTTTGGCACAGACGCTACTTCCGTTCAAGCTCGAAGCGGCGGCAAGAATGGCTGACGGCAGATGCGGGGCTGGGGTCGCCCGGCGAATTTGGGCGCGGAATCCGGGTTTCCCGAACCGTTTCGGCTCCGGCGGCGAATCTGATAAAATCCTTGCCCTTCAAAGGGAAAGGGACCGCCTTTCCCGTTTTTTTGCGGATGCGACGATGACGGCTCAAATTCTCGACGGCAAGGCTCTGGCTCAGGAGCTGCGCGCCGGCTTCAAGGAACGGGTGGCAGCCCTTGCCGCCAGGGGGCAAAAACCCGGCCTGGCGGTGATCCTGGTGGGGGAAGACCCGGCTTCCCAGGTCTATGTGCGCAACAAGGTCGAGGCCTGCGCGGCCGTGGGCCTGCATTCCGGGAAATGGGCCTATCCGGCCGACGTGGATCCGGCCGTGGTGCTGGCCAAGATCGCCGAACTCAATGCCGACCCCAGGGTGCACGGCATTCTGGTGCAACTCCCCCTGCCGCGACAGTTCGATGCAGCCACCGTGCTCGAAGCCATCTCCCCCGAAAAGGACGTGGATGGTTTCCATGCCGAAAACCTGGGCGCCCTGGTTCAAGGCAATCCCCGCTTCATTCCCTGCACCCCTTATGGCGTCATGAAACTGTTCGAGAAAGGCCAGGTCGATCTCGCCGGCAAAAAAGCCGTGGTGCTCGGCCGCTCCAACATCGTCGGCAAACCCATGGCGCTCCTCCTCATCAATGCCGGCGCCACCGTCACCGTCTGCCACTCGCAGACCCGGGACTTGAAGTTTCACACCGCGAACGCCGACATCATCGTCGCCGCCGTGGGCAAGCCCCGCTTCGTCACCGCCGACATGATCAAGCCCGGCGCCGTGCTGATCGACGTCGGCATCAACCGCCTGGCCGATGGCAAGCTCTGCGGCGACGTGGATTTCGACGGCTGCAAGGCAGTGGCTGCCCTGATCACCCCGGTACCCGGCGGCGTCGGCCCGATGACCATCACCATGCTGCTGGCCAACACCATCGAGGCCGCCGAACGCGAGGCCGGGCTGTGAGCAACCACCAACCTCTGATCGGCGTCGTCATGGGCTCCGATTCCGACTGGCCCACCATGCAGGCCGCCGCCGTGATCCTCAAGGAATTCGGCATCCCCTTCGAAGCCCGGGTGGTGTCCGCCCATCGCACCCCGGACCTGCTCTTTGACTACGCCGCCATGGCCGGCGAGCGGGGCCTGAAGGCGATCATCGCCGGCGCCGGCGGCGCCGCCCACCTGCCCGGCATGCTGGCCGCCAAGACCACGGTGCCGGTGCTGGGCGTGCCGGTGCAATCGAAGGCGCTCTCCGGCGTGGATTCCCTGCACTCGATCGTGCAGATGCCCAAGGGCATCCCCGTCGCCACCTTTGCCATCGGCGAGGCCGGCGCCGCCAACGCCGCCCTGTTCGCGGTGGCCATGCTCGCCAATGACAACCCGGAACTGGCGGAAAAGCTGCAGAAATTCCGCCTGGCCCAGACCGAAAAGGTCCTCGCCATGAAGCTACCGGAAGTGTGACCATGATCCTGCCCCCCGCCACCCTCGGCCTGCTCGGCGGCGGCCAGCTCGGCCGCTTCTTCGTCGCCGCCGCGCACGAGCTGGGCTACCAGGTCTGGGTGCTCGACCCGGATGCCAACAGCCCCGCCGGCCGGATCGCCGACCGGCACCTGTGCGCCGCCTATGAGGATTACACCGCCCTGGACGAACTGGCGGAGCGCTGTGCCGCCGTCACCACCGAATTCGAGAACGTCCCCGCCGCCACCCTGGCCTACCTCGCCAAGTTCATCCCGGTGCGCCCCTCGCCCGAGGCGGTCTCGGTGTGCCAGAACCGCATCGCCGAAAAGCGCTTTCTGCGTGAGCATGGCCTGCCCCATGCGCCCTGCATCGCCGTCAGCGCGGCAGACGACCTGCAAACCGCCAACGCCGGCCTGTTCCCCGGCATCCTCAAGGTGGCCCGCTTCGGCTATGACGGCAAGGGCCAGGCGGTGGTGCATGACCGGCAACAAGCCCTCGCCGCCTGGCGCGGTTTCAAGGGCGAGCCCTGCGTTCTCGAGCAACGGCTCAGCCTCGATTACGAAGTCTCCGTGGTCCTCGCCCGGGACGAAAATGGCGAGGTCAAGTGCTTTCCCGTTGCCGAGAACCAGCACCGCCAGGGCATTCTCGACATCTCCATCGTCCCGGCCCGGGCCAGCGCCTGCCTTGCCGGCAATGCCCAGGAAATCGCCGAGCAGATCGCCGCCAAGCTCGATTACATCGGCACCCTGGCGGTGGAATTCTTCGTCAGCAAGGGCCAGCTCCATGTGAACGAAATGGCGCCCCGGCCCCACAACAGCGGCCACTACAGCCTCGATGCCTGCGTCACCAGCCAGTACGAGCAGCAGCTCCGAGCCCTGTGCGGCCTGCCCCTGGGCGAAGTCCGGATGCACTCGGCGGCGGTGATGGTGAATCTGCTCGGCGAACTCTGGTACGAGGGCGGCGCGGCCGATGGCCATTACCGGGAGCCGGACTGGTCGCGGCTCTATGCCATCCCCAACCTGAAACTGCACCTCTACGGCAAGCACCACGCCCGGCCGGGCCGCAAGATGGGGCACTTCACCGTCGTAGGCGAGCCGCTCGATGCGGTGCTGGCCACGGCCCTCACAGCCCGCACCGCCATCGGCATCGCTGATTGAAGATGGCCCTCGACCCCGCCCTCCTGGCCCGCGCCGTCGCCCTTCTTCGAGCCGGTGAGCTGGTGGCCCTGCCCACCGAGACCGTCTATGGCCTCGGCGCGGATGCGGCCAACCCGGCGGCGGTGGCAAAAATCTTCGCCGCCAAGGGTCGCCCCGCCGACCACCCCCTGATCGTGCACCTGCCCGGATCGGCCTGGCTCGACCGCTGGGCCGCCGACATTCCCCAGGCCGCCTGGGACCTGGCGGAAATGTTCTGGCCCGGGCCGCTCACCCTGATCCTGAAAAAGCAGCCCTGGGTGCCCGAGGCCGTCACCGGCGGCCAGGACACGGTGGGCCTCAGGGTGCCTGGCCACCCGCTCGCCCTGGAACTGCTCAAGGCCTTTGCCGATGCGGGCACGCCGGGCGGCATCGCCGCCCCTTCGGCGAACCGCTTCGGCCGCGTCAGCCCGACCCGCGCCGCCCATGTGGCGGAGGAACTGGGCGGGCAGGTGCCTCTGATCCTGGACGGCGGCCCCTGCCAGGTCGGCATCGAATCGACCATCCTCGACCTCTCGCGCGGTCAGCCGGAGCTCCTTCGCCCCGGCTACTTCAGCCCGCAGCGGCTGGCCGAGGTGCTAGGCGAGATGCCCGGCGTGCGTCCGGGCCAGGGCGCGCCCCGGGTTCCCGGCGCCCTGGAATCCCACTATGCCCCGATCACCCCGGTGCGCCTGATCGCCCCGCCACGGCTGCTCGATTTCCTCACCCTGCAGCGCCACGCCGGCAACCGCTGCGGCGTGCTGGCTTACGATCAGCCGGCCCAGGCCGGCATGCCGCACCCCTGGCGCCTGCTGCCCGCCGACCCGGCGGGCTACGCCCGCGATCTGTACGACGCCCTGCGCGAGTTCGACCACCTGGGCCTGGAGCTGATCGTGGTGGAAGCGCCGCCTCCGGATCCCGGATGGAACGCCGTCCAGGACCGCCTGCGCCGGGCGGCGGTGTCAACCTGACTGCATCGGCCTGCGCCTGACTGCAACTCGAAGCACAAGCTCAGTGCAAGGTCTTACTACCGCAACACTGCTTGAATTTACGCCCGCTCCCGCAAGGACAAGGATCATTGCGGCCCACCTTGGGCGCAGCGCGCCGCACCGGAGCCGGAATGTTGCGCCGCGCCATCCAGAAGTCATGAATGGATTGCACCACATCGGCCAGGCTCTCCTGGGCATCCGCCAGCCAGCGGGCCTCCTCCTGCGGCGAAACCCAGGTCTCTCCGGACGCCAGCACGTCCTCCTTGAGACTGCCATTGAGAAAGAACAGGACTTCCAGCTGTTCGGCCAAGTCGTCCCAATGCTCCCCTGCCGCCTCCTGCCAGGGAACGTCGCCCAGATTGGCGCCAAACAGGTAGGCATCCGCCCAGGAGCCGTAATCCAGCGCCCCCCCTTCTTCCTCCAGGGGATAAAGGATGGGCGCCACCCCGCGCTGATGGCCGAGATCATCGAGCACCTGGTTATACAGGCGAAACACCAGACTCAGGAGCGCCTCCGCCGTTTCACGATCGGGAAGACCTTCCCCGCCTATCACCTCCGACAGCCAGACACTGGGGGGCAGGACTTGCGGCCCACTTGCAACGGCGCAGAGAAATGCCTGCAACTGATCCAGGCCCATGGCCTGCCCGGCGAGTTGATCCGAATCCAGCAAGGCTTCCAGCTGCTCCAGTTCGGATTCACTCAGGGGAACATTCAGATTTTCCATGACAACCTCTCTTGATCCGCAGCTTTTGTTCAGGGGAATGCCGGTTTATCGGGCGGCAAACCAGGCCTCGGCGGCGGCGAGCGTGGCGGCGATATCGGCTTGCGTATGGGCGGCGGAAACGAAGCCGGCCTCGAAGGCGGAAGGGGCGAAGTAGTGGCCGGCCGCCAGCAGGGCGTGGAAGAAGCGGTTGAAGGCTTCCTTGTCGCAGGCCAGCACCTCTTCATAGGAATCGGGGCAGGATTCGGCAAAGTACAGGCCGAACATGCCGCCGACGTTCTGGGCGCAGAACTTCACCCCGTGTTTTCTTGCCGCCGCCGTCAGCCCTTCGCAAAGCTCACGGGTGCGGGCCGTGAGGCTCTCGTAGAACCCCGGGGCCTGGACCCGCTTCAGGGTGACGAGCCCGGCCGCCACCGCCACCGGGTTGCCGGACAGGGTGCCGGCCTGATAGACGGGGCCCAGGGGCGCGATTTTTTCCATGATGTCGCGCCGGCCGCCAAAGGCCGCCAGGGGCATGCCGCCCCCCACCACCTTGCCGAAGGCCGAGAGGTCGGGCGTGATGCCAAAGAGGCCCTGGGCGGACCCCAGGCCGACCCGGAAACCGGTCATCACCTCATCGAAGATCAGCACGGCGCCGTGCCGGGCCGTCAATTCGCGCAGCAGCAGGATGAATTCCCGGCTCGGCAGGACGAGGTTCATGTTGCCCGCCACCGGCTCCACGATCACCGTGGCAATCTCGTCCCCGTGCCGGGCAAAGGCTTCGGCCAGGGCGGCCGGGTCGTTGTAGGGCAGCACCAGGGTATGCCGGGCGAGGTCGGCGGGGACGCCGCTGGAAGAAGGGTGGCCGAAGGTCAACAGGCCGGAGCCGGCTTTCACCAGCAGGCTGTCGCTGTGGCCGTGATAGCAGCCCTCGAACTTCACCAAGAGGTCCCGGCCGGTGTAGCCGCGCGCGAGGCGGATGGCGCTCATGGTGGCCTCGGTGCCGGAGGAGACGAGGCGCACCATGTCGAGCGAGGGGACGAGACGGCAGAGCAGATCGGCCATGTCCAGCTCCGCCTCGGTGGGGGCGCCGAAGGAGAGCCCCTTGCCGGCGGCCTGCTGCACGGCGGCCACCACCTCCGGGTCGGCGTGGCCGAGGATCAGCGGCCCCCAGGAGCCGACGTAATCCAGATATTCCTTGCCATCCGCATCCCAGACCCGGGCCCCGGCGCCCCTTTCGAGAAAGCAAGGCACGCCGCCGACGGAACGAAAGGCCCGCACGGGGGAATTCACGCCGCCGGGAATGTGGTGCTGGGCGCGGTCGAAAAGTTGCTGGTTGCGGGAAGTCATGAAAGATCCTCGAAAAGTCGTTGATAGGCGGCAGCCCGGGCGCGCATCGCCGCGGGCGGGCCGGCGAGATCGCTGATGACGGCGACGAGCCGGGCCCCGGCCGCTATCACGGGGGCCACATTATCCAGGGTAATGCCGCCGATGGCGCAGGCCGGCACCGGCAATTCCCGCCGCGCCCGCTCGAACAGGGAAAGGGGGGCGCGGGCCGCGCCGGGCTTGGTGGGCGAGGCATGCACCGCGCCGAAGGCGACGTAGCTCGCCCCCTCGGCCACGGCCTGGCGCGCCGCTTCGAAATCCTGATAGCAGGAGGCCCCCAGGACGGCCGCGGGCCCGAGCCACTGGCGGGCGGCGGCCAGGCTGCCATCCTCCCGGCCCAGATGCACGCCGGCAGCCCCGACCGCCTGGGCGAGCGGCACATCATCGTTGATGATCAAGCCGGCGGCGTGGGTGCGGCAGAGCGCGCCGAGGAGCTCCGCCTGCCGGCGCCGCAGGTCGGGATCGGCCGCCTTGTTGCGGTACTGGATCCAGCGGCAGCCGCCCGCCAGCACGGCCGTTACCGCCGTCAGCAGGGCGGGCGTTGCCAGGCCGTCCGGAGTGATGGCATAGAGCCCCGCCAGGGGGGGATGCCGGCGCAGCTCAGCCATCTTCCGGGGAGGACTCGGCTTCACCCCGGGCCCAGAACAGGCGATCTGGAATGAACTGCCCCATGCCGGGGCGAAAACCGTGGGCCAGGGTCTGCCAGGTGTATTCCTGGGCCTCACGCACCGCCTCCCCAATGTCGTAGCCGCCAGCCAGACAGGCCGCAATGGCCGATGCCAGGGTGCACCCGGAACCGTGGTAACTGCCCGGCAGGCGCTCCCAATGATCCTGGCGTATCAGCCCATCCTCACCGTAGAGGGAATTGGTCACCCGGCTTGTCTGCTCGTGGGCCCCCGTCAGCAAGACATAGCGGGGACCATAGGCCAGCAGCCGGGCGGCCACGCTGGACAGATCCTCCTCCGGCGCCCCCTCCTCATCCCCGTCTTCTTCCACCAGGCGCCTGCCTTCCAGCGTATTGGGAGTGACCACCGAACACTGGGGCAGCAGCAGTTCCTTCATGGCGGCACGGAGATCCTCATTGGCGAACTCATCGCCCCGGCCCGAAGCCAGCACCGGATCGAGCACCAGGGGAATATCGGGATAGTCCGCCACGATCTCCGCCACCGCCACCACGTTCTCGACACTGCCCAGCACCCCCACCTTGAAGGCGGCCACGGGCATATCCTCCAGCAAGGATCGCGCTTGCCGCTCCACCGTCTCGGAATCCACGGGGTGCACGCTTTCCACCCCCACCGTGTCCTGCACGGTCAGGGCGGTAATCACCGCCAGAGGGTGGCAGCCAAGGCTGGAGAGGGTGAGGATGTCGGCATGAATACCGGCGCCACAGGACGGATCACTGGCCGCAAAAACCAGCACCAGGGGAGGAACGGGAAGGATAGGAGTCATGAACTTGCCGCCGAGACTGGCGGAAATGTAGCGAAAGAAACGACGATTGGGTAAGATTGACGACGATTCTACCCGAAAGCGCCTTGAACCATGTCCGAACTGATGGATTTGACGACACGCAGTGCCAGGACCTGGACCTGTCTGCTCTGTGGCTGGACCTATGATGAATCGCTTGGCATGCCGGCGGATGGCATCCCCCCGGGAACACCCTGGGACGAGGTGCCCATGAGCTGGACCTGTCCGGAGTGCGGGGCGCGCAAGGAAGATTTCGAAATGGTCCAGTCATGAACCATTCCGGCTTACACTTCGCTTTGTTCTGAAGTTTTGTTCTGAAATGACCCGGCAATGACACGACAATGACACGGCACCCGGGGTCGAGGGGAAAGAATTGACGGACATCACAAACCTGCGCGGCATAAAAGTCATGGTGATCGATGACAGCAACACCATCCGCCGCAGCGCGGAAATTTTTCTCGTCCAGGCCGGCTGCCAGGTGGTGCTGGCCGAGGATGGTTTCGACGCCCTGGCCAAGATCGCCGACCACCAGCCGGACATCATCTTCTGCGACATCATGATGCCCCGCCTGGACGGTTACCAGACCTGCACCCTGATCAAGAAGAATCCCCGCTTCCGGAATACTCCGGTGATCATGCTGTCCTCCAAGGACGGCCTGTTCGACCGGGCCCGGGGCCGGATGGTGGGGTCGGATCAGTACCTGACCAAACCTTTCACCAAGGACAGCCTGTTGCAGACGGTGGCGAGCTTTGCCCCCCAGGGCGTCCAATAAATCATGTTAGCTAGGGAGACGCTGTAAATGCCTGTTCGAAAAATCCTCGTGGTAGACGATTCCCCCACGGAACGTTTTTTCATCACCGACCTGCTCACCAGAAACGGCTATCAGGTCATCACCGCCGAAAATGGTGAAGAAGGCATCGCCAAGGCCAAGGCCGAGCTGCCGGACCTGGTGATCATGGATGTGGTCATGCCAGGCCTCAACGGTTACCAGGCGACCCGGACCCTGACCCGGGACGAAGTCACCAAGAACATCCCCGTCATCGTCTGCACCTCCAAAGGGCAGGAAACCGACAAGATCTGGGGGCTGCGGCAAGGAGCGATGGATTACCTGGTGAAACCGGTCAACCCGGAAGAGTTGCTGCAAAAAATCTCCGTGCTGCCCTGATCGACGCCCCCATGGCACGACGCATCAGCCTGCGCGAATTCCAGGAGTACCTGTCCCGCCGCCTCTCCGGCGTGGCGCAGGGTGACCGCGCCGCATCCTTGCTCGGCATCCAGGCCGGGCAGAGCCGCTGGCTCCTGGACCTGTCCGAATCCGGCGAGATCATTCCCTTGCCAACGCTCACTACCGTGCCCTTGACCAAGCCCGCCTTTGCCGGTCTGGTCAATATCCGCGGCAACCTCCATGCCGTCACCGACTTTCCCGCCTTCATCGGCGAGGAACCCACACCGCCCCACAGTCCTGCCGCGCGCCTGCTGCTGGTCGGCGCAAAACACGGCAATAACGTAGCCCTGCTGGTTTCCCGTCTGCTCGGCCTGAAAAACCCTGCCGATTTTGAAGCCGCCCCCGCTTCTGGCCCGGCTGCCGCCTGGAACGCCGCCACCCTCCTGGACCCGGAGGGAAATACATGGCATCGACTGGATCTGAAAGCCCTGCTTTTAGACCCGAATTTCATGAATATCGTGGCCTGACCACGGAGATCAACATGGCCTTCAAGCTGAACCTGCCCAAACTGTCCTTCGGAAAGAACAAACCCGCGCCCGACAGTGACATGACCATTTCCCCGGACCACCCGCCGGTCAAGCCCGCGCCGCGCCGTGCGACCAAGCCGGCCAAAAATACAAAAATCACGGGCAAGGGCGGCGGGCTGTTGGCGGGCAGGCCCATCATCCAGCAAATGAAGATCCTGGGCGGTGGCCTGGTGGTGCTGCTCGTCATCATCGCCACCCTGGTTTTCGAGGACCTGCGCAGTGACGCCCACGGCACCGCCTACCTGAGTGCGTCCGGTGAAATGCGCATGCTCTCCCAGCGCCTGGCCAAGGCCTCCTCGCTGGCCCTGCAAGGCAATCCCGTCGCCTTCAGCCAGCTCAAGGAATCCCGGGAAACCTTCTCCCACCTGCTGCAGCAACTGACCCTCGGCGGCCAGATCGGCGACACCGAAGTCCCTGCCTCTCCCGCCAGCGTCCGGACCGAACTCGATGCCCTGCGCCAGCACTGGGCCAGGATCGAAAAGGATGCCGCCACCCTGATCGCCCAGGAAAAGAACCTGGTCGGCCTGGGCAGGAATGTGGCCTCCATTGACGGGCGCAACCCCGAACTGCTCGAACTCTCCGAACAGGTCGCCGCCCTGAAGCTGCAAACCACCACCAACCCGCACGAGATTGCGGCCGCCAATCAACTCGTGATGCTGACCCAGCGCATTGCCAAGAACGCCAGCGCCATGCTGGGTGGCGACACCATCAATCCGGAAGTCGCCTTCTTGCTGGGCAAGGACACCAACGCCTTCAAGGACACCCTGGAGAGCCTGCGGGGCAACCCCGGCAACAATCCGGAAACCAAAGAAAAGCTCGACCAGCTCGCCGCCGTGTTCAACGACTACCGCGAGGCGGTGGGCGGCATTCTCGGCAACATGCAACCGCTGGTGCAGGCCAAGCAGGCCGGGGTCCGCATTTTCCGCGACAGCGACACCCTCCTGGCCGAAGCGGACCAGCTGACCGCCGCCTACCAGCGTGAATACGGTTCCCGCGGCCGGTTCATCCTCAGCGTCACCCTCCTCACCATCCTGGCCGTGGTTTTGCTCGTCTGGCTGGGCAAGATCTACCTGGACGACACCCGCCGCCGCGCCGAAGAATCCGAGCGCCTGCGCCAGGCTTCCGAAACCGCCAACCGCCAGAACCAGGAGGCCATCTTGCGCCTCATGAACGAACTGGGCGACCTGGCCGACGGCGACCTGACCGTGACCGCGACCGTGTCCGAAGACATCACCGGCGCCATCGCCGACTCCATCAACTACACCATCGAAGAACTGCGGGTACTGGTGGGCCGCATCAACGACGCCGCCAACCGGGTGACCCAGGCGACGGAAATCGCCCGCCGGACCTCCGCCGAACTGCTCGAAGCCGCCGAAAAGCAGGGCTCCGAAATTGGCATCGCCGGCAGTTCCGCCCTGGAAATGGCCCAATCCATGAATGCCGTGTCGGGTCATGCCAACCAGTCCGCCCAGGTGGCCCGCGCCTCTCTGGAAGCCGCCGAGAAGGGCGCCACCGCCGTGCAGGATTCGATTCGCGGCATGAACGCGATCCGCGAGCAGATCCAGGAAACCTCGAAGCGGATCAAGCGCCTGGGTGAATCCTCCCAGGAAATCGGCGAAATCGTGGAACTGATTTCCGACATTACCGAACAGACCAATGTGCTGTCCCTCAATGCCGCCATCCAGGCCGCCTCCGCTGGCGAAGCCGGACGCGGCTTCACCGTGGTGGCAGAAGAAGTGCAGCGCCTGGCCGAACGCTCGGCCGAAGCCACCAAGCAGATCTCGGCCCTGGTCAAGACCATTCAGACCGACACCCAGGATGCCGTGTCCGCCATGGAACAATCCACCCAGGGTGTGGTGGAAGGCGCCAAGCGTTCCGACGCCGCCGGCCAGGCCCTGGCCGAAATCGGCCAGGTGTCGCGCGACCTTGCCGACCTGATCGAAAACATTTCCGCCGCCACCCAGCAGCAGGCCCAGTCCGCCACCCAGGTGGCCAGGCTGATGCAGGACATTCTGCGCATCACCGAACAGACCACGACCGGTACCACCCGCACCGCCGAGGCCGTGGATGAACTTACCGCCCTGGCTTCCGAACTGAAGGGTTCGGTCGCCGGCTTCAAGGTCAGCTGAGAACCCATCGCATGAATGCAGCCACGAACTTCGACCTGGGACCTCTGACCTGGGTCAAGGGAGAGATCGACCTTGCCCTGGAACGGGCAACTGAAGCCCTCCAGCAATTCCAGCAACAAGGTGATGTCACCCAGCTCAAGTTTTGCCGCACCCACCTGCACCAGGTGCACGGCGCGTTATCGATGGTAGGCCTGGATGGCATCACCCAGATCAGCGCCGCGCTGGAAAACCTGCTGCTGGCCCTGGAAAACGGCGAAGCGCCCAACCCCGGAGCCGCCCCGGCCACCATCCAGGACGCCTTTGCCGCCCTGCGCCAGTATCTGGACAACCTGCTGGCCGGCGAACCCGATCAGCCCCTGCGCCTGCTGCCCACCTACCAGGCCCTGGCGGCAGCCCTGGGCCAGCGTCCAGCCAACCCCACCGACCTGTTCTTCCCGGATCTGAGCCTGCGGCCGCCCAAGCGTCCAGCCGGGACTCCCCTGACCCAGGAAGAACGGCTGAAACTGATCCGCTCCGAACGCAGCCGCTTCCAGAAGGGGCTGCTGGCCTGGTTACGCCAGCCCGAGGGCAGCACGGCCAGTAACGAAGGCCTGGCCCTGATGCAAGAAGCCCTGCGCCGCATCGAAGCCACCCAGGCTTCCCCCTCGGCCCGGGCCTTCTGGTGGGCCGCCCTGGGCCTGGTCACCGCCTTGGCGCATGGCGCCAGCCAGGCCGGTGACGCGCGCTCCCTGTGCGCCCGCATCGACCTGCAGATCCGCCGCCTGCTGGAAGGCAACCCCGGCGTGGCCGAACGCCTGCTGCGCGACTGCCTGTTCTTCGTCGCCCACAGCCCGGCCCAGGCCGACCCGCTGCTGGCGGAAATCCAGCAAACCTACCAGCTCAAGACCCTGATCCCCAGCAGCGACAGCCGCAAACCCGGGGCCAGCGCCCCGCATGAAGCCACCCTGCGTCGCCTGCGGGAAACGATTGCCACCGCCGAAGAACAGTGGAACCGCTTCTGCTCGGGCAGCGCCTCGGCCCTGACCGCCTTCGTGGAGCAGACCCACCACAGCGCCCAGTTCGCCACCGAGCTGGAAAATGCCGAACTCAACCGTCTCGCCCAGGCCCTGAACGCCGCTGCCGACTGGCTGGCCCAGCAACCCTCGCGCCAATCCGATGGCGTGGCGATGGAAATCGCCACCGCCCTGCTGCTGATCCAGACCGCCCTGGAAAACTACGCCCGCCTGGGTCAGGACTTCGCCCAGCAGGTCGACCTGATGGTCAAACGCCTGCAGACCTGCATGGCAGGGCAGATTCCCCAGGACAGCGACATTCCCCTGCTCGATGAAATGTCCCGCCGCGCCCAGGAACGCCTGCTCATGGCCCAGGTCGCCCGGGAAATCCAGAGCAATCTCGCCCAGATCGAACAGACCCTCGACGTTTACTTCCGCGACACCAGCAAACGCCCGGACAGCGGCGCCCTCGAAAGCCCCTTGCGCCAGATTGCCGGCGCCCTCACCATCCTCGGACAAGACGCCGCCGTGGCCTACCTGCGGGACTGCGAACGGCAGATTCTCCGTTTCGCCCAGGCCGGCAGCGAACCCGAAGCAGGTGCTTTCGAAACCGTGGCCCAGCAACTCTCCACCCTCGGTTTCTTCGTCGACGCCCTGCAGCATGGCAACACCGACTTCCAGTCCTTCCTCGACAATCTCCAGGGCAAATCCGCCCCGACCGGGGAAATGGCGGAGGCCAGCTCCGAAGAAACCACCGAACCCCCCGGCGCCTCGGTCGAAAGCCAGCTGAATCGGCTCAAGGCCGAAACTCAGGCCCTGCTCGAAGCCCTCCATGCCGCGCCGGACGACCCGGCCCTGCGCGACGACCTGCAGGCCCACCTCCAGGCCCTGCAGAAGGATGCCGACCTGGTGGCAGACCAGGCCCTGCTGGCCCAGGCCAAGGCCGCCCTTTTTGCCCTGGCCAGGAAGCCGGGCGAAGAAGCACCGCAGATGCAGGCCATTGCTGAAGCCCTGGCCCCGATCGGCGCCCAGCCCGCAACCCCGGCCCCCTCCGCCGAAACCTTGCAGCTCGCCCAGGCCAGCACCGACGAGCTCGATGCCGAACTCCTGGAAATCTTCCTGGAAGAAGCCCGGGAAGTGCTTGCCACCATCGCCAGCAATCTGGCCATCCTGCGCCGGCAACCCCACGATGTGGACACCCTGACCACCATCCGCCGCTCCACCCACACCCTGAAAGGCAGCGGTCGCATGGTGGGGCTCAAGGACCTCGGCGAAACCGCCTGGGCCGTGGAACAGACGCTCAACCAGTGGCTGCGCCAGGAACTGGAAGTCACGCCGGAACTGCTGGAGATGCTCGCCCTCACCCACCAGGTCTTCAGTGTCTGGGTGGAACACCTCTCCAGCGGCGACGGGCTGATGCCCGACCCCACCCCGCTGATACGCCTGGCCGAACAACTCCGCGGCGTGAAAGAAACACCGGAAGCATCCGCCGTCCCGCCGCCCGCTGCCGCACCCGTTCCGGAAAGCCCTGCCGCCCCGGCGCAGGAACGCACCACCGATTTTCCCCTGCCGGATCTGGCACGCGCCAGCCTCGACAGCGCCCCCCCGGCCGGCGAAGCCGGCACAGCCGGGCCACCGCTCGAACTCAGCCTCGACGTGCTGGACAACGCACCCGCCATGGCACCCGAACCGGAGGCCGAACCCGAACCGGCGCCCGAGCCCGAACCGGAACCGGAACCGGAGCCGGAACCGGAGCCCAGGCCAAGTGCCGCGCCAGCGGCCCAGACGCTGACGATTTCACCCCAGCTTCATGAAATTTTCCGGGATGAGGCGCGCGGCCATCTGGACAATTTGCAGCGCTTTGTCGAAGAGCTGAGCCAGGCCCCCAGCATGGCCACTCCCTTCGAAATCGGCCGTGCCGCCCATACCCTGGCGGGTATCGCCGGTACGGTAGGCATTCTTCCGGTCAACAAACTGGGGCAGGCACTCGAACACGCCTTGTTGCGCCGCGATGGCGCACGGCACCCGGACAGCCTCGAAGGCCTGGCCGTGCTGCGCCAGACCATGGACGCGCTGGAAGCGATGTTGCAGTGCCTGGCCAAGGGTCAGATGCCGGACGCCCAGCCGATGTTGATCGATGCGCTATCCCAGCTTTACCCCTCCCGGAGCGAATCCGACGCACAGGAAAACCAGGACAAGGACATGGTTGCCGTCCTGGGCGAATCCCTGGGCGAATCCCTGGGCGAATCCCTGGGCGAATCCCTGGGCGAATCCCTGGGCGAACCCTTCAGCCCGCCCCGGACTCAGGCAGGGATCACCGATGCCGGGTTGCCCCCGGCAGAGGACAGCAGCGCCAGACAGCCCGACAGCAGCCTCCCAGCCGCCGCGCCGGAAACGCTGCCGCTGCTGCAAGACGAAATGGATGAGCAATTGCTCCCCATCTTCCTGGAAGAAGCCCAGGAACTGGTGGGAGGCTTCCAGACCCAGATCGCCGCCTGGAAAGCAGACCCGGGCAGCACCACCGCCCCCAATGCCCTGGCCCGGCTGCTGCATACCTTCAAAGGCAGCTCGCGCATGGCTGGCGCGATGAATCTGGGGCAATTCACCCACGCCGTCGAAAGCCGGGTCGGCGAACTCTTGCATGGCGCCCCGATCACCCCGGCCGATCTGGACGACATCGAGTCCGCCTGCGACCTGCTGGCCCAGACCGTGGAGCGTTACCAGGCGGGCGATTTCAGCCCCCCCGGCCTACCCCTGCGCACCGCCTCCGCCGATACCCCGGGCGAACCTGCCCAGATGCCCCAGATGCCGGCAACGGGCGCCGCAACGGCAGGCGAGCCGCCCCCGGCGCCGGCACCGGCCAGCCCCTCGCCCGCCGCCGCCCAGGCTCTTGAAACGCAGGCTCATGCCCCGCAGGAAAGCGAAGCCAGCCAGAAGGCCTTGCTGCGTGTCCGTGCCGATCTGGTCGACCAGCTGGTCAATGAAGCCGGCGAACTTGCCATCGTCCGGGCCCGGATCGAGGGGGAAATGCGGGAGCTGAAGGATTCCCTCCTGGACCTGACGGAAAACGTGATCCGCCTGCGGCGCCAGCTGCGGGAAATCGAAATCCAGGCAGAAACCCAGATCCAGGCCAACACCCGTCACGAAATCAAGGCCGACTTCGACCCCCTGGAACTGGACCGCTTCACCCGCTTCCAGGAACTCACCCGGATGATGGCCGAGTCGGTCAACGACGTGGCCACGGTGCAGCAGAACCTGCTCAGAAACCTGGATGACGCCAACGCCGCCCTCGTCGCCCAGGCCCGCCTCAACCGCAGCCTGCAGCAATCCCTGATGAGCGTGCGCATGGTGCCGTTCGCCAGCCAGAGCGAGCGGCTCTACCGGCTGGTGCGCCAGACCGCCAAGGAAGTGGGCAAGCGCGCCAACCTGGAACTGCACGGCGGCCAGGTGGAACTGGACCGCTCCGTGCTGGAAAATGTCCTCCCGTCCCTGGAACACATGCTGCGCAACGCCGTCGCCCATGGCCTGGAAGCCCGCGAACAGCGCCTGGCCGCCGGCAAGGATGAAATTGGTGAAATCAATCTCAGCCTGGCCCAGGAAGGCAATGAAATCATCCTCACCCTGTCCGATGACGGGGCCGGTCTTGATCTGGACCGGATCCGCGAAAAGGCGGAAGCGGACGGCCTGATCGCGCCGGGCGAGGCGGTGGATGATCAACATCTGGTGGATTTCATCTTCCATTCCGGCTTCTCCACCGCCACCGAAATTTCCCAGGTCGCCGGCCGCGGCGTGGGCATGGACGTGGTGAAAACCGGGATCACCAGCCTTGGCGGCCGGATCGAAGTGCGCACCGAAAAAGGCAAGGGCACCACCTTCCGCCTCTACCTGCCGCTCACCCTGGCCGTCACCCAGGCCGTGCTGATCGAGGTGGGCGAGCGGCTGTTTGCCATTCCCTCCGCCCTGATCGAACAGGTCCAGGAAATCCGGGAAAAATCCCTGGACGAAATCCGCAGCAAGGGTGAAGTCGTCTGGCAGGACCATCATTACCCCTTTTATTACCTGCCCCGTCTGCTGGGTGACAACCAGACCCAGCCGGAACACCGCCGCCTGCACTGGGTGCTGCTGCTGCGCTCCGGACCCCATCGGGTGTCCGTCCTGGTCGACGAAATGAAGGGGAAACAGGAAATCGTGGTCAAGAACGTCGGCCCCCAGATGGCCCGCGTGGTCGGCATTGCCGGCGCCACGGTGCTGGGGGATGGCCAGGTCGTCCTGATCCTCAACCCCGTCGCCCTGGCCAGCCAGATTCTTGCCCCCAGCGCCCCCCTGAAAGGCGCGGCAGTTCCCGAAGCCACCGCGACACCGGTCCCGCTGCAGCAACCCACCGTCCTGGTGGTGGACGACTCCCTCACGGTCCGCAAGATCACCAGCAAGCTGCTGGCCCGGGAAGGCTACCAGGTGGAGCTGGCCAAGGATGGGGTCGATGCGCTGGAACATCTGATCGAGAAGATTCCCGATGTCATCCTCTCCGACATCGAGATGCCGCGCATGGACGGCTTCGACCTGGTGCGCAACATCCGCGCCGACGCCCGCCTGAAGCAGGTGCCGATCATCATGATCACCTCGCGCACCGCGGACAAACACCGCAACTACGCGATGGAAATCGGGGCCAATGATTACCTGGGCAAACCCTATGACGAAGAGCAGCTGCTGCGGCTGCTGGCCGGATACACCGGCCGGGCCTGACCTCGGCAAAGCTGCTCGGCAAAGCTGCTCGGCAAAGCGGCCCGGCAAAGCAGCAAAAAAAGCCCGGCCAGTTACGGCCGGGCTTGTTCATGGGCGAACCGCCGCAATCAGCGCTGCAACCGATAGAGATAGTCGATCAGCGCCAGAATCCGCACCCGTACGGTACGCTCGCCCAGCAGAGGGTCGCTGTGGAGGTAGGAGACCTCCTCCGTATAACGCTGGCCCCAGACCGGCATGGCGCGGCTGCCATGCGCCTGCACGTCCAGCCGGCCATCGATGGTGTTGTACACCCGGGCCGTGGGAAACACGCCGCCATTCTTCTGCTGCAACAAGGTCAGGTCCGGCGGCTGGATCCGCAACAGACGCCCCATCTCGGTGCCGCCCTTGCCCTCCAGGCCATGACAGGCGGCGCAACTGTTCCGGTATTCCAGCGCGCCGAGGTCGGCATCATCGGCCAGCGCCCCGAGCGACAGCCCGCCAAGGATCAGGGCCGGCAGCAAGTGTCGTTTCATGATGGGTTCCTCCACAAAGATCGGTTCGCATTATCCCTGTTCCGGTTCCGGGCTGATAGCCTTGACGACCGCAAACCACGCCGGTAATCGCCCGGCCGTGACCGGACCTGAAAGCGAACCTGGAAGCGGGCCAGAAAAACGGGCCAGGAAGGAACCCGGAAGCAAAGCCCCCCAGGTCGTCCAGGCCGGTCTTCCTGGAAGCGCGAAGGGTCAGGCTTCAGGTTTTTTTCAGCGCCCTAAATCCTTGGCGGTTTTCCCGGCGATGCCCCACTGGGTCTTGGGCACCTCCTGAATCCACACCCGGACGTTTTCCCGGGGAGAACCGGTGGCTTCCACCAGGGCATCGCTCACTTTTTCGATGACGGCGCGCATCTGTTCTTCGCTACGCCCTTCCATCAGGAATATCTGTGCAAACGGCATATTCAGCTCCTTGCTGGTTGTACCTTCGATTCTGACCCGCGCCACTCGCATGGGAGTGACGCGGCTGGCATTGGCCACTCATTGGCCACTCATTAACAAATCACCCGGCCATCGAGACGAGAACCCTGCCTCCACGGGCTGGGTCAGACGAAGTGGCAACCGACGCTGCCCATCCCCTGAACCCGCAGATTGATGTGGTCGCCGGGCTTGACGGCCACGGCTTCGGTGATGCCGCCGGAAAGGATCAGGGTACCGGCGGGAACTTCTTCGCCCCGGGCGCCCAGATGATTGACCAGGGCCGCGACCGCAGCCGCGGGGTGGCCCAGCACGGCAGCACCGGATGCCAGGGTCACGATCTCACCATTCTTTTCGAGCACGACACCGAGCGTGCGCAGATCCACGCCTTCCGCCGGCAGGGTCTGGCCCCCGACCACGAAGCGGGCGGCGGAGGTGTTGTCGGCGATCACGCTCTTCAAGTCGAACTTGAAATCCCGATAGCGGGAATCAATCACCTCGATCCCCGGCATGACGAAATCCGTGGCCGCCAGCACGGCCCCGATGTGGCAGCCGGGGCCCTTCAGGGCGTGCTTCAGGACGAAGCAGATTTCCGGCTCGACCTTGGGATGGATCAGTTCGGAGACTTTCACCTCGCCGCCATCGGGCACGGAGCCGTAGTCGGTGACGAAGCCGAAACAGGGAGTCTCGACGCCCATCTGTTTCATCTTGGCGTAGGAGGTCAGACCGCACTTGAGACCGACGATCTTGTTGCCCCGGGCAAGCTTGCGACGGCGGATTTCGTCCTGGATGGCATAGGCGTCATCCCAGTCCATGTCGGGATGATCGTCGGTGATCTTGAGCGTATCCCTGGCGTTGAGCTCGCATTCTTCCAGGTGCTCTGCCAGCTTGAGAATTGTTGCCTGATCGAGTTTCATCAGAGCAGCCCCCGTTCGCGGGCCGGCGCGCCGCAGGGGCCGATGTGGCCCGGAACGATGCGCGCGCATTTGATTTTTTGAGTCATCGATGTTTCCTTGTTTGATCGTGGTTCAGCAAATTAGACGAAACGCACCGAACAACCACCGATGCCGCCGATGGTCATGCGCAGGTTG
>JANLJE010000020.1 GCA_029255645.1 Comamonadaceae bacterium | reverse complement strand
GGTATCAGGTTGGTGGGGTAAAGGTGCCCCATCAACCATTAAATCCGTATACCCCTGAAATGGATGCCTTCTGGCTGCAATGGCAAGATGTGCTGCGGGAAATCGATCGGCCCGACGGGCTCGGCCATCTGCTGGTGATGCTGTTTCCGGCCTTTTTGCTGCTCGAAGTGCCGTTCAACCTGTTCATCCTGCTGGGCGTTTTGCGCTGGTTCATGCGTAAGCCGTTCGAACTGCCAGAAGGCAGTAGTTATCGTCCCCGGGTCTCCTGCATCATCACCTGCTATGGCGAAGGCCGCGACGTGCAGACCACGCTCCTTAGCCTGTGCGAACAGACGTATCGCGGCGAGATCGAGTTGATCCCGGTGGTGGACGGCGCCGCCGCCAACCCGGCGACGATGCAGGCCGTGCGTGAATTTCGCGTGGACGCTCGGCTCTATCCGCAGCGCTTTTTGCGGCCGATCGCCAAGTGGCAGCGCGGCGGGCGGGTCTCCTCGCTCAACGCGGGGCTCGAATTTAGCAGCGGCGAGATCATCCTGGCGCTCGATGGCGATACCTCGTTCGACAACGATATGGTGGTCAACCTGGTCCGGCATTTCCAGAATCCGCTGGTGCCGGGCGTGGCGGGCAGCCTGCGGGTGCGCAATGCGCGCCGCTCTTTCGTCACGGCGATGCAGGCCCTGGAATACCTGTTGTCCATCCATCTGGCGAAAATCGGGCTCAGCGAGTGGAACGTGGTCAACAACATTTCCGGCGCCTTCGGGGCTTTCCGCCGCAGCTTTCTGGAAAAGATCGGCGGCTGGGATACGCACACCGCCGAGGATCTCGATATCACCCTGCGGATCAAGAACTACTTCGGCCGCAAACCGCTGCGCATTCCCTTCGAGCCTCGCGCCATGGGGCATACCGACGTGCCGGTGACCTTTCGCCAGCTCCTCATGCAGCGCCTGCGCTGGGACGGCGACCTGTTCTTTCTCTACATCCGCAAGCACCGTCACAGCTTCACACCGGAGCTGCTCGGTTGGCGCAACTTCATCGTGATTCTGGTGAGCGGCTTTTTCTTTCAGCTCGTCCTGCCCTTCATCATCTTCGGCTATCTCCTGCTCGGCCTCTACCTGCTGAGCCTTACCCACTTCATGGTGATTGCGCTGCTGGTGTATCTGGTGTACCTCGCCAATACGCTCTTGGCCTACGTCGCCCTTCTGACCCTGGTCTCCGAGCGGCCGCGCGAGGATCTCTGGCTGTGCTGGGCGGTGCCGCTCTTTCCACTCTTCATGCTGGTCATGCGCTGCTGGAGTGCAGTGGCGATCCTCAACGAGATGCTGCGCCGCGCCCACGAAGAAAGCTCCATGGCGCCCTGGTGGGTGCTGCGCAAGGGGAAGAAGTTCTGATGCCACGGCCATGCCGGGTGTCACCGCGATGGGTATTTGCGGTGCTTGCAGGGCTCCTTTGTCTGGCAAGCTTTGCCCGGGCCGAGGTGCTGCCGCTGCCGGCGCTGCTCGAACATGCCGTGCTCGGCGCATCGGTCCGGGCGGCAGATGCCGACCTGGCAGCCCTTGAGGCGCTCAAGCAACAGCGTGAGGCCGAGGCGGGCTGGCAGTGGTTCGCCTCGGCCTCGACCGGGCGCTACCGGGAGCTCGTGACCGAGGATCTGATCGATGATTATTACGGTCGCAATCTGGCCCTGGGCTTACGCCACCCGCTCCTGGGCAGCCTGCATCGCCAGCTCGCCCTCGTGCGCAACGTCGACTCCGAACTGCAGCAGCAGCAGGCGCGGCGTGAGCTGTACCGCCTCGAACAGCGCCTGGCGCTACGCAGTGCCTATGCCGACTGGTGGCGCGCGCAACAAGAGCAGCACTGGTGCCGCGCATTCGCCGGCACGGCCGAACAGGCCCGGCGGCATTTGGCCGAGCGGCTACGTGACGGCTGGCTGCTGGCATCCGAGGCGGGCCTTTTGGACGCGCGTTGGCAAGCCCTGCAGCGCTCCTGTGCCGGAAATCCGCAGCTCCTCGATGAAACCCGCGAGAGCCTGCAGCGACTGTCCGGCCAGACGATCGGGCCGCAGCAGGAGGCCCGGGCCGAAGCGCTCGTCCTCACGGTGCCGCCCGTCGAGGTCTGGCGCCAGGCGCTCGAAACCCACCCTAGGCTAGCGCAGCGGCGCGAGCAGTTGCAGCGGGCCGAGCAAAACGGCAAACCGCCGTGGTATGCGGCGGTCGAGTCGACTTTCAGCCTGGCGCAGAGTTACGAGGATCACAGCGGCAGCAGCAAGACGGGCAATGGCCTGGTTGCCAGCATCAGCCTGTCGGCGCCCTTCGATCTGCAGGCCTATGGCCGGGCGCGTGGGGATGAAGGCCAGGCCCGGCTGCAATCGGCGCAATCCCTCCTCGATGCCGAGCGGGATCAGTTGCGGCAGGGATTGGTGCAGGCCCTGCGGGCACACCGGCAGGCGGCCGACGAGCTGTTGCTCGCGCGGCAGCAGCTGGATGCGGTGACGCGGGCCGTGCAGGAACAGCGCTTGCGCCAGGAGGGCCTGGTCGATCAGGACTTTACCGCCGTTCTAGGCACCGAGCTGGAATACGGCCAGGCCGGATTACGGCTGATCGCCGCCTGGCAGAATCTGTGGCTGCGTGAGGCGGCATTACGCCTCTTTACCGAAGCCGGCCCCGGCAATGATGCGCTGCTGGGGCCAGCGACGGCCGACTGGCCGGGCCTGGGCCTGGAAGAAACCGCCGCTCCCGCCCCTTTACGGGCACTGGCGACAGGCGCCAGGCTCTGGCGTGAGGGAGTATATGTCTGGGACAGCCGGCGCCTGCTCGATCCCCGGACCCGCGCCGACGAGTGGCGGGCCCTGGAGGCGGCCGGAATGCAGCGGATCCTGCTGGGTTTGAGCGCGGCCCAGCTCGCCGAACCGCAACTACAGCGACGCCTGGCCACGCTCCTGCGCGAGGCAAGGGCGCGGCGGCTGGAGGTGGTGCTCTTGCTGGGCGAACCGCAATGGATCCTGCCCGGCTCGCGGCAAAGCTTGATCGACCTGCTGGGAAGGCTTTCGGCGCTGCCGTTCGATGCGCTCCACCTCGATCTCGAAGTCGAACAGCTGGGCTGGCCGGTTCCTGCCGCCCGGCTGCGCGACTGGACGGATACGCTTACGCAGGTGGCGCGTAGCGTTCCCTGGCCGCTCGAGATTTCCAGCCATCCGCGCTGGTTTGCGCCGCCCGCAGCGGGGCATGACTGCCTGCCCTGCCGCCTGCAGGAGAGCGGCGTACGCCAGGTCAGTCTGATGATCTACTCCCGTAATCCGGAGCAAAGCGCCGGTGTGGCAGAAGACATCGCCCGACGCTGGCCAGGGCTCGCATTTCGCCTGGCGCAGAGCCTGGAGCCGCAGCTTTCGGCCGCGGAGAGCTGGAAGGGCGCTTCCTTGCTGCAATTGAAAAAACTGGCCGGAATCTGGCAAAAACGCCTGCAGGCCGTGTCCATGACGGGCATCGACTGGCAGGACTGGTCCTCCTTTCCCCATTGAGACGAAGCGCATGAAGATCAAGTTTCTCAGCACCAAGGAACGGAACCCGACCGAAGAGCAGGGGCTGCAAGTGCTCTATGCCCCGGGCAAGCGGGCGGCCTTCCGATTGCGCTGGTATCTCATCTTGCTGGCCGTGCTCAGTCCCTTACTCTGGCTGGCGGCCCGCTGGGCGCTTGCCCTCTGGCTGGTCGAGGCGCCGGCCCAGATTCATCTGCCAAGCAGCGAGCTGCGCGCGCGGGAGGGGGCCCAGGTGGCCGAGTTGCGGGTCCAGCCGGGACAGCCGGTCGAGGCCGGGCAGCTGCTGGTGCGGCTGGATAATCCGGAATGGCGGGCGCGGCGCTATCTGCTCACCGCGGCCGATGACGCGCCTGGGGCGGCCGAGCAGGACGCCCTGGCGCGCGAGCGGGCCTTGCTCGAAGTGCTGTTGTCGCGGGCAGAGGCACGGCTCGAGCACCTGCAGCGCCTGTTCGACAAGGGGGCAGCCACCCGCGGCGAACTGCTGGCGGCGGCCGATCAGCGCGATGCGCGGTTGCGCGACATCTATCAACTGGCCCAGCGTGCCCGTTCGGCCGAAAGCCCCGATCGACGCCAGCGCGAGCTGGAGCGCGCCTGGCTGGATAATCGGCTGCAGGCCCTCGAACTGCGGGCCGAGCGGGCAGGCAAGGTGAGCGAGATTCTGGTGGCGCCGGGCGAGAATGTCGGGCCGGGCACCGCCTTGCTGCGGCTGGAACACGACGGGGAGCCAGAGGTCTGGATCTATCTCGATCCCCGCCACGCGGCCGCCACTGCCGTCGGCCGGTCTCTGACCCTGGTCTTTCCGGATGGCAGCAAGTTGCCGGCGCAGGTGGTACGCATGACGGACGAGGCCGTTCCCGTGCCGACCGAGCTGCGCCAGGCGTTCAGCGCCCCGGCGCGGAGCTTGCAGGTGATCGCCCGGGTCGATCAGCTGCCGGCGCGCTGGCGCATCGACCGGCTCGGCTTGAAGGCCCGCTTCCCGCACGACGGGCTGCCTTTTGTCGACTGAACCGGCCTACTGCCGGCGCCCCCGGATCCGCCGTGTGGAGTCGTGGCCGCGCTGAAAAGCGGCTGAGCGCCGGGCGGCAACGGAGGCGGCAGGCGCCCCGGATCGACGCTTCGCCTTCCTCCGGCGCGCCGTGTCAAGTCACGCAGAGGTGTGCACGCAGATTGGGGCCGCGGCCTGGGGCAGCAAGGAGACGGTGATGATCTTGGGCGGATGGAAAGGGCGCGCCGGCTGCCGAGGTTCTCTCACGAGGTTCTCTTAGCAAGCCTCCAGATACTCCACCATGAGCTGCGGCGATTGCAGGCCGTTATATTCGTTGATCCCCAGCCGGTAGGCGATCCGGGCCCGGCTGCCGGGTGGGGTGGTGAAGTTGAATTGAATGGCTTCAAAGACTTGACCGTCTTTCTTGAGACGAAGCTTTAAGTGTTTTTCCTTGAGGATGCGCTGCTGTTCGACGATGAATTCGTCCTCGAACAAAGGGGCGGGAAAGCCCTGGCCCCAGATCTGGCGCTCTAGCAGCTGGGCGGTTTGCAGGTTGTAGTAGCCGGCTTCCAGGGCGCCGTCGGTTTCGAGGCGGCGGGCCAGGTCGCCAGGGGCGAGCAGTTCCTCGGCCACCTCGGCAAAGAGGTGCTGGAAACGCGCGAAATCCTTTTCCAGGAGGGTGACGCCGGCGGCGGCGGCATGGCCGCCAAAGCGTAACAGAAGGCCGGGAGCGCGCTTCGAGATCAAATCCAGGGCGTCGCGCAGGTGCAGGCCGGGGATGGAGCGGCCGGAACCCTTGATTTCGCCGTTTTCGCCCCGGGCGCAGGCAAACACGGGCCGGTGCAGGCGGTCCTTGATGCGGGAGGCGAGAAGGCCCACCACGCCCTGGTGCCAGTCGGGTTCGAAGAGGGCAAGGCCGGGCGGGGCGTTGTCGGTGTCGATTTTTTCGAGTAGCAGCAGGGCATGATCCTGCATTTCCGCTTCGATTTCCCGCCGTTCGCGGTTCAGGCCATCGAGTTTCTGGGCGTAGGCCAGGGCGAGGCCGGGGTCGTCGGTGAGCAGGCATTCGATGCCGATGCCCATGTCGGCAAGACGGCCGGCGGCATTGAGGCGCGGCCCGAGCACGAAGCCCAGGTCGAAGGCGGTGAGGCGCCGGGCTTCCCGGCCGGCGGCCTTGAGCAGGGCCTGCATGCCGACACACAGCCGGCCTTGACGCATCCGCTCCAGGCCCTGGCTCACCAGGATGCGGTTGTTGTGGTCGAGCTTCACTACGTCGGCCACGGTGCCCAAAGCCACCAGATCGAGGAGGCTGGCCAGATTCGGTTCGGGGCGCCCGGCAAACCAGCCCCGTTGCCGCAGTTCGGCGCGCAGGGCAAGCATGACGTAGAACATGACGCCGACCCCGGCCAGATTCTTGGAGGGGAATTCGCAGCCGGGCTGATTGGGGTTGACGATGCAATCGGCGGCGGGAAGGCACTCGCCCGGCAGGTGATGGTCGGTGATCAGGGTGGCGATGCCCAGTTCCCGGGCCCGGGCCACGCCTTCGAGGCTGGCGATGCCGTTATCCACGGTGATGATCAGATCCGGCTGGCGCTGGGCGGCGAGGTCCACGATGGCAGGCGAGAGGCCATAGCCCAGGGTGAAACGGTCCGGCACCAGGTAGTCCACCGTGGCGCCGCTGCCGGCGGCCAACAGGCGCAGGGCGCGGATGCCGAGGGCGCAGGCGGTGGCGCCGTCGCAGTCGTAGTCGGCCACGATCAGCATCCGGGCGTCGGCTTCCAGGGCATCGGCAAGCAGGATCGCGGCTTCGCGGGCGCCCATCAGGGTGGCGGGGGGGAGCAGGGACTTTAGTTCATAGTCGAGATCGCTGGCGTTTTGCACCCCCCGGGCGGCGTAGAGCCGGGCCAGCAGGGGAGACAGGCCCTCGTTTTCCAGTTGCCACTGGAGTTTGCTGGGGACGGGGCGGCGGATGAGGCGGGTCATGGCATGTTTTCCGGGCTGAGCGCCAGTTGCCGGGTCAAGGCGGCAAGGGGCGGGGTTCTTCGCCAGAGCTTCCAGCGGTCGCTTGCGCGGATTTCCCAGTGCAGCACCCCGAACGCGGTGGGGCTGATGAGGTCGAGGCGGGCGATGGATTTTCCCAGGGCTGCGGCGAGCGGGGCAAACCAGTCTCGTTCGAGTCGTGCCATGGCATCTCGCCAGGCTTCGCTGTCTTCGATCAGGGTCGGGGCGAGCAGATGTTCGAGGAGTATCAGGGCTTGCCGGCCGGGGCCCAAAGGCCAGTCGGCCAGGGTGGCCGGGGCCGGC
The DNA here is from genome assembly GCA_029255645.1 of Comamonadaceae bacterium. GTDB lineage: Bacteria > Pseudomonadota > Gammaproteobacteria > Burkholderiales > Rhodocyclaceae > Azovibrio. Next base: position 64,278 of record JANLJE010000020.1, on the reverse strand, counting down.
TCGGAGATCAGGCCCAGGTGCCGGGCCATGCCGCGTGCGAGAGGATCATCGGCACCCAGGCGCTCGATCCGCGTCGCGGCCGGGGCGGCCAGGGCGCCGCCGCCCCAGAGCCAGAGACCGTTTGCGGTGGGCTGGCGGCGGGCCTCCCGGGCCCGGTTCACCGGGTGGTCATGGAGCAGCATCTGCAGTTCGTTCATGAGCCGGGAGAAGCGGGGGGATTCCGGCATCAGGCTACCCAGCTGGCGGCCCGATGCGGCCGAGAGCGGCGGCAATGGCGGCAGTTCCAGGTCGGCCGCCGCTTCCAGATACCAGCGCCGCGGGTGGGGGGCATGAAAGCGGCCGAGGTCGGGAAAGGTCGCGTTCAGGCTTGCCAGCAGGGCCTCCACTTCGGCGGCTTCCAGCGCCAGCAGGCTGGCATCGCCCAGAATGATACGGTCGTGATGGAATTTGAGATGGACGGGGTCGGCGCAGAACCATTGACGGCCAGCGGCCTGCGGAGCATTCGTTTCTCCTTGCAGACGGCAGGCGGCCAGACCGTTTTCCGTCAGGCCCAGTTGCCGGGCCAGGATGGCTTCGAGCGGCCGAGGGGGGCTACGCTCCAGACGGCTGCGGCCCAGCCATGTTTCGAGGCTGGGGCAGGCAAGGCCGTCGAAGGCCAGCGGGTCGCCGGGTTCGGGCCAGAGTAATTCGGGGATCAGGAGGGTCAGGTGCATGAGGCCGGCGGGCTGGGGCTGAGGGGCTGAGGGGCTGAGGAGCGGGGGGAGGTGGGCGTTTTGCCCGCTTTTTGCCCGTAAAGCGCGGGCGAGTGTACCATAGGCCCCCTTTGGCTTTCCGGGCTTTCCCCACGTGGCTTTCCCCTACGAAGTTTTCATCGGCCTGCGCTATACCCGCGCCAAGCGCCGCAATCATTTCATTTCCTTCATTTCCCTGATTTCCATGCTGGGCGTGGCCTTGGGCGTGGCGGCCCTGATCGTGGTGCTGTCGGTGATGAACGGTTTCCAGAAGGAACTGCGCACCCGCATCCTTGGTGTCGCATCCCATATCCAGATCAGCGGTGTGGACGGTGATCTGCCCGACTGGTCCCGGGTCGCCCTGGAGGCGGGTGCCCACAAGGAGGTGCTGGCCTCGGCGCCGTTTGTCCAGGCCCAGTCCATGCTGTCGGTGGATCAGGAAGTGCGCGGCGTGATGGTGCGCGGCATCGAGCCCGGCCTCGAAGAGAAGGTGGCGGATTTCGCCGCGCACATGCAGAGCGGCAAGCTGGATGATCTGAAGCCGGGTGGATTCGGCATCGTGCTGGGCTCCGAACTGGCTCAGGCCCTGCGGGTGCATATGGGCGACCGGGTCACCGTGATCGCCCCCCAGGGCTCGGTCACCCCCGCCGGAGTGGTGCCGCGCCTGCGGGCCTTTACCGTGGTGGGCCTGTTCGAGGTGGGCATGTATGAATACGACTCCAGCCTGGCCCTGATCAACATTGGCGATGCCCAGAAGCTCTACCGCCTGGGCGACCGGGTGAGCGGCGTGCGCCTGAAGGTGGAAGACCTGTTCCAGGCCCCCCGCATCGCCCGTGAAGTGGCGGGCATGATCCATGTCGATGCCTATGTTTCCGACTGGACCCGCAGCCACGCCAACTTCTTCCGGGCCGTGCAGATCGAGAAGAACATGATGTTCATCATCCTTTCCCTGATCGTCGCCGTGGCCGCCTTCAACATCGTCTCCACCCTGGTGATGGCGGTGACCGACAAGCAGGCGGACATTGCCATCCTGCGCACCCTGGGGGCCCGGCCTGGCAGCATCATGGCGATGTTCGTGATCCAGGGCGCCCTGATTGGTTGCATCGGCCTCGCCCTGGGGGTGGTCGGCGGCGTCGGCCTGGCTCTCAATATCGACGTGGTGGTGCCTTTCATCGAACGCCTGTCCGGCACCCAGTTCCTGGCCAAGGATGTCTATTACATCTCCGAACTGCCTTCGGAACTGCAGTGGGGCGATGTCTGGGGTGTCACCCTGATCGCCTTCGTGCTGGCCCTGGTGGCCACCCTTTACCCGAGCTGGCGTGCTTCACGGGTCAATCCGGCGGAGGCCCTGCGCTATGAGTGAAACTGAAATGCAGCCAGTGCTGGCATGTCATGGCCTGAGCAAGACCTTCAGGCAGGGCGGCAATGAGGTGCGGGTGCTCTCCGACGTCAATCTGAGTGTCACCGCCGGGGAAGCCCTGGCCATCGTCGGCAGCTCCGGCTCCGGCAAGAGCACCTTGCTGCACCTGCTGGGCGGTCTCGATGCCCCCAGCGCCGGCCAGGTACAGCTGATGGGCAAGGATTTCTCCACCCTGGGCGAAGCGGCCCGGGGCGACTGGCGCAACCAGCATCTCGGGTTTGTGTACCAGTTTCACCACCTGCTGCCCGAGTTTTCCGCCCTGGAAAACGTCGCCATGCCGCTTTTGATCCGGCGCCTGCCCCAGAAGGAGGCGCTGGCGCGGGCGGCGGCAACCCTCGCGGCGGTGGGATTGGGGCACCGGCTCGAACACCGGCCCGGCGAGCTTTCCGGCGGCGAACGTCAGCGGGCCGCCATCGCCCGGGCCCTGGTCAGCGAGCCGGCCTGCATCCTGGCCGACGAGCCCACCGGCAACCTCGACCGGCACACGGCCGACGGAGTCTTCGGCCTGCTGCTGGAACGCACCCGTTCCGCAAAAATGAGCCTCGTCATCGTCACTCACGACCCGGCCCTGGCAGCCCGCACCGGCCGCACCCTGAGTCTGGAGGACGGCCGGCTGGTCTGATGGTGGGTCGTTGTCATTTTCCATGAGGCGTGTGTCTTGCCCGGCGGGTTCATGGCGCGGAACAGCGGAATTCATCGTCATGGCGGCCCTAGCGTCCTGAGGACGATGTTGACCACTGGGCGCGTCACCTTGAGTTCAGGGCGGTTGCTGAGGGTCAGTGCTCAGGGTGGCTGGCAGGGTGGCGGGGAGGGGATCGGGGCTGTTCTGCTGCTGGCTCCCCTGCCCGGTTTCGGGATTTTCTCGAAGCCTGACGCGTTTTCCAGGCCCGTACCAAATAGATGCGCCAGGCCAGGCGCAGGGCGAAGTAACCGGCCACGGCCAGCAGGGTGGCCAGGATCACCAGGCCGATGCCCAGCGGTTTGCCCAGGCTCAGCACCCAGGTGCTCATGGCGAGGGCCCATTGGTACAGATCGGCGAGGGTGAGTTCCGGCGGTGCGACGAAGCTGCCTTCCTGAGGGGCGAAGACGCTGCCGATCTGGAAGGCCAGCAGATAGAGGGGAACCAGGGTAAAGGGGTTGGTGTACAGCGTGGTGAGCATGGCCAGGGGCAGGTTCACCCGGAACAGGAGGGCGGCGAGCGCGGCAAAGAACATCTGGAAAGGGCCGGGAATCAGACCGCAGAACAGGCCGACCGCCACGCCGCCGGCGACCGAGTGGCGGTTGAGATGCCAGAGCCGGGGGTGGGTGAGCTGGGGTCCAAGCTGGCGTAGCCAGCGGTTTTCCTGCACCGTCTGGTGGTCTGGCAGGTGGCGTTTCAAGTGTTTGCGCATCGGGCTCCGGGGGTATGCATTTGGGGTTTTCACGGGCTTTTGTTCTAATGTGCCGATGGCACGGGCAACGACGTTTTTTCTGGTGGGCGGGATGCTGGGCATTCTGCTGCTGCAATCGCTGGCAGATTTGCCGGCCTGGGCCTGGGCGGCGCTGCCTGGAGGGATTCTCCTCCATTTTTTCATCCTTGCGGTTTGTCATCTGCGTTCCCGGTCCGTTCTGCTGGGGGTGTTATTGGCGGGTGCGGCCGCCGGTTTGGGCTGGGCGGCCTGGCGGGCCGAACTGCGCCTGGCCGATGCCCTGGACCCGGCCTGGGAGGGCAGGGATGTCCGGGTAACGGGGCGGGTGGTTTCCCTACCGCAGGGCTTTGAGCGGGGCCAGCGTTTCGAATTTCTGGTGGAAGCCGCCGAGCCGCGTCAGGCCCGGGTGCCGGAACGGCTCTGGCTGAGCGTTTACCAGCGGGACGGGACGGCGGAGGGAGGCGCCGCTACCTTGTTCCAGGCTGGGGAACGCTGGGTCCTGACGGTGCGCCTGAAACGTCCGCATGGCAGCGCCAATCCCGGAGGCTTTGATTACGAGGCCTGGCTGCTGGAGCGAAATCTGCGCGCCACCGGCTATGTGCGGGCCAGCCCGGCGCCAGAGCGGCAGGATGAATTTGTTCCCTGGCCTCCCATGAACGGGATTCACCGGCTGCGCCAGGGGCTCAGGCAAGCCTTTGCCCGGGAATTGGGCGATGCGCCCTATGGCGGCATTCTTTCTGCTCTGGTGATCGGCGATCAACGCACCATTCCCAATGCGCAGTGGGCGGTCTTCAACCGTACCGGCACCACCCATCTCATGAGCATTTCCGGCCTGCATGTGACCCTGATCGCCAGTCTGGTGGGCTGGCTGGTGCTGCGCCTGTGGCGCCGTCTGCCTGCCCTGTGCCTGTACTGGCCGGCCCAGAAGGCGGCGATCCTGAGTGCCTGGCTGGCGGCCTTGTCCTATGCCTTGCTGGCGGGATTTGGCATTCCGGCCCAGCGCACCTGCCTGATGTTGACGGTAGCCGCTCTGGCCATGCTCTCCAGCCGTAACGTGGGCGTGGGGCGCATCTTGCTGCTTGCCCTGGCCGGAGTGCTGATTCCCGACCCCTGGGCGGTACTGGCGCCGGGCTTCTGGTTGTCCTTCGGGGCGGTGGCGGCCCTGCTCTGGCTCAGTCTCCAGCTTGCCCCGGCCTGGCAAGCCCGGGGCGGCTGGCGGGCCTGGGGGTGCGAGTTCGCCCGTACCCAGTGGGCCGCGACCCTGGCGACCCTGCCCATCCTGCTCTGGGTCTTTCAGCAGTTTCCCCTGGTCTCGCCGCTTGCCAATCTGCTGGCGATTCCCCTGGTGAGTTTCATCATCACGCCCTTGTGCCTGTTGGCCGCCCTGCTGGTCTGGTGGCCCGGCCTCCCCTTGTTCTCTTGGGCTCACACCCTGCTGTCCGGCCTGATGGCGGTGCTCGAATGGCTGTCGGCGATGCCTCTGTGGCAGCCGCCCCGGGCGGATTTCCAGGCGGCGCTGCTGGCGGCGCTGGGGGTCTTCCTGCTGCTCTTGCCCCGGGGCGTACCCGGTAAGGGGGCGGGGCTGATGCTGCTGCTGCCGCTGTTGCTCTGGCCCCGGCCTACCCTGGCGCCGGGCAGCCTGCGGATGACGGTGCTGGATGTGGGCCAGGGCCAGGCGGTGTTGCTGGAAACCGCCGGGCATCGCCTCTTGTATGACGCCGGCCCGGCCTACGGCAGCGATGATGCCGGGCGGCGGGTGGTGCTGCCTTATCTGCAGGGCCGCGGCATCGCGGTGCTGGATCTGCTGGTGGTGTCGCACCGCGACAACGATCATGCCGGTGGCTTGAATTCACTGCGCCAGGCCTTGCCGGTGCGGCAACTCATGTCTTCCATGCCGGACCTGGAAGGCGGCCGGCTTTGCAGCCGGGGCCAGGCTTGGGAATGGGACGAGGTGCAGTTTTCCTTCCTGCACCCGGAACCCGGCCGTCCGCTGGATGGCAAGAACGGGGATAGCTGCGTGCTGCGGGCCGAGACCCGGTCGGGGCGCTTGCTGCTGACCGGTGACATCGAGGTGCGGGAGGAGGCCTCGTTGCTGGCCGGCCAGAGGCCGCAGTTGTCGGCCGAGGTGCTGTTGATGTCCCACCATGGCAGTACCAGCTCATCTTCCTTGCCTTTCGTGGCGGCGGTGGGGCCCCGCCTGGCCCTGGCTTCGGCAGGCTATCGCAACCGTTTTCAGCATCCTCGGCCCGAGGTGCTGGAGCGTTACGAAGGCCTGGGCGCGCAGGTCTGGCGCACCGACCGGGATGGGGCGCTGGTGCTGGATTTTTCCGGGGGCGCCGTGGCGATCCAGCCCTGGCGCCAGGCCGGGCGGCGTTACTGGTGGGGTCGGTGATATGCTCTACGTCAAGGAGGTGTGCGATGCGAGAGGGTCTGATGAAGGGGTGGCAAAAGGTGCGGAACTGGCTCAAGCCTGATCCGGAATTCCGGGAGTATCGCCTGCGTTGTCCGGATGGCAAAGGCAGTCATCGCATGGCGTATCGGCTCTGGGGCGATCCTGGCAATCCCCGGGTCCTGGTGTGTGTACATGGCCTGACCCGCAACAGCCATGATTTCGACTTTTTCGCCCGTTCCCTGGCGCGCCATTACCGGGTGGTCTGCCCCGATGTGGTGGGGCGGGGCCAGAGCGACTGGCTGGCCGACAAGGCGGCCTACGCCATTCCTCAGTATGTTTCTGACATGCTGGTGCTGCTGGCGCGTCTGGATGTGGAGCAGGTGGATTGGCTCGGGACTTCGATGGGCGGGCTGATCGGCATGGCGCTGGCTGCTTTACCGGACAGTCCCATCCAGCGCCTGGTGCTGAACGACGTCGGGCCGGTGATCAGCCGGACTTCCCTGCAGCGCATCGCGACCTATGTCGGCCAGCCCTTGCACTGGGATACGCTGGAGGCGGCGGGGGCGTATTTCCGGAATATCTGCGCCCCTTTTGGCGCTCTGGAACCCGGTCAGTGGCAGCATCTGATCCAGCACAGTCTGGTGCAGGGTGCGGATGGCAGCTGGCGGTTTTCCTATGACCCGGATATTGCCCAGCCCTTTCGCAGTGCCTATCTGCTGCAGGACGTGGAACTCTGGAGCCTTTATGAGGCCATCCACTGTCCCGTGCTGGCGATTCGCGGTGCAAAATCCGATCTGCTGACCCAGGAGGTGTGGCGGGCGATGGGAGAGCGGGGACCTCGGGCCAGACTGGCCGAAATCCCCGGGGTGGGCCATGCCCCGACGCTGATGGATGAAAGCCAGATGCGCCTGGTGCGGGACTACCTGCTGGGCGCATGAATGAAGAAAGGGAGCGGCAAGGGCTCCCTTTCCTGGTGCGGCTCAGTTGATGCGGCTCAGTTGGTGTGGCTCAGTAGTGTCCGCCCGATGCGGCGCTTACCTGGTTTCGGTTTCGACCATCGTCAGCGGTTCATCCGGCCCGGTGTCGTCCGCCTTGCGGCTGCGCCGGGGACGGCCCAGAGGTACGACGGGCTCGGCAATCACAGGGGTTGCCGGGGCATTGCTGGTTTGTACCAGCACCAGACCAGAGGCTTCCAGGTCCTTCTCCAGGACGGCGATATCCAGCTTCGGCGCCGCTTCCCCTGGCGCCTGTTCGGGCTGGGATCCGGCCTGAGGCGCCGGGGGCGCGATCTGCTCCAGAGGCCGTTCCTCAACCACGGCGGCCGGCTCGGCTGCAGCGGCAAGCGGGGACGCCGTCACAAGCGAGGTTTCGACCGGGGCCGGAGCGGCGGTGGCCGCGACGGCGGTTTCGATGGCAAGCGGCGTGGGTTCAGCGTGTGCCACTGTAGCCACCGCAGCCTCCGTTGCCACTGTAGCGGCAGGGGCGGCAGGGGCGGTTTCCTGCACGGCTTCCGGTGCAGCGGCTTCGCTCACCTGGGCCTGTTCAACCGCCTCGGCAGCCACTGCGGTTGCATCTTCAGTGGTTTCAGGGCTGTTGCGGCCACGCCCACGGCTACGGCGATTGCGGCGACGATTGCCCTGTTCTTCTGCGGCTTCGCTTCCATTTTCCGGGAATGGGATGTTGTTTTCCAGGGCGGGAACGACTGCCGTGAGGGCCAGGTTTTCCGGTTCGGCCAGGGGAGCAGCGGGCTGGCGTTCGCGGCGCTCGCCACGCGGCTTGCGTTCCCGGGGGGCTTGTTCCTGAACCGGTTTTTCCTCGCGCGCTTCGCGGCTGGTGGTGGAGCTGGTAGTGGGGCTGGTGGTTGAGCTGGTGGTTGAGCTGGTATTGCGACTGCGCTCGCCACGAGGTTCCCGTGCGGGCTTCTCGGCTTCACCGCTTTCGTTACGACGGCTGTCCGTGCCACTGCGGCTACCCCGGTTGCGCCGGACTTCGTTACGGTCGCGGCGGCCGTCACCACGACTTTCCCGGGGTTTGCGTTCCGGGGTCGATGTGGGGACGGGTTCTGGCGCGGGAGGGCTGCGGAACCAGGAGAAAATCCTGGCGATGATGCCCGGGTAGGCTTCGGGGGCCGGGGTGGCCTCCACCTTTTTCGCTATCGTGGGGGCCGGCTGCTCGGGGGCGATGTTCTTGATGGCCGCTTCCTGACGCGGCTTGACGGCTTCCTGCTTGCCATTGCCCGGCTTTTGATCTTCCTCGCTGGGGAGTTCCACCATCTTGTAGGAAGGCTCGCGCAGGTCGTCGCCGTTCAGGTCATCGTGGCGCAGCCGCTGGATGTCATGAGCCGGGGTTTCCATGTGCATATTGGGAATCAGCAGGATGCTGACCTTGTGCCGTAGTTCGATGGCCTGAATGTCGGCGCGTTTCTCGTTCAGGAGGAAGGTGGCGACATCCACGGGAACCTGGACATGCACGGCGGCCGTGTTGTCCTTCATGGCCTCTTCTTCGAGGATGCGCAGGATATGCAGGGCAGCCGATTCGGTGGAGCGGATGTGGCCGGTGCCGGTACAGCGCGGGCAAGGGATGTAGCTGGTTTCGGCCAGCGCCGGGCGCAGCCGTTGGCGCGACAGTTCCATCAGGCCAAAGCGGCTGATCTTGCCCATCTGCACCCGGGCCCGGTCGAACTTGAGGGCATCCTTGAGGCGGTTTTCCACCTCGCGCTGATTCTTCTGGGACTCCATGTCGATGAAGTCGATGACGATCAGCCCCCCCAGATCGCGCAGGCGCAGCTGGCGGGCCAGTTCTTCGGCCGCTTCCAGGTTGGTCTTGTAGGCGGTTTCTTCGATGTCGGCACCCTTGGTGGCGCGGCCGGAGTTTACGTCCACGGCGACCAGGGCTTCGGTATGGTCGATGACGATGGCTCCGCCGGAGGGCAGGTTCACCTGACGGCCGAAGGCGGTCTCGATCTGGTGTTCGATCTGGAAGCGGGAGAACAGGGGCACGTCGTCCCGGTAACGCTTCACCCGGTTCACGTTGCCGGGCATGACCTGGGCCATGAAGGCCTGGGCCTGCTCGAAGATTTCGTCCGTGTCGATGAGGATTTCACCGATCTCGGGCTGGAAATAATCGCGGATGGCGCGGATGACGAGGCTGCCTTCCTGATAGATCAAGAGGGGCGCCTTCTGTTCGTTGGCGACGCTCTCGATGGCGCGCCACAGTTGCAGCAGGTAGTTCAGGTCCCACTGCAGTTCCTCGGCCTGGCGGCCGATGGCGGCCGTGCGGGCGATCAGGCTCATGCCGGCGGGGACTTCGAGCTGATCCATGGTTTCCCGCAGTTCGGCGCGCTCGTCACCGTCTACGCGGCGGGAGACGCCGCCGCCCCGGGGGTTGTTGGGCATCAGCACCAGATAGCGGCCCGCCAGGGAGACGTAGGTGGTCAGGGCGGCGCCCTTGTTGCCACGCTCGTCCTTATCCACCTGGACGACCAGCTCCTGGCCTTCCTTCAGGGCTTCCTTGATGGAGGAGCGGCTGTCGGCGCCGGGCTGGAAGTAGCTGCGGGCAATTTCCTTGAAGGGCAGAAAGCCGTGCCGGTCGGCACCATAATCCACGAAAGCCGCCTCCAGGGAAGGCTCGATGCGGGTGATGACACCCTTGTAAATATTGCTCTTTCGTTGTTCTTTGGCGGCCGATTCAATGTCGAGGTCGATCAGTTTCTGACCATCAACAATGGCGACACGGAGTTCTTCGGCCTGTGTCGCATTGAATAACATGCGTTTCATGTTGTTATGGGCTCCAGCGCACACCAAGACGGGCGGCGCGCCCACGCAGCAGCGACCGGTCAGCTAACGGTTGATTTCATGGATGCCGTTGTTTGAAAGTTCAAGAGAGGGGTCTGCTTTTGAGAAAATCCCGAGCAGCGAAGGCTCAGGATCAAAATTCTGCGGGGACGATCCGTGGATGCTTGCAATGCGCGAATCAAGTAGTATCGCTACTTTTGGTGAGCGAACTTAACCAGTTTGATTTGCGGGGCTGAGCAAGTTTGGCTTGAAGCAGCTTGTGTTGGAAGCGCTTGTGTTGGAAGCTTGTGTTGGATGCAGCCAGGTTGGCCGGGCCTGCCGACATTCATGTTGCGGTAGCAACTGCAGCCTGGAGGTGCGGTTGGCACCTGGTGCTGGTCGGTCTGACGGTGCGGCTTGCCTTGCAGTCCGTGACGCAAAATCGAAAGGTAGTATATTGCAAAATGTCTGATGCGGGAAAAAATTCCGTGACCTATGTGGTTGTCGGAGAAGAAGAACAGGGCCAGCGCCTGGATAATTTCCTGATCCGACGCTGCAAGGGGGTTCCCAAAAGCCATATCTACCGGGTACTCAGGAGCGGTGAGGTCCGGGTCAACAAAAAACGTTGCGATGCCACCTGCCGGATTCAGACCGGCGATCGGATCAGGCTGCCGCCCATGCGCCTGGCCGAGCGGCCGCGCTCAGCCGTGGAGGATGCGGCCAAGGAACGGGTCCGGCTGCCCATCGTTTTTGAGGACGAGGCCCTGCTGGTGATCGACAAGCCGGCGGGCATTGCCGTGCATGGCGGCAGCGGGGTCAGCTTCGGTGTGATCGAGTCCTTGCGTCAGCAGCGGCCCCAGGCCAGGTTCCTGGAACTGGCCCATCGCCTGGATCGGGAGACTTCCGGCCTGTTGCTGGTTGGCAAGAAACGCTCGGCCTTGAATGCCCTGCACGACATGTTCCGGGAAGCGGGGCAGGTGGCGGACAAGCGCTATCTGATGCTGGTCAAGGGGCGCTGGATGAATCCCGTGCAACAGGTGAAACTGCCCCTGCTCAAATACCTGCTCGAATCCGGTGAACGCCGGGTGCGGGTGGACCCGGAGGGCAAGCCTTCCCATACGGTGTTCCGCTTGCTGGGCCGCTGGCAGCGCTTCAGCCTGCTCGAAGGCCAGTTGAAAACCGGGCGCACCCACCAGTTGCGGGTGCATCTGGCCCATCTGGGCTATCCCATCCTCGGAGACGAAAAATATGGAGACTTTGCCCTCAACAAGTCCTTGCAGAAGGAGGGGCTAAAACGCATGGCCCTCCATGCCCGCTCGATGGACTTTCCCCATCCTCTGGAAAAGCATCCGCTGCATCTGCTGGCGCCGCTCCCCGAAGCCCTGCTGCAATTCATCCAGCACCTGGATGCGGTGGAGCCCCGTGATTTTTCTGCCGATGATCCGGAACCCATGCGGGTCAGGCCGGATCTGACTCACCATGCAAAATAATTTTGATCTGATCGTTTTCGACTGGGACGGAACCCTGATGGATTCCGCCGCCGCCATTGTTTACGCCATTCAGGCGGCCAGCCGCGATCTGGGCCTGCCGGAGCCGGACGACCGCCAGGCACGGCAGGTGATCGGTCTGGGGCTTGTCGATGCTTTGCAGCGGGCGGTGCCCGATCTGCCCGAGCACGAATACCCACGCATGGCGGAGCGTTATCGGCACCATTATCTGTCCCGGGATCATGAACTGACCCTGTTCGAGGGGATTGAAGCTCTCATGGCGGTATTGGCCCAGCGCGGGTTCCGGCTGGCGGTGGCGACTGGCAAGAGCCGTCCGGGGCTGGACCGTGCCCTGGCGCATTCCGGCCTGGGGGGCTACTTTCAGGCCCTGCGCTGTGCCGACCAGTGCCATTCCAAGCCGCATCCCCAGATGCTGGAGGAGTTGATGGAGGAACTGGGGGCGGGACCGGAGCGGACCTTGATGATCGGAGATACCACCCACGATCTGCAGATGGCCAGAAATGCCGGAACCGCCGGGCTGGGGGTCGGCTATGGTGCCCACCTCCGGGAAGAGCTGCAGGCCCTGGCGCCCCTGGCCTGCCTGGATACGGTAGAGGAATTGCAGGCATGGCTGCTGGCGCACGGCTGATCTGTGCCTCCGCCGATCTGGTGGAAGGAGGGCGGGGCATCCGCTTCGATCTTGCGCGCGAGGGTTCCCCCGTGCCGGCCTTTCTGGTGCGCTACCGTGGCAAGCCCCGGGCTTACCTCAATCGGTGTGGCCATGTACCGGTGGAACTGGACTGGCAGCCAGGGGAATTTTTTGATTCCACCGGGTTATACTTGATCTGCGCAGTGCACGGCGCCCTGTTTGCCCCGGAGACGGGGCTCTGCCTTGCCGGACGTTGTGCCGGGCGTGGCCTCGAGCCACTGCCTGTGGAAGAGCGGCCGGACGGCATTTTTTTTCTGGAAAGTTAGCAAAGCGATAAATGGACAACTCCCCCAACGATCCGCGCAGCACCCCCGACTGGGAACGCAAGACCCTGGAACAGCTGGCTTTTGCCGCCTTGAGTGAGCAAAAGGCCCGGCGGCGCTGGGGGATCTTCTTCAAACTGGCGGGGCTTGCCTACCTGGTGGCGGTATTGGTGGCGGTCATGGACTGGGCGCCCGGCAGAGAGCCGATAGACCGCGGCCGTCATACCGCCCTGGTCAATGTGTTCGGCACCATCGAGCCGAAAGGCGAGGTGAGCGCAGACAAGATCAATGCGGCATTGCAATCCGCCTTCGAGGATGAAAACACGGCGGGGGTGGTGCTGCGGATCAATAGTCCCGGCGGCAGTCCCGTGCAGTCTGGCATCATTTTTGATGAAATGCGTCGCTTGAAAGCCAGGCATCCCGACATTCCCTTGTATGCCGTGGTGGAAGATCTCTGTGCCTCCGGTGGCTATTACATCGCCGCCGGGGCCGACCGGATCTATGTGAACAAGGCCAGCATCGTCGGTTCCATCGGGGTGCTCATGAACGGTTTTGGTTTTACCGGGGCCATGGAAAAACTGGGCGTCGAGCGCCGCCTGATGACGGCAGGGGAGAACAAGGGCTTGCTTGATCCCTTCTCTCCGGTCAATCCGGATCAGAAGGCGCATGTGGAGACCATGCTGGGGGAGATTCACCGGCAGTTCATCGACGTGGTGAAGCTGGGGCGGGGCAAGCGCCTGCAGGAAACCCCGGACATGTTCTCGGGCCTGGTGTGGACCGGCGAGCAAAGTATCAAGCTGGGTCTGGCCGATGAGCTCGGGACTGTCGATTCGGTGGCCCGGGATGTGATCAAGGCGGAAAAAGTGGTGGATTACTCGATCAAGGAAAATATCGCCGAACGCTTTGCCAAGCGCCTGGGGGCCGATGCCGCGGCCAGTTTTGGCAGGGGATTGATCGAAAGCCTGGGGGTCACGGCCCAGTAAGTGCGGGGGGTGTGCCCCCGCAATTCAGGCCAGCAACAAGAAGACCGTCGGGCGGCGCTCGAAGTCCGGCGGCGGCTGGCGTCGCCAATCGCCCAGGCTCATGGTGCGGATGGATTCAGTGGGCAAGGTCAGGTCGGTGGCCAGGCAGAGCCGGGTCGAGGGCTGGCCGTGCTGGAGCAGGGCCTCGAACAGCGCCTTGTTGCGGTAGGGGGTCTCGATGCAAAGCTGGGTCTGGCGCAGTTTGCGGGATTCGTTTTCCAGTTGTTTGATGGCTTGGCGCCTTTCCTCTTCCTTGGCGGGCAGGTAGCCATGGAAGGCGAAGCGCTGACCATCGAGGCCCGAGGCCATGAGGGCCAGCAGGAGGGAGGAGGGGCCAATCATGGGAATGACCCGGATGCTCCGGGCCTGGGCCAGGGCCACCAGTTCCGCCCCCGGGTCGGCCACGGCGGGGCAGCCTGCCTCTGACAGCAGCCCCAGGTCCAGGCCTTGCAGGAGGGGGGCCAGCAGCGCTTCCAGCGCTTCCTTGCGGGTGTGCTCGTTGAGTTCGGACAGGGATAATTCCTGGATGGGAACCGGCATCCCTACCGCCTTCAGGAAGGCCCGGGCTGTCCTGGCATGTTCCACCACGAAGTGTCTGAGCTGGCGTACCTGTTCCAGCACGGCGGGCGGCAGGACCGCCTCGCATTTGCCGGGTCCCAGGGGAACGGGAATCAGATAAAGCGAGCCGCGCATCACAGCACCTGCAGCCCGGTTTCCTGGAGCAGGTCGCACAGGGCAATCAGGGGCAGGCCGACCAGCGCATTGGGGTCGCTGCCTTCCAGGCGGGCGATGAGGGCAATGCCCAGCCCTTCGGATCGGGCGGAGCCGGCGCAGTTGTAGGCGGGCTCCCGGGCCAGATAAGCCTCGATCTGGGCATCCTTCAGGTCCCGGAAGGTCACCAGGGTGGGAATGCCGCGCACATGGGCCTGGTCGTCACGGGTGTCCAGGAGGCAGAGGCCGGTAAAGAAGTTCACCGTTTTGCCGCGCAGTTTTTTCAATTGCCGGACAGCCTGCTCATGGTTGCCGGGCTTGCCGAAAATTTCACCTTCGCAGACGGCGACCTGATCGCTGCCGATGATCAGGGCGCCAGGAAATTGCCCGGCCACCGCCCGGGCCTTGGCTTCGGAGAGGCGCAGGGCCATCGCTTCCGGGGTTTCACCGGGGAGGGCGGTTTCATCCGTTTCAGGGTTGGCGGTGTGGAAGGGTAAGCCCAGCCGGGCAAGCAGCTCACGGCGAAAAGGCGAGGTGGAGGCCAGTACCAGGCGGGGGGAGGCGGGAGATTCGGGCAGAGAATCAGGTAGAGAATCAGACAGGGAATCGGGCATGAAAAAGGCTTTATGGGCAAGAAACGATAGGTCTCACAACACCTCGGCAAGGTTTTCAGTGTGCTCCAGTGCTTTGACTTGTGCAGCCAAAGATAATATCATCCCGCCTCTATGTCGCAACAGCTTGAGATTGATGCCTACCGTTTTGTCCGCGAATCCCGGCTTCTCGAAGGATTCCTGGACTTGTCGGAGTTGCCGCGTCTTCATGATCTGGTGACGAAAGTGCTTGGAAAAGTGGAGTACCGGCTGCAAGGCGTACTCGGTGAACGGGGGCAGCCCCGTCTGCGTCTCGAGGTGAGCGGAGTCCTGCCTCTGGTCTGTCAGCGCTGTCTTGGTGCGGTGGATGAGGCGCTGGCAATCGACTGTCTGCTGGAACTGATTGCAGCGGACAGCGAGCCGACGCAGGACGAGCTGGAAAACGACAGTCTGGATTTTCTGCCCGTGGCAGGTGCACTCGATGTCAAGGCCCTGATCGAGGACGAGATCCTGCTGGCTTTGCCAGTGGCGCCGCGCCACGCAGCATGCGGTCTGCCTGTCGATGCCGATGCCGGTGAGCAGCTGCATCCGTTTGCTGCGCTGGCTGCACTGAAGACCAAGCTTAATTGATTGTTTTTTTGGAGTTTTAAAAATGGCCGTTCAACAGAACAAGAAGTCCCCTTCCAAGCGCGGCATGCATCGCGCCCACGATTTCCTGAGCGCACCCGCCCTGGCGGTTGAAGCCACTACCGGTGAAACACACCTGCGTCATCACATTTCTCCCAACGGTTTTTACCGTGGCAAGAAAGTCCTGAAAAGCAAGGGCGAGTAATTTCAATTCATCGGGCAGGCAGTTCCCTTCGGGCTGCCTGCCTTTTCTTTTGCGCGTAATTCAGGTTCGTGCACCCCGATGCCCCATACGATTGCTATCGACTGCATGGGGGGAGACCATGGTCCCTCCGTTACCGTGCTGGCAGCGCTTGCCTTTCTTCGCTCCCATCCCCAGGCCCGGGTTATCCTCGTGGGCCAGGAGGCCCTGATCCGTCCCCTGCTGGCAGCGCCGCTTTCCGGGCGCTGCCGCATCCAGCATGCCAGCGAGGTGGTGGCCATGGATGAGGCTCCGGCCCAGGCCATGCGCAACAAGAAGGACTCCTCGATGCGGGTGGCGGTGAACCTGGTCAAGGCCGGGGAGGCCCAGGCCTGTGTCTCGGCGGGCAATACCGGGGCCCTGATGGCCATTTCCCGTTTCGTGCTGAAAATGCTGCCGGGCATCGACCGGCCTGCCCTTTGCCCGGTGCTGCCCACCATGACCGGCCATGTCCATATGCTGGATCTGGGGGCCAATGTCGATTGCGAAGCGCAGCATCTGCTCCAGTTCGGCATCATGGGGGCCATGCTGGCGGCTGCCGTGGATCACCAGGAACAGCCCCGGGTGGGCCTGCTCAACATCGGGGAGGAGGACATCAAGGGTAACGAGGTGGTGAAGCGGGCGGCGGAGCTGCTCAAGAGGTCCGGCCTGAATTTCGTGGGCAACATCGAGGGTGACGGCATCTACAAGGGCCATGCGGACGTGGTGGTGTGCGACGGTTTCGTCGGCAACGTGGCCCTCAAGGCTTCGGAAGGTGTGGCCCAGATGATGGCCACGGCGCTCCGGCAGGCCTTCAACCGCAACGTCTTCACCAGACTCGCCGCCCTGGTGGCCCTGCCGGTGCTGAAAAGTTTCAAGCACCATCTCGATTACCGCCGCTACAACGGCGCCTGCCTGCTGGGCCTGAAGGGCCTGGTGGTGAAAAGCCACGGTTCGGCCGATGTCTTTGCTTTCGAGCAGGCCGTCAGCCGCGCCTATGAGGCGGCCAGCAACGGGGTGCTCGAACGTATTGCCGGCAAGCTGGCTGAATTGCAGGTGTCCCTTGCCGAGGAGGCTGTCTGATGACGATTTATTCCCGTATCACCGGTGTCGGCAGCTTTCTGCCGGGAAAGCCGGTCAGTAATGATGATCTGGTGGCCCGGGGCATCGAGACCAGTGACGAGTGGATTACTTCCCGGACCGGCATCCGTTTTCGTCATCTATCGGAAGCCGGACTGACTTCCAGCCAGATGGCCAGGGAGGCAGCGCTCAAGGCCCTGGAGATGGCGGATGTGGCGGCGGCGGAGCTGGATTTGATCATCGTTGCCACCTCCACCCCGGATTACATCTTTCCCAGCACCGCCTGTCTGCTGCAAGGGGCGCTGGGTAACAAGGGGGCGGCGGCCTTTGATGTGCAGGCGGTCTGCAGCGGTTTCGTCCATGCCCTGGCCATCGCCGACAAATTCATCCGCTCCGGCTCCCACAACAAGGCGCTGGTGGTGGGGGCGGAAGTTTTTTCCCGCATCCTCGACTGGCAGGACCGCGGCACCTGTGTGCTGTTTGGCGATGGCGCCGGCGCGGTGGTGCTGGAAGCTTCGGCGCAGCCGGGTATCCTGGCGACGGCTCTCCATGCAGATGGCAGTCAGGCGAGCATCCTTTCCGTTCCCGGCCAGATTTCAGGAGGCCAGGTGAGCGGTGATCCTTTCCTGCGCATGGAAGGCCAGGCCGTCTTCAAGGCGGCGGTGCGGGTGCTTGTCGATGTGGCCAGGGAATGCTGTGCCGCAGCAGGGATGTCCCCGGCCGATCTGGACTGGTTGATTCCCCACCAGGCCAATATCCGCATCATCGAGGCGACTGGAAAAAAAATGGGCTTGCCCAAGGACAAGGTGGTGGTGACGGTGGACCGGCATGGCAATACTTCGGCGGCCTCCGTGCCTCTGGCGCTCGACGAAGCGGTGCGCGATGGCCGCATTCAGCGCGGTCAACGGGTGCTGCTCGAAGGCGTCGGCGGTGGCTTCACCTGGGGCGCCGTCCTGTTTGAATTCTAAGGAAAGAGACAATGGCTTTTGCCTTCGTATTTCCCGGTCAAGGCTCCCAGTCGGTCGGCATGATGGCCGCTTACGGCGATGCCGCCGTGGTGCGGGCCACTTTTGATGAAGCCTCCAGGGCGCTGGGTGAAGACCTTTGGCAAATGGTGGCCGAAGGCCCCGCCGAGGTGCTGACGCAGACCGTCAATACCCAGCCCGTGATGCTCACGGCGGGTGTGGCCGCCTGGCGTCTGTGGCTGGAGAAGGGTGGCAAGACGCCCGCCGTGCTGGCCGGTCACAGCCTCGGGGAATATTCCGCGCTGGTGGCTGCCGGGGTGCTGAAGTTTCAGGATGCGGTGCCGCTGGTACGGCTGCGCGCCGCCGCCATGCAGGAAGCCGTGCCCCTGGGCACCGGCGCCATGGCCGCCGTGCTCGGTCTCGATGAGGAAGGAATTCGTGCCGCCTGTGCAAAAGCTGCACAGGGTGAAGTGGTGGAGCCTGTGAATTTCAATGCCGCCGGCCAGACCGTGATTGCCGGCCACAAGGCCGCGGTGGAGCGGGCCATGGCGCTTTGCAAGGCTCAAGGAGCAAAGCGGGCCCTGGCGCTGCCGGTGTCTGCCCCCTTCCATTCTTCCCTGATCCGCCCCGCCGCCGACAAGCTGGCCGTCCGCTTGGCCGAACTGGAGTTGCAGGCCCCGCAAATTGCCGTCATCAACAATGTGGATGTGGCCGTGGAAATCGACCCCGACCGGATTCGGGACGCCCTGGTGCGCCAGACCTACAAGCCGGTGCGCTGGGTGGAAACCATCCAGAAAATGGCCAGCATGGGCGTCACCCTGGTGGCAGAATGTGGTCCCGGCAAGGTGCTGGCGGGCCTCGTCAAGCGTTGTGCCGATGGCGTAAACGGCGTGGCCCTGGCGGATCTGGCGGCCATTGAAGCCCATCTCGATCTGGAGTAAGAACATGCTGCAAGGACAAATCGCCCTCGTCACCGGAGCCTCCCGGGGAATCGGCAAGGCCGTGGCCCTGGAACTGGCCAGGTGGGGTGCCACGGTAGTGGGAACCGCTACCAGCGAGGCCGGGGCCGCCGCCATTTCCTCCTGCCTGGCCGAAGCCGGCGCCAAGGGCCGGGGGGCGGTGCTGGAAGTGCGGGACCCGGCACAGGTGGATGCCCTGATCAGCGCCATCGAGCAGGAATTCGGCGGCATCGGCATCCTGGTCAATAACGCGGGCATCACCCGGGATAACCTGGCCATGCGCATGAAGGACGAAGAATGGGATGCGGTGATCGACACCAATCTCAAGGCGGTTTTCCGCCTCTCCAAAGCTGTCATGCGAGGCATGATGAAGGCCAGGGCCGGCCGCATCATCAACATCACCTCGGTGGTGGGCCACACTGGAAACCCCGGTCAGGCCAACTACTGCGCCGCCAAGGCCGGGGTGGGCGGCATGGCCCGTGCCATGGCCCGCGAACTGGGTAGCCGCAATGTGACGGTCAATTGTGTGGCCCCAGGTTTCATCGATACCGACATGACCCGGGAACTTTCTGACGAACAGAAAGGCTCGCTTTTGGGTAATATCCCCCTCGGTCGTCTCGGGAGGCCGGAGGACATCGCTGCTGCGGTGGCCTTCCTGGCTTCTCCCGGAGCCGCCTATATCACAGGCACCACGGTGCATGTGAATGGCGGCATGTTCATGGACTAAGACGGATCGTGCTGAGGAGAGATTCTCCCGTCAGCCCGGTTTTGGTAAACTAACCCGGTTTTTTATATCCCCAATCAGGGAAGGAGTTTTTTCAATGGATAACATCGTTGAGCGCGTCAAGAAGATTGTCGCCGAACAACTCGGTGTCAACGAAGCGGACATCAAGAACGAGTCCTCTTTCGTGGACGATCTGGGCGCGGATTCGCTGGATACCGTCGAACTGGTGATGGCCCTCGAAGAAGAGTTCGAGTGCGAGATCCCGGACGAAGAAGCTGAGAAGATCACCAGTGTCCAGCAGGCGATTGATTACATCACCGCCAACAAGAAGTAATCCATCCGGTTTGTTTTTCTCGTGAGGCCGGCTCCAATGCCGGCCTTCGTCCATGTATGTGATTGGAGTGCAACTTGGCACGTCGCAGAGTCGTCATCACTGGCCTGGGTATCGTCAGCCCCGTCGGTAACACGGTTGAAGCCGCATGGCAGAACATCCTGGCGGGCCGTTCCGGCATCGGGGCCGTCACCAAGTTTGATGCTTCCACCTTTCCCACCAGAATCGCCGGAGAAGTCAGGGATTTCGATATTGGCGCCTATCTTTCTCCGAAAGAGGCACGCCGCATGGATACCTTCATCCATTTCGGCATGGCAGCCGGTATCCAGGCCGTGCGCGATGCCGGGCTGGATCAGGAGCAGGCTGACGCTGAGCGGATCGGCGTTTGCATCGGCTCCGGTATCGGTGGTTTGCCCCTGATTGAAGAAACCAAGGACCAATACAACGCCGGGGGTGTGCGCAAGATTTCCCCCTTCTTCGTACCGGGTTCGATCATCAACATGATCTCCGGCAACCTGTCCATCGAATTCGGCTTCAAGGGCCCCAATATAGCCTTGGTGTCTGCTTGTACCACCGGCACCCATTCCATCGGCGAAGCTTCCCGCATCATCGAATATGGCGATGCGGATGTGATGATTGCCGGCGGTGCCGAATCCACCGTTTCACCGCTGGGCCTGGGCGGCTTCTGCGCGGCTCGGGCGCTGTCTACCCGCAATGAGGATCCGGCGACGGCCAGCCGCCCCTGGGACAGGGATCGGGATGGTTTCGTGCTGGGCGAAGGCGCCGGCATCCTGGTGCTGGAAGCCTACGAGCATGCCAAGGCCCGGGGCGCCAGGATTTACGCCGAACTGGTCGGATACGGCATGAGCGGTGATGCCTACCACATGACGGCCCCCAATGCCGACGGCCCCAGGCGCTGCATGCAGGCGGCGCTCTGCAATGCTGGCGTGAATCCGGACGAGGTGCAGTACCTGAATGCCCACGGCACCTCCACTCCCCTGGGCGACAAGAACGAATCCGATGCCATCAAGCTGGCTTTTGGTGAGGCG
Source organism: Comamonadaceae bacterium (assembly GCA_029255645.1). Lineage (GTDB taxonomy): Bacteria > Pseudomonadota > Gammaproteobacteria > Burkholderiales > Rhodocyclaceae > Azovibrio. The sequence goes on along the minus strand of JANLJE010000020.1, from coordinate 43,816 downwards.
GCCTACCGGCTCGTGGTCAATTCCACCAAGTCCATGACCGGGCACCTGCTCGGGGGGGCGGGCGGCATCGAATCCCTGTTTACCGTGCTGGCCCTCCATCACCAGATTTCTCCGCCGACCATCAACCTCTTCAATCCGGACCCGGAGTGCGATCTGGACTACTGCGCCAATACGGCCCGGGAAATGAAGATCGATGTGGCCCTGAACAACAACTTCGGGTTCGGCGGTACCAACGGTTCTCTGGTTTTCAAGCGGGTTTAAAGCCCGTCCTGCTGCGGTGCAGTTTCCGGTCTTCCTCAAACTGCACCGCTCCTCATCCCTCCGTGTGCTCATGCTCGGCATCTACGGCCTGGCGGCCCTGGGTGTGCTGCGGGTGCCCTGGGGCTGGGGGCTGCGCCTTGTCTGCCTGACATTTCTGCTGGGGGCCGGCCTGCTGGCCTGGCGGCAGATCCAGGCCATGCCTGATGGACTGCGTCTATATCAGGATGGCAGTCTGGCCCTGGAGCGGGGAGGCGAGGTCTATCCAGTGACGTTACTGCCGGGAGCACTGGGGCTACCCGGCCTCTGCGTGCTGCGTTACCGGGATGAGCGCCGTGGCAGGGCGGAAACCCTGACTCTGTTGCCGGATTCCGGCGAAAAGGAAAGTCTGCGCCGTTTGCGGCTGTGGTTGCGGCTTTGCGCCAAGGTGGAACCCGGGGCTTGAACCCGGGGCTTTGAAACCGAAGCTCCGGGTCTAAGCGAAGCTCAGGGTCTCAATGACGGCGCAGCACCGTGTTTCTGGGGGTGTCCAGCATTTCAGGGTAATCCCGGGAGAAGTGCAGGCCCCGGCTCTCCTTGCGCTTCAGGGCAGAGCGCACGATCAGGTCGGCAGTGACGACCAGATTGCGCAGTTCGATCAAGTCGTGGCTGACCCGGAAGTTGGCGTAGAACTCCTCGATTTCCCGCTTCAGCAGGCGGATCCGGTGCTGGGCCCGCAACAGGCGCTTGGTGGTGCGCACGATGCCGACGTAATCCCACATGAAACGGCGCAGCTCGTCCCAGTTGTGGGCGATCACCACCTCCTCGTCGGCATCGGTGACCCGGCTCTCGTCCCACCTGGGTAAATCGGGCAGGTCCAGCCTGGGCTGGGAGAGGATGTCCTGCACGGCGGCTTCGGAAAACACCAGGCATTCGAGCAGGGAATTGGAGGCCAGCCGGTTGGCCCCGTGCAGGCCGGAGCAGGAGGCTTCCCCGGCGGCATAAAGGCCGGGAATGCCGGTGCGGGCCTTGAGGTCGGTGACGATGCCGCCGCAGGTATAGTGGGCCGCCGGCACCACCGGGATCGGCGCCTGGGTGATGTCGATGCCAAGCTCCAGACAGCGGGCGTGGATGTTCGGAAAATGGGTCTTGATGAAGGCTTCGCCCTTGTGGGAGATGTCCAGGAAAACGCAGTCCAGGCCGCGCTTCTTCATTTCGAAGTCGATCGCCCGGGCCACCACGTCCCGGGGCGCCAGCTCGGCCCGTTCGTCGTGTTCGGGCATGAAGCGGGTGCCGTCGGGGAGCTTCAAGAGCCCGCCTTCGCCGCGCACCGCCTCGGAGATCAAAAAGGACTTGGCCAGGGGATGGTACAGGCAGGTGGGGTGGAACTGGATGAACTCCATGTTGGCGACCTTGCAGCCGGCCCGCCAGGCCATGGCGATGCCGTCGCCGGTGGAGGTGTCCGGGTTGGTGGTGTAGAGATAGACCTTGCCGGCGCCGCCCGTGGCGATCAGGGTGTGGTCGGCACCGAAGGTCTGGACTTCGCCATCAACATGGTTGAGCACATAGGCGCCATAGCAGCGCTGGTCTGCCAGCCCGAGCTTCTTGCCGGTGATCAGGTCAATGGCAATGTGATTTTCCAGGATGGTGATGTTCGGATGCTGGCGCACCTTCTGGGTCAGGGTTTCCTGGACGGCCAGGCCCGTGGTATCGGCGACATGGATCACCCGGCGGGCGCTGTGCCCTCCTTCGCGGGTCAGGTGGTAGCCGGACTCATCCTTGGTGAAGGGCACGCCCTGTTCGATCAGCCACTCGATGGCCCGCCGACCGTTCTCGACGACGAAGCGGGTGGCCTGTGCATTATTCAGATAGGCGCCGGCAATGAAAGTGTCACGAATATGAGCTTCAATGGAGTCCTGGTCATCGAGGACGGCGGCGATCCCGCCCTGGGCCCAGCTCGAGGCGCTGTCCTCCAGGGCTCGTTTGCTTATCAGCGCCACCTTGCGGTGATCGGCCAGGCGCAGGGCGGCAGACTGGCCAGCAAGGCCGCTGCCGATGATCAGGACATCGTAACGAATCACCTTGAAATTCCTTGGGGAAAGAGTCTTGGGAATATAGCACGGAGGCGGCTTGCCGGCCTTTGTCGGGCATTACATTTGGTCACACGGATTGCTCGTCCGGCACAGCCAAGGCCTGAAGGGCTGGGGTATACTCGGAGCCACCAAAAACCCCTCAGGGACATCCTTGCGCATGAGCGAGCGTGAAATAGATCAGCTTCTGGTAGAAAAGGCCCAGCAAGGCGACCGGCATGCCTTCGATACGCTGGTGACCAAATACCAGCGCAAGCTCGGCCGTCTGGTGGCACGCCTGGTCAAGGATAGTGCCGAGGTCGAGGATGTGGTGCAGGAAGCCTTCATCAAGGCCTACCGGGCTCTGCCGGCATTCCGGGGCGAAAGCGCCTTTTATACCTGGCTGTACCGGATTGGTGTCAATACGGCCAAGAATCATCTGGTAGCCCAGGGGCGTCGCGCCCCGACTTCCACCGAGTTCAATAACGATGAGGCCGAAGGTTTTGCAGAAGGCGATCTGCTGCGGGACATCGACACGCCGGAAAGCCTGTTGATGACCAAGCAGATCGGCCAGACGGTCAATCAGGCGATGGATGCCCTGCCGGAAGAGTTGCGTAATGCCATCGTGCTGCGCGAGATCGAAGGGCTCTCGTATGAGGAAATTGCCCAGATGATGAATTGTCCGATCGGCACGGTGCGTTCTCGCATTTTCCGGGCCCGGGAGGCGGTGGCCAACAAGTTGCGCCCCCTGCTCGATGTGGCACCGGACAAGCGCTGGTAGGCCTTGCATTCAATGGAAACCCGGGCTGATAGCGAGCAAACCGGTCGGGTCACCGGCCTGGAGGGTGAATTTGCCTTGATCCAGCTCGAGGGCGGGGGGTGTGGCCGCTGTCATGAGCAGGGCGGCTGTGGGGGGCAGCAATTGACGCAGATGTTTTGCAGTACGCCCCGTCAGTACCGGGTAAGAAACCCCTTGGGGGCCAGGCCGGGCGATCAGGTCAGCATCATTTTGCCGGCCGGGGCGCTGAGCCGCTATGCAACCCTGGCCTATGGCTTGCCGTTGCTCGGGTTGATCGGCGGGGCGGTTCTGGGACAAGCCCTGGGGGGTGACTCGGGCGCGCTGTCGGGCGGCTTGTCGGGTGTGGTGGTGGCCGCTTGCTTGATGCGGCGCCGGATTCGGGGCATGGCTGGAAAAATGCCGGGTGAGCCCTATATTGGTCAGATCAAATCTTCAGGAGGGTGAGCACGTGATGAGGCGTATTTTTTCCTTCGCCGCAGTTTTGCTGCTGGCATTCGGGGCACAGGCCCAGACGGGGCGGAATCTGCCGGATTTTGCCGAATTGGCCGAGCGGCAGGGGCAGGTAGTGGTGAATATCAGCACCACCCAGATTCATCGCAACCCTTCTGCTCAGGTTTTCCCCTTTGATGAAAACGATCCCATGGCCGAGTTGTTCCGGCACTTCACGCCCTGGGCCATCCCCGGCATTCCCCAGGAATTCGAAAGCCGTTCCCTGGGCTCCGGCTTCATCATCAGCGCCGATGGCTACATCCTGACCAATGCCCATGTGGTCGAGGGGGCCGACGAGGTGACGGTGCGGCTCAATGACAAGCGCGAATATCGCGCCAAGACGGTGGGCAGCGACAAGCGTACCGATGTGGCCCTGATCAAGATCGAGGCTTCCGGCCTGCCTGCGGCCCGTCTGGGCGACCCCAGCCGGTTGCGGGTGGGAGAATGGGTGGCGGCCATCGGGTCTCCGTTCGGGTTCGAGAATTCGATTACCGCCGGTATCGTCTCGGCCAAGGGGCGTTCCCTGCCCCAGGAAAACTATGTGCCTTTCATCCAGACCGATGTGGCCATCAATCCGGGTAATTCCGGCGGCCCCTTGTTCAACATGAATGGCGAGGTGGTGGGGATCAATTCCCAGATTTACAGCCGCAGCGGCGGTTACATGGGGCTATCCTTTGCCATTCCCATCGATGTGGCCATGGATATCCAGAACCAGTTGCGCAGCAGCGGCAAGGTCAGCCGGGGCCGGATGGGGGTGGTGATCCAGGAGGTGACCAAGGAGCTGGCGGAGTCCTTCGGGCTGGAGAAGCCGATGGGGGCCATTGTCAATTCCGTTGAAAAAGGCGGACCCGCGGAAGCCGCCGGCATCGAGCCCGGAGATGTGATCCTGCGTTTTGATGGCAAGCCCATTGCCAGTTCTGCCGATCTGCCCCGCATCGTGGCGAGCAGCCGCCCGGGGTCTCGGGTCCGCGTCCTGGTGTGGCGCAAGGGCGCCCAGCGCGAACTCACCCTGACGGTGGGGGAAGTCAAGGAAGAGCGTCATGTGGCCCAGCGTCAGAGCAAGTCGCCGCGGGCCGGACAACAGGCCAATCGCCTGGGGCTGATCGTCAGCGAACTGACTGAGGAGCAGTGCAAGCAACTGCAGGTATCCGGCGGGCTGCTGGTCGAAGATATCCGGGGCAACGTGGCCCGGGCCGATCTGCGCCCTGGCGATGTGATCCTGGCCCTGATCAATCGGGGTGTGAGGACCGAGATCAAATCGGTGGATCAATTCAACAAGCTGCTTTCCCAGTTTGGCCGTGCCGCCAACGTCACCCTGCTGGTCCGGCGCGGAGATATGCAGACCTTCATTACCATTCGCGGAATCGGTGATTGACAAGGGCGCGCAACTGAGGCTGATGAGCCGGGGCTATTGTCATCTGTGTCATGACATGGAACAGGCCCTTCAGCCGCTGTTGCAGGAGTTTGGGCTTGCCCTGGAAGTGCTGGATGTGGATGCCGATCCGGAACTGGAAGCCAGATACGATGAACGGGTTCCTGTCCTGCTGCTGGGGGAGGAGGAGCTGTGCCATTATTTTCTCGATGAACCCCGTGTCCGGAAGGCATTGGGGCGCCGCAGGGTATAATCCGTGCCCATTCTTTTGCCGATAAGCCCTGACCCGTGAAGCACATCCGAAATTTCTCCATCATTGCCCATATTGACCACGGAAAATCCACCCTGGCCGACCGCATCATTCATTTTTGCGGGGGATTGTCGGATCGGGAAATGGAAGCCCAGGTGCTTGATTCCATGGACATCGAGCGGGAGCGCGGCATCACCATCAAGGCCCAGACGGCAGCCCTCAGTTACAAGGCCCGGGATGGCCAGATTTACAACCTGAACCTGATCGATACCCCGGGGCATGTGGACTTTTCCTACGAAGTATCCCGCTCCCTGTCGGCCTGTGAAGGCGCGCTGCTGGTCGTGGATGCCTCTCAGGGGGTGGAGGCACAGACCGTCGCCAACTGCTACACGGCGCTGGAACTGAATGTGGAAGTCCTGCCTGTGCTCAACAAGATCGACCTGCCTTCCGCCGATCCGGACAATGCCCGTCAGGAAATCGAGGACGTGATCGGTATTGATGCGACCGATGCGATACTGGCCTCGGCCAAGACCGGGCTGGGGGTGGAAGACATTCTCGAAGCGGTGATCGCCCGTATTCCCCCGCCCCAGGGAAGCCTCGATGCGCCCTTGAAGGCGCTGATCATCGACTCCTGGTTCGATAATTACGTGGGGGTGGTGATGCTGGTGCGCGTCGTGGATGGGGAGTTGAAGCCCAAGGACAAGCTGCTGCTGATGTCCAATGGCAATCAGCACCTGTGTGACCAGGTCGGTGTGTTTACGCCCAAGTCCGTGCAGCGGGATGCGCTGCGGGCCGGGGAGGTGGGCTTCGTCATTTCCAACATCAAGGAACTGGATTCCGCCAAGGTGGGTGACACCCTCACGCTGGCCAGTCGGCCGGCGGCCGAGCCTTTGCCCGGTTTCAAGGAAATCAAGCCTCAGGTGTTTGCCGGCCTGTATCCGGTGGAGGCCAATCAGTATGAACAGCTGCGGGAATCGCTGGAAAAACTGAAGCTCAACGATGCTTCCCTGCAGTACGAGCCGGAGGTCTCCCAGGCCCTGGGCTTTGGCTTTCGCTGTGGCTTTTTGGGCCTGCTCCACATGGAAATCATCCAGGAGCGCCTGGAGCGGGAGTTCGACCAGGACCTGATCACGACCGCTCCCACCGTGGTGTACGAGGTGGTGTTGCGCGATGGTTCCGTCATCCAGGTGGAAAACCCCTCCCGCCTGCCGGACCTGTCGAAAATCGAGGAAATCCGCGAACCCATCATTACCGCTACCATCTTCGTGCCCCAGGACTATCTGGGCAGCGTCATCACGCTTTGCAATCAGAAGCGCGGCAACCAGGTGGACCTGCATTACCACGGCCGTCAGGTAAAAGTGGTCTATGAAATGCCCATGGCCGAAGTCGTGATGGACTTTTTCGACAAGTTGAAATCCGTTTCCCGCGGCTATGCTTCGCTGGATTACGAATTCAAGGAGTACCGCTCTGCCGACGTGGTGAAGCTGGATATTCTCATCAACGGCGAAAAAGTGGATGCCCTGTCCCTGATCGTGCACCGTTCCAATTCCCAGTATCGCGGTCGGGAACTGGCTGCCAAGATGCGTGAGCTGATTCCCCGCCAGCTGTACGACGTGGCCATTCAGGCCGCCATCGGCTCCAACATCCTGGCCCGGGAAAATGTCAAGGCCATGCGCAAGGACGTGCTGGCCAAGTGTTATGGTGGTGACATCAGCCGCAAACGCAAACTGCTGGAAAAGCAGAAGGCCGGCAAGAAGCGCATGAAGCAGGTGGGTAACGTGGAAATTCCCCAGGAAGCCTTCCTGGCCGTATTGCGTGTCGATAACTAAGTCTGGCGGAACTCCATGAACTTTGCCCTCATTCTTTTTGTGCTGCTGGTAATGACCGGCATCATCTGGCTGATTGACCTTGTCTGGTTGAAGAAGCACCGCAACAAGTCGGACAAGGACCCCTGGTGGGTGGAATACGGGGCCAGTTTTTTCCCCGTGATCCTGGTGGTGTTCGTGCTGCGCTCCTTCATCGTCGAACCCTTCAAGATCCCCTCGGGTTCCATGATTCCCACCTTGCTGGTGGGGGATTTCATTCTGGTGAACAAATACACCTATGGCATCCGCTTGCCGGTGATCGACAAGAAGATCATCGATGTGAATCTGCCGGCCCGGGGTGACGTGATGGTGTTCCGCTATCCCGAAGACCCGAGCCTGGACTACATCAAGCGGGTCATCGGTCTGCCTGGGGATACGGTGGCCTATCAAAACAAGCGGCTTTCCATCAATGGCAAGCCCGTCCCCGTCGTCGCCGAAGGCGATTACCTTCATCCCGAACGTCTTTATTATTCAAGGCGTTACCGGGAAACCCTGGGAGAAGTGAGTTATTCCATCCTGAATGATGGCGATGCGCCGGCCTACATTCCCGATGCCAGCCGTTTTCCCGGCCGGGAAAATTGCAAATACAATACGGCCGGTGTCATTTGCCGGGTTCCGGCGGGCCACTACTTTGTCATGGGTGACAACCGGGACAACAGCCGCGACAGTCGGGCCTGGGGTTTCGTGCCGGAAGAAAACATCGTCGGCAAGGCGTTCTTCATCTGGCTGAATTTTTCTGACCCGGGACGTATCGGGTCTTTCAAATAGGGGGGGATATGAACAAACAATCGGGACTCGCGTTGAGTACGCTGATCGTCTGGGGTATCGGCATTGCGCTGCTGGCCTTGATCGGGATGAAGGTGGTGCCATCTGTTCTGGAGTATCAAGGCGTCTTGAAAACCGTCAAAACCATCGTCAATGAGGCAAGCCCGGCAGCCACCGTGGCCGACATCCGCGCGGCTTTCAGCCGTTATGACGATGTCAACGACTATCCTTCCGTGGACGCCAAGGATCTGGAAATCACCAAGGATGCGGGGCAGCTGGTGGTGTCTTTTGCCTATGAAAAACGGATTCCCCTGTTCGCCAATGTCAGCCTGGTGATCGACTTCAGCGGCAGTTCAAACTGATTCCCCATGGCTTTTGCGGCACTGGAAAAAAACCTCGGCTATGTCTTCAAGGACAAGGGACTGCTGCAGACGGCCCTGACGCATCGAAGTCATGGAAATTGCCATAACGAAAGGCTTGAGTTCCTGGGCGATGGCGTCTTGAACTGCGCCATTGCCGGGGTGCTTTTTGAGCGCTTTCCCACCTTGCCGGAGGGCGACCTTTCCCGTCTGCGTGCCCATCTGGTGCGGCAGGAGCCTTTGCACCAACTGGCTTTGCACCTGCACCTGGGCGAGTATTTGCGGCTGGGGGAAGGAGAAATGCGCAGTGGCGGCCACCAGCGCCCTTCCATCCTCGCTGATGCCGTCGAGGCCCTGTTCGGAGCGGTCTATCTGGAGTCCGGCTTCGATGCGGCGGCCCGGCTGATTCAGGCCTTGTTTGCTTCGCAATTGGCCGCACTGGTCCCGGGCCAGTCCATGAAGGACCCCAAGACCCGGCTGCAGGAGTGGTTGCAGGGCCGGCACAAATCCTTGCCCAGGTACCAGCTTCTGGAAACCTCGGGCGCGGCTCACGATCAGCGCTTTCATGTCGCCTGCCAGCTGGATGATCTGGGCATCATCACCCAGGGCATGGGTGCCACGCGGCGTCTTGCGGAACAAGCGGCCGCAGAAAAGGCCCTGGAGAAATTGAATTCATGAGTGCCATGCGCTGCGGTTATATCGCCATTGTCGGCCGCCCCAATGTGGGCAAGTCCACCCTCCTCAATCATCTGGTGGGGGAAAAGATCAGCATCGTGTCCAGAAAGGCGCAGACCACCCGGCACCGCATCATGGGCATCCTCACCCGCACGGATGCCCAGTATGTTTTTGTGGATACCCCCGGTTTTCAGACCCGCTTCTCCAACGCCCTGAACCGGGCCATGAACCGGGGCGTCACCCAGACCCTGGCCGATGTCGATGTGGTGTTTTTTGTGATCGAAGCGGGCCGTTTCGATGCCAAGGACGAGGCCGTCCTGCGGCTCCTGCCAGACGATGTGCCGGTGATCCTGGTGGTCAACAAGACGGATCAGGTCAAGGAGCGCAATTCCCTGCTGCCGTTCCTGGCCCAGGTTGCCGCCCGGCGCGATTTTGCCGCCGTGGTGCCCGTCAGTGCTGCCAAGGGGCGTCAGACCGATGATCTGCTCGAGGTGGCCCGCAAGTATCTGCCGCATGAGGAGTTGCTGTTTCCCGAGGACGAACTGACCGACAAGAGCGAACGCTTTCTGGCTTCCGAATACATCCGGGAGAAGCTGTTCCGCCTGCTGGGGGATGAATTGCCTTACGCGGTGACGGTGGAAATCGAGAAGTTCGAGGTGGAAGGCAATCTGCGTCGCATTTTTGCCGCCATCGTCGTAGACAAGGACAGCCACAAGGCCATGGTGATCGGCAAGGGCGGGGAGTCCCTTAAGCGGATTGCCAGTGAGGCCCGCCAGGACATGGAGCGCCTCTTTGATGGCAAGGTCTATCTGGAAGTCTGGGTGAAAGTCAAATCTGGCTGGGCCGATGATGAACGCCTGCTGAAAAGCCTCGGTTACGAATAAATCATGCCGCGCGGCAAGGTCGACGCTCAGCCGGCTTACGTGCTTCACACCCGGCCGTATCGGGAAACCAGCCTGCTGGTCGAGGCCTTCAGCCGGGATTACGGCCGGGTAGCCCTGCTCGCCCGGGGCGCACGTCGTCCCCATTCGACGCTGCGGGGGCTGCTCATGGGTTTTCAGCCCCTGGAAGTTTCCTGGTCGGGCAAGGGCGAAGTGCTCACCCTGATGAAGGCGGAATGGCAAGGAGGGCAGCCCTTGCTGGCCGGTTTGCCGCTGTTCTGTGGGTACTACCTGAACGAATTGTTGCTGCGGCTCCTGCCCCGGGAAGACCCCCATCCCCAGTTGTTCGACCGGTATGTCCAGATTCTGCTGCACCTGGGCTATTCATCCCGGAAACAGGTCGCCGAGGCGGACCTGCGCTGTTTCGAGCGAACCTTGCTGGGGGAGCTGGGGTACGGCCTGACTCTGGATCATGACTGGCAGGGTCAGCCCATTGTGGCGGAAGGGTTTTATCGCTACGAGATCGAACATGGCCCCGTTCTGGTGGAAGGGGAAGAGGCAGGGCTGATTGCCGGGCTGACCCTGATTGATATGGGGCAGGATGACTACCGCCGCCCGGGCACCCGCCTGGAGGCCAAGCTACTCATGCGCCGTCTGCTGGCCCACTACCTGGATGGTGTGGAGCTGGAATCCCGGAAGCTGGTCAAGGAGTTGCAGGACCTCTGATCAGATCGCCCAGCCTGCGATACTGCCCAGGGCGATGGTGACAAAGCCGGCTGCAATGCGTCCCGCCATGCGGCGTCCTGCCACGACGATGACAATGCCCAGCTTGAAGCCCAGGTTGGCCAGCATGGCGAGGGTGATGGAATTGACTGCTTCGCTACTGCTCAGTTTTTCCAGACCATAAAGGCGCATGGATGAAAGGGAGATGGCATCGACATCGGTGAGGCCGGACACCAGGGAAGCAATGTAGAGGCCGCTGCTGCCGGCGTAGTCGGACAGGGCGGCGGTGATCACCAGCACCCCCGCATAAATGCAGCCAAAGGTGAGGGCGGTGCGAATCTCGGCGGGATTGGAGAATTCCATCACGGGAATTTCCTCCTTGCCGGCCAGTCCGCGCCAGGTAAACAGCACATAGGCGCTACCGGAGAGCAGCCCCCCGAGCAGGACGGGCAGTAATTCGGCCAACAAGCCAGGTTGCAAGACGGCGGCATAGGCCCCCAGGCGGAAGAAAACCACCAGATTGGCGGTCAGCACGACGACCATGGCCAGTTTGACCAGATTGGCGTTGTTGGCGGCATGACGGGAAAAGACCAACGTGGTGGCGGTGCTGGAGGTGAGGCCGCCGAAGATGCCCAGCAGGGGCGCCCCCAGTTGTTGTCCCATCAGGCGCAGGGCCGCATAGCCGGCCAGGCTGAAGCCGGAGATCAGCACCACCATCCACCACACCTGGCGGGGCGAGATGGCATCGTAGGGGCCCATATCGGTATCCGGCAAAATGGGCAGGATAACCAGGGACAGCACGCCAAACTGCAGGATGGAGATGATGTCCTTGCGGGTCAGTTTTTCGGAAACATTCCGCAGTTCGGCCTTGAAATACAGCAATACCGTGGTGGAAATGCCCAGCATCACGGCCAGGGTCTGGTAGCCAAACCAGATCATGGCTCCGTAGCAATAGCACAGGAGCAGGGCCACCACCGAAGTGGTACCGGGGTCCTTTTCGTCCGGGTGGATCAGATAGGCGGCAATCATCATCACGCCCACCATCAGCAGGCCCGCCGCCAGAAGCCAGGGGGAATCCGTTTTTTCGCTCAGCAGGGCGGCGACGGTGCCCAGCATGCCGACCAGGCTGAAGGTGCGCAGCCCGGCCCGGGCAGAGGGATTGCGCTCCCGCTCCAGCCCCATCAGCAAGCCCAGGCCGACGGCAGTGCCGAAATCCTGGATGAAATCTATCCCCACCGTTGTCACGACAATGTCATTCATTCCTGTCTTTTCCTCTTGGAAAGGGCGTCCTGTTTTAAAATCCCGCCATGGTCCGATACTACGCAATCGTTCCCGCAGCGGGAAGCGGTTCCCGCTTTGGCGCGGAGACACCCAAACAGTACCTTCCCCTGCTGGGGCGTCCCCTGATCTGGCACACCCTGGATGTGCTTTGCCGGCATCCCCGTATCGACCGGGTCTGGGTGGTGAGTTCTCCCGATGACGCCTGGTGGCCGTCGGCGGAGTGGCAGGAACTCTGGCTGGCCCTGGGGCCCAAACTGGAGGTGGTGGGCTGTGGTGGGGCCAGCCGGGCCGAGAGCGTCGCCAACGGCCTCCGGGCCGCTGCCACGGCCATTGCCGAGGAGGATTGGGTGCTGGTCCATGATGCGGCACGTCCCTGCCTTTCCCGGGCCTTGCTGGATCGCCTGATGGATGAACTGAGCGATGATCGGGTGGGGGGGCTGCTGGCGGTTCCCGTGGCGGACACCTTGAAGCGGGCGGATGCCCGACAGGTGGTGCTCGAAACCTTGCCCCGGGAGGATTTGTGGCAGGCCCAGACCCCCCAGATGTTTCGCTATGGCCTGCTCCAGGCGGCCCTGGCACAGTGTCAGGTGGCGACCGACGAGGCGGGGGCCATGGAGGCTGCCGGTCATCGGCCCCGTCTGGTGAAGGGGGAGGCTGGCAATCTGAAAGTGACCTATCCGGACGACCTGGGTCTGGCCGAGTGGATTTTGCGGGGCAGGAGGGCAGGGGAATGAGCGGTATGAAAGGGTTCAGAATTGGTCAGGGCTATGATGTGCATGCCCTGGTGCCGGGGCGCAAGCTCATCCTGGGGGGTGTGGAAATTCCCTTTGAAAAAGGCCTGCAGGGCCATTCGGATGCCGATGCGCTGCTGCATGCGGTGACGGACGCCTTGCTGGGAGCGGCCGGGCTGGGCGATATCGGCCGCCACTTTCCCGATACTGACCCACGCTACAAAGGGGTGGATAGCCGTCTGCTGCTGCGCGATGCCTATGCCCTGGTACAGGCCCAGGGCTGGCTGCTCGTCAATGTAGACGCCACCCTGATTGCCCAGCAGCCCCGCCTGGCACCGCACATCCCCGCCATGTGTGCCATCCTGGCGGGGGATCTGGGCCTGGCCCCCGGCAGCGTCAACATCAAGGGCAAGACCAATGAAAAATTGGGTTACCTGGGCCGTAACGAGGCCATCGAGGCCCAGGCGGTTGTCTTGCTGATGCGGGCTTCCTGATTTTTCCCGCCTCGCCGGCCTCCCTCTGCCGGCTTCGGGTCTTAAAGGGTTTGCAGGGCGAGGGTTTGCAGGGCGGCACAGCCGGTGGAACGCAAGATAAACCTTTCGCTATACCAAGCGTCGTGCTGGGGAGACTTGCGCCAGAGCGTTTGGAAAGGGGTATTGTACGACGTCATCCTATGTCATGCGAGTCATCGGGAGTCTGAGGGTGGCCATCAGGCCGATGCCGCCAGGGCCGCTTCCCAGTTCGAGGCTGCCGGCATGGGCTCGGGCTACCCGGTCGGCAATGGCCAGACCCAGGCCGGTTCCCGTGGCGCCGCTACGGGCAGTTTCCAGGCGGGTAAAGGGTTGCTTGAGCCGTTCCACTTCGCTGGCGGGAACGCCGGTGCCACTATCGAGTACCGACAGCTCCAGGTGAGGCCCGTTGACCTTGGCCACCAGACTGATGGGAGGGGCGCCGTATTTCCAGGCATTGTCCACCAGGTTGCCCAGGGCCCGGCTGATGGCGCGAGCCTTGAGGGGTACCCGGGGCAATGCTTCGGCTTGCAGTTGCAGTGGGCGTTTGATGGCGGCGCCGTGGTTGACCAGGGATTCCAGGATGGCCAGGGGGTCGCAGGGTTCCGGCCGTTCTTCTGCTTCGCCCCGGGCATAGTCGAGAAACTGGGCGATGATGGCATCCATCTGGGCAATATCGGCAGCCATGCCCTCCTGGGCCGGACCTTCCGGGAGACTCAGTTCAGCCTCCAGGCGCATGCGGGCCAGGGGAGTCCGCAGGTCGTGTGAGATGCCGGCCAGAATCTCCGCTCTTTCCTTGTCGTGATAAGCGAGGTCCCGGGACATGCGGTTGAAGGCGCTGGCCAGCCGCTGCAATTCTTCCGGGCCTTCCTCGGGCAGGGGCGGGGGCGTGTTGCCCAGGCCCACCTGGCGGGCGGCTGCAGCCATGTGGCGCAGGGGCCGGCTGATGCGGGATGCAATCAGCCAGGCTACCACCAGGGCCAGGGTCGCTGCCAGGGCGCCCCAGCCCAGCCAGGGCCAGGGAATACGCCGCTCCGTCCTGTCCAGGGTCAGGATCAGCCAGAATTCATCCGGTTCAGTGGGGATCATGGCAAAACTGATCCAGAGTCCGGGCTCATCATTGACCTTGAGCGACAGGAGGGTGTTTTCTCCCAGTAATGCCCGGACGTGTTCCTGAAGGTAGGCCATGAAACCATCGGTGGGCAAGGGCGTAATCTGGTCCTGTCCATCCCGGGGCAGCAGGCGGATGCCCTCCCGGTCCGACAATTCCTGGAGCAGGGCCGGCCTGAGTTTGGGGTCCGCCGTGAGCAGGGCCACCCGGATCAGGTTGATGGCGCTGGCGGAGAACTGGGCCAGGGCCCGGGCTCTGGGCTCGGCATCGGCGAGCCGGAAGATCATGATCCAGGCCAGATTGGTCACGATCACCAAGGCGGCCACCCAGAGAAAAATGCGCGCCAGCAGGGAGCGGGGCAGGGGCATGGGTCAGGTGGGGGCGGCGGCGTCGTCATCGGGAACAAAGACGTAGCCAAAGCCCCACACCGTCTGCAGGTAGCGGGGTTTGGCCGGGTCAGGTTCCAGCAGCTTGCGCAGGCGGGAAATCTGCACATCGATGGCCCGGTCAAAGGGGCCTTGTTCCCGGCCCCGGGCCAGGGTCATGAGCCGGTCGCGGGAAAGGGGCTGACGTGGATGCTGGAGCAGGGCAGTCAGGACGGCAAATTCGCCGGTGGTGAGGGTCAGGACCTCGTCGGCACGGGTCAGGGTGCGGGCGCTCAAATCCACTTCGAGCCCGCCGAACCGGACCTTGCCCGGCGTTTCCAGGGGAGCGCCGCCGGGACGCTGCCCCTGGCGGCGCAGCACGGCCTGGATGCGGGCCAGCAGTTCCCGGGGGTTGAAGGGTTTGGGGAGATAGTCGTCCGCGCCCATCTCCAGGCCCACGATCCGGTCGATCTCGTCGCCCCGGGCGGTGAGCATGACGATGGGGATGTTGTTGCCCTGGCCGCGCAGGCGCCGGCAAATGGACAGGCCATCGTCGCCGGGCAACATCAGGTCCAGAACGATCAGATCAAAATGTTCCCGTTGCAGATACTTTTCCATCTGGGCCCCATCGGGAACGGGGCGGACTTCATAACCCTGCTCGCGCAGATAACGCTGGAGCAGATCCCGGAGGCGGACATCATCGTCCACGATGAGCAGGCGCTGGATTCGTTCATTCATGGCAGATAATCTAAAGGATAGTGCCCGGGGCTCCAATGGTTAAATGGTAACAAGGGTGGCTTGCCGGGCTTCAGGCGCAACATGCTGTTACAAACTGCCACGGGTTGCGGCCTGGGCCTGAGTCAAAATCGGATCAGCCCAATCCCTGCCGGTCTGCCCATGTCTGCTTTTTTACGCCCCCTTCTGATTGCACTGAGCTTGCTCCTGGCAGGGGGAGCGAGCGGGGCTGATCCGCTCGAACGCAAGGATTGGCATCGCCTGCCGCCCGAGGAGCGGGAGCAGCTGCGCCAGCAGATGCGGGAAGCGTGGAAACGCCTGAGCCCCGAGGAGCAGGAGGCGCGCAGGCAGGCCCACCGGGAACGCTGGAACAAGCTCAGTCCCGAAGAGCAGGAAGCTTTCCGGGAGCGTTACCGCCAGGAACAACAGCAGTACCTGCAGCAGTTCAGCGCTGAAGAGCGGGAAGCCTTGCGGGAAACCATGCGGCGTCAGCACCGCAAACATCACTCCCCGCCCGAGGCGGGCGACACGCCCTGGAAGTGAAAAGCCTCCGGTCGGGTTAAAATCCCGGCCATGCAAATTCTGGCGCTCGAAACCTCCACCGACTTTGGCACCTGCGCCCTCTGGCAGGATGGACAGATCATCACGGCAAGCTGTCCGCCGGGGCGCTCCCATTCCGAGACCCTGATTCCCCTGGTGCAACAACTCCTTGCCGAAGCGGGCAGCAGCTTTGCCGCACTCGATGCGCTGGCTTTCGGCATGGGGCCCGGGGCTTTCACCGGCCTCAGGGTGGCTTGCGGCATCGCCCAGGGTATGGCCGTGGCGCTGGACCGGCCGGTATTGCCCGTCGGCTCCCTGGAGACCATGGCCTGGGAAGCGGGCGGCCAGCAGGTTCTGGCGCTCCTGGATGCCCGCATGGGCGAGGTTTATGCTGCGACTTTCCGGTGCGGGAGCGCAGACGTGGAGGTTCTCGGGGCGCTTTGTCTGGCTTCCCCCGCCGAACTGCACCTGCCCCCGGCGGATCAACCCTGGCTTGCCGTTGGCAATGCCCTGGCGGCTTATCCTGAATTGCTGGCCCGTTGCGCGGGCTGGGAGTGCAAGCCCGGAATACTGCCTCATGCCCGCAGTGTCGCCCATCTGGCGGCCCAGGCCTTGGCCCGGGGCGAGGGGCTGGACCCGGCCCTGGCGGCACCCCGTTACCTTCGCGACAAGGTTGCCCGCACGGTGGCGGAACGGCTGGCGAATGGAGGCAAGGTCTGAATACGGCAAAATTCCTGAGCCGCCTCCAGCCCCTGGAACTCGAACCCATGCAGGAACGGGATCTGGACCAGGTGGCGGATCTGGATGCAGCCGCCCAGCCTTTTCCCTGGAGTCGTACCAATTTTGCCGATTCCCTGCAGGCCAGCCACTGGGCCTGGGTACTGCGCCAGAATGGCGAGTTACTGGGGTTTGCGGTGCTGATGGGGGTGCTCGACGAGGCGCATCTCCTCAATATCGCCATTGCCCCGGCGCATCAGGGCCGTGGCCTGGGAGCCAGACTGCTGCGCCATGTGCAGGCCTGGTCCTCGCGGCGAGGCATGGTCAGCATGTATCTGGAGGTGCGTCCTTCCAATACCCGGGCCAGGACCTTGTACCGGCATCTGGGGTTTCAGGAGATCGGTCGTCGCAAGGCCTATTACCCAGCCCGGGAAGGCCGGGAGGACGCTCTGGTATTCAGCTGCAGCCTGGAGGGCTTTTTGTCATGAATCCGAAGCAACGCATCATCCTTCAGGAAATGGGCTTTCAGCTTTGGGAACTCAGGTCCGGGCCTGCCGCGGGCGGGACGCAAGCCCCTGCCGCTCCCCGGCCGGTCGTTGAGCCGGCTTTCGCCAGGGCGGCGGGGGTAACGCCGGCTGCCGCCAGCCGCACGGCGGTGGCCTCCATGGACTGGGCGCAACTGGCCCAGGCCGTGCAGGATTGCCGGGCTTGTGAACTGTGCATGCATCGGCACCAGGCGGTGCTGGGGGTGGGCGATCAGCAAGCGGACTGGCTGTTTGTGGGGGAGGGGCCCGGAGCTGAGGAGGATGCCCGGGGCGAGCCCTTTGTGGGCCAGGCCGGCAAATTGCTCGATGCCATGCTGGCGGCGATCGACCTGCGCCGGGGCGAGAATGTTTATATCACCAATGCGGTGAAATGCCGGCCCGAAGGGAATCGCACCCCCCATGCAGAGGAGTTGGCAGCCTGCAAACCCTACTTGCTGCGCCAGATCGCGTTGTTGCAGCCCAGATTGATCGTCTTGCTGGGCAAGGCCGCCGTGCATGGCGTGCTGGGGGGGGGCGATTCCCTGGCTGCCCTGCGCCTGAAAAGGCATGCCCTGGGAGAGATACCGGTGCTGGTCACCTATCATCCGGCCTATCTGCTGCGTAACCTGCCGGAAAAGGCCAAGGCCTGGGAGGACCTGTGCTTCGCCCGCCGGGCAATCCAGGGCGGCGGGGGTAACTGAGGGCGGCTAGTGCCGGCTGTCGTCCAGATGGGCGACATCATCGTATCGCCGCTGGTTTGCCAGGTGGTGGTTACGGATCAGGTACATGCTGGCGCTGACGAACAGGCCGAACAGGCTGAGGACCAGGTAAACGGACAGGTCCATCTTGACCATCAGGTAGTAGAGGCCGGTCAGGGCCAGCACCGACAGGTTCTCGTTGAAGTTCTGTACGGCGATCGAGTGGCCGGCCCCCATGAGGATGTGGCCGCGGTGCTGCAGCAGGGCGTTCATCGGGACCACGAAGAAGCCCGACAGGCCGCCGATCAGGATCAGCAGGGGGATCGCCACTTCAAGACGGGTCACGAAATTCATGATCAGCACGATGATGCCCATGGCGATGCCCAGGGGAATGACCCGCACCGATTTTCTC
This sequence comes from Comamonadaceae bacterium, assembly GCA_029255645.1. GTDB lineage: Bacteria > Pseudomonadota > Gammaproteobacteria > Burkholderiales > Rhodocyclaceae > Azovibrio. The sequence continues at coordinate 25,709 of JANLJE010000020.1, read as the reverse complement.
AGGGTCACGAAACGGGCGGCGAGGGCGGCGCCCACGGCCACGCCGATCGCCACCACCCCCTGGAGCATGGAGGATTTGGAAAGATCGAGCTGCAGGGCCGCCTCCGCCCATTTGATGACGATGAACTGGAGGGTGGCGCCGGCGCCCCAGAACAGGGTGGTGACGGCGAGGGAAATCTGCCCGAGCTTGTCGCGCCAGAGCAGGATCAGACAGTGATGGAACTCGTGGATCAGGTAAAAGGGGTTTTTCTTCAGGGGCTTGTGGTCCACCCCGGTATCCGGCACATAAAGATTGAAGAGGGCGGCAATCAGGTAGATGAGGCCGATCAAGGCCACCACCAGTTTGCCGCTATGGTCGATGCCGGGAAGGCTCCAGGACATCATCGTCTGGCTCACGCCGGGGGAGATCAGGATGCCTCCGAGCACCACGCCGAGCACGATGGCGGCGACGGTGAGGCCCTCGATCCAGCCATTGGCGACCACCAGCAGGCGGTGCGGCAGGTATTCGGTGAGGATGCCGTACTTGGCCGGTGAATAGGCGGCGGCACCCAGACCCACCACGGCATAGGCAAAAAGCGGATGCACGCCGTAAAACATCATGGCGCAGCCGATGATCTTGATGGTGTTGCTGATGAACATCACCCGCCACTTGGGCATGGAGTCGGCAAAGGCGCCCACGAAGGCGGCCAGCACCACATAGGAAATGGTGAAGCAGGTCTTGAGCAGGGGCTCGTATTCGCTGGGGGCATGCAGGTCGCGCAGGGCGGCGATGGCGGCGATGAGCAGGGCATTGTCGGCCAGCGCGGAAAAGAATTGCGCGGCCATGATGATGTAGAAGCCGAAAGGCACTTGGTTTCGTCTCTTGCTTGATTTTGCCCGAATGTTATACCAAGGCGGGGCTTGCGGCATCACGCATTTGTACGGCGCCCGCCCGACCTTCATGCCCATGGCATGTATTCGGGTGGAAAGCAGGGGCATGGCAGCGGGTTTACCTTCTATAATCGCCCGATAAAAAAATACGATCGGGAAGAGGCCCATGGCTGACCGCCGTTTGCAAGTATTTCACGCCGTTGCCAGACACCTGAGCTTCACCAAGGCTGCCGAAGCCCTGTTCATGACCCAGCCTGCCGTGACCTTCCAGATCAAGCAACTGGAGGACCAGTACAACACCCGTCTCTTCGAGCGGGGGCATGGGCAAATCTGCCTGACCCCGGCGGGGGAGATGGTGCTCCAGTACGCCGAGAAGATTCTTGCCCTTTCCGATGAACTGGATGCCCGGCTAGGAGAGATGACCGGTGAAATGCGCGGCCCCTTGCTGGTGGGCGCCAGTACCACCATTGCCGAGTTCATCCTGCCCCGGGTGCTGGGGGAATTCAACGCCCTCTATCCCCAGGTGCGGGTCCGGCTGATCGTGGCCAATTCGGAAAGCATCGAGAACCGGGTGAGCGAACATAGCCTCGATATCGGCCTGATCGAAGGTCCGGCCCGCCAGCCCGAACTGCAGACCGAGGTTTGTTGCACGGACGAGCTGGTGGCAATCTGTGCCCCGGGCTATCCCCTGCTCAGTGAAACCAGCGCAACCGGGGTCAGCCCGGAAGTCTTGCGGGACTACGAATTCATCTCCCGCGAGCCTGGTTCGGGAACCCGGGAGGTGACGGACAATCATTTTCAGGCGGCGGGCATCCCGCCCCAGGAATTGAAGACCCTGATGGAGCTGGGCAGTCCCGAGGCCCTGAAGGGGGTGGTGGCTACGGGCCTGGGGTATGCCATCGTGTCCCGGCTGGTCTGCGAGAAGGAGTGCCTGCTGGGCACCCTGGTTTCCATCCCCTTGCAGCCGCCCCTGACCCGGATGCTGTCCATGGTGTATCCACGGGATCGTTTCCGGACTCGCCTGGTCACCACTTTTGTCGATTTTACCAAACAGAAAATGAGGGAGTCGGGGCTGTGAATTCAAGTACGCCGGGTGAGCTGCCAGGGCAGGGGCGGGAATCTTGCCGCCCCGTTTCCCGCCCGATCCGGGCCCGCATCGATCTGAACGCCCTGCGTCACAACTTTGCCGTGGCCCGCCACCATGCCGGCCCGGCACGCATCTGGGCGGTGATCAAGGCCAATGCCTATGGGCACGGGCAATGGCAGGTGGCCCGGGCCCTGGCGGACCTGGCCGACGGCTTCGCCCTGCTGGAGGTGGAATCTGCCATCGCCCTGCGCCAGGCGGGTTTCAGCCAGCCGCTGCTGTTGCTGGAAGGATTTTTTGCCCCGGAGGATGTGGCCCTCCTGGCCCGTCATGACCTGACCCCGGTGGTGCACAGCCCGGCACAATTGCTCATGCTCGAAGCTGCCGCAAACCGGCCGGGCCAGGTCTATGTCAAGCTCAACACGAGCATGAACCGCCTGGGTTTTTGCCCCGGGCAACTGCCGGAGGTGCTGGAGCGCCTGCAGCGTCTGGGCATCCGCGAGGTGACCCTGATGAGCCACTTTGCCGAGGCGGATGGGGGGCGGGGCATCGAAGCTCAGTTCGGATGTTTTTCCGCCCTGGCCGGGGATGCCGGCTTGCCGGTCAGCCTGGCCAATTCCGCCGCCCTGCTGCGTTACCCCGAAACCCGGGGCGATTGGGTGCGGCCCGGCATCATGCTCTACGGCAGCAGCCCCTTTGCCGATATTTCTGCCAGCAGTCTCGGCCTGCGCCCGGTGATGCACCTGGAGAGCCGGCTGATCGGCATCCAGACCCTGGCGGCGGGGGAGCGGGTGGGTTATGGCGGCCTGTTCCAGGCCGGGCAGCCGATGCGGATCGGCATCGTCGCCTGCGGCTATGCCGACGGTTACCCCCGCCACGCCCCGACCGGCACGCCGATCGCCGTGGCCGGCCAGCCCAGCCGGGTGCTGGGCCGGGTGTCGATGGACATGCTGGCCTGCGACCTGAGCGGCATCGACGCCGCCCGGGTGGGGAGCCCCGTCACCCTCTGGGGCATCGGCGAAGGGGGAACGGTGGATGTGGATCAGGTCGCCGCCGCCGCCGGCACCCTCAGCTATGAATTGTTCTGTGCCCTGGCGCCCCGGGTGCCGGTGGCCTGGGGCTGAACATGTCGAAGCAGAAAACCGCCTACACCTGTGCCGAGTGCGGCGCCACCTCGCCCAAGTGGCAGGGCCAGTGTCCCGGTTGTGGGGCCTGGAACACCCTGTCTGAAACCTTGCTGGAAAAGCCCGGGGGCAAGCGTTTCCAGTCCCTGGCACCGGTGGCGCGGCTGCAGCAGCTTTCGGAGATCGAGGCCCGGGAGACGGAGCGTATTCCCACCGGCATTTCCGAATTCGACCGGGCGCTGGGGGGCGGGCTGGTGCCGGGTGGTGTGGTTTTGATCGGCGGCGACCCGGGCATCGGCAAGAGCACCCTCCTGCTGCAAGCCCTGGCGGGGCTTTCGGAGCGCCTGCCGGCCCTCTATGTGAGCGGCGAGGAATCCGGCGAGCAAGTGGCCTTGCGGGCCCGGCGCCTGGGGCTGGAGGCAAGCCGGATGAAGCTATTGGCGGAGATCAACCTGGAAAATATCCTGGCCATCCTGCAGTCGGAAAAGCCCCAGGTGGCAGTGATCGACTCCATCCAGACCCTCTGGTCGGAGCAGCTTTCCTCCGCCCCGGGTTCGGTCGCCCAGGTGCGCGAATGCGCCGCCCAGCTCACCCGGCTGGCGAAGCAAATGGGGGTGACGGTGATTCTGGTCGGCCATGTGACCAAGGAAGGCGCCCTGGCCGGCCCCCGCGTGCTCGAACATATCGTCGATACGGTGCTTTACTTTGAAGGAGACACCCATTCCAGCTTCCGCCTGATCCGGGCCTTCAAGAACCGTTTTGGCGCCATCAACGAACTGGGCGTGTTCGCCATGACCGAGAAGGGGCTAAAGGGGGTGAGCAACCCCTCCGCCCTGTTCCTGTCCGGGCATGGCCGGCATGTGCCCGGTACCTGCATCCTGGTGACCCAGGAAGGGACGCGCCCCCTGCTGGTGGAAATCCAGGCTCTGGTGGATCAAGCCCACGGCAATCCACGCCGGCTGACGGTGGGGCTGGATTCCCAGCGCCTGGCGATGCTGCTGGCGGTGTTGCATCGCCACGCCGGCATTGTCTGCTTTGATCAGGATGTGTTCGTCAATGCGGTCGGGGGCGTCAGGATCAGCGAACCGGCGGCCGATCTCTCGGTGTTGCTCTCCATCGTCTCTTCTTTGAAAAACAAGGCGTTGCCAAGCAAACTTGTCGTATTTGGCGAGGTGGGCCTGGCCGGCGAGATCCGTCCCGCGCCGCGCGGTCAGGAGCGCCTCAAGGAAGCCGCCAAGCTGGGTTTCACCCATGCCCTGGTGCCCGCAGCCAACTGCCCCCGCCAGGCCATCGCCGGCATGACGGTGATCGGGGTTTCCAGAATCGAGGAAGCCGTTGAAAAATTACGTACGATTGACGAATCTTGAACAAACTCTCTTTTCTTCTCCTCTATCGTGATGCCCGCTCCGGGGAACTGCGTCTGCTGGTCCTGGCCCTGGTGCTCGCCGTAGCGGCCATGACCGCCGTGGGCTTTTTCAGTGACCGGGTGCGCCAGGCCCTGGTCGTGGAAGCCAATCAATTGCTGGGGGCGGATCTGGTCTTGGCCAGCGACCATGACCTGGCCCCCGAGTTCGAGGCACAAGCCCGGGAGATCGGCTTGCAGAGCGCTCACACCGTCAGCTTTCCCAGCATGGTGATGGCCGGGACGGGGTTCCGTCTTGCCGATGTGAAGGCGGTGGATGCCCTCTACCCGCTGCGCGGGCAGCTCCGTATTTCGAGCTCCCCCGAGGGGGCAGGGGATGCGGTCAGGGGGGCTCCTGAGCCCGGTAGCGTATGGATTGAACCGCGGCTGGGGGCCGAACTGGGTGTGGGGCCCGGCACCCTGCTGCAACTGGGGAAGTTGCCGTTGCGGGTAGCGGCCTATCTCAATTTCGAGCCTGACCGGGGCGTCAACTTCCTGGGCGTGGCGCCGCGCCTGATGCTCAATCTGGCCGACCTGGAGGCTACCGGCCTGGTACAAAACGGGGCCCGGGTCCGCTACCGGCTGCTGGTGGCAGGGGAATCCAGGGCCGTGGAAAAATTTTCCCAATGGCTGCTGCCCCGTCTGGGGCGCGGGGAAAAACTGGAAGAGGGAACTCGCCAGGAAGTGCGTTCTGCCCTGGAGCGGGCCCGGCGCTTTCTTGGCCTCGCCAGCCTCCTGACGGTGATGCTCGCCGCCACCGCCATGGCCATTGCGGTGAACCGCCACATTCAGCGCCATCTGGACGGTTGCGCCCTGCTGCGCTGCCTGGGGGCAAGCGGCGGCGAGGTATTGCGCCTGTATTGCAGTCAATTCCTGATCCTGGGGCTGGCCGCCACCCTGGTCGGAGTGGCACTGGGATTCGTGACCCATTACGCCTTCTATCAACTGCTTGCCGGGCTGTTCCCATCCGCCTTGCCGGCGCCGGGCGGCATGCCCGCCCTGCAGGGGCTGGTGCTGGGCTTGCTGCTGCTGCTGGGCTTCGCCCTGCCGCCGCTGTTGCGGCTGTATCGTATTTCTCCGCTGCGGGTCATTCGCCGCGATCTGGGCCTGCCGCCTCCCTCCTTGCTGGCGGCCTACGGCCTGGGTTTACTGGTTTTTGCCGGACTGATCTTCTGGATGGCGGACGATCCCCGCCTGGGGGGCAGTGTGGTCGTCGCCTTCGGCCTGGCTCTGGTGCTGTTCCTGTTTGTGGCCCGGGGGCTGGTGTGGGGGATTGCCTGGCTGCGTCATCAGAACATCGATCAACCCTTTGGCTGGCGCTATGGCCTGGCCAGTCTCGAGCGGCATGCCTGGGCATCGAGCCTGCAAATCCTGGCGCTGGCGCTGGGGTTCATGGCCCTGTTGCTGCTGACGGTGATCCGTAGCGAACTGCTGGCGGCCTGGGAACGATCCGTGCCGGCTGATGCGCCCAACCGGTTCATCATCAACATTCAGCCGGAGCAGCGCCAGCGTCTGCTGGAGCAAATGCGGCCAACGGGCTGGAAACTGGAACTGGCCCCCATGGTGCGCGGCCGGCTCACGAAGATCGGCGAGCGGGCGGTGAGCCCGGCCGATTATCCGGAGGATGAGCGGGCCCAGAGCCTGGTGGAGCGGGAGTTCAATCTCTCCTGGCGGGCCGACCTGCCACCCGGTAACCGCCTGGAGGCCGGCCGGTGGTTTGCGGCCACGGCAACCGGCCCTGCCGCGGCCGAAGCCTCGGTGGAAGCCGGCTTGGCCAGGACCCTGGGCATCGAGCTCGGGGACGAACTGACGTTCAGCATCGCGGGGCAGCCGGTGACGGCCCGGGTCACCAGCCTGCGCAAACTGGATTGGGATTCCATGCGCATCAATTTCTTCGTGCTCATGTCCCCCGGAGTGATCGACGCGATGCCGGCCAGCTATCTGGGAAATTTTTACCTACCCCCCGGGGAAGCGCCCAAGCTGGGGCCGGTGTTGCAGAATTTTCCCAACCTCACGGTCATCGACGTGGAGGCCGTCCTGGCTCAGCTCAAATCCGTCATCGGCCAGACTTCCAGCGTAGTGCAACTGGTTTTCCTGTTCACCCTGGGCGCCGGCCTGCTGGTACTGCACGGCGCCATGATTTCCGTGTTCGATGAGCGCCGCCTGAGCCTGAGCATCATGCGCGCCCTGGGCGCCAGCCGCTCCCAACTGCGGGCGGCGCTGCAAGGCGAGTTGGCGGCCATCGGTGCCCTGGCAGGTTTGCTGGCGGCAGTGGGGGCCTTGCTGGCCGGGCAGGTGCTGGCCTGGCGCCTGTTTGACCTGGCCCTGACCCCTGCCTGGTGGGTGCTGCCGCTGTCAGTTTTTGCCGGTGTCTTGTTGACCGTGGGTATCGGGCGTTTTAGTCTGGCGAAACTTTTATCGGCGCGCCCGCTGGAGATCATCCGATCGGCCTGAACATGGAAAAATTTCATTTGTGCAGCACTTTTCGTCTTTTCGTCCAGATCCATGGAAAAGAGCAAGTTCATGTTGCTGGCAACGGCCCTGGGCAGAGGGCGGCGAAGGTCGTTGCGACCGACTCTGTTGCGGCTTGGCCGCAGCGCCCCCGTTCCTTGCGGGCTGGCCTGTCTGGGCAGGCCGGAAGTGGTCAGGGGAAAGCCGTGCGGGGAGGTGGTGCGGGGAAGTGGTGGGGAAGTGGTGCTCATGAAAAAAGCCACACCGAAGTATGGCTTTCTGGATTCTGGCTCCCCGACCTGGGCTCGAACCAGGGACCTACGGATTAACAGTCCGGCGCTCTACCGACTGAGCTATCGAGGAATTGATGGACGGCATTCTAGCGCCCGGCCGGCTCTGAGTCAACATGGAAAAACGGAGAAAACAGCAATTTCATGAACTCCAGCGATATTTACGTCAAAACCCCACAAGGGGAAGAGGCCATGACCCAGCGCACCCGGGTGGTCCAGCGCAGCCAGCGTATGGTGCTGATCCTGGTGGATGGCAAGACGCGGGTGGCAGAGTTAGGCGCCAAGATCGGTGATGCCCGACTGACTGAAACCGCCTTGAAGGAACTGGAGGCGGGCGGTTTCATTGCGCTTTCCGGTGTGCAGGCAGCGGAAGCGCCGGTGGTTGCCGATCGCCCGCTGGTCACCCCCTCGCAACTGTCCCGGCTTTCCACCTTCGGGCCCAAGTCCGCTCAGGCAGCCGCCAGTCCCGGTGCGGCAACGGTGATGCCCAGCAGTTTTTCCACCTTTGCCCGGCCCCCGCTCGTCAAGGCCGCGCCGGCATCCCCCGGGGCGCACGAGGTCAATCCGGAGATGCCGGAGAAAGCCGATGTTCGACCTGAACCGCGCTTTCCGGTCGGCAAGCTGATGGCCGGGGCGTTGGGGCTGGGGGTCCTGGCCATCGTGGCCGGCATCTTTCTTTATCCCTACGACCATCACCGTGCCAGCTTTGAAGCGAAGCTTTCCCGGCAGTTGGGGGTGCCCGTGAAGATCGGGGAAATCGGCCCGCGCTTCATGCCGGGGCCGATGCTGGAACTGGGCAATCTCCGTCTCGGCCAGGAGGGGCAGGGACGGATCGAAAAACTGCGTTTGCCTGGGCTGTGGTCCCATCTGCGGAACCAGGAAATGGACCGGAACGACGTGATCGAAATCCACGGGGCCCGCCTGCCCATGGAGTATCTGTCCCGCTGGTGGGCAAAGCGGGACCCCGGAGCGCCGGCCAGGATCCAGGTGCGGCAACTGGAACTGCTGATGGGCGCTCGTTCCCTTGCCGTACTGGATGGGGAGATCCAGCGCAAGACTGATGGCAGCCTGCAGCAGGCGCTCCTGCATTCGGCCGACAGGAGTGTTCGTCTCGAGGTGGCGCCCCAGGGCAAGGAACTTGGCATCAATTTCGAAGCCAGTGCCTGGAAGCCCCAGCCCGACTCACCCGTCACCTTCGTGTTTGCCTCGGCCAAGGGCATTTTGCAGGAGCATTCCCTGCGTTTGAACTCGGTAGACCTGCGTTTTCTGGATGGGCGCTACGAAGGGGATCTGCTGATTGATTGGGGCGCAGGGCAGGGCATGGCAGGCAGTGGCACCTTGCATCGCATCAATACGAGCAGTCTTGCCGCCCTGTGGGTGCCGCAACTGAAGATGTCCGGAGAGCTTTCCGGCAGTTTGCGCTTCCGGGCCCAGGGCAACAGTCCTGAAGACCTGCTCGCCGATCTGGAGGCCGAGGGCAACTGGCGTGTCGAGCATGGTGAAATTCGCGCTACCGACTTGGCCAATGCGGTGCGCCTCGGGCGCGGTCGGGTTGCAAGGGGGGGGATCACCCGGTTTGAGCGCCTGACGACAGATGTTCGCCTGGCGCCTTCTGGCATCCGGTTTTCCAATATTCAGATGGCCGCGGGCCTGATGCAGGCTCAGGGCTATCTGGATGTGGATGCTGCCGGTGATTTCCGGGGGCGTCTGGAAGTGTTCCTTTCCCGCTCGACGGGCGGCGGGGGCACCCTGGTGAAATTGGGCGGGCGATTGCCCAATCTGGAAGCTTCGATTCAGTAAAAGGCGGCGGGCAGCAACGCAGCGGGGATCGAAACCCCGCCGCGTTGCTGCCGCAGAAAACCGGTCAGCCCTTGACCACGGCGCCGATGGCCTGGGCCACGGCGGCCAGGTTCTTGCTGTTCAGGGCCGCCAGGCAGATGCGGCCGGTGGACACGGCGTAGATGCCGAACTCGGTCTTCAGGCGTTCTACCTGGGCGGCGGTGAGGCCGGTGTAGGAGAACATGCCGCGCTGCTGGATCACGAAGGAGAAGTCCTGGCTCACGCCCTGAGCCTTCAGGGCATCCACCAGGCCGGTGCGCATGGCGCGGATGCGCTCGCGCATGCCGGCCAGTTCCTCTTCCCACATCTGGCGCAGTTCGGTGCTACCGAGCACGGCGGCCACCACGGCGCCGCCGTGGGTCGGGGGGTTGGAGTAGTTGGTGCGGATCACGCGCTTGACCTGGGACAGCACCCGGCCGGCCTCTTCCTTGCTGGCGGTGACGATGGAGAGGGCGCCGACCCGCTCGCCATAGAGGGAGAAGCTCTTGGAGAAGGAGCTGGAGACAAAGAACTGCTGGCCGGAGGCGCTGAAGGCGCGGACCGCCGCGGCGTCCGGCTCGATGCCATCGGCAAAGCCCTGGTAGGCCATGTCGAGGAAGGGCACCAGCCGCTTTTCCTGGCACACGGCGACCACTTCCTGCCACTGGGCCTCGGTGAGGTCGGCGCCGGTGGGGTTGTGGCAGCAGGCGTGCAGGACGATGATGGAACCGGCGGGCAGGGCGGCGAGCCGGGCTTTCATGCCCTCGAAGTTCACGCCCCGGGTGGCGGCATCGTAGTAGGGATAGGTCTCGACCCGAAAACCGGCCGCCTCGAACAGGGCGCGGTGGTTTTCCCAGGACGGGTCGCTGATGTAGAGGCCGGCCTGGGGCAGCAGCTTCCTGAGGTAATCGGCGCCGATCTTGAGGGCGCCGGTGCCGCCCAGGGCCTGGATGGTGAGCACGGCGCCATTGCTGGCCAGCTCGGAACCGCTACCAAACAGCAGGTTCTGCACGGCCTGGTTGTAGGTGGCGTTCCCTTCGATGGGCTGGTAGCCGCGCGGCGGCAGGCTCTTCAGGCGGGCTTCCTCGGCGGCCTTGACGGCGGCCAGGAGCGGCAGTTTGCCGTTGTCGTCGTAATAAACGCCCACGCCCAGATTGACCTTGGTCGCACGGCTATCGGCGTTGAAGGCTTCGGTCAGGCCGAGAATCGGGTCACGGGGCGCCATTTCAACGGCGGCAAAAAGCGATGCGGTCATGGTTTCTCCAGGTATTCGGTGATTGGCTTGGGCGAGTCGGTGAATTGGGCAATAATCCCGGCTCGGCTCCAGTTAAGGGGGTCCAACAAAAACAGCCGGAAATTCTAACATGGCAGATCAGACCGACCGCACTCCCACTCCGCCGGAAAGTGACGTGATCAGTTTTCCCGGCAGCCCTTTTCGTCTGCACCAGCCCTTTCCCCCCGCCGGCGACCAGCCCGAGGCGATCCGGCAACTGGTGGAGGGGCTGGCCGACGGGCTTTCCTTCCAGACCCTGCTCGGGGTCACCGGCTCCGGCAAGACCTTCACCATGGCCAACGTCATCGCCCGCACCGGGCGTCCGGCCCTGATCCTGGCCCATAACAAGACCCTGGCGGCCCAGCTCTATTCGGAGATGAAGGAGTTCTTCCCGGAAAACGCGGTGGAATACTTTGTTTCCTACTACGACTACTACCAGCCGGAGGCCTATGTGCCGTCCCGGGATCTGTTCATCGAGAAGGACTCGGCCATCAACGAGCACATCGAGCAGATGCGCCTGTCGGCCACCAAGAGCCTGCTGGAACGCCGGGATGTGGTGATCGTGGCCTCGGTTTCCTGCATCTACGGTATCGGTGACAAGGAGGATTACCACGACATGATCCTCACCATGCGGGTGGGGGACAAGCTGGATCAGCGCGCCATCGTCAAGCGCCTGATCGAAATGCAGTACGAGCGCAATGACCTGGATTTCCACCGCGGCATCTTCCGGGTGCGGGGGGACGTGATCGACATCTTCCCGGCGGAAAACGCCGAGCATGCGGTGCGGGTGGAATTGTTCGATGACGAGGTGGAGTCCCTGCGTTTCTTTGATCCCCTGACCGGCGAACTGCTGCACAAGGCCTTGCGGTTCACGGTCTTTCCGGCCTCCCATTACGTCACCCCGCGGGCCACGGTGCTGCGCGCGGTGGAGGCCATCAAGGAAGAACTGCGTCAGCGGGTGGATTTCTTCCAGCGGGAACAGAAGCTGGTGGAAGCCCAGCGCATCGACCAGCGCACCCGATTCGACCTGGAGATGCTCAATGAAATCGGCTTTTGCAAGGGCATCGAGAACTACTCACGGCATCTTTCCGGCCGCCAGCCCGGGGAACCGCCGCCGACCCTGATCGATTACCTGCCTGCCGATGCCCTGATGTTCATCGACGAGTCTCACGTCAGCATCGGCCAGGTGGGAGCCATGTACAAAGGGGACCGGTCGCGCAAGGAAAATCTGGTCAATTACGGCTTCCGCCTGCCCTCGGCCCTGGACAACCGGCCGCTGAAGTTCGAGGAGTTCGAGGCCATGTTGCGCCAGACGATTTTTGTCTCGGCAACCCCTGCTGCCTACGAAAAGGAACATGCAGGCCAGGTGGTGGAGCAGGTGGTACGGCCGACGGGACTGGTGGACCCGGTGGTGGAAGTGCGTCCTGCCACCACCCAGGTGGACAATCTGCTGCCGGAAATCAAGGCCAGGGTGGCGGTGAACGAACGGGTGCTGGTGACGACGCTCACCAAGCGCATGGCCGAGGATCTGACCGATTTCCTGCGCGAGAACGGCGTCAAGGTGCGTTACCTGCATTCGGACATCGACACCGTGGAGCGGGTGGAGATCATCCGCGACTTGCGTCTGGGGGAATTCGACGTGCTGGTGGGCATCAATCTGCTGCGCGAGGGGCTCGACATTCCCGAGGTGGCCCTGGTGGCGATCCTGGACGCGGACAAGGAGGGTTTCCTGCGCTCCGAGCGCTCCTTGATCCAGACCATCGGCCGGGCCGCCCGCAACCTGAACGGCAAGGCCATCCTCTACGCCGACCGGATCACCGACTCCATGGGGCGAGCCATGGCGGAAACCAAGCGGCGCCGGGAAAAGCAGATTGCCTTCAACAAGGAGCACGGCATCGAGCCCAAGGGCATCGTCAAGCGCATCAAGGACATCATCGATGGCATCTACGACGCGGAGTCGGCCCAGAAGGAACTCAAGGCTGCCCTGCAGCAGGCCGGTTACGAGGCCATGAGCGAGAAAGCCCTGGCCAAGGAAATCAAGCGCCTGGAAAAACTCATGGGCGAGTATGCCAGGAATCTGGAATTCGAGAAGGCGGCGGCGACCCGGGACGAATTGTTCCGGCTCAAGGAGAGCGTGTTTGGTGCGGCAGTGCACGATGGGAACTGAGTGGATTCATGTTCATGGAATAAATCCGGCTTGTTGCCATCATGCTGGCAATGGCGCAGAATGAGGCCATAACAAGTCAAAATTTCTCTATTCCACAACAAAGGAAGACCATCATGGATACCGCGTGGGCACGCAGGGATCTATTCCCCAACGGAGCCCGGAAGGATGCTCCAGTGAGTCGTTTGCTGTTCGTATGCATGGGCAATATCTGCCGTTCTCCCACCGCCGAGGGAGTGTTTCGCAAACTGCTGCAGGATAGGGGTCTAGAAGACCGCTTCGAGATCGATTCGGCGGGTACGCATGGTTACCATGTCGGCGAACCCCCCGATCTTCGTACCCAGCGCGCGGCGGCTTCCCGAGGTTATGATCTTTCCTGGATGCGGGCCCGCAAGGTGACGCCCCAGGATCTGGAGTATTTCGATCTGATCCTGGCCATGGACAAGACCAATCTGGACAATCTGCGGCGCATGACCGATCCGGAAAAGCACCAGAAAATCCATCTGTTCATGGAATTCGCCCGGAACTACGACGATGACGAAGTGCCCGATCCCTACTACGGCCTGGGTTATGGCTTCGATGTGGTGATCGACATGGTGGAGGATGCCTCCCTCGGCTTGCTGGAGGCCATGCTGGCCCCCCAGCAGGTCAAGGTGAAGTAAGGCGGCGTTCCAGGGGGTTCTGGCGGTAGTAACGGCTCAAGAGTTCGTACCATCGGGGGTAAAGCGCCCCCAGCCCCTCGGGGTTGCCAAAAAAGGCTTCGCTGGAAACCGCAAAGAATTCCGAAGGGTGTTCGGCCCCATAAGGGTCCAGCGTCGGGTCCAGGGCCGGGTCATCATTCCGGTCTACCCGTTTGCAGAAATCCTCGTAGCTGGCCTGCAGGGTCGTCTTCCACTCATCGAGCTGCAAGCCGGAATGCAGGGCGGGAATGCCGTCCACTTCGCCATTCAACATGTCCAGCTTGTGGGCAAATTCGTGGATGATGACGTTGTAGCCTTCATCCTCCATCTGGCTGTCCTGCCATGACAGGATCACCGGGCCGCCTTCCCAGGCTTCGCCCGAGGCCGTGTCTTCATATTCGTGCACCACGCCGCTTTCGTCCATGATCTGGCGGGGGATGATGAATTCTGCCGGATAGACGATCACCCCCACCCAGTCCCGGTAGGCGGCCAAGCCCAGTTCCAGGATGGGCAGGCAGGCCTGGGCGGCGATGTGCACCCGCATCGGGTCGCTGAGTTCCAGCCCGGCGGCGCCAGTGAATTCCTTTTCCCGCAGGAAATCCTGGCTCAAGGTTTTCAGGCGCTCTCGTTCCTGGGCGGACAGATGCCGGAAAACCGGGGAGTGAGCCAGGGTCTGTTGCCAGAGGGAGGCGGAAAGGGTGGGCCGGGGCTGGCGCAGGCCCTGCAGCAAGGAAGCGAGGCGGGCTTTCATGGCCGGACGGGTTTGCGGGTTACCAGGGCAATGCCGGTGAAGATCAGGCTCATGCCCAGCAGGTGGTAGAGGCTGGGGCGTTCGTTCAGGAACAGGGCGGCCAGCAAGATGCCGAATACCGGCATCAAATGGATGAACAGGCTGGCCCGGCTGGCGCCGACCTCGGCGACGCCCCGGTTGTAAAAGATGTAGCCGATGAAACTGGGAAAGATACCCAGGTAGGCCAGCCCCAGGAGGCTGCCGGTATGCAGCTGGATATGTCTGCCTTGCAGGATTTCCCAGAGGTAGAAGGGGGCCAGCATGATGAGGCCCAGGGCGAACAGCACCGCCAGCAGCAGCATCGGCGGCATGCCGGGCGGGCGAAACTGCAGCCCCAGGGTGTAGCAGGCCCAGACCAGCACCGCGCCCAGCATCCACAGGTCGCCGGTGTTGAGGGTCAGCGTGGCCAGGCTGGCCGGGTCGCCCCGGGTGATGAGGGTCAGGGCGCCCAGGAGTGAAACAGCAACGCCGATGCCTTCCATCCGGCTCAGTCTCTTTTTGAAGAAAATCCAGGCCAGGGTGAGGGTGGCGATGGGGACGAAGGCGTTCAGGAGGAGCGCATTGGTGGCGGTGGTGGTCTGCAGGGCCAGATAGGCCAGGGTGTTGTAGCTGGCAATGCCCAGAGCTGCGAGCAGGAGCAGGGCGGGCAGGTGGCGGCGGATCAGGTGGGCATGAGCTGACCAGTGGGGCAGGGCCAGTGGCAGCACCAGGGCAAAGGCGATCAGCCAGCGCCAGAAGGCCAGCGCAATCGGAGGTATGTCATCCCTGAGGCCCCGGCCCAGCACCATGTTGCCGGACCAGAACAGGGCCGAGAGGGTGAGCAGCAGGTAGGGATTGCTGCACCAGCGGGGCCATTCAGGCTTCACTGATGGCAACCTCCGGTGCCTGGAGCCAGAGGCAGGCGCCCTTGCTGTCTTTCTGGATGCCCTCCAGCACCCGTCGATGGGCTTCCAGGTCTTCGCCTTCGGCCCGGCGCACCAGCAGGGGGCCGCGCTGCCGGGGAGCCTGCTTGACCAGGTCCTGCAGCGCCGGGCTGTTGCCTGCGGCGGGCTGGTCCATGATCAGGCTTTCCTGGCCACGGGTCATGGCCAGGTAGACCTCGGCCAGCAGTTCTGCGTCGAGCAGGGCGCCGTGCAAGGTGCGATGGGCGTTGTTGATCTGGTAGCGTTCGCACAGGGCATCGAGATTGTTGCGCTTGCCCGGATGCAGTTCCCGGGCCATTTTCAGGGTGTCCTGGACCCCGTTGCAGATCTGCCGGGTCTGGGGCAGGTCGAGGCGGGCAAACTCGGCGTCGAGAAAGCCGATGTCGAACGCGGCATTGTGGATCACCAGCTCGGCATCCCGGATGAATTCCTGCAATTCCCGGGCGATGTCTGCGAACCTGGGCTTGTCTTCGAGAAACGCATTGCTGATGCCGTGCACGGCCTGGGCGCCCGCGTCGATTTCCCGCTCCGGGTTCACATAGTGATGCAGTTGCCGGCCGGTGAAGCGCCGGTTCTCCATTTCCACACCGGCCACTTCGATGATGCGGTGGCCCTGGCGGGGTTCGATGCCGGTGGTTTCGGTGTCCAGAAAGATCTGTCTCATGGTTTTTGTTCCTTGCTGGGTTTTAGTTCTTCGATGCCGCGATTGGCCAGGGCATCGGCGCGTTCGTTTTCGGGGTGGCCGGTGTGGCCCCTGACCCAGATCCATTGCAACTGGTGCTGGCCGGCCAGTTTATCCAGTTGCTGCCACAGGTCGGCATTCTTTACCGGGGCTTTGCTGGCGGTTCTCCAGCCATTTCGCTTCCAGCCGTGAATCCACTCGCTGATGCCTTGCTGGACGTATTTCGAGTCCGTGTAAATCCGTGCTGAAACCGGACGCTTCAGGGCTTCCAGGGCGCGGATCACGGCGGTGAGCTCCATGCGGTTGTTGGTGGTGTCCCGTTCGCCGCCCCAGAGTTCCTTCTCGTGGGTGCCGGTGCGCAGCAGGGCGCCCCAGCCGCCAGGACCGGGATTGCCTTTGCAGGCGCCATCGGTATAAATATCCAGATCAGACATTGTTGTTTTCCTTGCGGGCGATCGGGGTCAGAGCCTTGGCCTTGACCTGGACTTGCTGGTTGCGCCAGTTGGGGATGATCAGGCGCATGCCATGGACCCGCTTGATGGCGCGAATCATGTAAATGCTGCCGGCAAAACCCCACCAGCGGTCACCGGCAAGTTCCATGAAGTGCCAGCGCTTGAGCCATTTTGCAGTCTTGCAGGGCGGAGCGTAGGCACCGAAAGCGCCCCGGTCCAGTTCAAAATTGAGGAGAGTGAGCCAGTCCTTGAGACGCAGGACGGACAGGTAGCGGCCATTCCAGGGAAAGCCCTGGGGAGCGGGGGGCAGGTGGCGGCGCAGACCCCAGAGGGAATAGGGGTTGAAGCCGAGGATGAAGAGCTGACCTTCGGGGATCAGGATGCGCTCCACCTCCCGGAGAATCTGGTGGGGGTCCGGGTAAAACTCCAGCACATGAGGCAGCACCACCAGATCGATACTTTGGGCGGCGATGGGCAACTGGGTGAAGTCGCAACGCAGGTCGGTGCCGGCCGTGTCACCCAGGGTCATGCGCATCGGAATCCGGTTGCTGCGCAGGAAATCCCGTTCCGGCATGCCCAGTTGCAGCGCATTGAAGCCGAACACGTCGGCCAGGGCTTCATCCAGTCTGGCCTGTTCCCAGTCCAGGACGTAGCAGCCCTGGGGAGTCTGCAGCCATTTTTCCAAACCCTGAATTGACATTGCGTTCGCTTTGAAGAATAGTTCCGGGATGTTAGAGATTATTGCCATTCCCGCATTCCGGGACAATTACATCTGGGCCCTGCGGGCTGGTCATGAGGCGGTGGTGGTCGATCCGGGCGACGCTGCCCCCGTGCTGGCCTGGCTGGCCCAGGAGAACGTCGCCCTGAAAGGCATCCTCATCACCCACCACCACCAGGATCATCAGGGCGGGGTGGCTGGCCTGCTGGATCGGGACCCCGGGCTGCCTGTTTTCGGGCCGGCTGCGGAGTCTATCACAGGGCTCAACCGGCCTCTGGCCGGCGGTGAAACCCTCCAGGTGCTGGGCTTGCCCGTCCAGGTCTGGGCCGTCCCCGGACATACGCGCGGCCATCTGGCCTATCTGCTTGAAGACTATCAGTTTGAAGATGCCTTGTTTTGCGGTGACACCCTGTTTGGCGCCGGTTGTGGCCGCCTGTTCGAGGGAACCCCGGAGCAGATGTTCCAGGCCATGGAAAAGATCGCTGCCCTGCCGGACAACACCCGGATCTTCTGCGCCCACGAATACACCCTGCAGAACCTGGCCTTTGCCGCCCTGGTCGAGCCGGAGAATCCGGCCATCCTGGCACGCATCGAGGCCTGCGAGCGCTTGCGCCAGCTGGGTCAGGCGACCGTGCCGTCCACCCTGGCGGAGGAGAAGGCCACGAATCCCTTCCTGCGCCATGGGGTGCAGGCCGTTGCGGCGCGGGCCCGCGAACGGAATCCGGAAGCTCTGCTGCCGGTACAGGTCTTTGCCACCCTGAGAGCCTGGCGCGACGAGTTCTAGCCTTTCAGGCCGGAGGCCGGGCCGGTGATGATGCCCCGGGTTTCCGGGCCTTTCTTCTTGGTTTTCCGCCGGGTTTAGAGTCCTTCCATCCTGGCAAGGCGAGTCCATCCGTTCTGGCAAGGCAGCGGGATATGCCCTTGCTGGCCGCTATTTTGCCAATCAGCATCAGGCTGCCTTGCCTGGGTTCACAAGCCGGATTTTCAGGGGCAGGGCTGGTCTTGATTTGGCGTGTTCAAGCCGCGTGCCCGGCGTAAAATGGCGGGCTCCATGACCGGGATATTATTTGTGAGTGATTACCTTCTTCTCGCCGTGCTCCTGCTGCAGTTGCTGTTGCTTTTCTTCGTCTGGCAGGGACGGCGCCAGGGGCATGACCAGGCGGCCTTTTGCCAGGCCCTGGAAATCGCTCTGGAACGACTCGGGCGGGAGCAGCGTGAGCAATGGGCTCAGGGCCGCAAGGAGGCTGCCGAAGCCGCTTTCCGGGAGCGGGAGGAGCGGGCCCGTGCCGGGGCGCAGCTGGCTCAAACGCTGGGGCAGCACGTAGGACAACTAGGGCAGTTGCAGAGCGATCGCCTGGAAGCTTTTGCCCGGGAACTGAGCCGCTTTTCCCAAGGGCTCGATGAGCGTTTCGTGCAGTTGCGGGGGACCGTGGAATCCCGCCTCCAGGCCATGCAGGCTGACAATGCCGGCAAGCTGGAGGAAATGCGGTGCACGGTGAACGAGAAACTCCATGCCACCCTGGAGCAGCGCCTGGGAGAATCCTTCAAGCTGGTCAGTGAGCGGCTGGAACAGGTGCATCGCGGCCTGGGCGCCATGCAGTCCCTGGCGACCGGGGTGGGGGATCTGAAGCGGGTACTGGTCAATGTGAAGACCCGGGGGTCATGGGGCGAGCTGCAGTTGGCCAACTTGCTGGAACAACTGCTGACTGCCGAGCAATATGCCTGCAACGTCATCACCCGGCCGGGCAGTAATGAGCGGGTCGAATTCGCCATCCGGCTGCCGGGGCAGCAGGATGATAGTCCGGTGTGGTTGCCCATCGACGCCAAGTTTCCTCTGGAAGATTACCAGCGGCTTCAGGAGGCCCAGGACCGGGGCGACCCAGTTGCCCAGGAAGAGGCGGCCCGGGCCATCGAGGTGCGTCTGAAGCTGGAGGCCCGGACGATCCGGGAAAAATATGTGGCGCCGCCCCACACCACGGATTTTGCCATCCTTTATCTGCCCATCGAGAGCTTGTACGCCGAGGTGTTGCGACGCCCTGGCCTGGCCGACACCTTGCAGCGGGAGTGGCGGGTGAGTCTGGCGGGGCCGACGACCCTGGCGGCCATGATCAACAGTTTGCAGATGGGTTTTCGCACCCTGGCCATCGAACGTCATTCAGCCGAAGTCTGGGCCGTGCTGGGCGCGGTGAAGACGGAATTCAGCAAGTTTGGCGAAGCACTGGCCCATACCCGCAAGAAACTCGATGAAGCCAGCAACAGCATTGGCAAGGCGGAAACCCGGACCCGCGTACTCGCACGACAGCTCAGCACGGTGGAGGCACTGCCGGTGAGCGAATCAGCCCGCTTGATCGGGGTGGCCGATCTGCTGGAGGAGGAAAGCTGAGCTTTACCGAGGAATTGGACCGGGCTTACCGGATGACGCGTTACCGGATCGCCTTGCCCTGCGGCACGCTGGAGTTGCGGGTGGGGGAGCGGCAGCCGCAACTCGATGCCTGCCTGCGCCAGGCCGGATTTTCCTGCTGGTGCCTGTTGACCGCCTGGAATCCTGGTTCGCGCTTGCTACCCCGGGAAGAGAACCGGGCGCGACAGGAAAAGTTGAAGAAATACCTGCTGGATCGCGGACACATCATTTTTTCGGGTGAGAATCATTCCTGTTCAGGTGGCTGGCCCCTGGAATGCACGATTTTCGTCCCTGGTTCATCCCGGCAGGAAGGGCGTGAAGCGGCGCTTCTGTTTGAACAAAATGCCTTTCTGGCCGGAGAAAATGATCTGCCTGCGGAATTGTTGTGGATTTAGCAGGAATTCTGTAATACCTTCAGGATGGTAGCGTTGGTTCAATTGCCTGGGCATGGCTTTCAAAATGACAAAAAAAATCGGACGATTCGAAGTGATCCGGGAACTGGGTCGGGGTGCGCAGAGTGTGGTCTATCTGGCCTTTGACCCGCAGCTTGAGCGGGAAGTCGCCGTCAAGACCCTGCATTTCAGCCAGCCCGATCCACAACAGAATGCTGCGCTCCTGGCCGAAGCCCGGATGGTCAGCAAACTGCGCCATGCCGGTATCGTTCCCATTTATGAGGCGGGAGAAGAAGACGGGGACATTTTCCTGGTCTTCGAATACGTGCCCGGAGAAAACCTGGGCCTGCATCTGCGGCGCCAGGGGGCTCTGCCGGCCGTCAAGGGGGCCACCCTCATGGTCAGCATCCTGGAGGCCGTTGCCCATGCCCACTCCCACGGGCTGATTCACCGGGACCTGAAGCCCAGCAATATCCTGATGGATGAAAGCGGTGCGCCCCGGGTCATGGATTTTGGCATCGCCACCCATGTGGCAGGGGGCAGCACCGGCCAGCAGGAGTTGTCCGGCACCCCGGCCTACATGGCCCCCGAATACATTTCCAGCCGGGTCATCAGCGCGCAGACCGATGTTTTTGCAGCGGGGCTGATCCTGTTCGAAATGCTGAGCGGGCGGCGGGCCATCCAGGGGGAAAACCTTCATCAGATCATGAACCAGATCGCCAACGAGAGCGTCAGGCTTCCCGGTGACGGTTCCGTGACGATCGATGACAGGCTGGGCGACATCCTGATGAAAGCCACCGCCCGCTTGCCGGAAAACCGTTATTCAACGGTGGCACAATTTCTCCAGGCTCTGGAAGGCTATCTGGCGCCTGAAGGGGAAGACAACGGTCAGGGGAGCCATCTGCAAAGCACGGTGGATTTCCTGTTGCGGCGCCTCCGCCACAAGGGAGATTTCCCGGCCCTGTCGGAATCCGTCGGCGCCATCAACAAGATCGCCTCCAGCGAAACCGAGAGTGTTGCGCGGCTCTCCAGTTCCATTCTCAAGGACTTTTCCCTCACCAACAAGATTCTACGCCTGGTGAATTCCGCCCATTTCCGTCAGGCGGGAGGGGGCAATATCAGCACGGTGTCCCGGGCCGTGATCGTGCTCGGCTTTGATGCCGTGCGCAATATTACCGTGACGGTGCTGCTTTTCGAGCATCTGCAAAACAAGAGCAATGCCAATCAACTCAAGGAAGAGTTCCTGCGCGCCAACATGGCCGCCTTGTTGGCCAGGGGCATTGCTTCAAAGCAGCAGAACATGGAACAGGAGCAACCCTTCATCTGTGCCATGTTCCACAATCTGGGGCGACTTTTGTCCCAGTATTACCTGCCCGAGGAAAGCGAAGAAATTCGCAAGTTGGTCGCGCAAAAGGAGGTTCCGGAAGCGGTGGCGGCCCTGCAGGTGCTGGGAGTCAATTTCGAGGATCTCGGAATCGGCATTGCCAGAAGCTGGGGCTTTCCCGGCCTGATCGTCAATAGCATGCGTCGCCTGCCGAGCGGGCCGGTGCGCAAACCGCTTACCCCGGATGACCGGATGCAGGTCCTTTCCGCTTTCTCCAATGAAATCTGCAATGTGCTGCTGAGTGCTTCGGTCGAGGGCCTGGAGAAGGAACTGCGCAAGGTTTCCAGCCGTTTTGGTGCTTCGCTTGCCCTGAGCGAACAGGAGCTCAAGCAGACCATTGAAACGGCGGTGGAGGAAATCCGCGAATTTGCCCGCATCATCCGCGTCAATTTGCAACAAACCCAGTTTGGCCGACAGTTGAAGAGGCTTGGCATCGCCGGAATTGCCGCCCCGGCGGAGGAAAGCGCGGCAGGGGACGATGCGGGCGATAGCTCCTTGGGGGGGGCGGTGCTGGGGGGAGATAATCTGCTGGGGCTGGATACTGGCAGCTTTGGCGAGGAAGGCAGGAAATCCGCGGATGCCCAGGAAATCCTGACCGCCGGGATTCAGGACATCAGCAATTCACTGGTGGAAGGTTTCAAGCTCAACGACATTCTGCGCATCATCCTGGAAACCATGTATCGGGCCATGGGTTTCAAGCGGGTGATCCTCTGCATCAAGGATGCCCGGCACAATGTGATGCAGGGCCGTTTTGGTTTCGGACCGGAGAGCACCGAGCTTGCCAGGCAGTTTCGCTTCACCTTGAGCTTTACCCCCGACATTTTTCATGCGGCCACCTCCAAGGGGGTGGATATCCTGATCAGTGATGTCGATGATCCCAAGATCGCCAGCCGCATCCCCGATTGGTATCGAAAACTGCTTGCCTCGAAGACTTTTGTGGTGCTGCCCCTCAATATCAAGACCAACCCGGTTGCCCTGATCTATGCCGACCGGGACGAAGCTGGGGGGATCGAAATTTCCGAGAAGGAGTTGTCTTTGTTGCGTACCCTGCGCAATCAGGCCGTTCTGGCCATCAAGCAGGTCAACTGAGCCCGCTCAGAAAACCTGCCACCAGGGCTTTTTCTTTTCCAGTCCCTGGGTGTAATAGGCGCTGTTGGGGTAGTTGAGGCGCATGGTCCGTTCCGCGTCGGCCCGCAGGGGCTCCATGCCCATCTTGTCGTAGGCCACCACCAGAATGTACAGCGCTTCTTCCTGGGAGGGAGTGTTGGGATAGTTCTTGATGACGAACTGGGTGCGATTGGCGGCCGCCACGTAAGCCCCTCGCTTGATGTAGTAGCGCGCCACATGCACTTCGTGCGCCGCCAGGGCATTGACCAGATAGTTCATGCGCAGGATGGCGTCCGGGGTGTATTTGCTGTTGGGGAGGCGTTGCACCAGTTCCTTGAAGGTTTCAAAGGATTCCCTGGCCGACTTGGGGTCTCGTTCCGACTGGTCCTGGGTATTCAGATAACCCATGAAGCCCAGGTCTTCATTGAAGGTCACCAGGCCCTTCAGGTAGTACATGTAATCCACATTGGGGTGATTGGGGTGCAGCTTGATGAAGCGGTCACAGGCCGCCAGGGCGGAGGCCGCATCCCCATCCTTCCAGTAGGCATAGGCCACTTCCATCTGGGCTTGCTGGGCGAAGCGGCCGTAGGGGTAACGGGATTCCAGCTTCTGGTACATCTTGATGGCTTCTTCCCAGTTATTGTCGCTCATGGCCGATTTGGCTTCAGAATACAGCTTGCTGGCAGACCAGCCGGCCGTCATGTCGATCTGTTCCGGCAACAGGCTGCAGCCGCCCAGCCAGGTAAGCGAGAGCACCAGGACCATGCGCCGGGCCGGAGCCATCCACTTCCCGGGAAAATGGCGAGAAGAAATTTCGCGGGCCAACTTGTTGGGCCCAAGCCCGGCTACACTTCGCATATATGAACATTCCTCAAGAAAACCCCGAAGATTATAGCCCAAGCCCGGAAGACGGTTTGTGGGTTCCCGAAGCAGAAGCAGGACGGCGTCTCGATCAGGTTCTGGCAATGCTGCTGCCCCAGTATTCACGTAATCGCCTGCAGGGCTGGATCAAGGCGGGCCAGGTTCTGGTGGACGGCGTGGCGGAACTGGAGACCAAGCGCAAGGTGAGGGGCGGCGAGTCCGTGCTGCTGATGGCACTGCCGGACCAGGAAATGCTGGCCCAGACGCCGGAAGACATTGCCCTGGACGTGGTGTACGAAGACGAGATGCTGATGGTCATCAACAAGCCGGCCGGCATGGTGGTGCACCCGGGCAGTGGCAACTGGAGCGGCACCCTGATGAATGCCCTGCTGCACCATGATCCGAAGCTGGCCGGTGTTCCTCGGGCGGGTATCGTGCATCGGCTGGACAAGGATACCAGCGGCTTGCTGGTGGTTGCCAAGACCCTGGAGTCCCAGACCGACCTGGTCCGGCAGTTGCAGGCCAGAACCGTGAAGCGGGAATATTTTGCGGTGACCATCGGTGAGTTGCGCGGCAAGGGCACCGTGGAGGCTCCTGTTGGCCGGCATCCGGTACAGCGCACCAAAATGGCGGTAGTGCCGGGGGGCAAGCCCGCCATCACCCATTACCGCGTCCAGGCCCGCTATGCCGGGGCAACCCTGGTCTGCTGCCGTCTGGAAACCGGGCGAACCCACCAGATCCGGGTGCACATGGCCGCCCTGGGGCATCCCCTGCTCGGCGATCCCGTCTATGGCCGCAGCGTGGAAAGTCTGCCCGCCTTTACCCGGCAGGCGCTCCATGCCGCCCGGCTGGGGTTGCTGCATCCGGCCAGCGGCGAATCCCTGTCCTGGGAAATCACCTTGCCTGACGACATGGTGCGGCTCATTGCCGCATTGCAGGATGCCTGAGTTCATCGTTCCGGAATGGCCCGCCCCGCGCCGGGTGCGCTGTTTGCAGACCACCCGGCAAGGCGGTGTCAGTTTGCCGCCTTACGATAGCTTCAATCTGGGCGACCATGTCGGGGACGCGGCCGAAGCGGTAGCCGCCAACCGCGCACTGCTGGCGCCGCACTTGCCTGGCACCCCGGTCTGGCTGGCGCAGGTGCATGGCACCCGGGTGCTGGAATTGCCGGCCGATAAAGAGGGACCAAGGGAAGAGGGACCTTGGGAAGCGGATGGTGTCGTCAGCCGGAGCCCGGGCCAGGTCTGTGCGGTGATGACGGCAGATTGCCTGCCGGTCTTGTTCTGTGACCGGGCCGGGACCGTCGTCGCGGCCGCCCACGCAGGCTGGCGGGGATTGCTGGCCGGCATCCTGGAAAACACGGTGACCGCCATGGGGATTGCCGGGGCGGAAATCCTGGCCTGGCTGGGGCCTGCCATCGGGGCTGAGGCTTTTGAGGTGGGGGCAGAGGTCCGGGCCGCGTTCCTGGCCCGGGATGCGGCTTCGGCAAGCTGCTTTTGGGCCGGAGCAGCGGGCCGGTACTGGGCTGATCTCCAGGGCCTGGCGCGGCAGCGCTTGGCGGCCTGTGGCTTGCAGTCGGTACAAGGGGGGAGCGGCTGTACCTATCGGGATTCCGAGGCTTTCTTCTCTTACCGCCGGGATGGGCGCACAGGGAGGATGGCTAGTCTGATCTGGCTCGAAGACGTATAATCCGCTCCCCTTTTGGGTCGGGAATTCCGTGAGTACTCTGAACTGGATCATCTTCAGCAGCATCCTGGGTGGTGGCATCAGCGTACTGGCTGCGGCGCTGCTGGGAAATCTGGTGGGGGCAGGGCGGCTTTCCCTGCTGGTTTCATACGCCATCGGCGCCCTGCTCGGGGCTGCCTTTCTCGAAGTCATTCCCCATGCCTTTGCCGGTGTGGGAGACCCGGCCCGGGTGGCAGCCTCCATTCTTGCCGGCATCCTGGGGTTCTTCGTGCTGGAAAAACTGGTGCTCTGGCGCCATTGCCATCACGATCATTGCGAAGCCCATGAGGCCCATGCTCCCACCCATGATCATGGCCGCTCGGGCCTGATGATCCTGGTAGGAGACACCTTTCACAATTTTGTCGATGGCATCCTGATCGCGGCAGCCTTCATGCAGGATGCCCAGTTGGGCATTGTTACGGCCGTGGCCATCATTGCTCATGAGATTCCCCAGGAACTGGGGGATTACATGGTGCTGTGCCATTCCGGCTACAGCAAAAAGAAGGCGCTGATCTTCAATCTGCTCTCCAGTTTTGCCACCTTGGTGGGCGGCTTGCTGGCCTATTTTGCCCTGTCATCCCTGACCTCCTGGATTCCCTACCTGCTTGCGGTGGCCGCCGCCAGCATGATTTATGTGGCCGTGGCGGACCTGATTCCCGGCCTGCACAAGCGCACCGAACTGCGGGCTACCCTCATGCAGGTGCTGCTGATTGGCCTGGGGGTCGCCACCATTGCCCTGACCCAGAGTGTGTTTGATCACGACCATGACGCCCAGGAGCATGGTCATGCGGCTCATGAGCCGCCGGGTTTCCATCAGGAAGCAAGCCTGCCCGAGGCGGGCGGGCCGGCCAGGGAAGCCTTGCCGCGTCATTGAGTCGTGCCCCGTTTGGGGTTCCGGGTGCCGGGGGGCTCGAACCCTGGGTTGGCCCGCGGCCCCGGCTTGTCGCTCTATCCACATTCCACATTCCACATTCCGGATGTCGGCCTCCTGCGATCTTGTGCCGTTGCCGGCTGGTGTGGCCGGTGGTGAGACTGTGGTAGTATCCGGCCTCTAGCTGCGGAGCGGTAGTTCAGTTGGTTAGAATACCGGCCTGTCACGCCGGGGGTCGCGGGTTCGAG
>JANLJE010000019.1 GCA_029255645.1 Comamonadaceae bacterium | reverse complement strand
GTGCAGGTGGCCCGCCTGGCCGGCATGCCGCCAGCGCTGATCCGCCAAGCCCGCGCCACGCTGGAGGCGCTGGAAACCCAGGCCCAGGCCCGGGAAGCCCAGGTGGACCTGTTCGCCCCGCCGCCGGCCCCCACGGCCCCGGTGCCTTCGGAACTGGAAGAAGCCCTGGGCGCGATCGATCCGGACACATTGACCCCCCGCGAGGCCCTGGACGCGCTCTACCATCTCAAGAAACTGCAGAAAGCCCACCCATGACCTACTGCGTCGGCATCCGGCTCAATGCCGGTCTGGTGTTCCTGTCCGACTCCCGCACCAACGCGGGGGTGGATTCGATCAGCACCTTTCGCAAGATGATCGTCTACGAGAAGCCGGGCGACCGCTTCATGGTGCTGATGTCGGCGGGCAACCTGAGCATCTCGCAATCGGTGCGGGAGATCCTGCAGGTGGAGAAGCTGCCCAACGGCGACGACGAGCCCATCACCATCTGGAACGCCCAGAGCATGTTCGACGCCACCCGGGTGCTGGGCGCGGCCGTGCGGCGGGTCTATGAGCAGGATGGTCCCTCGCTGAAGGCCGCCGGCATCGACTTCAACTGCAGCATGATCTTCGGCGGCCAGATCGGGGGCGAGGCCATGCGCCTGTTCCTGGTCTACTCGGCCGGCAACTTCATTGAGGCCACCCGCGAAACCTGCTTCTTCCAGATCGGCGAGAGCAAGTACGGCAAGCCCATCCTGGACCGGGTGCTGACCCCCCACACCCCGCTGGACGAGGCCGCCACGTGCGCGCGGGTGTCGATGGATTCCACGCTCAAGTCCAACCTGTCGGTGGGCCTGCCGCTGGACCTGCTGGTCTACGAGGCCGGCCAGCTCCGGAGCGACCGCATCGCGGTGCTGGACGAGCACAACCCTTATTTCCAGATGATCCACACCACCTGGGGCCAGCGCCTGCGCGAGGTGTTCGAGGGCATCGACGACCCGCAATGGGATGGCACCGACGCCACCCACCCGTTGC
>JANLJE010000018.1 GCA_029255645.1 Comamonadaceae bacterium | reverse complement strand
CGAGAACGCCGTGATACGGTGAAGGGAACAGCAAGACCGCCCACACCCCGCCCGTAGAGACGACGAATAGGCAAGCGCAGCGCGCAGGCCCGCAGGGCCGGAGGCGTCAGGGATCAAAGCCGCATGGCCATGACTCGGCACGAGGCATGGGGAAACGCCCGCGAGCCCGACGGCGGAACGCCGGGACGACCGTCGTATCCAGGTTACCCGGAAGGGAATTCGCTGTTCAGCGAATATGGCGTTTATGCCGAATATTCGGTATAATGCGCTTATTCGCTGAACAGGAAATAACGGCCGTCATGACCGAATCGACCCTCGTGGAACATGCTCTGATCGAACAACTCTTGGAGACACTCCGGGAGTTGCCGGACGTGCACGCCGAGTTGGCTCGATCGGAACCTGCTGTTCAAGCCGTGGGGCGCATCGACGCGAAGATTGATCTGCACGTCGCCGGCAAATCGATTGTCTTGCTGGTTGAGGCAAAGAAGTCCGTCTATCCCCGAGACGTGCGCCAGGCGTTATGGCAGTTGAAGTCGCTGCAGCATGGTTACTACGCCGATGTGCAACATCTGCTGATCGCCGAGTCGCTCTCACCAGGGGCGAAAGAATTGCTCAGAGCCGAGCGCATTGGCTACTTCGATAGCGGCGGAAGCTTGTTCCTGCCGGCCGCTGGCGCCTACATCTACATCGACAAGCCGGCTCCGAAGACGTTAGAAAAGTCGGTGCGGTCGCTCTTCTCCGGGCGACGCGCCCAGGTTTTGTACGCGCTCCTGGTCAATCACGAGGAATGGTTTGGTGTTACCGAAGTGGCCGAACGGGCGCAGGTGGCGCCATCCACGGCCTCGGACGTACTAAGCGAACTGGAGCGGTTCGACTGGTTGGTGTCGCGAGGACAGGGGCCGAGCAAGGAGCGGCACCTGCGCGAACCAAGTGCGTTGCTCGATGCTTGGGCGAAGCAGCTCGCCACGCAGCGCGCGCCAGTGCTGCGCCGGTATTTCGTGCCTGGATTGAAATCTGATGCCCTGATCGAACGGCTCGGCCAGATGTTCGATGCGCATCAGGTCGCTTACGCAGTGAGCTACGAAGCCGCTGCACAGCGCTATGCCCCCTTCTTGTCCGGCATTTCTCAGGTGCGAGTTCGACTGCTACCCAGCACAAGTGCCGAGACGGCAATGGCTGAGCTGGGTGCGCGTGTCGTCAATGAAGGGGCGAACCTCGCGGTCATCGAGACGAAGTCGGCGGGGGAACTGCTGTTCCGGCAAAACGTTGGTGGCGTTTGGTTGGCTAGTCCGGTCCAGGTCTATCTCGACCTCTTGCGCGGTGAGGGCCGTGCCAAGGAATTGGCCGAGCACTTGCGCAAGGAAAGGATTGGATTCTGATGGCAAAACCCGCAACGTTCGATGGCTACAGCGACCAGTACACGGTGGACTGCGAACGCGTCCTCGTAACATTGCTGCGCGGACTCGGACCTTGGAAAGAGTCGGTTTACCTGATCGGGGGACTCACGCCGCGATATCTCGTTTCCGCACGGCCTCCGGTAGTGCCAGCGCACGCAGGCACTCTGGACGTGGACATCGTGATCGACCTGCAAATCCTGGCTGATACCGATGCGTATCACACACTCGAAGACAACCTCAAGAAGATGGGATTCGAGCGGGCCGAGAACAGCGCCGGTACAAAGCTTTCCTGGCGTTGGCAGACCCGCACTGAACATGGTGCGTTGATGGTACTGGAACTGCTGGCGGATGCACCGGAGATCGCTGGTGGCAAGGTGCAGCCATTGCCGACCGAAGGCACGATCTCTGCACTGAATATCCCGTATTCGTCCATTGTTTTTGACCTTCACCAAGTCACCGAGATTCAGGCTGAACTCCTCGGCGGCAACGGAATCGCGACGGAACACATCAAGCATGCCAACCTGGTCAGTTTTACCTGCCTGAAGTCGTTCGCCTTCGATCAGCGCTTTGAACGCAAGGACGCACACGATCTGATCTATTGCATTGAACACGCAGCCGAAGGACTGGACGCCGTTGCTGCGGCTTTCCACAAGGAGCGCACTGGCAAGCACAGTGCCGTCGTCGAGGCCTCGCTGGCGATCCTGCGCAGCCGCTTCGCAAGCGACGAGAAAGCCGAGGGCTATCGCAAGGACGGTCCGGTGTCGGTTGCCAGGTTCGAGCTGGGCGAAGGCGACGACCCAGAGCAGCGTGAGGCGAGGACGTTGCGGCAGCGGCAGGCCTGCGATGTGATTGAACAACTCCTTGCTCGGATCGAAAAAGAACTTTAAGGGAGTGTGAAACGTGGCGCATTTCAACGACGGGTGCCTCTCGGTAGATACGCCGGTAGGGAACCATTTCTGCAGGGTAATGACCGCGCAGGGGGCGAACCTTCAGACGGCGATCCAGGCGACCGCGGCCGGCGCAAAAAAAGGGCGGCAAAAGGGGCGGGAATAAAAGGGGGGGAAATTCTAGCAGCCGGCGGGGACCTTGGCCGCACTTTCCGGCATCGAGTCAGCGGCCCGCGGCAAGACGGCAGGAAACTCCAGCCCCAGCTCTGCCTCGAAGCCCGGCGCTCGATGCATCTGGCCTGAAGCCGCTGACCTGCCCCTGCACGGGTATGTCGGCAATGACATCGCAGACCACCGGGCCTTGGCTCAACCCGAGCCCATACGTTGCCTCACCCGCTTGACTTATGCACAGAATGCCGGCTTTCACCACCCAAAAACGCCGCCCCCGCTTGACAACCAGGAGCACAAATCAACCCATTGTTTTCATTGAGTTTTTATAGAGCCGCTTTTTTAGGCAAGGCAAGAAAAAGCCTTACGGGCAAAGCATTTAGGGATTTCACCCAGCCTCTATCCCCATAGTTATCCACAGGTTTTGGGGACAACTGAAAAAATCCCTGCAGGGCCGGCAAGTTACAGTAACTTTACGAGAAGCTACTGGAGAAAACCCGGCCAACCAGGCATGGCAGCCAGTGCCCGAAGAGCGTACCCAGCGCAGTCGTTCAGGCTTTGGCAGACACTTCATGGGCAAGGCGCCCATGTCCGGTCGCTGGAGGCGGCGCGATCAAGCCGCGCCGGGCCGGTTGGCGCCACACTGCGGAATTTGTCGGGAAGCGCCCGGGATGATGAGCTGCGCACCCGTTTCCTGGGAATGACCCCGATCGGATGTTCGCGTGCAAAGGCCCGGACTCATCAATGCAAGCGGCTCATGCAAGGCCGGCATGTAGCGGCCTGGAACCGGCGCGTCCTCTCGAACAGGGCAGATTACAGCCTCTTGACACCCGTACCCCTCTGCGGCAATGCTACGGCCCCCGGTCCGGCCCACAGGAGAGCTCATGCCCCCGCCGTTTTTTCCCCGCACCCCCTGCCTTGACCAGCAGGATGCCGAAGCCCTGCGTCGTGAAATCCTCGCTTATTTCCACACCACCTTCGACCGCTATGAAGCCCTGTTTGGCCACCTGACCGGCGATGCGGCCTACTACGAGCGGCCGATCTCGCTGCGCCACCCGCTGATCTTCTACTTCGGCCACACGGCCACCTTCTTCATCAACAAGCTCACCCTGGCCGGGCTGGTGCAGGAGCGGATCGACCCCCGCCTTGAATCCATGTTTGCCATCGGCGTCGATGAAATGAGCTGGGACGACCTTGACGAAGCCCATTACGACTGGCCCACGGTGGCCCAGGTCCAGGCCTACCGGGACGAAGTGCGCACGACCCTGGACGGAATCATCCGCCACGCGCCCCTTACCTTGCCCCTGGACTGGAACAACCCCTGGTGGGCGATCCTGATGGGCATCGAGCACGAGCGCATCCACCTGGAAACCTCCTCGGTATTGATGCGCCAGCACGCCCTGCACCATGTGCAACCCCTGCCGGACTGGGCGCCCTGCCGTCATGGCGGCCCCACCCCGGCCAACCCCCTGGTGCAGATTCCCGCCGGCCGCGTTTGCCTCGGCAAGCCCCTGAGCGATCCCTATTACGGCTGGGACAACGAATACGGCCGCCATGAAGCCGCCGTGCCGGCCTTCCAGGCCAGCCGCCAGCTGGTCTCCAACGGCGAGTTCCTGGCCTTCGTCGAAGCTGGCGGCTACAGTACCGACCGCTACTGGGATGAAGAAGGCCTGGCCTGGCGCAACTTCGCCCAGGCGACCCACCCCACCTTCTGGGTGCAGCACCCCGCCGGCTGGCGTCTGCGTCTCCTGGCCGAAGAAATTCCCATGGCCTGGGACTGGCCGGTGGAAACCAACTGCCTGGAAGCCCGGGCCTTCTGCCGCTGGCAGGCGGAGCAGAGCGGCCAGGCCGTGCGGCTGCCCACGGAAGACGAGTGGTACCGGCTGCTGGCCTTTGCCGGGGTGGAAGAAGTAGGCGCCGCCCCCGCCGCCGCCAACCTGCACCTGGACCACTACGCCTCCTCCTGCCCGGTCACCGAGTTCCCCCAGGGCCCCCTGTATGATGTCTGTGGCAATGTCTGGCAGTGGACGGAAACCCCGATCTACCCCTTCGATGGCTTTCAGGTTCATCCCTGGTATGACGACTTCACCACCCCCACCTATGACGACCGCCACAACCTGATCAAGGGCGGCTCCTGGATTGCCTGCGGCAACGAAGCCCGCCATTCTTCCCGCTATGCCTTTCGCCGCCACTTTTTCCAGCACGCGGGCTTTCGCTATGTGGTGGGTGAGGCGCCGATCCGCCAAGCGGTTCCCCACTACGAAACCGACAAGCAGGTCTCCGAATACGCGGAGTTCCACTACGGCGACACCTATTTCAGCGTCCCCAACTTTCCCCAGGCCATGGCCCGGCTGGCGATCGAGGCGCTGGGCGAGCGCCCGGCGCAAAAGGCCCTCGACCTGGGCTGCGCCACGGGCCGGGCCAGCTTTGAACTGGCCCGTCATTTCGACGCCGTGACCGGCATCGACTTCTCTGCCCGCTTCATCCAGCTCGGGGTGCAACTGGCCGAACAGGGCAGCCTGCGCTACACCCTGACCGAAGAAGGGGAGCTGGTAAGCTTCAAGGAACGCCGCCTGGACGAGCTGGGCCTGGCCGAGGTGTGTCACAAGGTGCAATTCCTCCAGGGCGACGCCTGCAACCTGAAGCCCCTCTTTGCTGGCTACGACCTGATCCTCGCCGCCAACCTCATCGACCGGCTCTACAGCCCGAGAAAGCTGCTCACCCAGATTCACGAACGCCTCAACCCTGGCGGCCTATTGGTGCTGGCCTCCCCCTACACCTGGCTGACCGAACACACCCCCCGGGAAGAATGGCTGGGCGGCTTCAAGCAGGATGGCGAAAACCTCACCACCCTGGATGCCCTGAAAACCCTGCTCGCCCCCCACTTCAGACTACTGCAGGCGCCGCTCGATGTGCCCTTCGTGATCCGCGAGACCCGGCGCAAATTCCAGCACTCCATATCGGAGGTGACGGTATGGGAACGCCGGTAGTTTACGGCTATCCGGATTCCATTGACCCGCACCGGCCCATACATAGTCTGTTTCGCCCGACAGGGTTTTCTACTCAAGCAGAATGGCTTCGATGCGGGCCAAGGCTTCATCGACGATGGACTGCGGCACCGTTTCCTTGAGCCGCACGTTCCGCGCCCGCCAGTCCAGTGACTTCAATTGATGGCAGTGCACTGCACCCTGGGTGTCGGTGCCAGCCCCATCAGCGTGACCACCGTCCCGTAGGTACGAGCCGCGGCAGCAGCGCCCTGCGAAATCGGGCAGATCATCGCCAGCCCTTGCTGGTTGAAGACCTTGCCGCTCAGGACAAGGCCGAAGTGCGGACCTTTCAGCTCTCGACGGTGAAAACCGCCTTTCGGAACTAGCAGGACTACATCCTGAACCACTTCGACGACCACCGCGTTACCAACGCATTCACGGAGAGTCTCAATTCCAAGGCTATCCTTCCCTGCTTGAACGGCGGGGCTTGCCGCGCGCCGGGTCAGGCGGGTATATCGAGATGGCCGGCTCTACACCTTCGAGCGATGGCGGGCCAATGCCATTCTGGATTCAGGACAGTTCCAGGCACACAATCCCTGCCGTCACCGGAGAAGCCGGAAACCCGTTTTTGCTGGCCACCCCGGACCACCCCGACCGCCACTCCCTTGACAGGGCCGACGCCCTCCGCGATGCTGTGCCGCCCTGGACGACGGTCCGCCCTGCCCCGCACCATGCCCCCACCGCTGCGCCTCGTGCTCGACACCAATGTGGTGATCGACATCTTCCGCTTCCGCGACCCTTCCACCGGCCCCCTGGCGCAAGCCCTGGAACAGGGCCGCATCCGTTGCCTCACGGATGCCGGCTGCCTGGAGGAGCTGCGCCGGGTGCTGGCCTACCCCAAACTGAAGATGGACGAAACGGGGGCCGCCCGCCTGTGGCAGGACTACGCCGCCCGGGCCGAAGCGGTGCCCGGCAGCGGCTGGCCGGCGCCGCTGCCTCAGTGCCGGGATCAGGACGATCAGCGTTTCATCGAACTGGCAGCCCGGGGCCGGGCCGACTGGCTGCTGAGCAAGGATAAGCTGGTCCTGAAGCTGCGCCGCAGCCTGCTGCCCCTCTCTTTTGCAATCCTTCGCCCGGACGAGGCCATCGAGCGCCTAGAACGGCAGGGGCCGACCGCCATTTTCCCCTGAATTGCCCCTGAATTGCCCCTGAATTGCCCCTGAATTGCCCCTGAATTG
>JANLJE010000017.1 GCA_029255645.1 Comamonadaceae bacterium | reverse complement strand
ATCAGGTTGGTGGGGTAAAGGTGCCCCATCAACCATTAAATCCGTATACCCGAAAAAACCAGGGTCAAGGTCAGGCTGACGATGCTGACCATGTACATGAAGCCGAAGGCCAGCACGGCGAACAGGACGCTCTGGGGGGCCACCTGCCCGCCGATGCGCACGTTGTACACCGCGTTGGGGTGCATGGCCAGGATGATTTCCCGGTAGACCTGCTTGTAGAGCAGGATGGCCCGGGCCATCTTGATGCCCCCGCCGGTGGAGCCGGCGCTGGTGGCAAAGCTGCACAGGAAGAGCATCCACAGGGGGGCGAACATGGGCCAGAGGGCGAAGTCCACGCTGGCGTAACCGGTGGTGGTTGCAATCGAGATCACGTTGAAGGCCGAGTGGCGCAGGGCCGTTTCCAGGTCCGGGTAGACCCCGGATACCCGGAGGTAGAGGGCAATCATGCCGACCGAAACCAGGCAGACGCTGATGAACCAGATGACTTCCGGATCATGCAGGTAGGGTTTCAGGGAGCGGGCATGAAGGGCGAGGAACAAGGTGCCGAAATTCATCCCGGCAATGAGCATGAAGGTGATGCTGACACTCTCGATGGCCTGGGAATTGAAGAAGCCGAAACTCGCGTCGTGGGTCGAAAAGCCGCCCAGTCCCATGGTGGAAAAGCCATGGCAGAACGCATCGAACCAGGTCATGCCGGCAAAGTGGTAGCTCAGAATGCAGGCGACCGAGACCAGGATATAGACGCTCCACAACCCCTTGGAAGTTTCGGCAATCCGGGGGGTCATTTTCGCGTCCTTCATGGGCCCCGGCGTCTCGGCCTTGAACATCTGCCGGCCGCCGATACCCAGCAGGGGCAGGATGGCGATGGCCAGCACGATCAGTCCCATGCCGCCGATCCAGACCAGCAGGTGGCGCCAGAGATTGATGGACATGGGCAGGGCATCGAGCCCGGAAACGACCGTGGCCCCGGTGGTTGTCAGGCCGGACATGGCTTCGAAGTAGGCATCGGTGAAGCTCATGCCAAGCTGCAGCATGAAAGGCAAGGCCGCGAATGCGGGCAGGATGGTCCACACCAGCACCACCATCAGGAAACCGTCCCGTATCTTCAGGTCGCGTTTGACGTTGTGGTAGCGCACCCACAGGAACAGGCCGCAGAGCATGGTCAGGGCAAAGACTTCGTCGTAGACCGTCTGGGCCCCGTCATTGGCCACATTGGACAGGATCAGGGGAGCCAGGATGGTCGTGCCGAACAGCATGATGATCATGCCCAGGGCCCGCAGCACGGGGGTGTAGCGGTTCATGGTCGATGCCGGCAGGGAGTCCGTGCGGTGCTGTCTGCGGCAGCCCTTCGCGGGCTGGCGCCAGGCAAGGAGGCCTGGGAGGCCACTGGCATTCCAGTATTCCGGCGGGCTGGAGGCGATGGTATCCCCGCCTCGATACGCCGCGCATCCTGGCAAGTGTGGGGTGAAGATGTCGTGCAGATTGCCGCCGGCCGGTCCTGCTGGGCTTTGACGTTCAGGGTGGGTTTCATGGCAGGCTGAGCTCGAAAAAGGTCATTTCGCGAAATTTCCATGCCGCCCCACGGCTTTCAAGGCGATTTTCCAAGCCCCGCAGCGGCGCGTCGATGGTTTCAAGACCGCCATTTTACAAGATTCACGGCACCGCTAAAGCCGGGGCCTGTTTCCCGATGCGGCGTCATGCCCGAGACTCGTCGCCGGGCCATGCTCGCCGGGCGGTGCTCGGCTTTGACCGGGGCTTTGTAGGGCTCCGCGGGATTTTGGTGGCTCTGTGTGGTTCTGTGTGGCCCTTGTGTGGCCCTTGTGTGGCCCTTGCGTGGCCCTTGCGTGGCCCTTGTGTGACCTCTGCGCCGCCAAGTGTTCGCCCAGAACCCAAACGTCAACTCCGCCACCACGCGCCCGGGGGTCGGACTCAGCCGGTGACGAGCAATCTTCTGCTTGGCCTCCAGAACCTTGGAGGCATCCCGCTGATCCAGCCACGCGTCGTCGTACCAGTGCTGTCGCTGGAAATGCTGGCTGAGCACCTGATGGAACCGATTGCGCAACGTGATTTCACTCAGGTTGAGCAAGGGATACAGGCTCTCACACAGCGCGATGTTCCAGAGGTAGAGCGCCACGGCCCGGTCGCGGTCACCCCCCAAGTGGTTCAGGTAAGGCGCCAAGCGCTCAGGCGCAAAGGCTGCCTAGAGCTCCGACCAGGCGATCGGCGTGCCCGAGGGGGTCGGTGCTGCTTGGCTGCCGGAGCCTGTTCGTTGCATGGATTGCCCTCTCTATCTCGCCGTCAAGGCACAGCGGGGACTGGCAATCGGTGGCGGAGGTGTGTTGTTTTTCATCTGCAGTCCCCGGGCTATTCCTCTCCCAGTCTCCAATGAGTCTGGTGATGAACCCGGGGTTAGTCCGGGGTTAGTCTTTTTTGGGGTCGGAAAATCACGAATCCGTCCCCTGTCCAAGCTGTCATTTTACCGGCGCACCCCAATACAAACGCAAAAATCCCCGACCCCACCCCCCGTGAAGGCCGTGAGATCGGGGGATCGTTGTTTCAGATTGTCGTGCCGGGCAGCACCTGTCAGCGGGCCGGCCCTCTCCACTTGTCGAAGCTCCTCGCCCCGGTGTAGCCCAGGTAGCCGGCTCCGAACAGCCACCATAGGCTCTCTGGGATGGCACCCAGTAGCTTGTTCAGGTTCTCAGCCGCCTGGAAGACGTGCGTCAGCCACCAGATACCGATGACAGCGTCGATGACGCACAGCAGGATCACGCCGTAGATCACGTACAGGAAGGTTGGACGTGCCCGGCTGGTCCAGGGGTCCTGCGAGTTGGCCTCAGCCAGGATCGCCGAGAGGCTGGTCTGCATTTCCTGCAGTGCCAAATGTCCCTCAGCCTGCAGCAGCGCGAGCTTGGCCTTCTCGCGCTCGGCAGGGTCGGGCACCAGGCGGTCGATCAAACGACTGCCAGCTTCCAGCAGGCCCGGCGCCAAGGTGGTGAGGATCGGGGTCATGCCGTGCCCTCCACAAATTCCGCCATCCGGTTCATCCAGCCCGCGGCGAA
Organism: Comamonadaceae bacterium; assembly: GCA_029255645.1. Classification (GTDB taxonomy): domain Bacteria; phylum Pseudomonadota; class Gammaproteobacteria; order Burkholderiales; family Rhodocyclaceae; genus Azovibrio. The sequence continues at coordinate 85,505 of JANLJE010000017.1, read as the reverse complement.
CGCCGACTGCTTCGGATCATGGGTGGTCAGCCGCCCGAGATGGCGCAAGCGCTGTCCCAGCACCTTGCTGTAGAGCACACCTTGATCGGCGATAGCGAGTGCTGCGCGGGTCTTGGGGCCGATGATGCCATCAGCGGTCACGCCAAGCGCCGCCTGTAGCCACTGCACGGCGCGCTTCGGTCCGCTTTGGCCCGCTTCGGCCCGCTTCGGCCCGGAATGCACCGCCGTATCGACCAGCAGATGCAGCAGCGCTGGATGCGTGATGGCCTCGAACCCTGGGCCGGTGATGTACTGTTGTCGGTAGAGGGCACGGGCTTCGTCTTTTGTCAGCGCCTGCACTTCAGCAGCGGAGGCGGGTCGACCGAGCTTTCGCCATTCCCCCAGCGTCTGCGCGGTGATGCCGAAGTTCGTCGGCCCGCCCCGGTCGGCCGGGTGATTCACGTAGCCGCCTTCGCGGCGGATGATCTCGTCGAGTATCGTGTCGATGGGGTTCATGGCCGCTCCTTTGTGGTGGAGTTGTCAAGTTGTGGCGTTGTCAAGGCGCGTCTGCGCCCAGCGTTCGAATTGGTAAAGCGCCCGGCTGCCCATGTGTCCCGATATGCCCACGAGGGCGGCGGTGACCAGCGGCTCGATCTCGGCGGCCTCGCACAGCCAGAAGGTGATGAGACACGCAAACGAGAAAACCACTTCACCCGATTTCACCCCGGCATAAACCCTGTGTGTTTCAACTTGCGATCAGCATGAGAATTGCTGGGGTCTCCCCATGGCAGTGGCTCGTGGCTGGATAAATTAGAAGGTGCTAATATGAAGCCTCCCTTCCACACCCCTTTCCCCGAGGAAATTTCATGAAACAAAGCCTGTTGCAGGAAAAATATCCCATCTTCGTGGCCGAGATCGGCAAGAACGAGACCGACTACCCGACCGTGGAAGCCCTGGTGGAGTATTACAAGGGCAAGATCGCCGAGAACCCCAAGGTGCATTTCATCGGCGTGTTCGACCACCATGCCCATACCCAGCGCATCGGCGGCGAAATCGCCCAAGGCATCCAGGCTGCCGTCGACATCATCTTCTGCTTCGGCTTTGCCATTCCCAACCCCCAGATGCTGGCCGTGCGTCCCCGCTCCATCGGTATCGCCGACATGGGGGAGAAGTTCATCATCAGCTTCATGGAAGCCCCCATGCAACCCGCCAACCAGGCCATGGAAGCCTGGACCAAGGCCCTGAGGAAAGGGTGATCTTGCCGCAGAAAACCTTTGCGCACGGAGAAAGGGCCGGTCAGGCCCTTGTGCTCATGGGGCGGGTTTGGCCCCGAACATTTTGTCCGTCAGCTTCACGTACCAGGCCGCCGATTGCACCTGGATGATGTAGGCCAGGGTGATCACCAGGGCGGCGTCGGAGCCGGCGGGGCCGAAGGCGTTCATGGCCAGGGCCAGGGCGATGGAGAGGTTGCGCATCACCGTGCCATACACCAGGGCGATGGCATCGTCCCGGGGCAGCAGCAGCTTGGCCACCAGGGTGCTGAGCAGGTAATTGATGCCATAGAGGCACAGCAGGGGCAGGAGCAGCACCAGCAGCTCGCCGGGCCGGGCCATCAATTGCCCGGCTTTCATGGCCATGGCGACAAAGACGATGCCCAGCACCCCGAGGGTGGAAAAGGGGGGAAAGCGGGGCGCCCATTCCTTCTGGAAGCGCTGCTGCCCGTGTTTCTTCACGAGCCGGCTGCGGGTCAGGTGGCCCGCCACCATGGGCAGGAAGACGATGAACAGGATCTGGCTGAACACGGCCCCGAGATCCACCGGCACCGTGGCGCCCATCAGCCACTGGACATAGAAGGGGGTGGCCAGGGAACCCAGGATCAAACCCAGTACCGTCATTTTCACCGCGGCGCCCAGGTTGCCTCCGGCAAAGCCGGTCCAGGAAATGGTCATGCCGCTGGTGGGCAGCAGGGCCGCCAGCAGCAGGCCCATGGCGTAGTAGGGCTGCGCGGGGAAGAAGTAGCGGCCCAGGCCGAAGGCAACGAAGGGGATGATGCCGAAATTGATTGCCTGGGCCATGAGCTGGGCCTTGGTGTCACCGCCTTCGAGCACCTTGTCCAGCTTCAGGGTGACCATCATGGGATAGACCATGAGAAAGGTCAGGGGAATGATCAGGGCCTTGAGCCAGGCACTGGGAAAGGCAAGTCCGAACCCGAAACCCAGCACCATGACGATGGGAATGGCGAGGATCAGGTTCTTGTTCAAGAGGGTCAGCAATCTCGACATGAGGCAGTTCTCCAGGAGGCGGTAAGAGGGAGTTTGACGCTTTATAAGCGGATGATTATATACCAGGCGGCAAGGGCTGCGGGCCACTCGGCGGTCCGGCGAGGCAAGAAGGCGGGGCGATGGAGACTTTGGCAAGGACGGTGCTTCCGTCCAGGCTCAGGCTTGTCTGCAGCGGGCAATTACCGTACACTTTTGTCCACTTAAAAAATGATGTCGCCTGCCATGATCCCCAGAGAACGCCAACCCCGCTGTGACGGGCTGGCCCACCGCCGCCAACTGCTCGATGCCGCGCTGCACGTGTTCACCGAACAGGGCGTGACCGTGGCCCTCGATGCGGTGGCCGAGCGCGCCGGGGTGAGCCGGGCGACGCTGTATCGCAACTTCGCCGACCGCCCGGCGCTGCTGCGCGAACTGCTCTGCCACATCATCGACCGGCTGGCGGCCAAGGCCGAGGCCACGCTAAAGGCGCAGGGCGACGAGGCGCTGTTCGAGTTTTTGCGCCTGTGGGCGCATGAGGCGGTGCTCACCGTGCCGCTTTCGGAATACTGGCGTTCGCTGCCGCTGGACGACCCGCTGGTGCTGGAACTGCGCCGGCGCCTCCTTGAACTGATCGCGCCGCTGCTGGCGCGGGCCGTGGCGGCGGGACGCTGCCGGGACGATCTGCAGGCGGCCGATCTGCTGCTGATTGCGGGCATGTTCGGCGCGGCGCGGCGCGGCAGCACGGTAGCCGAGCGCTTGCAGCTGAGCGAGCGTGCCTGGTGCTTGATTTGCGAGGGGCTCAAGCCATGAGCGGGTCAGCCGCGCCGCGTTTCGTCGTCGCGCCGCCGCAATGGTCGGCGGAGGAGTATCCGACCCTGCCCGGCTCGCCCGCCAAGCTGAAGCACTCGGTGCGGCGGCGCGTGGCCTATTGCCTGGTGGCGATCCTGGTCGGCCTCACCGGCGGCCTGGGCAACGGGCTGGTGGTGGCCAATCTGCAGGCGATCCAGGGGCAGCTGGGCCTGACGACGGTGGAGGCCGCATGGCTGCCGGCGGTCTATTACATGTTCAACATGACGGCCAATCTGCTGGTGTTCAAATTCCGCCAGCAGTTTGGCCTCAGGCTGTTTGCCGAACTGGGGCTGGGTATCTACGCGGCGCTGGCGGTGCTGCACGTGTTCGTGCACACCTTCGAGATCTCGCTCCTGGTGCGCGCCGCGAGCGGGCTCACGGCGGCGGCGGCAACCTCGCTCGGGTCGCTCTACATGATCCAGGTCCTGCCGCGCCAGAAGGTGTTTTCGGCCTTCATCGTCGGCATGAGCCTGTCGTCGATGGCCGTGCCGCTGGCCTGGGTGCTGTCGCCCTGGCTGGTGGATGTCTCGCCCTGGCCGTCGCTGTATGCCTTCGAGGCCGGGCTGGCTTTATGCTGCCTGGCGGCGGTGATGCTCTTCAAGCTGCCGGTGGGGATGCAGGTACATGTGTTCGAACGGCTCGATTTCGTCACCTTTTTGCTCGTGGCCCCTGCGATTGCGCTCTTGTGCGCGGTGCTGGTGCAGGGGGTCAATGTCTGGTGGTTCGACACGCCCTGGCTGGCCTGGGCCCTGGCGGGCTCGCTCCTGCTGTTTGCGCTGGCGGCGGTGGTGGAATGGTCGCGCCAGACGCCGCTGATCCGGCTGCGCTGGCTGCTGCACCCGAGTACGCTGGGCTTTGCCCTGGGCGCACTGGTGATGCGCTTCATGGTGTCCGAGCAGAGTTATGGCGCCGTCGGTCTGTTGCGCATGTTGGGCATGCAGTCCGATCAGCTGCAGCCGCTGTATGGCGTGATTCTGGTGGGCATGGTGCTGGGCACCACGCTGAGCGCGCTGCTGTTTGCCCGCGAGCGCGTGCTGTGGATGATCCTGATCTCGATCGCGCTGATCAGCGTCGGCGGCTGGATTGACTGGAATTCCACCAGCCTGGTGCGGCCGCACGACTTTTTCTTCAGCCAGTTCCTGATGTCGGTGGCGGCTGCGCTGTTCATCGGGCCGATCCTGATCTCGGGGATGGTGCAGGCCATCAGCAAGGGTTATGACCATATCATCACCTTTGTCGTGCTGTTCTCCGTCACGCAAAGCCTGGGCGGCGTGCTCGGGCCGGCCTTGCTCGGCACCTATCAGGCCCAGCGCACCGAGTTGTACCTGCAGGCGATTGCCGCCGAAATGCCCGCCTCCAGCGCCCAGGTGGCGCAGCGCCTGCAAAGCCAGCAGCAGGCCTATGCCCGCGTGCTCACCGATCCGGCGCTGCAAAAGCAAGCCGGCAACGCGCAACTGGCGCAGATCGTCAAGCGCGAGGCGGGCGTGCGCGCCTATAACGATGTCTTCCTGCTGATCGGCTTGATGACTTTCAGCTTTCTCGGCTACGCGGTGCTGCGCCAGGCCTGGCTCTATTACCAGGCGAAGGTGCATCCCATCATCACCCGTACTTTCGTTTACAAAAAAATACCCACCTGACTGGACGGTCATTCATGAGTGCTCCTGCTTCTTCCTCCGCTCCGGCGCCGACGCGCTCGACTCCCAAACTGATCCACCCCTCGCCCAGGGCGACGCTGCTGGCATTGTTGATCGCCGCCGCGGGGGTGCTGCTGATCCTCTGGGCATGGAAGCTGCCGCCCTTCAGGACCGCCATCGCCGTCACCGACAATGCCTATGTGCGCGGCCAGGTCACGGTGCTGGCGCCGCAGGTCAGCGGCTATGTGAAGTCGGTCGAGGTGCGCGACTTCGACCACGTCCGCAAGGGCCAGGTGCTGCTCAGCATCGACGAGCGGATCTACAAGGACAAGGTCGCAGAGGCCAGGGCCCGGCTCGACAACGCCCGCGCCCAGCTGGCCAATGCCGATCAGACGGAGGCGCAAAACCGCGCCAACCTGGGCGCGCGCAAGGCGAACCTGGTGGCGGTGCAGGCCGAGCTGCGCCGTGCCAGGGCCGATCTGGCCCGGGTCGAGGAATTGGCCGCCAAGGGTTCGGTCTCGCTGCGCGAGCGCGATCAGGTGCGCGCCACGGCGGAACTGGCGCAGGCCAATGTGCAAAAGGCCGAGGCCGACATCCACATCGGCGAGGAAGCGATCAAATCCACCCAGGTTGCGCGCGCCGGCCTCAAGGCCGAGGTCGATGCCGCCGAGGCGCAACTCGGGCTGGCGCAGATCGATCTCGACAACACCGTCATCCGCGCCCCGACCGACGGCCAGATCAGCGAGGCCTCGGTGCGCCTGGGGCAGTACGTCACGGCCGGTTCGCAACTGATGTTCATCGTGCCGGAGCAGATGTGGGTCGTCGCCAACTACAAGGAGACGCAAACCGCGCACATGCAGATCGGCCAGCCCGTGACCTTTGCCGTCGATGCGCTCGAAGGCGCCGTCATCCACGGCCATGTCGAGCAGATCGCGCCGGCGACCGGCTCGGAATTCAGCGTCATCAAGCCCGACAACGCCACCGGCAACTTCACCAAGGTAGTGCAGCGCCTGCCGGTGCGCATCGCCATCGACCCCGGCCAGCCGCTGGCCGCGCGGCTGCGGCCCGGCATGTCGGTCGAGGCGCGGGTCGACACCGGGGCGGACGGAAAGCAGTAAATGCGCGCCTTGCCTTGGCTTGCCCTTTGCGCCGTCTTCTTGCTTTCGGCCTGCGCCCCGATGCTGCGCCTTTTGCCCGATGTGGCGCGTATCGAGACGCCCACGGCATGGACTACCCCCACCGAGACCCCTCCCGCCGAGGTGACGGTCGAAGCGCGCTGGTGGCAGGGCTTTGGCGATTCCGAGCTGAACCGCTATGTCGATGCCGCCCTGATACGTAACGCCAATGTCCAGATCGCCGCCACCCGCGTCGCCGCCGCCCGCGCCCAGTTGGTGGCGGCCGAAGCCGCGTTGCGGCCGGTCCTGAACGCCGGCATGGCCCCCGGCGCAACGCATAGCCTCGCTGCGTCCGGCATCGCCACCACGAGAAGCGCCCAGCCGCAACTGCAGGCCGCCTGGGAGGCCGATCTCTGGGGCCGGCTGGCCGACCGGGAAAGCGCCGCCGCCTGGCAGTTGCAGGCCAGCCAGGCCGAGCGCGACGGCGTGCACTTGTCGATTGCTGCTGCCACCGCCCAAGCCTATATCGACCTGCTGGCGCGCCAGGCGCAACTGGCGCAGACGCGCAAGACCGCGGAACTGCGCCGGCAAGCCCTGCTGCTGGCGCAAGCGCAGCAGCAGGGGGGCTATATCTCGCAGCTCCAACTCGGCCAGGCCGAGGCCGAATACGAGGCGGTGCACCAGCAAATCCCGGCGCTCCTGCTGGCGATCAGCCTGCAGCGCAACGCCCTGCAGCTCCTGGCGGGCGAACTGCCCGCCGCGCAAGCGGAAGACGAGGCGCAAGCGCGCGCCTTCGACGCCCTGGTGCTGCCGCCCGTGCCCGGCGTGCTGCCCTCCGAACTACTCGAACGCCGCCCCGATCTCGCCGCCGCCGCGGCGCAACTGGCCGCCGCCGCCGCGAATCTGAGCGCCAGCCGCGCCGCCTATCTGCCCTCGGTGCAACTGAGCGCGAGCCTCGGCGGCCTCTACACCAATGCCCTCAACTACGATCCGATCAAGGTCTGGAGCCTGGGGGCGAGCGTGCTTGCGCCGCTGTTCGACGGCGGCCGCCTGGATGCGCAATACGATGCCGCCACCGCGCAGCGCGAGGAGGCCGCCTATGCCTACCGCAGCGCCGTGCTGACGGCGTTTGGCGAAGTCGAAAACGCCTTTGCCGGCACCTTGCGTTGGCAGGAGCAGCTCGATGGCGCCCGGCGCCGGCGCGCCGTGCTGGCCCGCACGGCGGGCTACGCGCAAGACCGCTATCAGGCCGGCTATTCGCCCTATATTGAACAGCTCGATGCCGAGCGCAATCTCTACCAGACCGAGATTGACGTGATCAGCCTGCGCCAGAGCCAGTTCCAGAACCTGATTGCGCTCTACAAGGCGCTGGGCGGCGGCTGGCAGAACGTCGAGCCTCGACCCTGAGGATGGCCCGGGCCGGCTGGCAGCGCGCGGATCAAATCTTTTCATTCAGGAATCAACTCCCATATAAAATCGGGTGAGCAATTTTCAGGATTTCAGGTGACGATGATGCAGATTCCCGATTATTACGCGACGCTGGGTGTGGCGCGTGATGCGAGCCAGGACGAGATCAAGAAAGCCTACCGCCGCCTGGCGCGCAAATATCACCCCGATGTGAGCAAGGAGCCGGACGCCGGCAAGCGCATGGCCGCCATCAATGAGGCCAATGAGGTGCTTTCCGATCCGGAAAAGCGCAAGGCCTACGATGCCGTCGGGCACCAGGCCTGGGCGCAGGGCGCGCGCAGCGCGGACGATGTGCGTCCGCCGCCGGGCTGGAATCAGGGCTTCGCCCAGGCGGGGGGCGCCGGTGCGGGCTGGCATCGGAGCACCCATCATGCTCATGGCTTCGAGCAGGACTACAGCGAATTCTTCGAGTCCTTGTTCGGCCAGGCGGCCCGTGCGGGTGCCCGCCGCCGCTCATCGGCCCCGGGAGCGGGCGAACCGGGCTTTGCCGGAGAAGATCAGCACGCCGAGATCAGTATCGATCTGGCCGAGGCCTATGCCGGCACGGAACGCACCTTGAGACTGCAGGGTTTCAAGACCGATGCCTCCGGTCAGGTGGTGCCGGAGGAGAGAGTCCTGAACGTCAAGATTCCCGCCGGCGTGGCGCAAGGTCAATTGATCCGTCTGGCGGGCCAGGGTCAGCCCGGTTTCGGCGGCGGCGCGCCTGGCGATTTGTTCCTCAAGGTGCATATCCGGGAGGACGGCAAACACCGGGTGAGCGGGCGCGATGTGCACATGCGCGTGGTGGTGACACCCTGGGAAGCGGCCCTGGGCGCGGATATCGCCGTCGCCACGCCAGCCGGACCGGTGACGGTGACCGTGCCTGCCGGGTCGGTGCTCGGTCGCAAGCTGCGTTTGCGCGGCAAGGGGATTCCGGGGCGCACGCCGGGCGATTTGTATCTGGAACTGGACATTGCGGTTCCGAGCGCCGTGACGGATGAGCAAAAGGCGGCCTGGGCCGCCCTGGCCAAGGCCTATCCCGGTTTCAATCCGCGCCCGCAGTGACATGACGTACCGATATCTGGAGGTTTTTCAGCCATGACCCACCGTTTGCAAGCAGACTTTGTGGCATCGCCCGAATTGATCGAGGACGGGATGCTGTGTATCGAGGATCTGGCGCGGCTGTGCTGTGTGAGTACGACTTGGGTGCAGGCGCGCCTGCTCGATGAACTGCTGATCGCCGAACGGCGCGAGGGCGAGCTCCGTTTTTCCAGTTCAACCCTGTGGCGGGCGCAGCAAATGGCCTGGGTCGAGCAGCAATTCGATGCCGACCCGGCCCTCGCAGCCCTGGTCGCCGATCTGACCGAGGAAGTGCGGCGCCTGCGTAGCTGCCTGCCCCCTCAAGAATCATGAGGGCAGAGCGCCCCCCGGCCTGGCCGGAAACAGAACCGGGGCCGCCCGCGACATCCGGCTCACCCCACGCCGACGGCCCTGATGGGGCTGCCTGAATGGCCCGCATCAATCCCGCGCGCTGGCGGCGGCACCGCTTCATCAACCGGCTGCAAACGCTCTGGCTGATATTTGCCCTGCTCACCCTCTGCACGCTTTCGGGCTTGCTCATTTTCGGTGACACGGGCTTGTGGCTGGCGCTGGGGGCGGGCGTGCTGGCCTTGCTGATCGAACCGGCCGCGGCGGCGCGGCTCACCCTGCGCCTGTACCAGGCCCGCCCGATCCCGCCGCAGGAAGCCCCCGACCTTTGGCGGCTGGTCGGGGAACTGGCGGCGCGCGCCGGCCTGCCCGGCGTGCCATCCCTGTACTACGTGCCCAGTCAGGTCGTCAATGCGTTTGCCGTCGGTTCGCGGCAGCACGCCGCCATCGGAGTGTCGGATGGCATGCTGCGCACCCTGTCGCCGCGCGAACTGGCCGGCGTCCTGGCGCATGAGGTCGCGCACATCGCGCACGGCGACCTGAGCGTGATGGGGCTGGCCGATTCCATCTGCCGCCTGACCCATTGGCTCTCCCTTGTCGGACAGGCCTCGCTGCTGCTGGCCTTGCCCTATGTGCTGCTGGGTGGAGCCGAGATCAACCTCTGGGGGCTGCTGCTCCTGGCGCTTGCCCCATATTTCGCGCTGCTGGCGCAACTGGGGCTGTCGCGGGTGCGCGAATTCGATGCCGACCAAGTGGCCGCCGCGCTCACCGGGGACCCGGAAGGACTGGCGCTCGCACTGGGGAAGATTGAACGCTGGAGCCGTTCCTGGCGGACCTTCCTGCAGCCCGGCTGGGGCATGCCGGAAGTATCGTGGCTGCGCACCCACCCGGCCACCGCAGATCGTATCGCCCGGCTGATGGCGCTTGAACCGGCGCAACAACCGGCGCAACAACCGGCGCAACAACCGGCGCAACAAGCCCTGTCGTCCTTCGAGACGCCATTCCCGCTCAGCTCGTGTGCAGACCCGCCACCGCATGAGCCGCGCTGGCATGTCGGGGGATATTGGCGATGAAACATTTCCAGGAGCCTGCCCATGCGCCCCGATGATCCCTACCGTAGCCAGTTTGCAAGGTCTTTTTTCAGCCGCTGGCTGTTCATCACCGCCTGCCTCGCGGCGTTGATGGTGCTGTGGCATTTGCTGCCGGTCTTCGAGTCGTGGTTCGCGCCAGAGGCAGGCACGCCGCGCACCGTGACCGCCCGGGGCGATCTGGCGGCGGACGAGAAGGCCACCATCGAACTGTTCGAGAAGTCGCGCGATTCGGTGGTGTTCATCTCCACGACGCAGATGGTCCGCGATCCCTGGACGCGCAATATATTCACCATTCCGCGCGGGACCGGCTCGGGCTTCGTCTGGGACGATGCCGGGCATGTGGTCACCAATTTCCATGTCATCGAGGGGGCCTCCCAGGCTACGGTCAAGCTGGCCGACGGGCGCGACTATCAGGCCGCCCTGGTGGGCGCCTCGCCCGCCCATGACATCGCCGTGCTGCGCATCGGGGTCGGCTTCAAGCGGCCGCCGCCGGTGCCCATCGGCACCAGCGGCGATCTCAAAGTCGGGCAAAAGGTGTTTGCCATCGGCAACCCCTTCGGTCTGGACTGGACGCTGACCAACGGCATCGTCTCGGCGCTCGACCGCTCGCTCGCCGGGGACCGGGGCGGCCCGGTCATCGAGCACTTGATCCAGACCGATGCCGCCATCAATCCCGGCAATTCCGGCGGGCCGCTGCTCGATTCCTCCGGGCGCCTGATCGGCATCAACACGGCCATCTACAGCCCTTCGGGCGCCTTTGCCGGCATCGGTTTCGCAGTGCCGGTGGATACCGTCATGCGCGTCGTGCCCGAGCTCATCAAGACCGGACGTTACATCCGCCCGGCGCTCGGGATCGAGGCGGACGAGCGGCTCAATGAGCGCCTGGTCGCCACGATCGGCATCGAGGGCGTTTTCGTCTTGCGCGTGGCGCCAGGATCGGCGGCTGAAAAAGCCGGGCTGCGCGGCATCCTGGTCGGGCCGGCCGGCATCGAGCCTGGGGATGTCATCGTCGCCGTCGAGGGCAAGGCGGTACATGGTCTTTCCCAGTTGCTTGCCCGCCTGGACGATTACCGGGTGGGCGATACGGTGCGCCTCACGGTGCGCCGGGGGGAGGAACACCGGGAAGTTGCCATCACCTTGCAGCCCGGGGTCTGAACCATGGGGCTGAACCATGGGGCAGAACCCTGACCATCCGCCCGCTCTCAATTTCGCCTGATTGCCAGGCGGTACTCCAGGTGCCATCGCCGGCTTGCCCGAAACCCCTCGTGGCTCTGCAGCAAGCCCTGTAATACCATCGCTACCTGGCGTTGAACTTTCATCCTCGGGGTGTCGTTTTCATGAAATATCTGTTGTTGATCGTCCTTTGTGTTGGCCTCTGGTGGTACTTGCGTCAGTGGAAACGCAAAGCGGAGAGCCGGGGGCGGGTTGAGTACCAGGCTCCAGCTGAAACGATGGCAGCCTGTGCCCATTGCGGTGTATATGTGCCGCTGGGGGAGATGGTCACGGACGATGAGGGGCTGCGATTTTGCTGTGCGGCGCATCGGGCTTTGGGGCCGGTTTCCGGACGCCAGAAGTGAAACGGCTGGAAACCCCGTGGACGCCCTCCTGGCGGTCCTTTCAGCTTTTCAATGCTTACCGCCTGCTGCTGGCCTTGCTGCTGGTTTTCATGCCCTTTACCAGCTGGTTCGATCTGATCGAGCTCGATGCAGAGGCGCGGCAGCTGGTTTATCTGTCGGGCAGTGCTTATACCTTGCTGGTGGGCTTGGGGCTGGCGGTTTCGCTGCGCTGGAAGGAGCGTTTTCATGCCCAGCTGACAGGACAGGTGCTTCTGGATGTGATCGGGATGAATCTGTTGATGTTCATCCTGGGAGGTTTGAAGAGCGGCCTGGGGCTGGTGCTGCTGGTATCGGTGGCGGGGGCGAGCCTGGTGGCCCGGGGCCGGCTGGCCTTGTTTTATGCGGCGCTGGCGACCTTGTCCTTGCTGTGCATGGAATTGCTGGGGGGGCTGGCCCGCAATATCGATGCAGCCCGGATCGTGCAGGCGGGCTTTTTGTCCATGGGTTTTTTTGCGACGGCGATTTCTGCCCACCTGCTGGGGCGGCGTCTGGCGACCAATGAGGAGCTGGCTCGGCGCAGGGGGATCGAGCTGGAAAACCAGATGCGCATCAGCCGTCGGGTCATGGAGCGCATGCAGGACGGGGTGCTGGTCGTGGATATGGAAGGGCGCATCCTGCAATCGAACCCCCGGGCCCAGGCGATTCTCGGTCAGGCGGCTGGCGAGGGCGGCGTCCTGGCCAGCATCGAGCCTGATCTGGCCAGGGGTTACCGGGCCTGGCGGGCCGGGCAGGGGCCGAAGCGGGTGGAGCTGGCGAGCCCGGAGGGTAAGGAGCTGGCCGCCCGTTTTGTGCGAACGCAGAGCACCGACGGAGCCGCCCTGGTGTTTCTGGAAGACCTGGGCAAGCTGCGCGAACAGGCGCTGCAGTTGAAACTGGCCTCTCTGGGCCGGTTGACGGCCAGCATTGCGCATGAGATCCGCAATCCCCTCTCGGCCATCAGCCATGCCGGGGACCTGCTGGCGGAGGAGGAGTCCAGGGGAGCCATCCAGGAGCGCCTGCTGCGCATCATCCGCGACAACACCCAGCGCCTGGACCGGGTCATCCAGGATGTGCTGGTGCTGGGCCGGCAAAGGGCGGTGGCCCAGGAGCGCATTCCTCTGAAAAGCTATCTGGAAGACTTCGTCCAGGAAGTCCTGGCCCAGGAGCATCTGGAGGCGTCGCTCATCGGCCTGCATGTGCCGGAGGAGGCATTCCTCTGTTTTGAGCCGGGGCAGTTGCATCAGGTGCTCTGGAATCTGGTGGGCAATGCCCTGCGCCATTCCAGCCGCGATCCAGGGGCGGTGCGGCTGGAGGCGAGGCGGATGGGGAGTGGCGTAGAATTGCATGTCATGGATGATGGTCCGGGCATTGCCCGGGAGCTGCGGGAACAGATTTTCGAACCCTTCTTTACCACCGCTTCCCGAGGCACCGGCCTGGGCCTGCACATCGCCCGGGAACTCTGTGAAGCCAATGGCGCCCGCCTGTCCCTGGGGTCGGAAGGCCCCGGTGGGCACTTTGTCTTGAAAGGAAGAAGCGAGCCGTGTCAGCAGCAGGGAATGAAAGACGAGCCCGAGGGGCGTTGAACCGCGTTCTGGTGGTGGACGACGAGGCGGATATCCGCGAGTTGATCGACCTCACCTTGTCCCGGATGGGGCTGGCGGCGGATTGCGCCGGAACGGTGGGGGATGCCCTGGAACTCCTGGGGGCCAACCGTTACCAGCTCTGCCTGACGGACATGCGCCTGCCCGATGGCGATGGCCTGCAGATCGTGCGGCACCTGAATGAATCCGGCAGCGACACGCCGGTGGCCGTGATTACCGCCTACGGCAGCGCCGAAAATGCGGTGGCGGCCCTGAAGGCAGGAGCTTTCGATTACCTGGCCAAGCCGGTCAGCCTGGAACAGTTGCGCACCCTGGTGAAGTCGGCCCTGCGTCTGCCGGGAGAAGCTCCGGTGGAACAGGGGCCGTTGGTGGTGGGGGAATCCGCCGCCATGCTGCAGGTGAGCGCCCTGATCGAGAAGATGGCCCGCAGCCAGGCCCCTATTTATATCTCCGGGGAGTCCGGCAGCGGCAAGGAACTGGCCGCGCGCCAGGTCCATGCCCGTAGTGCCCGGGCGGCGGCGCCCTTCGTCCCGGTCAATTGCGGCGCCATTCCCGAAAACCTGATGGAAAGCGAGTTCTTCGGTTATCGCAAGGGCGCCTTTACCGGCGCCGACAGCGATCGGGAAGGCTTCTTTCAGGCCGCCCAGGGTGGCACCTTGTTTCTCGACGAGGTGGCGGACCTGCCCCTGCCGATGCAGGTGAAGCTGCTGCGGGCCATTCAGGAAAAGAAGGTGCGCAAGGTCGGCAGCACGGCGGAAGAGGCCGTGGATGTACGCATCATCTGCGCCACCCACAAGAACCTGCGCGAGTGCGTGGAGCAGGGCTGTTTCCGCCAGGATCTCTACTACCGGCTCAATGTCATCGAATTGCGCATTCCCCCCTTGCGGGAGCGGCGGGAAGACATACCCATCCTGGTGAGCGCGATTCTCGGGCGCCTGTGCGGGGCTCATCCGCCCGAACTGACGGCGGCGGCCTGGGCGGCCCTGAAGGACTATCCCTTCCCTGGCAACGTGCGCGAGCTGGAAAACATTCTGGAGCGGGCCACGGCGCTGTGTTCGGGTGCGGCCATCGAGGCGGAGGATCTGCAACTAGGGGCTGAGTCCCTGGCCGAGGCCCGCACCGGCCGGGCCGGGGAAACGCTGGAGGATTATCTGAACCGGGTCGAGCGCCAGGCCATCCAGGAAGTCCTGGAGCAGACCGGTGGCAACCGCACGGCCGCCGCCCGGGTGCTGGGCATTTCCTTTCGCTCGCTGCGCTACCGCCTCGACCGGCTCGGCATGGAGTCCTGAAGATGCCGGGCTGGCAGGATGGCTGGTGGTCCGGGGCGCGCCGGGTGGAGAGCCCCAACTTCGGCCCCCGGCCCGCGGGCAGCCAGGTCTCCCTGGTGCTCCTGCACAGCATCAGCCTGCCCCCGGAGACGTTTGGCGGAGCCTATGTGGAGCAGTTCTTCACCAATCGCCTCGACCCGGCCGGCCATCCTTATTTCGAGACCCTCGCCGGGGTACGGGTATCGGCCCATTTCTTCGTCCGCCGGGATGGCGAGGTGGTGCAGTTCGTCAGTGCGGCGGCGCGGGCCTGGCATGCGGGTTTGTCGGCCTGGCAGGGGCGGGGCAACTGCAATGACTACTCTATCGGGATCGAGCTGGAAGGCTGTGACCGCCAGCCCTTTGCACCGCAGCAATACCTCGCCCTCTGGCCCCTGCTGGACGCCATCTGTGAGGCCTGTCCCATTACCGCCATGGCCGGCCATGAGCATGTGGCGCCCGGCCGCAAGACCGATCCCGGCCCCCATTTCGACTGGCGGGAGCTGGCCCGGCGCTTTCCCGCCATGGCCCTGCCGGCCCAGGTCACGGCCGGGCCAAATCGCGACCTGTCGACTGGCGCCAAAGGCACCCGACTTTCAGGGGGCTCAGGGTAGGGAGGCGGCCCCAAGCGGCCGGGTTCAGTCTTCAAGGCGCGAAGAGGCCGGGCGGCCAAAGCGCTTCGTTTTGCTTTCGCCAGGGCGGAATGTGGCGAAAAAAACGGCCACCCGCAGGCGGCCGTTCGTTCCGAAGCAAGGAAAGATCAGGCCGCGTTCTTGAACAGGCCCAGCTCGAACAGCTCACGCTTCAAGGTCAGTTCCCTGGGCAGCTTCTCGCCCAGCTTGTCGAACCATTCCTTGTGCAGTTCCAGTTCATTCTGCCAGGCCTCGGCATCGACCTGGGTCAGGGCATCGAAGGCTTCCTGGGTGATGTCGGTGCCGGTCCAGTCGATGTCTTCGAAGCGCGGCATCCAGCCCAGGGTGGTTTCCTTGGCGCCGACGCGGCCCTTGCAGCGTTCCACGATCCACTTCAGGACGCGCATGTTGTCACCGAAGCCGGGCCACATGAATTCGCCCTTTTCGCTCATGCGAAACCAGTTCACGCAGAAGATCTTGGGGGTGGCATCCACGACGTGGCCCATCTTCAGCCAGTGGTTGAAGTAGTCGCCCATGTGGTAGCCGCAGAACGGCAGCATGGCAAAGGGGTCGCGGCGCACCACGCCCTGGGCGCCGAAGGCGGCGGCGGTGGTTTCCGAGCCCAGGGTGGCGGCCATATAGACGCCGTAGTTCCAGTTGAAGGCCTGGTACACCAGCGGCACGGTGGTGGCGCGCCGGCCGCCGAAGATGAAGGCGGAAATGGGCACGCCCTCGGGATCTTCCCAGGCCGGGTCGATGGAGGGGCACTGGCTTGCCGGGGCGGTGAAGCGGGAGTTGGGATGGGCGGCCTTGCGCCCCTTCTTGCCGTCTTCCGGGGTCCAGTCCTTGCCCTGCCAGTCGATCAGGTGGGCCGGCGCTTCCTTGGTCATGCCTTCCCACCACACGTCGCCGTCATCGGTGAGGGCGACGTTGGTGAAGATGATGTTTTCCTTCAAGGTGGCGAGCGCGTTGTAGTTGGTCTTTTCGCTGGTGCCCGGCGCCACGCCGAAGAAGCCGGCTTCCGGATTGATGGCGTAGAAGCGGGTGACGCCGTCGGCATCGACGCGCGGCTTGATCCAGGCGATGTCGTCGCCGATGGTGGTGATCTTCCAGCCGTTGAAGGACTTGGGCGGGATCAGCATGGCGAAGTTGGTCTTGCCGCAGGCGGAGGGGAAGGCGGCGGCGACATAGGTCTTCTCGCCTTCGGGGGATTCCACCCCGAGAATCAGCATGTGCTCGGCCAGCCAGCCCTGGTCGCGGGCCATGGTGGAGGCGATGCGTAAGGCAAAGCACTTCTTGCCGAGCAGGGCGTTGCCGCCGTAGCCGGAGCCATAGGACCAGATCTCGCGGGTTTCGGGGAAATGGACGATGTACTTGGTGGTGGGATTGCAGGGCCACTTCTCGTCCGCCTGGCCCGGTGCCAGCGGGGCGCCCACGGAGTGCACGCAGGGCACGAACTCGCCCCCGGCGCCCAGCACGTCATGGACGGCCTTGCCCATGCGGGTCATGATGCGCATGTTCGCCACCACATAGGGGGAATCGGTGAGCTCCACGCCGATGTGGGCGATGGGGGAACCCAGCGGGCCCATGGAGAAGGGGATGACATAGAGGGTGCGGCCCTGCATGCAGCCCTTGAAGAGGCCATTCAGGGTTGCGCGCATCTTGGCGGGCTCTTCCCAGTTATTGGTCGGGCCGGCGTCTTCCTTCTTTTCGGAACAGATGAAGGTGCGGTCCTCGACCCGGGCCACGTCGGAAGGGTCGGAGAAGGCCAGGTAGGAGTTGGGGCGCTTTTCCGGGTTCAGCTTGATCAGGGTGCCGGCCTCGACCATCTCGGCGCACAGCCGGTCGTATTCTTCCTGGGAGCCATCGGCCCAGTGGATCCGGTCGGGTTGGGTCAGTTCAGCGATTTCGGCGACCCATTGTTTCAGGCGCTCGTTTTTGACGTAGGCGGGAGCATTCAACGGTGCGGTCATGGCAGTCTCTCTTCAAGATCATTTTCAGCAGGAAAGTGGGCCCTCTTCATGGGGTGAAGGGTGGGTCCGAACCGTTCTCCGCACCGGGTGCCGGGCTTTCTTGGAGGTCCAGTCGACCGCCGGCAGGAAAGCTCGTAATCTTGCCATAACGGCTTTGAAATATAAACTCAATCCTTCGGTCATGGTGGTGCAAGAGGGTTCCAGGGGGGCGCCAGAATGGCGTCGCGTGCTAGAATCATCCCGCTAATCAAAACCATATTGCATGATGCGAGATAAAGCCATGGACAAGCAACAGTTGCGTAATGCCGCCCTCTATTATCACCGCCATCCCCGGCCGGGGAAGATCGCGGTTTTGCCGACCAAGCAGCTCACCAATCAGTATGACCTTGCCATGGCCTATTCGCCGGGGGTGGCGGCAGCCTGCGAAGAGATCGTTGCCGATCCCGCCGAAGTTTCGACGCTGACCGCCCGAGCCAATCTGGTGGGGGTCATCACCAATGGCACCGCCGTGCTGGGCCTCGGCAACATCGGCCCCCTGGCCGCCAAGCCGGTGATGGAAGGCAAGGGGGTGCTGTTCAAGAAGTTTGCCAACATCGATGTCTTCGACCTGGAAATCGCCGAGCGGGACCCGGACAAGCTGATCGACATGGTGGCGGCCCTGGAGCCCACCTTCGGCGGCATCAACCTGGAAGACATCAAGGCCCCCGAGTGCTTCTATATCGAGAAGAAGCTGCGCCAGCGGATGAAGATCCCCGTCTTTCACGACGACCAGCACGGTACCGCCATCGTGGTCGGCGCCGCCATCCTCAATGGCCTCACCTATCTGGGCAAGGACCTGAAGCAGATCAAGCTGGTGACTTCCGGGGCTGGCGCTGCCGCCCTGGCCTGTCTCGACCTGCTGGTGATGCTCGGTATTCCTGTGGAAAACATCTGGGTGACCGACATCAAGGGCGTGGTCTATGAAGGCCGCGTCGAAGAGATGGACGAGATCAAGGCCCGCTACGCCAAGCAAACCGACGCCCGCACCCTGGGCGAGGTCATCGAGGGGGCCGACGTGTTCCTGGGCCTTTCCGCCGGGGGTGTACTGAAGAAGGAAATGGTCGCCAAAATGGCGGCACGGCCGATGGTGATGGCGCTGGCCAATCCCAATCCCGAAATCCTGCCGGAAGACGTGAAGGCGGTGCGCGACGACGCCATCATCGCCACGGGTCGTTCCGACTACCCGAACCAGGTCAACAATGTCCTGTGCTTCCCCTTCATCTTCCGGGGTGCCCTGGATGTGGGCGCCACCACCATCACTGAAGAAATGAAGCTGGCGGCGGTGAAGGCCATTGCCGAGCTGGCCCGGGTCGAACAATCCGAAGCCGTGGCGGCCGCCTACGGCGGCAAGATCAGCCCCTTTGGCCCTGAATACCTGATTCCCAATCCCTTCGATCCCCGCCTGATCGTCAAGATTGCCCCGGCCGTGGCCCGGGCCGCCATGGATTCCGGCGTGGCGACGCGCCCCATCACCGATTGGGGCGCCTACCTGCAGAGCCTCAACGAATTCGTCTACCACTCCGGCCTGATCATGAAGCCGGTGTTTGCCCAGGCCAAGCAGGCGCCCAAGCGCATCGTCTTTGCCGAGGGTGAAGAAGAGCGGGTGCTGCGGGCGGTCCAGGTGGTGCGGGACGAAGGGATTGCCATGCCGATCCTGATCGGTCGTCCCGGTGAAATCAGTCGCAAGATCAAGGTGGCGGGCCTGCGCATCCAGGAGGGCCGGGATTACCAGGTGGTGCACCCCGAATCCGCTTTCTTCCAGACGCATTTCGAGGCTTTCTGGCAGGCTTACCACGGCCTGATGGAGCGCAAGGGCGTTTCTCCCGATTACGCCCGCCGGGAAGTGCGGCGCCGCGCCACCCTGTATGGCGCCCTGATGGTGCGCCTGGGGCACGCCGACGGTTTGATCTGCGGCACTTTCGGACGCCATGACCTGCACCGGGAATATGTGCGCAACATCATCGGCATGGCGCCCGGAGTGAAAAACTGCGCCAGCATGAACATGCTGTTGCTGCCGGGCCGCACGGTGTTCATTGCCGACACCTATGTGAATTACGACCCCACGGCGGAGCAACTGGCCGACATGACCCTGCTGGCCTGCGAGGAAATCCGCAAGTTCGGCATCGTGCCGAAGGTGGCGCTACTGTCCCACTCCACCTTTGGCAGCGAAGATACGCCCACCTCCATCAAGATGCGTCAGGTGCTGGCGCTGCTGACCGAGCGGGCGCCGGATCTGGAAGTGGAAGGCGAAATGCACGGCGATGCAGCCCTGGATGAGCAGATCCGGCTGGCCGCCTTCCCCAATTCCCGCCTCAAGGGCGTCGCCAATCTGCTGGTGATGCCGACGCTCGATGCCGCCAACATCTCCTTCAACCTGCTCAAGACTGCGGCCGGGGATAATCTCACGGTCGGTCCGGTGCTGCTCGGGGCCGCCAAACCGGCTCATGTCCTGACGCCCACCGCCACCGTGCGCCGCATCGTCAACATGACGGCGTTAACGGTGGTGGATGCCGCCCTCCGCTGAGGCTGAAGGCGGGCATGAGGCTGGCCTCCTCCATTCCTAGAACTGGCGCTAAGTTTTGAATCTATCTACTTATTTTTATTGATTTTAATCAAGTCGATGGTAGACTGGTTTAGAATTGCCTGCCAACCAGGGGGAATGCCCATGAAAAAACTTGCCATTACTTTACTGATCTCTGCGCTCACGACGCTGGGCTCGGTCACACCTGTCGTTGCCGCAGAAAAGAAAACGACCGGGAAAACGACCGTCGTGGCCGGCAGCAGCAAGAAAGTGCTTGCCCAGAAGGCCGGCACCAGGAACAAGCCCGTCGCCAGATCCAGCAAGAAGAAGCCGCTGCAAGCTGGAGCGACTGCCCGCAAGGGGCAGGTGGCGAGGAAATCCGCTTCGGTACGCAAGGTTGCCGCCCTGCCTGAAGAATGGGAAGGCGGCAACCCGGCGCTGGGGTCCGCTTCCGTATTGGTCATGGACCAGCACAGCGGCGTTCCCCTGCTGGAGAAGAATGCCCAGGTGGTCGTGCCCATCGCTTCCATTTCGAAGCTGATGACCGCGATGGTCGTGCTCGATGCCGGCTTGAACCTGAATGAGGTGATCAACATCTCCGATGAGGACGTGGATTATCTCAAGGGGACGCGCTCCCGCCTCAAGGTGGGTTCGGCCATGACCCGGGATACCGCGCTGCTGCTGGCCCTGATGTCTTCGGAAAACCGCGCCGCCAATGCGCTCGGGCGTCATTACCCGGGGGGCTTGCCGGCCTTCGTCGCCGCCATGAACCGCAAGGCCTCGGCTCTGGGCATGAGCCATACCCGCTTTGAGGAGCCGACCGGCCTGTCCGTCAACAATGTCTCCACCGCCCGTGATCTGGCGCGCATGGTGGTGGCGGCGCATCAGTATCCCAAGATCCGTGAATATTCCACCATGGCCGGCGCGCGGGTGGACCTCGGGCATCGCATCCTGGACTTCAACAACACCAATGTGCTGGTGAAGAATCCCGGCTGGCAGATCGGCCTCTCCAAGACCGGTTACATTTCCGAAGCGGGTCGTTGCCTCGTGATGCAGACCTGGGTGGCGGACAAGCCGGTGGTGATGGTGCTGCTCGATTCCGACGGCAAGATGACCCGGGTAGGGGATGCCACCCGGATCAAGCGCTGGATGGAAAGCGCCGATGGCGGTCGCCGCAACACGGGTGCCTGAGTCTGTCTGACCCTCATCAAAAACGCGGCCTCGAGCCGCGTTTTTGATGAGTTTTCATGTTTTTCATGAGGCCGGGCCTCCGCCCGTCAAGGGTTTCCATCAACGGTTTCCATCAGCGTTTTCCGGGTAGATAGCCCAGGGCGAGGGAAATGGCGTCGGCGGTTTCCTTGACCCAGCCGGGCCAGTTCTCCTGATGTCGTTCGGTGGGGGCCGAAACCGAGAGCCCGGCCACCATCTTGCCTTCGTCATCGCGGATGGGCGCCGCCACGCATTTGAGTCCCACTTCTGCTTCCTCGTCGTCGAAGCCCACCTTGTGGCGGCGAATCCGTTCCAGTTCCTTTTCCAGGGCGGCCTGGGTCACCAGGGAATGGGCGGTCTTGCCGGGCAGGCCGGTACGCCTGGCGTAATCCCGCACGGCCTGGGGGGGATCTTCGGCCAGAAACAGCTTGCCCACGGAGGTCAGGTGCAGGGGCGCGCGCCCTCCCACCAGATACACCACCCGCACCAGGGAGCGTCCGGCCGAGGTCCGTTCGATATAGATGATCTCGTCGTCGTGGCGGATGCCGAGGTTGACGCTCTCCCCGATTTTTTCATGGAGTTGCTGCATGAAAGGGAGGGCTACTTCGCGCAGGTTGATGCGACTCTTGACCAGATTCCCCAACTCCAGCAGGCGGATGCCGAGCTGGTAGCTGCCGGCATCCTGGCGTTCGACGAGGCGGCTGCCGGCCAGGGAGGCGAGGATGCGGTGCGCCGTGGAGGGGTGCAGGCCGGTACGCTGGACCAAGGTCTTGAGGCTGACGGGGTCCGGGGATTCGGCGAGGACATCCAGCAGCGTCATCATGCGCTCAATGACCTGGATGGAGTTCTTGGGGGCTTCAGACACGCGGCTTGGCTTTCGTTCAGTCAGGCTTGGGGTTAACATTCGCCCTTTCGCCGATTTATCGGGCCTTTCGGCCCGGTTGTGCACTGCACTATTCTAGCATTGGAGCGCATTGAACATGATGTCGAGTCCCAACGGCCCACCGGCCCTGCCGCTCTGGATCAACGGCCGGGCGTTCCTGACCATGGCCTCCGGCTTTTATGAAGTGCATGATGCCTTGACCGGGGAGGCTCTGCGCCGTACCCCCCTGTGCGGCGCCGATGAGGTGGCGGAAGCGGCGGCGGCAGCTCAGGCGGCGGCCCCTGCCTGGGCCGCACAGCCGGAGGTCCGGCGTCAGGAACTGCTGCAGGCCTGGGCGACGGAGCTGGATCAATATACCGGGCACTTTGCCAAGCTGGTGCGCCAGGAAATCGGCAAGGACGAGGCCCTGGCCAGGGCCGAGGTGGAGGCCGCCGTGGCGGCGCTGCAGGCCCGGTTTGCCGACCCTGCGGATCAAGGCCAGGTAGTGGGGCTGGCCTGGGATGATGCCGCGCCCCTGGCTACGGCGGCGATCCTGCTGGCACCAGTGCTGCGTGCCGGCGGCACGGTGGTGCTCAAACCCAGCCCCCGGGCGCCGGGCGCAGTCTATGCCCTGGTGGAACTTTCCGCACGGGCGGGCCTGCCAGCCGGTGTGGTGAATCTGGTCCAGGGCGATGCAGCGGCGCTGCAGGCCTTGTTCCAGCAAGCCGGGATCCGCCGGGTGGCCTGTTCGGGGCGGAAGGAATGGGTGGCCCAGGTGGCGCCCATGGCCGCCCGATACGGCAAGCCCTTTAGCGTGGAGCCTTGATCGGGCCGGACGGAACGACCGGGCCCGGCTCCGGGTATCGGCCTCAGCAGATCTTCACGACGATGTCGTGCAGGGTGTTGGCGCAGTTGGCCATGCGGTCGGCCGCGTTGGAGAGGTGGCGGTAGATTTCCCGCCGCTTGAACATGTTGATGTAGTCCTCGCCCTGGAACAGCTCGGCCAGGGCGCGGCGATAGGCCTTTTCCACCTTGCGTTCCGCCTTTCTGGCGATGTCCGCGTCCTCGGCCGCCGAGGGGGGCTGCTTGCCCAGCTTGCCATAACCGCTCACCAGGGCGTCCATGCCCATCTTCAGGTGCATGGCCATTTCCAGGGTGTGCTTGTCCGGGGCCACCCCCAGTACATCCATTTCGCTGACCGTGGTCTTGCAGTAATTCACCACATCGTCCAGATCGACGATGGCCCGGTAGATGTCCTCCCGGTCGATGGGGGTGGAAAAGGCTTCGTTGAGGGCGTGCAGGTTGCGCACCTTGATCCGGTCGGCCTCATGTTCGTCCTGGCGGATCTGCCGGCCGATCTCCGGCGCGGCGGTTTCCATGAATTTCACCAGCAGGCTCGTGGTGCAGGCCACCTGCTGGCACTGCTCCGCAAGCAGGGCGAAGAAGTCGGGCGTCCGGGGAAAGAGCCGGTCGTAGAGGCGGCGGAAAATGGATGGCTTGTCGTTTTGCATGGGGCCTCCCGATCAGGCAGCGGGCTTGAGGAACAGATTCACCAGAGCATAGGCCAGGATGGCAAAGCAGGCGGCTCCGGGGATGGTGATGATCCAGGCCATGATGATATCGCCGGCCTTGGACCAGCGTACCGAGCGGGGCCGCTCGGAAGCGCCAATGCCCATGATGGACGAGGCCACCACATGGGTGGTGGATACCGGGGCCCCGGCCATGGCGGCGGCAAAGATCACGGCGCCCGAGGTGAGCTGGGAGTCCAGGGCATGGAGGGGGCGCACCCGGTAGATGGCGAACCCCAGGGTGCGCGCGATGCGCCAGCCTCCGGAGAGGATGCCCAGGGTGATGGCCGAGGCGCAGGCCAGTATCACCCAGAACGGCACCTTGAATTCGGGAATGAAGCCTCCCAGGAGCAGCACCAGGGTCAGGATGCCCATGCTTTTCTGGGCGTCGTTGGCGCCGTGGGAAAAAGCCAGGGCGGCGGCGGTGACATACTGGGCCAGCTTCAGGCCGGAATTGGCGGCGGGTCGGGCGGCCCGGAGCAGGGCATGCATCAGGCGGTGGATCAGGAAACCGGCCCAGAAACCGGCCAGGGGCGAGAGGATCAGGGCAGCCAGCACTTTGATGATGCCGGTGATGCGGCCTTCCAGGAGTTCGGCGAAACCCCAGACCACATGATCGCCCCCTGCCGAAACCAGCACGGCCCCGGTCAGGCCGCCGACCAGGGCGTGCGAGGAGGAAGAGGGGACGCCCTTCCACCAGGTGATGACATTCCAGACGATGGCCCCCACCAGGCCGCACAGGATCACCGCGAGGGAAAGGAGCGGCGGCACCCCGCCCAACTGGACGAAGGAGCCGATGGTATCGGCCACGGCGGTCCCTCCCAGCAGGGGCCCCAGAAATTCGAAGATGCTCACCAAGATCACCGCCTGGGCCGGGGTCATGGCCCGCGAGGCAATCACCGTGGCGATGATGTTGGCGGCATCGTGAAAGCCATTGGTGTAATCGAAAAGCAGGACGATGGCCACGGTGATGCTGGCCAGCAACAGCAGGACATCCACGTCCGTCTCCAGTCTCGCAAGTAATTCCCGATTATAGGGCGGGCGTTGTCATTTTCCTGTCACGCGTATTCCCCATGATGAGTCGCCATGTCGAGAGCTCGTGCCTGCCGTGAAGCCTGAGCAGATGGCTTCCTTTGCCTCTTTCCGCCTGGCTGAGCGCTGGCGCTGGATGCTGCTGCTCTTCGGGCCCGCGCTACTGACCCTGCTCGTGTTGATGGTGATCTGGGGCTTGTCGCTGCAGCAACTGGAACGGCAAGAAAAACTGGCATTGAGTGCGGCGCGTCAGGAGAGTCAGACCCTGGCGCACGTCGTCGCCGCCAATCTGGAGCAGGTGCTGGCCCGTCCCTACCTCTATGCCGATCGGGCGGCGGAATTGCTGGACCGGGGTAATGCTGAAAGGGAGGCCCTGGGGGCCGCCCTGGCCGGGGACGGGGTTTATGTCCGCCTGCTGGTGCTCGATCAGGGCGGAAGCGTGCGGTTTGCTTCAAGCCCCCTGGCGCTGGCCCTGGCCAGACATCCGCTGGCGCAACCGGCGCCCGGCTTGAGCCTGGGGCCACTCAGCAGCGACGGGGACGAGGCCTGGTTGCTGCCCGTGGCGCTCTCCCTGGAAAGTCCGAAGGGGCGCACCGGGCGTTTGCTGATGCTGCTCGATCTGGGCTATTTCTTGCGCTTGTATCAGGGAGCCGGCCTGGGCGCGCGGCAGATCATCATCTCCCGGAGTGAGGCGGGCCCCCTGCTGGTCGCGGATGACCTGGCCATCAGTCTGGAAAACGCCCATGCCACGTCCGGCCAGGAGGCCCGGCTGGTGGTCGGCAAGACACTCGAACGCTTTCCCTTGCGGGTCGAAATCAGCCAGACTGAAGACAGTATTCTTGAGGGGCTGGCAGCTTCCCGCAGGCGCCACTTGAGCCTGGCCTGGAGTCTCACCCTGCTCCTCTCGGCGGCGGGCGTGGCCCTTTCCCTGCTGGCCCAGCGCCAGCGTGAGCTGTACCGTCAGGTGCTCCAGTCCGAGGTCGACAAGCAGGAGCTGATCCAGCAGCTGCAACAGGAAAAGGGACAAGCCTACCATCTTGCCTCGCATGATCATCTGACGGGGCTTCCCAATCGCATGCTGTTTTCTGAACTGGCGGAAAGCCATCTCTCCGCCAGTCGTCGCGGCGGCCATCTGCTGGCCCTCGTCTTTCTCGATCTCGACCGTTTCAAGGTGGTCAATGACCAGTTGGGCCACCACATCGGAGATCTGCTGTTGCGGCACGTGGCGCAGCGCCTGCGCCAGTCGGTGCGGGATTCGGATCTGGTATCGCGCCAGGGCGGGGATGAATTCGTGCTGCTCATCAATGAACTGGCGGATGCCGAGGATGCGGCCCGGATTGCCAGCAAGATCATCCTGGCCGTGGGGGCGCCCTGCCGTCTGGAGGGCCATGTTCTGGAGGTGCGCCCCAGCCTGGGCATCGCCCTGGCTCCGCGGGACGGCCTCGACATGGAAACCCTGATGGAGCATGCCGATGCCGCCATGTATGCCGCCAAGGCCGCCGGGCGCGGTACGTTCCGGTTTTACGATGCCGCCCTGAATGACATTCCCGTGCGGCAGGATGAACTCGCGCGGGGGCTGGCGTCCGCCTTGCAGAATGACGAATTGCTGTTGCACTACCAGATCCAGCATGAACTGGCTGACTTGCGCCGGATCGGCCTGGAGGCTTTCCTGCGCTGGCCCCATGCCCGTCACGGCCTGATTTACCCCAAGGACATTCTTCCAGCCGCCCGGGAACAGGGCTTGCTGCCCCGTCTTGACCATTGGGTGATCCAGCAGGTCTGCCGGCAGCTGGATGCCTGGCAGAACAGCGGCTTTGCCTTGTTGCCGATTACGGTCAATGTGACCGGGGAAAGTCTCGGCGATCCGGATTTTCCCGGGTTGGTGCTGAAAACCCTGCGCGAACGCAGGCTGCAGCCCGCCCTCCTGGGGCTGGAAATTCCGGTGGACTGGTTTCAGTCCGCCGACAGCCAGAGCATCGCCCGTCTCGAAAATCTGGCCTGTCTGGGGGTTTCCCTGTGGGTGGATGGGTTTGGACGGGGGCCGACGAATTTCCATCATCTGCACGTCCTGCCGATCAAATGGCTGAAAGTAGGGCCGGGTTGTATCAGTGCAGATCAGGGGGGCCGGCAGGATCGCACCCTCGCCAGTTTCATCATCATCCTGGCCCATGTCCAGGGACTGCGAGTGCTGGTGACCGACCTGGAGACCCCGGATCAGTGGGTGCAATTCAAGGCGGCCGGTGCCGATGCCGCGCAGGGATACCATCTGCACCGGCCGGCAGTGGCCAGCGAAATCGAGACATTGCTGGAAAGAAAAGGGGATGGGAATGGGGATGGGGAAATTTAGCCTTGGCCGGCGGCGTTTTTGCGTTGGCCTGGGGATGGGGGTGTGGGCCGTCGAGAGCTGGGCCCAGTGTGAATCGCCGGCCCGCTTGCGCTTTTCCCTGGTGCCCCAGGGCGATGCCGGCCGTGATCTGGCCGCCTACAAACCCCTGCTGGCTGCCATCGAGGCCCGGCTGGGCAAGGCGGTGGAACTGCTGTTGCCCCAATCCTATGGCGCAGTGGTGGAGGGGCTGGTGGCGGGAACCATCGACTTCGCCATTCTGGGTCCGGCGGCCTACCTCAAGGCCAGCAAAGCCAACCCGGATATCCAGGTGTTTGCATCCTATGCCAAGCGCGCCGGCCCGCTCCAGGAAGAAGGACCTTACTATCGCGCCGTCCTGGCCGTGCCGGCAGCACGTCCCTACCGCGACGTGCAAGCCCTGCAGGGCAGCGTGCTGGCGCTCACCGATCCTGGCAGCACTTCGGGAGCCGTCCTGCCGCGCCGCGTTTTTCCGGGCCTGACCGGGCAGTCCCTGGACAGTTTTTTCGGCCGCGTGGTGTACGTGGGCGACCATGACCGGGCCGGGCTGGCCGTGGCGGCAGGCAAGGTGGATGCGGCTTTCCTCTCCGGCTTCCACCTCTCGGAACTGATCCGCCAGGGGCGCATCGGCGCCGATGCCGTGCGGGTGCTGTGGCGTTCGGAGCCCTTGCCGCTGGATGCCATTGTCTATCGCGGCCGTCTTTGCGCTTCCCTGCGAAAGGGAATTCAGGCATCCTTTCTGGCCCAGGGTGGGCGCGCCTATCCCGCACTGCTGGAGCAACAAGGCGCCCTTGGATTCGTACCCATGGAGGACGAGGCTTATCGCATCCTCCGGGAAATGTCCTGAGCCCATTCTGGTCACAAGCACCACATCAACATGGAGACTCGACAATGAAGAAAATTGCCATTGCATATCACAGCGGTTATGGCCACACGGCCCGCCAGGCCCAGGCTGTTCTTGAAGGCGCCAGTTCCCTGGCGGGGGTGGCGGCGAAACTTCATGACGTGACCCAACTCGACGAGGCCGCCTGGGCCGAGCTGGATGCCGCCGATGCCATCATCTTTGGCGCGCCCACCTACATGGGAAGCGCCTCGGCCAAGTTCAAGGAATTCATGGACGCTTCCAGCAAACGCTGGTTTGCCCAGTCCTGGAAGGATAAGCTGGCCGCCGGCTTTACCACCTCGGCCTCCCAGTCCGGTGACAAGCTCAGCACCCTGGTGCAGTTGATCCTCCTGGCCTGTCAGCACGGCATGATCTGGGTCAGCCTCGACATTCTGCCCGGCAACAACTCCAGCCAGGGTTCGGTCGCCGACCTGAACCGGCTGGGCAGCTGCTCGGGTGCCATGGCCCAGGCCAATGCAGACCAGGGCGCCGAGGCCATGCTGGAATCGGACCTGAAGACGGCCGCACGCCTGGGGCAACGGGTGGCCGAACAACTACTGCGTCTGCATTGACGCGGTCTGGAGCGGGCGCCAGTGCCCGCTCCCTTGACGAAGCCTCTGACCCAGGCAAAGCCAGCGGCGGCGCCCCGGGTTCGTTACCGGGCTTGCATCAGCACCGTCCTTTCCCGCTCACCCATCGGGGTGACGCCTGAAAATTTGTTGAAACTACCTCCTCGTCCGGTTTGCAGCTGGATGACATGGCTATTAACTGCCGGAAACAAGACAAACCAGTCAAGGCGAGAGGCGATTTTGGAGAGCATCGCCAGGTCAGAGGTACAGCGGTAGCAAATCGACCAGCAGCTTTCGACCGAGATCGATGCGGTCGGCGGTGTCATAGTCGAGACCTCCTGCAGCCAGTCTCGGTGGCACCTCCAGAATCCACTCGCCATTCCGCTGTTTCATGCCGTATGGACTGCACACCTGAATAAACGCTGCATGCTGAGCCGGGTCGTTGGGGGGATTGACCACCCAGCCGGCCGGATCGTGGCGCAGAATATTTGCGCCTCCCTTCGCCTGCAGCCAGCGTGCGTCCTGCTGCAAGTGAGCGCTGTAGCCGAACCAATAGATTACCTTCTCTTTTGGGATACCACTTTGCTCAATGATTGCAACGATATACGGGTCGTCGTAGTAGCTACGCAGCACATCCGTGTGCAGCATGCACAAGTCGAAGCCCATGCTCCCGCTGTATGAGTAATAGAGGCCGCTTTCACCACTCCGCATGCACTTGTAGTTGACGAGGTAATAGCGCCAGTCAAACTGCTTCTGCTTTGTCCGCCAATTATCGACAATGTCCTGTAGGCGGGCGGGGATGTCGCCTGTACCCGCAGCTACGTCGTCGAGTAGGGCGGCCAGCGGGGTTCTGATTGTCAATGGGTCCACACGCGGGCCGGTCAGCACGTCGCGCCAGCGGGGATCTTGGGTAGCGCTACCGAACTGGAACTTATTATTGCCTACAGGACGGCTGTAGTCGCCTTTAGTCAGCAGTGCGCCGGTCAAAAGTTCGCCGTAACGAAGCAAACCACCGGGGGGGAACAATTCATAGAAGGTATCGACGCGGCGCCGGATGTCCGCTGGGTTGGCCTGAAGGTCGAAGGCGAACAGGCAGCCTCTGAGCAGCGGATGATCTTCCAGCCGTTCAATGTCAGCGGCCAGGGCGGCGCTGGCGGATTTCAAAGCCAACTTCTCGACCTCCTCGGTCAGTTGTCGTTCACTGAACGAAAATTTCAACGCTCCTGGCATCGATGTGCCCGCACTTGGCAGACCGTGGTCAATCAGGTGTTCGACTCCAGGCAAATGGTCGGCCATCTTCCCCTGCGATAGATAGGCATCCGGTGCCAGCAGGAGATTGCGCAGAACGCGCAGGCGTTGCAAATCTGGGGCGCTGCCTTTCATCCAGCCTTGCAGCAATGCATAAAACAAAAGTGTTTGCGCCAGCGAAAACCTGCTTTTTTCAATCGACGGTTCACCAAAGTGCACCACGCATTTGGTCAGAAGATTGGTCTCCGTTTCGAAGAGCGCCAATTTGCCCTGCTGGTGAATTTCTTTGGAGAACCATTGTGCAAAGGTGGCCTCGATTGCCGGCCGATCCTTGCCGGAAAAAGTGTTGTGCAGGGCGTCCATTGCCTTGAAAAGAAAGGCGCGCCGATCGCCGTTGGCATCGGCCTGGCCGAATATTGATTCGGCCCACATGTGCAATTCCAGAGTCCCGGGCTCTGCCTTGCAATCGAGCAGTTTAAACTTCCAGACGGCGAGGGCGCTGAGATAGCAGAAAAGGCGCAGGAATTCGTCGTCGATCACGGCGTCGAGCGCGCTCTTTTTTCCACTGTCACGCAGTGGCCAGAGCAGGTCGGTCCAGGGGCCATCCACCCGGTGGGAGAATGTCGTGCGGTCGGTGGGTGAGGCGTGGCCGAGTATCTCCTCGAAACGCGCCTTGAATCGTTCAAACTCGGTTAGCGGCTTGCCCCGCGCGTTCATCCGGATGTACTGGCGGTCGGCCGGGCCGATATTGGCAATGGACAGGAAGTCGAAGTGGATCGCAGGGGATTGGGCGTTGGTGAGCCGATCCCAGGCGCTTTGCAGTTTGTCATCGCTCCACGCCCGCAACCGCTCGTTCAGGTCGTCAAGCGTGACCAACATGCCGATGATGGTCGGATCACGTTCCCATGCTCGCGGGAACCAGGACTGATCCTTGAACCAGTCGCCCAGTTCCTTGGTTGGGTCTTTTTCGTCGGCGAGGGGATTGGCAAACGGCGGGCGACAGGTGGCGAGCTGCTGACAAAACGCCGTCGAACTTGCCCGTGTCCTGTAGGTGAAAGTTGGCAGCCGGCTCCAGTTGGCAGAATCGGTGGCGATGCCTAAGCGTGCTGCTAGATACCAATGCAGGAGGAACAGTGTGGTGAGCCGCTGCTGGCCGTCGAGCGGAATCAGCGCGCCCTTCTTGATTTCGCCATAAACGAAGTCGAGCGGCTGCGCTTTCGCATTCGGTTCCAATGCCTTGAGCAGGGCATCGAGAAACGCACTACGGATACGCCTTGTAGTCTCGTCCATGCGCCCTTGCGCGTAATCGCGCTGGATGATGGGGATTTCGATGCGTTCGATATTGCTACTCAGGCCGGCAAACGAGGTAGTGGTCATGGCTGTTTTCTCAATTGAGATAAGGGGTGACAACTTCCTCGATCACCTTGCGGTAGGCATCGCGATCTGCCAAGCTCCAAAACTGCAGTTGCTGGCGGGTTGTCTCTGTGTAGTACTTGAAGAAAACCCGACGTGTGCACAGCGGAATGAAACGCCCCGCGTTGTCGAGTTCGAGCAGGCGCCGCCGCTTGGCTGGAAACGACTGGTTGCCCAAGGCAGCATTGATGTCGGACGACAGCAGCGCCAGGTTGTCGAGCGCATTCGGATCGCTGGCAGCATTGAGGCGGTTCAGCAAGTTGCTGACGTCCTGTTCGAGCTTCGTAAATGTATTGCGGCCGATGGTCTTGTTCGCCAACGCCTTGTCCAATTGGTCGGTAAGTTGTTCAGTTTGTTTGTCGTCCAGCTGTAACGTATCCAGCGTTCTCCTGGCGTCGCTCAACCATTCGCGCCATGCCGCCTCGCCATTCAGCGGTTGGGCGGCCTGCGCGTGGATATGCTCCAGGCTCCATTGTTCCTTGTGGTGCGTGGCAAATGGGTAGCGCTCGTTTCCGTGTTCTAGCCGGTCGACCGACAGCACGTTGAACAGCAGTAACAGGCGTTCGCACTGCTGGCGATGCTCCTCGTAGTTCAGGCCTGTAAAATCCTGTTGGGTAACATCGAGCCGATTACGTATGCGGCTCTCGAGGAGTTTCTTGAACGCCGATCTGGACTGGGCTGCGTTCTGCATGCACAGTTCCATCACCATCGAGAGTTTCTCGCCGGTAGCAATCAGCCAGCCGATGCGGTGGTAGATGGCACGGTCCTCAAACCAGTCGCGCAAGAGGGTGTAGCGTTGC
Organism: Comamonadaceae bacterium; assembly: GCA_029255645.1. Taxonomy (GTDB): domain Bacteria; phylum Pseudomonadota; class Gammaproteobacteria; order Burkholderiales; family Rhodocyclaceae; genus Azovibrio. The sequence goes on along the minus strand of JANLJE010000017.1, from coordinate 54,091 downwards.
CAGACCTCGCTCCACAGGTCCTGTTGCGTCCTGCCTTGGGCAAGTTCACGTTGAAACGTTTCGAAGGTTGCGAATGAGTCGTTGTGCGTCCTGGATGCGTGGGCGATCAGGTCAAGTAGCAGATCGATGCGAGTCGCGTAAGATTCGGGTTTGTCGGCGCTCAGAAAGTACCAGAAGGCGTCGTCATGCAGGGCATGTTCGATAGCATCCCACTGACCGGCGCAGGTGGCTTGCTGGATCGGGTCCGCGTGTCCGTTGTCCGCCAACAGCAGCGCCTTGACCAGCTCGGCATTGGTCAGCGAGATGCGCCCGGCGTTGATCCGTGTAAAAAGATCGATGGCGTCCTGTCCGCCGGCATCGAACCAGATCAAGTCGATCTGGCTGGCAAGGCGCTGGGCCCAGTCAGCAGCTGCATGCTGTCGTTCGCTGACGTCCGGCCACCTCGTTTCAAACCAGCCCTGAATATGGGCGAAGGCGGTCGACATGTGGAAGTAATCGATGTTCGTGTCGTCGATCCGGCTGCTGACCATTTTCAGAAACTGGGTGCTTCCGGGCCGCGTTTCATAGCTCAGTACGAAGTTGGGTGCCCCCTGTCCAAGTGCGTGCAGATAGCGGTAGAGCAGGTAAAGGGTGGTGATACGTTGCTGGCCATCGATCAGTTCAAAATAGGTTTCACCGACCGGTACGGCCTCCGGATAGGGATCGGTCGCCGCCCGGGTCAGCGCCTTGACCGCTACCGGTTGCAGGCAATAGATCTGGCCGATTGGCAGTTTGGCGCATTCATGCAGGTCGTTGAGCAAAGCTTCGACTTCATGCTTGCCCCAGCGGTAACCGCGCTGGTACGCTGGGACCCAGAAATAACCGCTGAGTGCGCCCACGGGCATCAGCGCTTGGGGGGCGACGGGAAGTTGTGGTGTCATGATTTTTCCAATTGCGAAACCGGTTTGGCAATTCAGATTGGCGATTCGAGTGGGCGGCGGTCGATGACTTGCACGGCATCCCCGAACCCTCGCAGCCACCATTCCAGCATGGCACTATCAATTACTGTGGCGGTGATTTCCAGTTGTCCGTCATCGAGCTCGACGACTTGCTGGTCGTTCGAGAGTGGAGATTCCAGCAGGTGAAGCCCGGCACTGGGCTCGATGCGGAAGGTCAGCCGGATCTTTTCTCCCTCGCCGAAGCCGAAACGCCCGTCGTCGTCATATTTCCTGAGGTCGAATTCTTTGGGCCGATCAAACGTCAGCGTCGACATTTCTGCCGACAAGATGCGGTGCAGCGCCAGATTTCTCTCATTGTCGTAACCCCGATAGCGGCAAACGAGATAGAGGCGCGGCCCTTGCTGGACGAGGCCCAAGGGCATGACTTCCACCTTGCTGCGCCAGCCTGTGGAATTCCGGTAATCGAGCTGAAGCCAGAAATTGCCATATAGGGCCTCACTGACCACCTCGAAGACCCCTGGAACGATCTTGGGAGGCAACAGCGGCTGGCTGGTGGCCACGACACGTACCTTGCCGGACCACTCACGCTCCAGGCGCGCACGGCTATCCGGACCAAGATTCCGCCGAGCTTGGCTGAAAAACCCCTCCATGGATTTCATCAACCGGGCCGGCAGGAGATTCTTCAGGTGCTCTTCGGCAAGCTGCAGCAGCAGCGACTCCTGCGGCGTGAGATTGGGCACCGCCAGCCCTTTGGCTTGCTCCAGCCAACGATAGCCATAGGGTTTGCTACGGTCGTCACGCTCGATCTCGAAATGCTCGCTGAGCATTTCCAGTTGTCGCTGGATGGTGCGCAGATCGCGGTCGATGCCGGCATCCTTGAGTTGGCGATGTAGCTCGCTGGCGGTCACCTTGCGGCCGCGCGGAATACGGCGCAGCAACTCGACGGCAAGCAATACGGTTTCGAGCTTGTCGGAGCGCTTTGCCATTTCAGACCCTCAATGCAGAGCCCGAGAAAATCGACCACAAGCGCACCATGGCATAGGTGTCGAGTGCGCAGTAGGTCAGCAATTGCTGCTCGATTGTGCTCTTGCGTGCCTTACTGGTTTGCGGTGCCAGCGCCTCCAGGAAGGCATCCATGGCCATTCCGCCATCCTGGACACCCTCGAGATCGCCGTAATCCAGATCTGGACAGAGTGCCGGCAGCACCGCCTTGATGCTCCAGCTGCCCTGCTGGCTGGGGTGGTAGTAATGATCACGTGCCACCGGCAACAGATCCACCACCCGCCCGTTCAATGCCTGTAGCGGTTTGGCCAGACGAGGAAAGCGCTCAGACAGCTCGCGGATACGGGTCGTTTCGAACCCGGCGTTGTAGACGAAGATGGGACCTCGCTCGCCACATGCGGCAATCAAGGCTTCGGCAAATGCCTGGGATGGATCGCTGCCTGTGAGATCGAGAAAGGCTTGCTGCCCGAGCTTGCCCGTGCGAGAGAGACGGTGGACGCTAAACTGGAAAGGAATCTGCTGGTAGGGGCGCGTGCCTTTCCAGATCGGTACGGCGAATTGGATGGTTTCAAAGTCCAGAAAATAGGCAGGCAGCTTGTCAGCGGCAAGCGCTTGTGCGGTTGCCTGCTGGTCGAAATAAGGTTTGCCGGAGAGGGTGACCGCTTTGACGCGTTGCTGCTTGTCGCTGAGCAGTTCATCCGGCACGTCACGAAGTTCTGTCAGGCCGTGCGCCTCGATGTGTGCCTGAAGCCCGTTGCTCAAGCGACCCGGTAGCCACTTGATCGGCTGCTCGGCCTGCGGTTCCTGGCTTTGGCAATAGGCAAGAAATCCGCACTCATAGGGATTGCCGCAGTGCTTGCCCGTAGCGATGCGAGGCTCACTTTTCTTGGCGACGATCTGTTGTGCCTCGGCTATCCAACTGCGAACCTCGTCGCCACGATCAAACACTTCATCCGTCAGATCGTTTTCGAGCAATAGCCCGTTGTAATCCTCATTGCCGGGATAGACCCAAGTATTGTCGATATGTGCGAGCGCAATCCTGGTGAGCGGCACGCCGGAGAAGCGGGCGACGAAGGATTGCACAGCCGCGTCGTCGCGATGGTAGTCTTTGACTGAGGTGGAGGATTTCACCTCGACCATACGCCAGGCCCGCTTGCCCCCTTTTCTTACCGGCAACATCACGTCGGCAAAAGCCAACGCACCTTCGGCCCGGAAACCCGCTTCGAAGATCGGTTGCGCTGATAGCAGGAGTTCCTGGGTGCGGGCGAATGCGGCATCAAACCCGTCCGCTTGCGGATCGATCAGAACACCCTTGCCTTTGGGGTCATACAATCGCCGGGCAATGTCACCGACTCGATGCCCCACGGCAAAGCTGGCCTGGGTGGCCGCCGAATCCTCGCGCAACTTGGGGCGATGCACCTCAAGCCACAGTCGCTTGGGGCACTGCCGGTAAGCCAGTAGTTTGGACTTCGAGAGTGTGCGCATTGATCCTCCCCTTTTTTGTCGAATCATCCCATGCGGTTGATGGTCAGAGAAACCCAATCGATGTTTTTCCACTTTCTTTGACTGCACACTCCGCCTCCAGGGCCGAAACCAGCGTTGCAGGAGATTCGATGGGGCGGAATCGGTGTTGGCGCAGCACAGCGGCAAAATCGCCAGGGGTGAGCCGCTCTAGACGCATCGTCCTTGCCCGCAGATCGGGCTGTGGAGCAGGGAGGTTGAGTTGTTTGCAGTAACGGCACACCAGTTCCCAGGCCTGTTCTGGCCGTAGAAAGCCAAACTTCACCTTGAGGTCGAAGCGACGCAGCGCAGCCTGATCCAGACCTGTCATCAAGTTCGTCGAGGCGATGAATACGCCGGAGAACGATTCCATTTGGGTGAGCATCTCATTGACCATGCTCACTTCCCAACCACGCTGCGCCTCACGACGATCCTGAAGGAAGCTGTCGACTTCGTCGATCAGTAGCAGTGCGCCATCCTGCGCCGCTTGTCGAAATGCCCGGGCAATGTTCCGCTCGTTTTCGCCGACATAGGGCGACATCAAGTCCGATGCGCGTTTGATCAATAAAGGAACATCCAGTTGTTGAGCCAGCCAACGCCCATAGGCGGTCTTGCCCGTACCCGGCGGGCCGTACAAGCAGAGTCGGCCGACGCGCGCAGCAATCAGGCCCGCAGCAACAGCGCTCAGGTCGGCATCGGCATGGATGAAACCCGGGTCATAGATGTCCGGTAGCCGATCCGGGTCGTTCTGGACGAGGGGACGGTGTCCCTGGGCCTCCAGGGTGTTGCTGATCAACCGTTCAAACGCCGATGCGCAACCATTTTGGCCCAGATCGTCGCGAATCGAGCGAATGACAGAGCTCGCCTTGGCCACGACGGCGGGGGCGAGAGACTCGGCCTCGGCAATCCGTGAAAGAGTGGCCGCATCGAGCAGGTCGCCACAATTCTCCCGCAAAATCCGCTCACGCTGTTTTTTGGGTGGCACAGGCAGTTCGAACACCATATCGAAGCGGCGGATGAAGGCCGGGTCGAGTCCATCGATGGAATTGGAGAGCCAGAGCGTCGGCACCGGATTCTCTTCGAGCATCCGGTTGATCCATGCCTTCCGGACCTGGGCCGTGCTCTTGCGACCAAAGAACCTGTCGCCATCGTTGAAGACATCCTCGACCTCGTCGAATGCAATCAGAGCCTGGCGTTGTGCGAAGAAACTCTGAGCGGCACGAAACGCGCGCAGACGGCGTTCGCCATTCACGGGATCGCCATCGGCATCCTCACTTGCCACCTCGAACAGTTCACATCCCAGTTCATCCGCCAGGGCACGTGCCAGCTGACTCTTGCCCGTGCCCGGCGCTCCATGCAGGAAGATGTTGACGCCACGCCGCCCGGTCGTGGCCGCGTGCCGTAGATACGGACGCAGAATTTCCAGGGAAGCATTGATGTGGCTGTAATCGGCCAGCTTGAGTTGTGCGGGGCCTGCGGCAGATACGGTGCCGCGCAGCAGGCTGATCGGATCGGCTTCCGAAGATGTCATCAGATCAGCAAACCCATCGGAGAGCAGATCCAGCTTGCCGCGTAGCGTGCTGGTACCGCTACGGTCGACCGAAACCAGGCCGGAGCGCGCGAGAATCCCTTGTGCGCTCAGCGCTGCCCGGATTTCAGGTTCGGGCAGATTCAGAATCACCGAAAGGGCATGAAAGATCTTGACTGATGACATCTGGCCGAGCCAGTCAGCCGTGTCATCCAGGAGCCGTTCATTGTGGATCGACACGGCAAACTCCAGGATTCTGCAATCGGTCGCGCCAAGGCCTACCAGATTGGAGAGTTGGCCAACGTTGTTGCGCAGGCAAGCCGGGAGAGGCGCTTTTGCCCATTGCTTTTCCGCCTGCTGATGCAGCAACCGCAGTTCTGATTGAACGGCCTTCAGGTCAAAATCATTGGGAGACGGATCGATCCAATGCCCCAGGCCAATCACCTCGGCCAGCGTATCGTTGCTAAAGCCGTTAGAGCGCACGAATTCACGCTGCCCACCCAGCGGCACCAGAATGCGCAGCAGCCAGAGAAGAATGATGGGATCAGGATTTGCCGCATTTGCGGTGTAACGCGAACGATATCTTGCCATGATGGTTTCTCCTGGTTGGATGGAAACCATCATCCGGGTTGATGCGACGTAATGTGTCACATCGATTGCTGCCGGGAAGCCAGAAAAACAGCTTGGCTGACGGATCGAACAGTGCATTCATGCCGGTGTCGTCAATCCCGTCACCAAGCCCGCGATGAACCCGGGCCAACCGACCTCGACGCCTGCCTCGCCCACACGGCAGCCCAGCCGTGCCATCTTCCGGCGTTTTCTGCCCCATTTTCTGCCCCAGCGACGGGTGCGGACGCTTGGCGTTGTAGAAGGCGCAATACCGAAATACGCGGTCAGGCCGAGCATCGATTCGCCCATCGAGGCATCGCCCTTCAGATCCACGTCTTCGTGCTTGACGCTGCGCCAGAGCCGCTCGACGAAGCGGTTGTCGAAGGCGCGCCCCCGACCCTCCTTGCGGATGAGCACGCCTTCCCGTTTCAGGATGTCGGTAAAGGCGGCGCGGGTGAACTGCGCGCCCGGGTCGCGGTTGAAGACTTCCGGCCGGCCGGGGTGGCGCCAGGCATCCTTTAGGCCATCGACGCAGAACAGCGCTTTCCTGCGGTTACTGATCCGCCAGCGGAGTACCCGCCGCGAATACCCGCCGCGAATACCCGCCGATGATCGCCACCCGATAGGCGAAGCCGCGGGGCAGGCGGATGTATGCCGGGATGCACGCAGGGATGCACGCCGCACTCCTGGGCAATCTCATGCTGGCCAATCTCATGGATCGTCTTCAACCCACGCCAGGCCACCAAACACACGCTGGCCTTGAACTCAGGACGGTCAACCTTCCGCTTCCTTGCTTCACCCAGCATCGCCTTCCTCATGACAGCGCATGGATTGAACCGCCGTCTTGAAATTACGGCGCGATGCGGCCCGTTGTGCGGCGATTGGCGTCACCTTTCTCCGCACTTTGTGCGGCGAAAGACTTGCGTGTGCGGAGAATGCAGCCCATAATCGTCGCATGAATAGCGGCGATTACAAATACATCTGGCAGGCTGGTGACTGGCCGAACTGGCACTTCGACCTGGCGGCGCTGGCTGGCCCCATGGCTGAGGTCAGTCGCGCCCAGGGGCTGTTGATGGGCCGCCTGGCTGACGTCGGCATGGCCTTGCGCGATCAGGCCAGCCTCGCGGCGCTCACCGAGGACGTGGTCAAGACCAGCGAGATCGAGGGCGAGCAGCTCAACGTCGAATCCGTGCGCTCGTCCATCGCGCGCAGGCTGGGCGTGGACATCGGCGCGCTCGATCCGGTCGATCCGCGGGTCGAAGGCGTGGTCGAGATGGTGCTGGATGCCACGGCCAACTGCCGAGCACCGCTGTCGCGGGAGCGTCTGTTCGGCTGGCATGCCGCACTGTTTCCCACCGGCTACTCCGGGCTCTCCAAGATCAAGGTCGGCGGCTGGCGCGACGATGCCAGCGGCCCGATGCAGGTGGTGTCTGGCCCCATCGGTCGCCAACGGGTGCATTTCGAAGCGCCACCCGCCGATCGCCTCGAGGGGGAAACCAGCCGCTTCCTCGACTGGCTGAATGGCGCGTCGAATGAGCCGCCACTGATCAAAGCGGGGCTCGGTCATCTGTGGTTCGTCACGCTGCACCCGTTCGACGATGGCAATGGCCGCATCGCCCGGGCCATTGGTGATCTGCTGCTGGCACGCGCCGACGGTAGCCCGCAGCGCTTCTACAGTTTGTCGGCGCAGATCCAGCGCGAACGCAAGGCTTACTACGACATCCTGGAGCAGACCCAGAAACGGTTGCTGGACGTCACCGAGTGGCTCGCCTGGTTCCTCGACACGCTCCATCGCGCTGTCGACCAGGCGCAGCACACACTCGACGCCGTGCTGACCAAGACGCGGTTCTGGCAGCGCTGGGCGACCACACCACTCAACGAGCGGCAGGTGAAGTTGCTGAACAAGCTGCTCGACGGGTTCGAAGGCAAGCTCACCAGCAGCAAGTGGGCGGCCATCGCCAAGTGCTCGCCGGACACGGCCCTGCGCGACATCAACGATCTGCTTGCGCGGGGTGTCCTGCGGAAATCGGATGCGGGCGGGCGCAGTACAAGCTATGTATTGGATGATGCTCCAACGGGGGAGCGCGCATGAAGAAAGACGCAGACGACACGGAAACTGCCATCATCAGCTCATCCGAGAAGGTCATTCTGGATATCCTCGAGCGGGACATCGCCGCGCACCCCGAACGGTTGCAGCCTATCACTGCCGAGCAGGTGCGACGCGTTCAATCGCTGGTTGGAGACGTCGCGGTAGAACCCGACACTCCACTGCCGCCTGACGACGCGTAACTCCGATCCACAGCAGAATCGCTTGGCTCGTCGGCCGAACAGCGCCTTCATGGACTCCTGCCAACTCATTCGGAAGGAGACGAGGATGGACGTCGTACACCTCAATCAAAAACAACTGGCCGCCCGCTGGAGCATCAGCGAGGCGACCCTGGAGCGCTGGCGAAGCGTCGGGATCGGACCAAAATTCCTGAAGCTCTGTGGTCGGGTGGCCTACCGTCAAATCGACATCGAGGCCTACGAGGAGTCGTGCCTGCAGATATCAACCAGCCAGTCGGTCGCGACGCAGGTCAGTGCCAGCTGAGATGTTCCGATTCGTCGGTAGATATCGACAAGTACCGACGTTTTGCACCATGTCGGTACCGAGGGCCGTCTGGGCGAGCCAGATTTCCGGCCAATCGAAAGTCCGCAGTCCGCAAGCGCGGACCGATCAAGCAGTTTGTTGAAAATCAACGACCTGGCATCTTGCCGTGCGGGCTATTGCGGGTTCGTGCGGGTTCCTAAAAGTCCGTGGCGGACCACCCAGAATCCGGAGTTGCTCCAGCCGGTCCCGGTATTCATGCGCCGTTCGAAGTGATCGATCTGGCCGCAACCCTTTGCCGGTTCACCGACCTCGTCAAGAATCGGGGCGTATCGTTCGATGATCGCCATGAGGTCGGCGTGGTCCCCTGGGTCAGAGATACGATCCCCGTCCTGGTACCGGTGTAGCAGCGCCTTGTAATGGTCCAGCGCGCTCTTCTGGGTTCGGAAGCTCAGCGAGCCGATCACGACAGGTTTAGCCATTTCTCATTTCTCCGGGCTCATCAATCACTGCTCCACAGCTGCTCGTCATCCTGGGTTGCCATCCAGAAGTCATCGAACAGCGCCAGCTTCGCTTCGTTGTTTGTCGGGTATGTTCGAGGCCCAAAACGATCGCCAATCTTGTAGCCCCAGCGACCAGTCTTTGTCGGGTAAACGACGAGGTTGTAGCCTTCAAGATTCAGAAAGCTGTTCCCCTTGGCGGACACCCGCCACTTGCGCTGCAGCCATCGGGTTCGGCGTGCTGCTCGGTTGCGCAACTTGGCCTCACGCCGTTTCGGCCCCTCGTAGTCGCCGCTCATCTTCTCGGCGCAGACGCACCCGACGTCGAAGTTCTCGTCCAGATCCGGGTGCTCCATGATGTGGACGTAGCGGATCTTCTCGTTGCCGCACATCTGGCAGGTCGCGTCATCGGTTTCGTCCGCCGACTCGCCGTCGGCTCGCAGGTCGACCACGTCCACGCAGTGCCATCCTTTGTGGGGCACACCCGGCTGGTCCCATCGATTTCCGCTCATGCCAGGTCACTCCATCTCAGAATCCCGGGTACTTGCGCCAGATCCGCTGGTTCAGCGCTTCGTTGTCGCTGTACTCGCCGATCGCCCAATCCTTGAAGGCGTAGAGGTCTTCCGCCAATTCGGTGATGACGTCGCGCAGTTCCAGCGGCTCCAGCCACTCGGCAGGGATTGCCTTCACGCCGTGCATCGCGCCCAGCAGGTTGCCGACGATCGCTCCGGTCGAGTCGGAGTCACCATCGTGGTTCACGGCCAGGATCACGCCCTGTTTGAAATTGCGGGCGACCAGCGCGCAATAGATGGAGATCGCCAGGGCCTCCTCGGCGATCCAGCCCTGGCCCAGCCGGGCAATGGCTTCTTCATGTGGCAAACCCGAATCGGCCAACTCCTCAGCCATCTCGATTGCCCGCATCGTCTCCTCAAAGCCGGGCTCGGCTCGCAGTAGGCGTTTGGCGGCGGCCAATGCCTCGCGCAGCGACGCGCCATCGGTCAGGGCCAGGACCAGCACCGCCAGCACACCACCGGTCAGGGCTCCAGTCGGGTGCCCATGGGTCAGCGCAGCCAACTCGGTACCCAGCCGGAAGGCGTCTTGGGGAGATTCGTACTGACGCAGGCGCCAGGCGAACAGACCGACCGGCGCAACCCGCATGACGCCGCCGCAGCCCTTGCTGTTGTTGCGGGCCGGCTCCCCGAGCGAGTTCATCGCCCGCAGGGCCGAAAGGCAGGTGTTGCCCGGCGCGCGACGGCTGTGCAGCTGACGCTGCTGAAACAGCCAGCCCGGCTCATCGGTGCCGAAGTCGATGTCGCAGGTCGGGCGTTCGCCTTGGGTTTGCAGCCAGCGCAAATAGGCGTGCGCCGTTACCCCGGAATAGGTCGTGATGCCTTTGAAGCAGCCGCGCACCCAACCTCGGATCAACCCCTCGGCGGTGAACAAGGTCATCTGCGTGTCGTCGGTGATCGTCCCCATGCCGCCATAAGCCGGTGCGTACTGGGTGATTCCCTTCGGACCGAAGCGACGCAGAATCTCGGTCCGCTTCATGAACTCAACCGGTGCGCCCAGCGCATCGCCGACTGCACCACCGAGTAGGCAGCCCAGAAACCGCCCCTGGACCGTGCGTTTTTGCTGGCGCTTGCTGCGCCAGGCCGGAGGTGCCGGTGTCTCGAATGCTTCCGCCGCGCCGGTATCGGCAACAGGCTCCACGTCCTCATTGCCGGACAAGGTGTAATGGATGCCCAACTCTGCGACCACGCGGGCGGCGGGCCGGGCGACGAGGTCGAGCTGCTTACGCCACTCGGGCACATCGGAGCCGTCCCAACGGATGCCCAGGCCTTTCTCCCAGTAGGACAGATAGGCCTCGCCCCGGTCAGCAGCGTAGTAGTTGCCGTTGCCGGCTGAGCAGTCGAGCGCGTACTCCCAGTTGTTCTCGCGCATGCAGACCCCGTGCTCAGGGTGAGGCACTTGCCCCTGCCCGATCAGGTATTCCGCGCTCTTGGCGTCCAACGGGCGAAACACAGCTACCCGCAATCGTCCGTCGTCCCGGGCAGTGATGGCAGCGATCAGGGCATCGCCACGTTGGATGGTGACCAGTTTGCCGCCGAGGTCCACGGGCCCGACCTCGAGCCACCAGTGGTCACCAGCGGCTGAAACGACATCGTGGGCCTCGTCGGGCGCCAACAGCTCGGCAAGCCGATCCACTGCGGGTTCGAGCTGCTGCCATTCGGCCTCCCCATCCCGGCTACGCTGCTGCAGACCGTGCAGCATCACGGCCAGCGGCAGGTCCCCGTTATCGAGCAGGGCAGACTTCAATCGACCGCCGGGACGGGGTAGGGATGTCCGGCAACCCGTACCGCGCCAGCGTCGCTGGCTTGAGGTGAAGCTCTGCGATATTTTGCATGGCACTGTGGTCCTTTTATCGTCGCGTCGTCCGTACTTATCAAGATGATACGAAGCCCGTATAGTTGACACAATGACACGCAGACCTTTTGCGGGCCCGAGCGATCCAGCCACGATGTCGAACCAACCGCTTGCATCGCTCACCCAGCCACAACGCGACCGACTCGCGTTCGTGGAGTTGCGCGTGCGCTTCATCGGCGAGATCCGCCGTCAGGACTTGGTCACGCGGTTTGGCATCCAGTCCGCCGCCGCATCCAGGGATCTGGCGCTGTACAAGGAGTTGGCCCCGGGCAACATCGACTACGACCCCAAGGGCAAGTCCTACGTCTTGGGGCCGGACTTCCGGCCCGTATTCGACTTTCCCCCAGAGCGGGTGCTGTCGTGGCTGACCCAGGGCTTTGGCGATGGTGAGCCGATGCGGCTCAAGGCGTGGGTGGCCAGCGAGAGCCCGTCACGGCTCACGCATCCGGATCTGGATGTGCTGGCGAGCGTGACCCGGGCGATCCATCAGGAGTGTCCGCTCGGCATCGAGTACCACTCCATCTCTAGTGGCCGCACCGAGCGGGAGATCGTCCCGTTCGCGCTGATCGACAACGGCCTCCGTTGGCACGTCCGCGCCTTCGACCGGAAGTCGCAGGAATTCCGGGACTTCGTCATCACCCGGATCAAGCGCCCGGTCCTTATGAGGGATGCAGATGTGCAACCCCATGAGCGCAGTGATCAGGACATCCAATGGACCCGCATCGTCGAGCTGGAGCTGGTGCCGCACCCGGACCAGCCCCGCCCTGAAATTACGGAGATGGATTACGGCATGGTTCGCGGGTCACTGCGGATGAAGCTGCGCGCCGCCACCGCCGGTTACATCTTGCGGCAGTGGAGTGTGGACTGCTCTCCGGACCACAGTTTGCGCGGCCATGAATTCAGGCTGTGGCTGAAAGATCACCTGGCGCTATACGGCGTCAAGAACGCTGTGCTGGCGCCGGGCTACCGCTCGCCCGAGCAAAACAAGGGAGAGCCATAACGTGGCCTACGACCCAAAACGCGCGCTGGAACTTCTCCGCATCGGCTCCGGACGCGCCGATGCCACTTTCCGCGACGGCCAAGAAGATGCCATTCGTCACATCGTCGACGGCAAAGGCCGCTTGCTGGTCGTGCAGAAGACCGGGTGGGGCAAGAGCTTTGTCTACTTCATCGCGACCAAGTTACTGCGGGAAGCGGGAGCCGGCCCGGCGTTATTGATCTCGCCGCTTCTGGCGCTGATGCGAAACCAGATCGAAGCGGCCGAGCGGATGGGGGTTCGCGCCGCCACCATCAACTCCGACAACATGGACGACTGGACGGCAGTCGAGGGCAAGCTGGCCAAGGGGGAGATCGACATTCTCTTGATCTCGCCGGAGCGCCTGGCGAACGAGCGCTTTCGGACGCAGGTTCTGGCCGGCATCGCCGCACAGATCTCGATGCTGGTCATCGACGAGGCCCATTGCATTTCCGACTGGGGCCACGACTTCCGCCCTCACTATCGCCTGTTGGAGCGGATCGTCAAAACGCTGCCGCCAAACCTGCGCCTGCTCGCCACCACGGCAACCGCGAATAACCGCGTGATGGAGGACCTTGCTGCCGTGCTCGGTCCGAAGCTGGACGTCTCGCGTGGCGACTTGAATCGGACCTCGCTTTCCCTGCAAACGATCCGCTTACCTAGCCAGGCCGAGCGCCTTGCCTGGCTGGCAGAGCAACTGGCCACGCTGCAGGGCCACGGCATCATCTACACGCTGACGGTTCGTGATGCCAATCAAGTGGCGCAATGGCTGAAGACCCGAGGCTTCAACGTGGAAGCCTACACCGGTGAAACCGGCGATCGCCGAGAACAGCTTGAACAGGCGCTGCTCAACAATGAAGTAAAAGCGCTGGTTGCCACAACAGCCCTAGGCATGGGTTACGACAAGCCGGATCTGGCGTTTGTCATCCACTATCAAATGCCGGGATCGGTCGTCGCCTACTACCAGCAAGTGGGCCGTGCCGGGCGCGCACTGGACTCCGCCTATGGAGTACTCCTCAGCGGTCAGGAAGAGTCTGACATCACTGACTGGTTTATCCGGAGTGCCTTCCCGACCCGACAGGAAGTTGCCGACGTCCTCGGTGCGCTCGAAGACGAGCCCAACGGGCTGTCTGTCCCCGAGCTGCTGAGCCAAGTCAATCTGAGCAAAGGACGTGTCGACAAGACGATTGCACTGCTTTCCCTCGAAGCGCCGGCACCCATCGCCAAGCAAGGCAGCAAGTGGCAGCTCACGGCGGCAACGCTGAGTGAAGCGTTCTGGGATCGAGCGGAACGCCTTACCGCGCTACGGCGAGACGAGCACCAGCAGATGCAGGACTACGTCAGCCTGCCGTTTGGTGAGCACATGGGCTTTTTGATTGGCGCACTCGACGGCGATCCAAGTGTTGTCACAGAACCTGCCTTACCGCCATTGCCAGCAACCGTGGATACCGAGCTGGTCAAAGCCGCCGTCGAATTTCTTCGTCGAACCAGCTTGCCCATCGAGCCACGCAAAAAATGGCCCGATGGTGGAATGCCCCAGTACGGCGTCAAAGGATTCATCGCCCCTGCCCATCAGGCCGAATCCGGCAAGGCCCTCTGCGTCTGGGGCGATGCCGGTTGGGGTGGCTTGGTTCGACAGGGCAAATACCACGACGGCCACTTCTGCGATGCCCTCGTTGCTGCGTGCGTGAAGATGATTCATGAGTGGAATCCGCAGCCGAGCCCGACCTGGGTGACCGGCGTTCCTTCGCTTCGGCATCCCGAATTGGTGCCGAATTTCGCGCAACGCCTGGCTGCTGCGCTGGGTCTGCCGTTTCATGTGGTCATCGCAAAAACAGACGCAAGGCCCGAACAGAAAACGATGGCAAACAGTACACAACAGGCGCGCAACATTGATGGTTCGCTCGCACTCAACGGCCAGCCCATTCCTCCCGGCCCGGTCCTCCTGGTGGATGACATGGTCGACTCGCGCTGGACGCTGACGGTATCTGCATGGCTGCTGCGCAAAAGCGGTAGTGGCGCGGTTTGGCCGATGGCCCTTTCACAGACGGGGCACGACGAATGACGTCAGTCCTCTCACCCAACGCCCAGGCGATCTTGCTGCTGACGGCGCCGCTCATTGCCGGACGAGGCACTGCGTCATCGGATCTGCTCTCGCCTGGTGAATACAAACGTCTCGCGCGTCATTTGCGCGAGATCCAGCGCCAGCCTGCCGATCTCCTCTCGCCGGACGCAGCTGAGATCTTGCGCGCCTGCCAGCCGGTGATTGACGAGAGCCGCCTGCAGAAATTGCTGGGGCGCGGATTCCTGCTGAGCCAAGTGATCGAGCGCTGGCAAGCGCGCGCCATCTGGGTAGTCAGCCGCGCCGATGCAGAGTACCCCCGCCGTCTGAAGGCCCGCCTGCGCGAAGACGCCCCGGCAGTGCTCTACGGCTGTGGCGACATGGCTTTGCTTGAAACCGGTGGGCTTGCCGTCGTCGGATCGCGGCATGTGGACGAGTCCCTCATCGACTACACAATGGCCGTTGGCCGGCTCGCTGCTCGGGCAGGCAGAACGCTTGTCTCCGGTGGCGCCAAGGGCATCGATCAGGCCGCCATGCGGGGTGCGCTTGAGGGAGGTGGAAAAGTTTGTGGCGTTCTGGCGGACAGTCTGGAAAAGACCACCATGAACCGCGAGCACCGCAACCTGTTGCTGGATGAGCAGCTGGTGCTGATTTCGCCCTACGACCCGAGTGCCGGGTTCAATGTCGGCAACGCCATGCAGCGGAACAAGCTGATTTATGCATTGGCAGACACCTCACTGGTGGTCAGTTCCGACCTCAACAAAGGTGGTACCTGGGCGGGTGCTGTCGAGCAGCTCGACAAACTCAAGTTCGTCCCGGTCTTCATTCGAACGACGGGTGAGTCTTCAGCCGGATTGGATGGTTTGCGAAAGAAAGGCGCACTTCCCTGGCCGAACCCGCAAGACGTGGATTCGTTCGAGGATGTGTTCAACGTGGCGATGCCGATGGCGATGCCCACGCCGACGGCATCCCCACAGGTTGGTTTTGCGCTGTTTTCAAACGCAGACCCATCGTCGGCTGATGCCAAGCCAGCGGCGCCTGTGCCACCCGACACCGCGCCATTGCCTCAGGCCGCGAGCGAGCCATCGGCACCGGTCGACGTCGTTTCCGATGCGCAGCCGCTTGCTACAGCATCGGAAGAACTGCCGCCAGTCACACCAGAGGCCGGAGCGCCGCTAGACGAGGCCAAGGAATCTGCGCAGCCTGAATCGACCCCTGCCGAAGGGCTCTTCGCTGCCGTGCGCGCAGCGATTCAGCAACTCTTGAGTACGCCGATGAAAGACGCCGAAGTAGCGGCCGCGCTGGACGTGTCCGCCGCGCAGGCCAAGGCATGGTTGCAGCGTCTGGTCGACGAAGGCGTATTGGAAAAGCAGAAGAAGCCAGCGGGCTACGTCGTCAAACAAAAGCGGCTGTTCGAGTAACCGATGACGATGCATCGATTCAGTCACCGCGCGCAGCTCTTATCCGGATTCACGGAAGAGGGGATGAGCATGCTCGCAAAACTCGAACGACTCATCGGCGAAATCGGCGACCTCAACAGCAAGTTGATCCTGCTGGTCGGTCCCGGCCGCAGTGGCAAGACCCAACTACTGCGCCAGCTTGGCGCCAAGCTCGACATCGAGCCGCTCAACGTCGGCCTGGAGCTGGGGCGCCGTTTGGCCGCCACGCCGAACAACAAGCGCGGCTTTTTGGCAGGCGAACTGCTGCGGGAGATCGCGCTACATGATGAACAAACCCAGGAACGCACCGAGGCCCCGCTGCTGCTTGACAACCTGGAGTTGTTGTTCGAGCCGAGCCTACAGATCAACCCGCTCGAGCTCGTCAGGCAGTTGGCTCACTCCTGGCGCGTCGTGGCCGTCTGGCCTGGCGAGCTGCGCGGTGATCGCCTGGTGTATGCCGACATGAGCCATCCAGAACATCGTGACTACAGCCGTGATGGCGTGGTCGTACTCGAAATTTGACCGAATCAACGGAAACTGCGGGGGAAGAGAGCCCTATGGCCAAGAACATGAAATACGGAGATCTGATCCAGTTCGAGCGGATCGAGTCAGTCATTCAACTGCTCGATGCCGGGCGCCCGGACGAGGCCAAGAAGCTCGTCGCGACCTACGTCATCTCCGACGACATGGCCGAGCGGATCGCCAAGCTCATGGTGCCCCAGCTCAGTTTCGACGACTCGGTCGATCACAAGGGCGTGCTGATCGTCGGCAACTACGGCACCGGTAAGTCGCACTTGATGTCGGTACTGTCGCTGGTGGCTGAGGACGGGGCCTATGCGCCGATGATCCGCCACCCCAAGGTCGCCGAGGCGGTCGCCCCGATCGCTGGCCGCTTCAAGGTGCTGCGCATCGAGGTGGGCGGGCTGCAGATGCCGCTGCGCCAGATCATCACCCTGCAGCTTGAGCGTTTCCTCGAAAAACTCGGCGTCGACTACACCTTCCCGACCGCCGACAAGGAACTCAACAACAAGGACTCTTTCGAAGAGATGATGGCCGCGTTCGCGGAGAAATTCCCGGACCAGGGTGTGCTGCTGGTGGTCGACGAGTTCCTGGAATACCTGCAGTCCCGTCGCGATCACGAACTGGTGCAGGACCTGGCCATCCTGCGCCAGGTTGGCGAAGTCACCAAACACCTGAAGTTCCGCTTCCTGGCCGGGGTGCAGGAAGCCATCTTCGACAGCGTGCGTTTCCAGCACGTGGCCGACAGCATGCGCCGCGTCAACGAGCGCTTCACCCAGATCCTGATCGACCGCCAGGACGTGAGCTTCGTCGTCTCCGCGCGCCTGCTCAAGAAGTCCGCTGACCAGCAGAACAAGATCCGCCAATACCTGACGCCGTTCGCCAAGTTCTACGGCTCCATGAACGAGCGCATGGACGAGTATGTGCGGTTGTTCCCGGTGCACCCGGACTACCTGAAGACCTTCGAGCAGATCCACTTCACCGAGAAGCGCGGCGCGCTCAAGACCATCGAGGCCGCCATGCTGGCCATCCTCGACCAGGAAGTGCCCACCGACAAGCCGCTGTTCATCAGCTACGAGAGCTTCTGGAACACCATCAAGACCAACTCGGTCCTGCGCGCTGACCCGAACATCAAAGAAGTGATGCGCGTCTCCGAGGTACTGGAGTCGCGCGTCCAGCAAGCCTTCACGCGTCCGGCCTACAAGGCCATGGCGCTGCGGATCATCAACGCGCTGGCCGTGCACCGCTTGACCACGGGCGGCGACATCCATGTGCCGATTGGCCCCACGGCTGCCGAGCTGCGCGATTCCCTGTGCCTGTTCCAGCCGGGCGTGGAGGACATGCCGGGCGATCCGGCCGAAAACCTGCTGTCGATGGTCCAGACCGTGATGCGCGAAGTGCTGAAGACCGTCAACGGCCAGTTCATCTCCAAGGCGGCGCATGGCGGAAACACGGGCGAGCAGTACTACCTCGACCTCAAGAAGGATATCGACTACGACGCGCAGATCGAAAAGCGAGCCGAAGCCCTGTCCAACGATGCCCTGGACCGGGCCTACTACAGCGCCGTCAAGGCGCTGATGGAGTGCAGCGACGACCTGCGTTACCCCGGCTTCCAGATCTGGCAATACCAGATCGAGTGGCAGGAGCGCCGCGTCGAGCGCATGGGCTACCTGTTCTTCGGGGCGCCGAATGACCGGCCCACGGCCCAGCCCGAGCGCGACTTCTACGTCTACTTCATCCAGCCCTTCGAGAAGCCGAAGTTCGCCGACAACAACCTGTCGGACGAGGTCTTCTTCCGCCTCACCGGGCTGGACGACGATCTCAAGCGACACCTGTCGTCCTACGCGGCGGCGCTCGATCTGGCCTCAACCGCCAGTGGCGGCGCCAAGGCCATCTACCTCTCGAAGGCGCAAGACTTCCTGCGCGCCATGAGCAAGTGGCTGCAGGAAAAGCAGATGACTGCCTTCGAGGTCACCTACCAGGGCAAGAAAAAAAACCTGCAGGAGTGGGCCAAAGGCGTGTCGCTGCGTGACCGGGCGCGGCTGGGTGCGGACGAGCGCATCAACTTCCGGGACGTGGTGAACGTCATCTCTGGCCTGGTGCTGGGCCAGCGCTTCGCCGATCTCGCGCCGGAATATCCCACCTTCTCGGTGCTGGTCACCGAGGCCAACCGCAAGCAACTGATCGGCAACGCGCTGCGCGCCCTGGCCGGCGGCACTCGCACCAAGGATGCGCTCGCCGTGCTCGATGCGCTGGAGCTGCTCGATGGCGACCGCATCGATCCGGCCAACTCCCGCTACGCGCAGGAAGTGCTGAACCGCCTCAAGGCCAAGGGCCACGGCCAGGTCCTCAACCGCAGCGAACTGCTGTCGGGTACCTCCGACGTCGAGTATTTCGCGCCGATCA
The DNA here is from genome assembly GCA_029255645.1 of Comamonadaceae bacterium. Classification (GTDB taxonomy): domain Bacteria; phylum Pseudomonadota; class Gammaproteobacteria; order Burkholderiales; family Rhodocyclaceae; genus Azovibrio. The sequence continues at coordinate 35,562 of JANLJE010000017.1, read as the reverse complement.
AGTACCGGCTGGAACCCGACCTGCTCGTCACCGTGCTGGGCGGCCTCGTCTACTCCGGCGACATCGTGCTGTCGATCACCGGCGACAAGATCGACTCCAGCAAGCTGACCCAGCTGGCAGAACGCTCGCTGGAGGAACTCAAGCAGTTCAAGCACGTCGAGGCGCCCAAGGAGATCAACCTCGCGCTGCTGCGTGCCTTGTTCGAGTTGTTCGACCTGCCGCCCGGCCTGGCCCAGAAGGCCAGCCAGGGCGATACCGAGCCGGTCATCAAACTGCAGGAGAAAGTCAGCGCGCTGGTGCCGCGCGTGCTCAAGGCAGGCTCCGACCTGCAGCAAGGCAAGCTCGGCTTCTGGGGCCAGAACCTGCTGCGCGAAGAAGAAGCCAAAGACTGGCACGCTCGGCTGGATTCACTGAAGAAGTTCACCGAGTCGCTGGCGCCGTACAACACCGTCGGCAAGCTCAAGAACCTGCGCGTCACGCAGGAAGACCTGGACGGCCAGAAGAAGAATCTGGAGATCCTCGCCGCCGTCGAGCGTCTGCTCGAACTGGTGGTGGAGTTGGGCAGCACGGCGTCTTACCTGTCGCAGGCCGAGATGGTGCTGCCCGCCGAGCATCCGTGGGTAAAGCAGGCCGAAACCGCCCGCAAGGCGCTGCAGGAAAAGCTGAGTCAGGACCGCACCGCCGAGCACGCCGCCGAATACCGGCAGACGCTGGGCCAGCTCAAGAAGGACTACATCACCGCCTACATCGCCAGTCACAGCAAGGCGCGGCTGGGCGTGGCCGAGGACAAGACCCGCAACGCATTGCGCCGCGACGACCGCCTGCTGGCGCTGCGCGTGTTGGCCGGCGTGTCGCTGATGCCCACCAGCCAACTCACCGCCTTCGAGGAGTCGCTCAACGGCCTCAAGAGCTGTTCGTCGCTGGACGAGCCCACGCTGATGACAGCGGCCGTCTGCCCGCATTGCCAGTTCCGCCCGTCTGCCGAGCAGTTGGAGCTGATCCCGGCGGCCAACCGTCTGCACAAGCTGGACGACGACCTGGATCAGTTGGTGGCCAACTGGCAGCAGACCCTGCTGGAGAACCTGGAAGACCCGTTCACGCAGGAGAGCCTGGGCCTGTTGCCGGCAGCAAGCAAGAAGCTGATCGACGCCTTCCTGGCCTCGCGCAAGCTGCCGGAACCCTTGACCCAAGAGTTCGCCAACGCCGTGCAAGAGGCGCTGTCGGGGCTGGAGAAGATCGCGGTCAAGAATGAGGAGATCAAGCAGGCGCTGCTGCAAGGTGGTTCACCCGCCACGCCGGACGACCTGCGCAAGCGCTTCGACACCTTCATGAACGAGCGCTGCAAGGGCAAGGATGCCACCAAGCTGCGCTTCGTGATCGAGTAAAGGAGAGCATCGTGCTTCTAAAGTCACTGAAACTGACAAATTTCCTGAGCTTCGGTGAATCCTCACCGCCGATAGAGTTCCGCCCGCTCAACGTTGTCATCGGCCCCAATGGATCAGGAAAATCCAACCTGATGGAAGCCATTGATCTTGTTCGGTCTACGCCGAGTACATCGGAAAAGTCCAATCTTCTTGCAGCTATCCGCGATGGTGGTGGAGTACGCGACTGGTTGTGGAAGGGGGCATCCAAAACTCCGCGCGCGACGATCGATGCCGTTTTCGACAATCCCAAAGGGCCAGTGAATCTTCGATATGTACTGAGCTTTTCCGAAGTGGGTCAGCGATTCGAGATATCTGATGAACGTGTAGAAAACGCGAGTCCAGATCCAAAGAAGAAAGCAGATAAGCCGTACTTCTATTACCAGTTCCAGAATGGACATGGTGTTCTGAACATCAAAGGAAAACAGCGACGACTACAGCACGAAGACATCAACGTGACTGCGTCCATTCTCTCCCAGCGAAAGGACCCGGATCAGTATCCTGAGCTCACTTATTTGGGCAACACTTTCAGCAAGATTCGTTTGTACCGCGAATGGAGCTTTGGTCGATACACGATCCCACGCTTGCCACAAAAGGCGGACCTTCCCAACGAGCACTTGGAACCCGACGCGAGCAACCTTGGCTTGGTGTTAAACCGCCTTCGCCGTGAGCCTTCTGTCAAAAAGAAGATGCTAGAGGCGCTGCGTGTCCTCTACGAAGGGATTGACGACTTTGACGTACAAATCGAGGGTGGAACGGTCCAAGTTTTCTTTCACGAGGGGCGTCATAACGTACCTGCCACTCGCCTTTCGGACGGAACACTACGGTATCTGTGCTTGCTCGCCATTCTTTGCCACCCAACCCCTGGTCCGCTGATCTGTATCGAAGAGCCGGAGCTTGGCTTGCACCCGGACGTACTGCCTACGCTCGCTCAACTCCTTAAGGATGCATCTGAGCGCACTCAGCTGATTGTCACAACACATTCGGATGTGCTGGTAGATGCTTTGACCGATATGCCCGAGGCTGTTCTCGTGGCCGCGCGCTCGGAAACTGGCACCACGCTCGAAAGGCTGGATAGAGAGAAGTTAAAGCCATGGTTGGAGAAGTATCGACTGGGGCAGCTCTGGACACGTGGTGAGATTGGGGGCACGAGATGGTGAAGCTTTATGTCGAAGGTGGCGGGGACGCGAATGTGCTAAGAACCGCTTGCCGCGAAGGCATTACCGAATTCATCACGAAGGCGGGTGTCACGAAACGACCGCGCGTAGTGGCCTGCGGCAGTCGTAGGGATGCCTATGAGTCGTACTGCGCGGCGATCAATCAAGGTGAAGAGGCAGTACTGCTGGTCGATAGCGAAGATCCAGTAGACATGGCGCATCAGCAAGGGAATCCGGACCAATGGCTGCCTTGGGCGCATTTACTTCAGAGAGATAACTGGAGCAAGCCAAACGGGAGTAGTAATACCGACTGTCACCTGATGGTTCAGATCATGGAAAGCTGGTTCTTGGCAGACCGCGTGACACTTCAGACATTCTTCGGCCAAGGTTTTAATGCTAACGCATTGCCTGCTGCACAAAATCCTCTCGAGGGCGTCGCCAAGCCCACGGTGTACAGCGCTCTACAACAAGCCACCAGAGACTGTAAGACCAAGGCCTCGTATGGGAAGGGTGAGCATTCCTTCAAGCTGCTGACAAAAATCGACCCTGCCAACGTCACCGCGTCCTCGCCTTGGGCGAAGCGCTTCGTTGATGAACTCAAGAAGAAGATGGGCGTATGAACGATCTACTGCATGGTCAGCAAGCTCCTAAAACCGGCCCGGTGGAATGCCTCGGGCAGACATTCCCGAGTGATGAGGCGCGGCGCGAACACTTCTTGAAACTGCTGGCCGAGAAGCTGAAGGACCCAGCGTTCCGCAAGATCGAAGGTTTCCCGCACGGTACGGACGAGGCCATCCTGGCGATGTCGGACCCGCCGTATTACACGGCTTGCCCGAATCCGTGGCTGGCGGAATTCGTGGCGCATTACGGCAAGCCCTACGACCCGGCGGATCCCTACAGCAAGGAACCATTTGCGGCTGATGTGAGTGAGGGGAAGAACGATCCTATCTATAACGCCCACAGCTATCACACCAAGGTTCCGCATAAGGCAATCATGCGGTACATCCTGCATTACACGCAGCCTGGGGACATTGTTTTCGATGGGTTTTGCGGAACCGGCATGACCGGAGTGGCTGCGCAGCTCTGTGGTGATCGAACAGTCGTTCAGTCACTTGGTTACAGGATTGATGGCGCCGGAGATGTCTTTCAGGAAGAGCAAGACAATGGAAAGGATACTTGGCAAAAGTTTTCAAAAATAGGTGCAAGGCGTGCACTGCTGAGTGATCTGTCGCCTGCGGCTACATTTATTTCACACAATTACAACGCACCCAAGGACAGAGATGACTTCGATAAGCGAGCCAAGTCTGCAATTGCTGATCTTGAGGCGAAGTTCGGATGGATGTATCAAACGTTGCATCAACCGTCGAAAGCCGAGTTGGACTCTGCGTATCGGGAGCTGCAAGCAGGAGCAAACCCAGATTTGGCGAGGACGGCTAAAGTTGGCCGCGTAAATTACGTAGTCTGGTCTGATGTGTTCAACTGTCCGGAGTGTGCCGGAGAAATTGTTTTCTGGGATTTTGCAGTAGATGTCGATAACGGCAAGGTCCGAGATAGCTTTCCTTGCCCGCACTGCAATTCAATTCAAACCAAGAGATCGCTTGATCATACGCTTATCAGTTTCCAGGACTCGGCTCTAGTCAAGACTGTTGAGCAGGCGAAAACGGTTCCCGTAAGGATCAACTACTCGGTTGGCTCGAAGCGGTTTGAGAAGAAACCGGATGTTATCGACTTGGCTCTGTGTGCACGAATAGATAAAGCAGAAATTGCTACAGCATATCCATCGGACCGGCTGTTCGAAGGTGGAGAGACAAGGCGTAACGATCCAATCGGGATCACGCACGTCCATCACTTCTATACGAAACGGAACCTTACGGTATTTTCTTACGCCTTCGAAATACTGCCCTCAGAACTGAAGTGGGCGGTTTCCGGAAGCCTTCAAAGAGGATCGCGCCAGCATCAAATAGCGATCACACGAGTTGGAGGCGAGAAGGCCGGTGAAGGTGGAGCGACTGCAGGCCATCGCCGGGGCACACTTTACGTGCCGTCCAATCAGATAGAAATGAATGCCATTGGGTTAATTTCGGACCGGATTGCTGCTTTCAGAAAAGCCATATTACCTTCTGGGCTCGACAGACCGGCAATCTCAACACAATCAACAACTCAACTGTTGATGCCTGATAACTCCGTCGATTACTTCTTTTTCGATCCACCATTTGGCTCGAATATCACGTACTCCGAACTTAACTCCCTAATGGAATCATGGCTTGGTGTTTTGACCAATCGGAAACCTGAAGCGATTGAAGATCGACATCAAAAAAAATCGGTTAATGAATACCGAGAGTTGATGATCAGATGCTTTAACGAAGCTTATAGGGTGTTGAAGCCTGGCCGCTGGATGACGGTAGAGTTCTCAAACACTCAAGCGAGTATCTGGAACGCGATCCAGACCGGGTTGCAAGAGGCGGGTTTTGTCGTGGCCAACGTTTCCGTTCTTGACAAGAAACGGGGTGGGTTGAATGCGATTGTTGGCGTAACTGCGGTCAAGCAGGATCTTGTGATTTCTGCGTACAAGCCAAACGGTGGGCTTGAAGACCGGTTCATGAAGTCAGGTGGTAATGAAGATTCAGTGTGGGATTTTGTCCGTACTCACCTGAATTATTTGCCAATCGTCAAGGTGAAGGGTGCGGAGCTCGAGTTCATTGCTGAGCGCGATCCTCGGATCGTTTTTGATCGGATGGTGGCATGGTTTGTACGACACAACTTCCCCGTTCCAATGTCCACCCAGGAATTCCAGGCAGGCCTTACGCAGCGCTTCGTCGAGCGAGATGGCATGGTGTTTTTGCCGGATCAGGTGGCCGAGTACGACAAAAAGCGTTTGCAGGTTGCTGTCGCTCCGCAGATGGAAATGTTTGTATCTGACGAGCGAAGCGCGATCGACTGGCTGTCAGATTTCCTGAAACGGCGCCCATCGACCTATCAAGAGGTCAGCCCTGAGTTCATGGGGCAGCTTGGCGCAGGTTGGAAAAAGCACGAAGCGAAGCCCGAGCTGTCAGCGTTGTTAGAGGACAACTTCCTGAAGTACGACGGTACCGGCGAGGTGCCGAGCCAGATCCACAGCTACCTCTCGACCAACCACAAGGATCTGCGCGGGCTGGAGAAGAACAGTCCAGCGCTAGTAGCCAAGGCCAAGGATCGCTGGTACGTGCCCGACCCGAACAAGGCGCAGGACCTGGAGAAGAAGCGCGAGAAGGCGATGCTCAAGGAATTCGAGGTTTATCGGTCGTTCACCGGTCGCAAGATCAAGGAGTCGCGTCTGGAGGTGCTGCGTGCCGGTTTCCGCGCGGCGTGGGCCGCCAAGGACTACGCGACGATCATCAGCGTCGCCAATAAACTACCCGAAGAAACACTGCAAGAAGACGAGAAGCTGTTGACACTGTATGACTTGGCGTTGACCAGAACGGAGACCCAGCCATGATCATTGGCTTGACCATCAAAAATTTCAAAGGCATCCGCGAGTTGATCGACTTGCCGCTGTCTACCTTTCACGTACTGGTGGGGCCAAATGGCGTCGGTAAGACAACTTTTCTCGATGCCATTGATTTCGTCCGCGACTGTCTGGTTCAGGGGCCGGGAATGGCCGTTCAAACCCGTCATATTGCAGACTTCAACGATCTAACTTGGCTTCGCCGTGGCGGTGTGATCGAGATTGAACTATGGCTGGATTTGTCCACTCAGCGTGCTGAACTGGCCGACAGCGTATTGAACTATCGGCTCGCCATCCGCGCCGATGCAAGCATGGGCGTGTGTGTAGAAGAAGAATTGCTTCGCCAGTACTCAAAAGCCTGGCTTCCGGCGGGACAGACGCTGAAATTCAGCAAAAACGTCAAGCCAAAGCGCCTGTTGGGAAAAACGTCGAAGGGCACCGACTTTTATTCTCGTGAAAAAGGGAGCTACCAGGATTCTTTCAATTTCGGCCTGGACAAGTTGACGCTGGGCTTGACGCCACCGGATGAGGACCGCTACCCCACTGCAAACGCGGTTCGAAAGTTCCTGTCCCAGGGTGTTCGGTACATACAGCTCAATAGCCCTGCGATGCGGCTGCCTTGTGCCGCAACACGGTCAGCAGAGCTTGATCTGGACGGAACCAATCTCGCCAGGGTCGTTGGTCGATTGCTGGGGGCCAATGGTGGCCTGGGGCCTTACTGGGCAGATACGGATTCTCCCGTCCAGCGTTGGACTGAGCATCTGAAATTTGCCTTGCCTGACCTGGAGCGTATTGGCTGGGCACGCAGGCAAGCCGATAACGCAGAATACTTGTTGCTGCGCTATGCCAATGGCCTGGAAGCGCCAAGTTGGGTGCTTTCAGATGGCACGCTACGCATGATGGCGTTGACGATCCCGGCATTCTTGCCACCCGGCCCTGCTGTGTACATGGTAGAGGAGCCAGAGAACGGCGTGCACCCCAAAGCGCTGGAGATCATCCTGCGGTCGTTGTCGACGATTCCGTCCGCGCAGATGCTGTTGGCTACCCATTCCCCGTTTGTGGTGCAGCAGTGCGGCGTTGAACCTTTGTTGTGTTTCAGCCGGGACGATCAAGGCACGCACATCATTCGCGGCCCAGATCACCCTCTGTTGCAGAGCTGGGATGGTTCTCCGGACCTGGGCATCGTGTTTGCAGCGGGGGTGCTGGAATGAAGGACTTGCTGGTCTATGTCGCGGATGCTGACGCATTGGCATTCGTCCGGGCCGTTTTGAACCGACCGCAAGCATTGGAGATTCGGCCTATCGTCTTTGACATCGAGCGACACCCTCAGCGTGATGCAGGCATGGTTCAAAGCGGGGCTGAATTGACTCGAATGAAAAAGGGGCAGTACGGCAAGGCCTTGCTGCTATGGGATCACCATGGTTCGGGACGTGATCACAAGCAAAAGCCCGATCAAGTTGCCCAGGATATCCAGGGCAAGCTGGACAGCTTCACGTGGAGTGGCAACAGTGCCACGACGGTGCTGGTACCCGAACTGGAGCAGTGGCTTTGGTTTTGTGAAAACGCAGTTGCCGCGCATTGTGGAGTGACTGCGCTGCAATTGCAGCAGTGGGTGGACGAGAGAGCCAGCAAACTCGGCAAATCGGTCGAGGAACTGAAGAATCAGCAACCCAAGGAACTTTTTGAACACGTGGTGCGTGAGAGGATCAAACGGACGATTTCGCCTCGTGATTTCGAAGAAATCGGCAGACGCGCCAGTGTCGATGCTCTGTTGGCATGCGATTCATTCAGTGCGATTGCCCAGACTTTGCGCGCATGGTTTCCGCAATAGCTGGCGGTTGGGCTGTTGGCGCATGGTGCTGGCACGCGCGCCACGCCGCGCCCTGCCGCGTGCTGGACAGACAGGACATGTGGGGCGAAACCGCCTACCGTGTGTGGCTGCCCACCAAAGACGCGGTGGTGCGCGCCCGGGCTGTGGATCTGGCCTCGCTGGAAAGCGTGCGCCCGAGCGTGGAGCAGATCCTGCACACCACGGCGGCAGCCAAGCTGCTGGATGCGCTGGAGGACAACCTGCTGCTGGCGCCGATCCAGTCCAGCGTGGTGCCGCTGCCGCACCAGCTCTATGCGCTGAACCGCGCCATCAGCCGCGACCGCATTCGCTACCTGCTGGCCGATGAGGTCGGCCTCGGCAAGACCATCGAGGCCGGCTTGATCCTGCGCGAACTGAAATTGCGCGGCCGGGTGAAGCGCATCCTGGTGGTGGCGCCCAAGGGACTGGTGCGCCAGTGGCAGGCCGAAATGCGGCTGCACTTCGGCGAGAAGTTCCAGTTCATCGAGCCATCCGAGCTGGCGGCTTTTCGTCAGTGGCGCAGCGGCGGCGCGGGCGAGGAAGAGAACCTGTGGCGCCTGCACGACCAGGTGATCTGCTCGCTGGATTCGGTGAAGCCGCTGGAAGGCCGTCGCGGCTGGAGCCTGGAGCAACTCAATACCTACAACCGCGAGCGCTTCGAGGACCTGATCTCGGCGTCGTGGGATCTGGTCATCATCGACGAAGCCCATCGCATGGGCGGCTCTACCTCTCAGGTGGCCCGCTACAAGCTGGGCGCCGCGCTGGCCGAAGCCTCGCCCTATCTGTTGCTGCTGTCGGCCACGCCGCACCAGGGCAAGACCGACCAGTTCATGCGGCTGATGCAGTTGCTGGACCGCGAAGCCTTCCCGGACGAGAGCAGCGTCAGCCGTGACCGGGTGCGGCCGTTCGTGATTCGCACCGAAAAGCGCGCATCGATCAACGCCGAAGGTCAGCCGCTGTTCAAGCCGCGTGTCACCCGGCTACAAGCTGTGGCATGGCAAGCGCGGCACGGGTCGCAGCAGCGCCTGTACGAGGCGGTGACCGACTATGTGCGCCACGGCTACAACCAGGCCATGGCCACCAAGCAGCGCCACATCGGCTTCTTGATGATCCTGATGCAGCGGCTGGTGACGTCCAGTACGGCCGCCATCCGTACCACGCTGGAAAAGCGCCAGGCCCTGCTTGATGCGCCGCAGCCGCAGGCCAACCTCTTCGAGAGCACCAGCGCCGACGAGTGGGCGGACCTCGACGGCCAGTCCCAGGTTGATCTGGCGGTGCAGTCCAGTGGCTGGGAGCTGGAGAAGTCCGAAGTCGAGACCTTGCTGGAGCTGGCACGGGAAACGGAGGCCGCCGGCACCGATGCCAAGGCCGAGGCACTGCTGGAGTTGATCTACAAGCTGCAGCAAGAGGAAGGCGACCCGGCGCTCAAGGTGCTGATTTTCACCGAGTTCGTGCCGACGCAAGCGATGCTGGCCGACTACCTGGAGAGCCGGGGCTTCTCGGTGGCCACGCTCAACGGCAGCATGGATCTGGAAGCCCGTACGCGCGCCCAGCAGGTGTTCTCCAAAGATGTGCGCGTGCTGATTTCGACGGATGCCGGTGGTGAAGGTCTGAACCTGCAGTTCTGCCATGTCATCGTCAACTTCGACATGCCGTGGAACCCGATGCGGATCGAGCAGCGCATTGGCCGGGTGGACCGTATCGGACAGAAGCACGTGGTTCGCGCCATCAACTTCGTGCTCGAAGACACCGTGGAACACCGGGTGCGCCAGGTGCTGGAGGCAAAGCTCGCCGTCATTGCGCAGGAGTTTGGTGTCGACAAGGCGGCCGACGTGATGGATTCTGCGGTTGACACACTGCAGGCCGACCCGATCTTCGACGAGCTGTTCGTGCATGGCCTGCTTCAACCCGATGCCATCGAACAGGAGTGTGACGCGGTGGTGTCGCAGCTGCGATCCACCCTGGCGGAGTCGAAGAAGAACAGCGATCTGCTCACCACAGAGCACGATCTGGATGCCATTGAAGCCCGCAAGTGGCGCGACCACCCGGCGCAATTCTGGCTGGAGCGCGCCATCACCAGCGGGTTGGCCGCGCGCGGCGGCTCGGCAACGAAGGTTGGCAAGGCGTGGCGGGTGAAATGGGCGGATGGCAGCGAGTCAGCACAGGCCTGCTTTGACGCCCGCACGGCGGATGAGAACCCGGAGCTGGAATGGGTGACGATGGAAGACCCGCGCGCCCGTGCTGTGATCGGTGAGCTGCCACGCTTTGTCGCCGGCCAGCCGCTGCCGGTGATCCGCGTGACCGGTCTTCCGGACTCGGTGCGCGGTATCTGGTCGCTATGGGAGATCAGTCTGGCAGCAGAAGGCTTGAGCCGGAAGCGCTTCCTGCCCGTGTTCATCAACGAGGAAGGCCGGCCCTTCGTGCCGACCGCGAAACGCGTCTGGGATCTGCTTCTCACTGAGACCGTAGACGTGCATGCCGTGACGGGTGCCGAGGAGTCGGTGAGGTGGTTCGAGGCATCGCAGGCAGCTGCCAGCACCCAGGGTGAGCGGATCTTTGCCGAGCTGCTGACCGAACACCGCGCCCGGCTGAAGGAAGAACGCGAACGTGCGGTGTATGCCTTTGAGGCCCGAAGCCAGGCGATTGGACGAATTGGCTTACCCGCCGTGCGTGAGCACCGGCGCAAGCGGCTGCAACAAGAACACGATGCACGCATAGCCGCCCTGGACGACATGGAGGCCAGCGTGCCGGATTTGAATGCCGTGATGATGGTGCGCGTCGGAGGCGATGTGATGCCCGGAGCGAATGTGACGAAAGAGCGTGTGGCATGAGCCAGTGGTCAGAACGCATTCTGAGTCACTTCACGGCCGATCTCACCCGGCTGTGGGTGGCGTGCGACCCCGACGATGTGCTGCTGGACGAAAAGCTGTTGTCCGAACTGCGCAGCCGGGGCTTCGAGGTGATGCCGTACGAAGACCCGTTTGCCTTTCGGGCGGAATACGAGGAACGTTATCGCGCAGCCTGGGATCGCGGTGAGGCGGGGCCAGCGCCCTCGCTGGTTCTGCATCTGCGCAGCGCCGACGCGAATGAATTGCCGTGGGACATCGTGCACCACGGACGTGTGGTTCGATTGAGCCTTGCGGAGCTCTTCCCCAGGCTGGCCTACAGCGCGGTACAGCAAGTCGAGCCGGAGCATTTGGCCGGGCTGTTTCATGCCCACCAGACCGAACTGCAGTCCGCGCGCGGCGAGAACGAGTCCAAGGACTTCATTCTCGAGCACGTCTACCAACTGACGCCGAGATCCATCCGCAACCCGGTGGACTTCTGGCGTGAGCTGCTGAGAATGCACTTCGCCAACCGCTCGTTGCCACCCCTGTTCGCCCATCACGCGGCAAGCATCCTCCAGGGCAAGGGACTGTTCCCGGACCTTCCCGTCGCCACCTGGCTGGCCTCCAGGAGCGCGCTGCTGCGTGTGGTGCAGGATGCGTGGTATCGCTATTTGTTGAAATTGGGGCTGGATGGCACGCGTACAGGGGAGCCGCCACCACCGGACTACGTCGCCAAGATCGAGATTCCGTTCGACCACACCGATGTGCAGGTGCTGGTCGATTCCATGTTTCTCGACGGCAGCTTGCATCCGCTGGCGGTGCACAGTGTTCCGGCGGGGATGCCGGGCTGGATCAAAGCCGGGATCGTCCAGGACCCGGTGGCATTGCAGGCTTTGGTACTCAAAGGCATCGATGGCCTGATCGAGACGACGCCAACGGCGGCCTCTTCGCACAAGGACTGGAGCGAGTTCGCCAAGCGCTACGGGGAGATCCTGGCCCGCATGCATGGTCTGCCAGGCACGGAAGGCAGCGAACACCTGCCGGTGATTCGAGATCGCATCAAGGTCCTGCAAGCGCAGTCAGACGAGTACCTGCAAGCCTGGGTCGCGGCCAAGCATTACGCCGACCTGATCCTGCAGCCGGTGACCAAGGGCCCGGTGATGGTGCACCACGTGCCGCGCTTCTTGCGCCATCGGCGGTCCGCAGGGGAAAACAAGGTGGCTCTACTGATATTCGACGGGCTGGCCTTCGACCAGTGGGTGCAGATCCGCGAGCGCCTGATCGCCACCACGAACCGTTTCGCGTTTGACGAGGGAACCGCGTTCGCCTGGCTGCCGACCGTGACATCGGTGTCGCGCCAGGCGCTGTTCTCCGGCCTCAAACCGCGTGAGTTCGACGACTCCATCGACCGGACGGACAAGGAGGAATCCTTGTGGAAGACGTTCTGGCAGAACGAAGGCGTCAACGCGAATGAGGTGATGTATCGACGTGCACTGCGTCAGACCCATCAGCTCGACGCACTGGAAGCGGATTTGATCGACCGGCGCCCGAAGGTGGTGGGCCTGGTCATCGACGAGGTTGACGATCGGCTCCACAAGGAGCGGTCCAAGAAGGACGTGGCGATGTGGATCGGCAACTGGCTGACGAGCGGTTTCGTCGACCGGCTGTTCTCCCTGCTGCTGGACAAGGGATACCACATCTATCTCACGGCGGACCACGGCAACGTGGAGTCCACCGGCGTCGGCAGGCCCAGCCAGGGCGTGATTGCCGAGACGCGCGGCGAGCGTGTTCGGGTCTACCGGAGTGAGCCATTGCTGGCCGATTCCGCTGCGGCCTATCCCACCACAGTCAGGTTGGACATCGCTGGACTGCCCGCGAACTTCATGCCCCTATTCGCAGGCGGACGAACCGCCTTTGTGCCCGAGGGCGAGCAGGTAGTGGTCCACGGCGGGGTGTCGGTCGAAGAGTTGATCGTGCCCTTTGTGAAAGTCAGTTATGTGATGGGTACCGAATGAATTCATCAGCCCCAAAAATAGGCTTTGATCGGTTCATCCAGCTGGATTGGGCGGCTGCGGCACTGAATGTTCGTGCAGGCGTGGCTGGGCTGGATGATCTGAATGCACTGCTTGATGCAGCCGAGCTTGGCGTGGAAGCCAAGAAAAAAACACGCACCGTATTGAATCGGCTGTGGCTGGAGCCACGCGCCGAACTGGTCGAGTACGCCGATCGCGGCGTGGCCATCCACCAGACGCAACCAGACACTCCCGTCTCAGCGCTGTGCTGGGGCATGTCCGTGGCGACCTACCCGTTCTTTGGCAAGGTGGCCGAGCTGGTGGGCCGCCTGTCTGGAATCCAGGGTGACTGCTCGGCTCCGGAGATTCAGCGTCGCATGAGCGAGGTATATGGTGAAGGTGAGAGCACCCATCGTTCGACCAGCCGGGTCATTCAAAGCCTGGCGAGCTGGGGCGCCGTGGAGCGGGTCGAGAAAGGCAAGCGCGTCATTCGCTTGCCCCAGACGAGCATCGACAACGATGCGCTCACTGCTTGGCTGATCGAAGCTGCTGTGCGCTACGCCGGCAAGCCCGTTTCAGTACCCAGTCTGCAGTCGCTGCCCGTGCTGTTCCCGTTCAATTTGACGCGGCCCCTGGCCTACGTGGTGTCGAACAGCCCGAGCCTCGACCTCCGGTCGGAAGGCCCGAGTAACCAGTTCGTCGCTTTGCGCGCCACCCTCTGAGGACAGACATGAATACAAAAACGGACAGCACTGGCGCGCAAGCAACCTGGTTCGTCGGCGCGAGCTATGGCGGCACGGATGATCAGATGCCGCGATTTCTTGCAGAAGGAATTTGGGAGAACGGCTACGACGACAAGCTCCTTGATGTGGTGCGTTCCATGCGCCCGGGAGAGCGGATCGCCATCAAGTCGTCGTACACGCGAAAGCACGGTCTGCCCTTCGATAACCGAGGGCGTACGGTTTCGGTTATGGGCATCCAGGCGGTTGGCACGATCACCGAAAACCTGAACGACGGGAAGCGGGTGAAGGTGGACTGGGCCCAGGTCGAGCCGGTTCGGGAATGGTACTTCTACACTCACCGAGCAACGATTTGGCGCGTGCTGCCCGGCGAATGGATGAACGATGCGCTGATCGCATTCGCGTTTGACGGCAAGCCGCAGGATGTGGATCGCTTTCGCAACGCGCCCTTTTGGCGGGAGCGTTACGGTACGATTTCGCCAGAAAAGCGGCGCTTTGCGTGGACGGACTTCTACGAGGCAGTGGCCGAAAAGCTGCTGGCCCACGCAGACGATCGGACTGCCCTCATCAAGGGCATCCACGAGATCGCGTCCCGCGTGCCGGGGCTGACCTATCTCCAGGATAAGTTTCCCGATGGAAGTAGTGGTCCGTTGCGGGACATTTGCCCGTTCACCACGATGGGCACCTTCAACCGGTCCATGACCGATGCCAACCGCAAGACCATCGCGGGCGAACTTGCCAAGTTGCTGGGGGTGACGGTGCCGGTCCCGCCTTCATTCGAGGGCATCCCCGTCCTCAACAACCAGCGTTCCTGGTTCTTCGCCTATGCCGACAAGCGTGGTGCGGGCGACATCGACGCGCTGTGGAAGGTATTCGTTGCCGCGAGCAAGATGGTCGATGACGACACGCAGGCCACACGAGACACCTTCATCCAGGCTTATGACGAGGCGACCCAGGTGTGGGGTGTCGCATGGAACCTCTCGACAGGTCTGTACTGGGCGCATCCGTGGGATTTCCTGACCCTGGATAGCCAGTCGCGCCACTACCTCAACCAGCGGCTCGGCCTGAATGTCGCCATCAGTGGGCAGCAAGGCCCATGTGATGGTCGGGCCTATCTGAAGCTGCTGGACGATTTGCGTTCGCGCTTCGGCGAAGACGGCTATCCGGTCCACAGTTTCCCGGACCTGTCGCTTGCGTCCTGGATGTACAAAGATTTGGTTGACGAGCCTGTTCCCGCTGGCGATATCGGTAGCAATGCCGGAACAGAACAGGAAACGGAAGCTGAAGTTCGCGAAGCCTTTCAGTTGGCAGCGCCCATCGTTCCCTACTCGGTGGAGGACATCCTCAAGGACGGCTGTTTCCTGGAACGGGCCGAGATTGACCGCTTGCTCGATCGTCTGCGCACAAAAAAGAACCTCATCCTTCAGGGGCCTCCGGGCACGGGCAAGACCTGGCTAGCCAAACGGCTCGCGTTCGCGCTGATGGGGCAGAAGGACGACAGCAAGGTCCGCGCCGTGCAGTTCCATCCCAACCTGTCTTACGAGGACTTCGTTCGAGGGTGGCGCCCGACGGGAGAAGGCAAGTTGTCTTTGGCGGACGGTGTCTTCATGGAGGCCATCAAGGCCGCATCGAAGGACCCTTCCTCAAAGTTTGTCGTGGTGATCGAGGAGATCAACCGTGGAAACCCGGCGCAGATCTTCGGCGAGTTGCTGACGCTGCTCGAGGCCGGCAAACGCACACCCAATGAAGCGCTGGAACTCTGCTATCCGGATGCGGACGGCAAACGACGTCCCGTCCATATTCCCGAGAATCTCTATGTGCTCGGCACCATGAATATCGCCGACCGATCACTTGCGCTGGTCGATCTGGCATTGCGTCGGCGCTTTGCTTTCGTTGGGCTGGAGCCAAGACTGGGCCAGGTTTGGCGCGATTGGGTGGTCAGGGAGTGTGCGGTTGATCCGGGCTTGGCCGCGGATATCGAACGCCGCATCGCCGAGCTGAACGAGCAAATTGCGGCGGATGCGCGCCTTGGCAAGCAATTCCGGATGGGTCACAGCTATGTGACGCCCGTACATCGACTGGAGGCGGGAGGCACGAAGAAGTGGTTCCAGCAAGTCGTGGAGACGGAGATCGGCCCGTTGCTGGAGGAATACTGGTTCGACGCGCCCGACCAAGCACAAAAGGCGATTGCACGGCTGACACAGGGCTGGTGATGACCGCCGTCGCAGAACAGGTAGAAAAAGCATCCATGAGCGCTGAGGGCTTCATCGGACGCATTCCGGTGCGCAACCTCTGGCTGCTGATGCTCTACGCCTCTGACCTGTTTCGCACTCGCGGCATCGGGCAGATCGGCTTGGAAGACAGCCCGGACGATCTACCGGATCTCGTGGCGGAGATCCTTGCCCACGCGGTTGAGGTGCGACAGCGTCGCCGCTTGAGTCTTGGATATCGATCTCGTGACGCAGTCATCAATCGCGTGCGTGGCCGGATCGACGTCTTGACCACCGAACGCCATCAGTTGCTGGATAGAGGCCTGGTGGCGTGCCGGTTCGACGAACTCACCATCGACACCCCACGCAATCGTTTCGTCCGCGCAGCCTTGGAATCCATCGCCCGGATCGTTCAGAGGAAGGAACTTGCCCATCGGTGCCGAGCGCTTTCCGGCGGCATGAAGACAATGGGTGTATCAGGGGACACACCGACCCGCGCCCAAATGAGCACCGATCGTTTTGGCCGTCACGATGCGGACGACCGGTTCATGGTGGCAGCCGCAAGGCTGGCGTTGGATCTGGCGCTGCCTACGGAGGCTTCAGGGACGAATGAGCTCTCTCTGCCGGACAGAGAAGCGACGTGGGTACGCCGTTTGTTCGAGCGAGCGGTGGGCGGCTTCTACGACGTCGTCTTGAGTCCGCAGGGCTGGCGGGTGCTGTGCGGCGGGACGATGGGCTGGCAGATCGAGCAGAAGACGGCGGGGATCGACAAGATCCTGCCGACGATGCGAACTGATGTCGTGCTCGACCACCCGGCAACCGGGCAAAGGATCGTCATCGATACCAAGTTCACCTCGATGGTGACGAGCGGTTGGTACCGTGAGGAAACCCTGCGCAGCGGATACGTGTACCAGATCTATGCCTATCTGCGCTCCCAGGTTGGGTGCGGCGATGCGCTGGCAGATCACGCGAGTGGATTGTTGTTGCATCCCGCGATCGGCCAAATGGTCGACGAGACCGTGCTGATCCAGGGGCACGCCATTCGATTTGCCACGGTGGATTTGACGGCAACTCCTGCGGACATCCGAGCGCAACTGCTGCGACTTTGCGTGCCAGACCGCGCGATGAAGACGGGCGCGTGAAAGAACATCCTGAATCCGTGGCGCCGACTACGTCCTGGCGGTAAAGGACAAGCGGTACGGGCCCACTGGGCCGTGGAGAACCGCCTGCATGGGGGCATGGATGTCGCCTTCGCCGACGATCAGATGCGCGCCCGCACCGGCCATGCCGCTCACAATCTCGCCGTCCTCGAGCACATGACCCTCAACCTCATCCGCCTCGACCCGCTCAAGCGTAAGGACGGCATCAAGCGTAGGGCGGCATCAAAGCCCGCCGACTCGGCGCCGCCACCTCTGACACCTCCCGCGCTCAGCTTCTCGGTTTGGCATGACGTTCATGCGATTGCCCTGGGGGTGAGGACACGGATTCAGGCTGTCTTCTTTCGGTAGTGGAATACGGGTCTTGCCAAATTTTGGCAAAGAACCTACGCTTGCGCCATGAGCACGATGAACATTTCCCTCCCCGACACCCTGAAGTCCTTCGTGGATGAACAGGTCAGCCAGCGCGGCTATGGCACGAGCAGCGAGTACGTGCGCGAGTTGATCCGCAAGGATCAAGAACGCCTGCAACTGCGCAACCTGCTGTTGGCCGGAGCTGCCTCGGCCCCTGCGGCACCCGCCGATGCCAGCTACTTCGAAGGCCTGCGTGATCGGGTGCGCAAGGCCGGCAAGCCCGCTGCCAAGGCGTGAAGGCCAAGCCCGTCATCCCGCGTGAGCAGGCCAACCGGGAGGTGGACGAGGCTGTGGCCTATTACCTGGGTGAAGCAGGTGAAGCCGTGGCACTCGGCTTCATCGATGCGCTGGAGAAGGCCTACGCCCACATCGCTCGCCACCCGGCCACCGGCACTCCACGCTACGCCCATGAACTCAACTTGCCGGGCCTGCGCGCTTGGCCGCTGACGCGCTACCCGCTCCTCGTGTTCTACGTCGAGCGTCCGGACCACATCGATGTCTGGCGTGTGCTGTACGGCCAGCGGGACATCCCCGCCTGGATGCAGGAGCCCGACGGCGTGTGACGGTCGGGTCACCGGGACCTATCTGCGTGCTCGCCAGTGCAAACACAATACTGTTTAGAAACACACCATCCGAGGCGTTGGTTCGCAGGGTTGATTGAGGGGGTCCCCTCGTTTCCGGAGATTGAAGGGGCTCATCTTTCGTTTCACGCCGCGAGGATTGCGCTTGCCGCGGCTGGTGACGGCGCGGCCGGAAGCGATTTCGCCCAGCATGCTATCGAGCCAGGATGGGCGGTGCTCAGGGAGGGAATAGCGACGAATGCGGGTGCGACGGATGCGGGTGCGACGAATGCGGGTGCGACGGATGCGGGCAGGCGTCGCTTGAGCACGCGCATCGCATGGATGAACGACAAGTCCCCGGCGGCTTGATCCGTTGCGGCGTCCGCTTGCGACATCAGTCGTCGAATGGCGGCGTGAGCAAGAAGCAGGGCATAGAACTCCTGTTCGACCCGTTCGGGCCGCTTGCTGCGCAGCACCACGTCGCGATCGGCCACGGACTCCCAGCGCTGGCGGGCCGCCTCGGTAAAAGTGGGCAGTGATTCGATGGTCATGGTTCAGCGGACCCAGCGCCGGGCGTCCTTCAAGAGCAGCAGCAATTGCTGTTCGCGCAGTGGCGAGGCAATGAACCCGAACCGGGTGTAAAACCCGGCCGCTTCTTCATCGATGGGGTGGGTCAGCATGGCCCGGATACCGGCCTGCTCGGCAATCAGCATCGTGCGGCGAATCGCATCCTGCAGCAGGCCAAAGCCGATGCCTCGCCCCTGATCTGCCACCGATACCGCGAGTCTCGCCAGGATCACCACCGGCAACGGATATTGCCCCATTCCCTTGCGGATGCGCTCCGGCGCCTCCATCGTATCGACTTGCCCCACGGTCAGGCTGAAGTAGCCCGCCACGCGGCCATCATCCTCGGCAACGACGAAGGTCTTGGCCGAGCCACTGCCCTGCGCCTGGCGGGCGTGACGCAACAGCCAGTCATGCAGCGCAAGCTTGCCGCAGTCAAAACCTTCCAGGCGATGCTGCGCAGCCAGAGGCTGCGGTGCGCGCAGCGTCACTTCGCATCCCAGGGCGCGGTGCGGGCAAACAGCTCGCGTAAACCCTCGTTGGCCTGTTCGGGGCGCTCCAGCAGATCCATCAGGGCCTGGTATTGGCTGCCCGAAACCATGAACAATCGCTGATCGAGCAGGGTCTGCTCGGCGGCCAGGCAAGCGCTGTCGAGAATGAAGTCGGTCAGCGACTTGTGGGCCACCTCGGCGGCACGGCGCAGCATCACCTCCTGTTCGGGGGTGGCGCGCAGCCCAAGTCGGGCCGAGCGGGCAGAAGGCGACGATGTAACGGCAGTCATGGCAGCACCTCTTGTGTTAGATCAACTGCCGCGATGTTGGTACAAGTGACGCACATTGTCCAGTTGCCCTGGTGACCGGCGGCCTTGGCTGACAACCAATAGACGCGCCTAAGTTGTTGATTTTTAGACAAAAATCTGAACCTGCCCGCAGGCCAAACGGTGAACCGAGACGGCTCGGGCAGAGCGAGTGTCCGGGTGTTTCGGGAGGTCGGCACCCGCAGCACAGGCAGCCGGAACCCCGCGCCACGCGGGGATTTCGGGAAAAGAAAAGGGCCCGGAGAATTATCCGGGCCCTTGTGTGTGGTGGAGGCGGGGGGGATCGAACCCCCGTCCGCAAGCACTCTACAGCGCGATCTACATGCTTAGTCCGGTCATTTGGGTTTTAGTCTTCGCACGCCGGCCGAACAGGCTTGTTTCAGACGATCTGCTAAATTTTCGTGCCCGATCACGCAGCAAAACCGGGCCTTATCTGCTGTAAATGACTCTGCTGCTAGGTTGCCCCAGCCCGGCCCATCAGAAAACCGGTGCAGAGCTAGCCGGGATTAAGCGGCCAGAGCGTAACGCTCGTCGTTGGCGTTTATTGATTGCCAGTGGTTTTACGAGGTAACTGGTCCTCGGCATGCACAACGCTGCTTTGCAACCTACGTCGAAGCCAGGTCGCCCCCGTTGTGAAGGTGAGATGGTAGCAGAAGCAGAAAGTTCAAGGGCGGAAATCTCAATTGTTGACATAAATCATTTCCAAGCGGGTTCGGGGCTTTTAGAATCCGCGCCGATGCCGCCTGAATTCCATTCCCTCCGTCGCCACCCCCGCCTGTATGCCCTGCTGGGCATGCTGGCCCTGTGCCTGCAACTGCTGGCTTCCGGCATTGGCAGTGTTCATGCGGCGGAGCGGCTGGCCAACAGCACTTCCGGCGTGATCGAAATTTGTACCGCCGCCGGCATCATCCGCATCACGGCGGATGGCACCGAATATCCCCCGGCCCAGAATGCCGGGCAGCATTGCCCCTTCTGTACCGCTTCCTCGCTACCGCCGCCCCTGCTGGCGGTGGCGCTCTCCTTCTTCCTGCCCCGGCCCGCGGCTGCCGATTTTCTCCCGGCGGCGGCCACGGGCGCCCTGCCGGCCATGCCGGACCAGCGGCACGCCCCCACCCGGGCGCCCCCCTTTCCCTTCGCCTGATTCCCCTGGTGCGCAGCGGCCTTCGGCCCTGCGTTTCTGCCTGATCCATCACGCCCGGTCGTAACGGTCAGGTCCTTGATCTTGCGAAGAAATATTCATGAACATCCCTCACAACGAGGCCCTGGCTCTTGCCATGGCTGCTGCCTTTCCCCTGACCGCCATCGCCCAGGCTGCGCTCGAACCGATCGTGGTCACGGCGCCCCCCATGACCGCTCCTCTAAAAGTGAGCTTCGACCCACGCGCGCCGCAGCAGCCCCTGCCCGCCAATGACGGGGCGAGCCTGTTGAAGGCCATTCCCGGCATGAGCGTGATCCGCAAGGGCGGCACCGACGGCGACCCGATGTTCCGCGGCATGGCGGCCTCGCGCCTCAACATCCTCCTGGATGGCGAGCAGATTCTTGGCGGCTGCGGCATGCGCATGGACCCGCCCACCGCCTATATCTTTCCCGATGCCTACGACAAGGTGACCCTGCTCAAGGGCCCTCAGAGCGTGCGCTACGGCCCCGGCGCCTCGGCCGGCACCGTGCTGTTCGAGCGCAATCCCACCTATTTCGCCGAGCCCGGCTGGCAGGTGAAGGGCGCCCTGACCGGGGCGAGCTTTGGCCGCCACGACGAGTTCCTGGATGTGAAGGGAGGCAATGCCCTGGGCTATGTGCAGGGCATCGCCACCCATGCCCAGTCCGAGGATTACGAGGATGGCGATGGCAAGCGCGTCCATTCCAAATACGAGCGCCACAGCGCCACGGCGATCCTGGGCTGGACGCCGGACAAGGATACCCGCCTCGAGCTTTCCGCCATCCGTAGCGACGGCGAGGCCGCCTATGCCGACCGAAGCATGGACGGCAGCAAGTTCGACCGCACCAACTACGGCCTCAAGTTCGAGAAGGAAAACATGGGCGGCCTCTTGGACAAGGTCGAGGCCCAGGTCTACTACAACTACGTCGACCATGTGATGGACAACTACAAGCTGCGCCAGCGCCCCGCCGGCACCCTGGCCATGGTCAGCAACCCCGACCGCAGGACCACCGGCGGCCGCCTGGCCTTCACCCTGCTGCCCGGCAGCCAGACCGAGCTGGTGCTGGGGGCGGACTGGCAGAATAACAAGCACACCCTGCGCAAGAACGGCATGGGCGGCGAATTCATGAACTCCTACAAAAGCCAGGGGCGGGCCGAGGATGCCAATTTCGAACAGTACGGCCTGTTTGGCGAACTGACCCAGCAACTCACCGGCGCCAGCCGCCTGGTGGCGGGCCTGCGCAATGACCAGTGGGATGCTGACGACAAGCGCCAGGCCATCGCCATCGGCATGGTCAATCGCCCCAATCCCAGTGCCGGCAAGCAGCGGGACGAATCCCTGAACAGCGGCTTTGCCCGTTATGAATACGATTTTTCCGAAGCCAGCACCGCCTACGTGGGCCTGGGCCACACCGAACGGGCGCCGGATTACTGGGAGCTGTTCAACAAGGAAGCCGCCGGCCAGGACAACGGCGCGAGCCTGTCTGCCTTCGACAAGATCGACCCGGAAAAAACCAATCAGCTGGATCTAGGCATCACCTGGAAATCCGGCCCTCTGCAGAGCTTCGTTTCCGCCTTCTACGGCAAGGTCAATGACTACATCCTGGTGCAGAGCAATTATGTGAAGCCTGCTCTGATGGGGATGGGAAGCCGCAGCACCACCATCGCCCGCAATGTCGATGCCACCACCTGGGGCGGCGAAGCCGGTCTGCAGTACGCCTTCAGCCCGCAGTGGAAGGGCATGGCCAGCCTCGCCTATGTGCGCGGCGAAAACGACACGGACGACCACGCCCTGGGCCAGATCCCCCCCCTGGAAGGCCGCTTCGGCCTCGACTGGGATGGCGGCAAGTGGTCGGCCGGGGCCCTGCTGCGCCTCGTCGCCCGCCAGAACCGTTATGCCCTCAACGAAGGCAACATCGTCGGCCAGGATCTGGGAGAAAGCGGCGGCTTCGGCGTGTTCTCGGTGAACGGCGGCTACCGCTGGAACAAGGACACCCGCATCACCTTCGGGGTGGACAACCTGTTTGACAAGACCTATGCCGAATTCATCAGCCGCGGCGGCGCCATGGTCGCCGGCTACGACCAGATCACCCGGGTCAACGAACCGGGCCGCAGCGTCTGGCTGAAGGCCCAGATCGCCCTGGACTGAGGCTTCCCCGCCGCCTGCGCCTGCGGGCAGGGCGGCTTTTCCGGAGGAACAGAACGATGAATAGCGTAAGACAGACTCAAACCCACCCGGCCGGCAGCCGCATCTACGGCGCCGGCAATCCCGGCCAGGCCTGGCGGGTGCTCAGCGGCGCCGTGCGTCTGGACCGCAGCGGCCCGGGGGTGGAGCCCATGTTCGCCAACCTGGCCGTGGAAGGGGACGTGATCGGCGCGGAAACCCTGCTGTTCCAGCACTACACATTTGAAGCCACGGCCCTCGCCGATTGCGTGCTCAGCCCCTGGCCCGAGGGGGACGGCGCCCCGGCGGGGGAATCCCTGCTGGCGGCCCTGACCCACAGCGAAACCCGGGCCGCCGACGTGGTGGCCCTGCGCTGCGGCCAGGCCGTCGAACGGGTCACCCGGCTTCTCTTCCTGCTCACCGGGGGACGCGCGCCGCAGCTGGCGGACATGCCCCTGCCTTCCCGGCGGGACATGGCGGAAATCACCGCCCTGACCACCGAAACCGTGTCCCGGGTCGTCAGCCAGCTGCGCCGGGCGGGCATCCTGCCGGCCCGAAAACAGCGGGGCCGGCCCGGCAAGTCCTGATCGCTTTCGAGGAGACATCCCCCATGCAAGCAGAAAAATCCATGCCCGCCAGCGCGGCTGGCCAGAATGAAATGCCTGCCCTGCTGCTCGGCGCAGGTTTTGCCCTTGCCTCCCTGATCCTGGTGCCGGCCCTGGCCCAGCGGGTGGGCCTGAGTTCCAGCCTCACCATCGCCCTGCGGGCCGCCCTGATGCGGGCGGCGGGCCGCCTCTGAACATGGGCGGCCACTTGTCCGTCGCGAGCCTTGCCCGGCGGCTTGGGCTGGCGGCGCTCGCCATCCTCCTGGTCGGCTGTGATGCCCGCGCTCCCGCCCCCGATCTGGGGGAGGCCCTGTGGGCCGAGCCGGAGGGGCTGGTGCTCACCTCCAGCCAGGGGCCCCAAGCCCTGGAGGGGCTCCGCGGCAAGGTGCTCCTCGTGGCCTTTGGCTATACCCACTGTCCCGATGTCTGCCCGGCCAATCTCGGGGCGGCGGCTCAGGCCATCAGCCGCCTCGGCCCGGCGGAGCGTCAGCAGGTCCGCTTCCTGATGGTAAGCGTAGACCCGGCCCGGGACGATGCCGCCACCCTGGCCCGGTACCTGGCCTTCTTCCACCCGGAGATGCTCGGCCTCGTGGCGCCGCCGCAACGGCTGGCCCGCATCGCCCAATCCTTCAAGGCCGTCTACGTCGCTCGCGCGCCGGGCCCCAACGGCGAATATGCGGTGGATCACAGCGCCCAGCTCTGGCTGCTCGATAGCCAGGGAAAACTCGTGCGCAAGCTCGATTTCGGCACGCCCGCGGCGGACATCCTCGTCGCCCTGAGAAGTGAGCTGACGAACCGCTCGGAGCGCCAGCCATGAGCCTGCGTTGCGTGCTTGCAAGTCTTCTGCGCCGACAGCGTCTGGGGGTGCGTCGCCTGCGCCAAGGTCTTGCAAGCCAAGGCCTTGCGAGCCGACGTCTTGCAAGCCAACGTCTTGCAAGCCAACGTCCTTCTACCCTGGCCCTGGCGGGCCTCGCCCTGGGGCTGGCCGGCCTTTGCGCCACCGGGATCGAGGCCGGCGTGCAGGAGCGGCAGCCGGACCCCCCGAGCCCGGCCCTGGTGCGGGAGCTGGGGCTCACCGACCTCGCCCTCTTTACCGAGGCCCGCTACACCCGCCACCTGGCTCTGGCCGACGGACATGCCCCCTTTCAGGACCACCCCATGAGCTTCGACCATTTTCCCAGCGCCTCCCTGGTGGCGCCGCCCCGCCATGACTGACGGGTTCCGCAGGCAACGCTACCTGATCGACTTCAGCCTCGCCGCGATGGGGCGGCGCAAGGTGCGCAACCTCGGCCTGCTCGCCGTCTATAGCCTGCTGGTGTTCGTGCTCGCCTCGGTGATGCTGTTTACCCATGGCCTGCGCCAGGAAGCGAAACGGGTGCTCGCCGAATCGCCGGAAGTGATCCTGCAGCGGCTGGTGGCCGGCCGCCAGGACCTGATTCCTCCCGGCTACCTGGAGCGGATCGGCCGCATCCGCGGCGTGCAGAAGATCCAGGCCCGGCTCTGGGGCTATTACTACGACCCGGTGGTCAAGGCCAACTACACCTTCATGGTCCCCGAGGCGCGGCCGCTTGCCGCAGGCGAGATCGTCATCGGTCCGGCCATGGCCCGGGAGCGCGGCCTCGTGGCGGGCAACCTGATTTCCTTTCGCAGCTATTCGGGCCGCCTGTTCACCTTCAAGGTCGCCGAAGTGCTGCCCCAGGCCAGCGAGCTGATGAGCGCCGACCTGGTGCTCCTGGGGGCCGGGGATTTTCGCGCCTTCTTCGATTTTCCCGCCGGCCACTACACCGACATCACCCTCACGGTGGCCAATCCCCTGGAAGTGCGCAACGTCGCGGCCAAGCTCGCGGCGGCCCTGCCCGATGCCCGCCCGATCCTGCGCGAGGAGGTGCAGCGCACCTACGCCGCCCTGTTCGACTGGCGCGAAGGCATGGTGCTCACGGTGCTGTCCGGGGCGCTCCTGGCCTTTGCCATCTTCGCCTGGGACAAGGCTTCCGGCCTCTCTGCCGAGGAGCGGCGCGAGATCGGCATCCTCAAGGCGATCGGCTGGGAAAGCGGCGATGTGCTGCGCATGAAGTTCTGGGAAGGGGGGCTGATCTCCCTCGCGGCCTTCTTGCTCGGCTACCTGGCCGCCTGGGTGCATGTCTTTCACCTGGACGGGGCGCTGTTCCGGCCGGTACTGCAGGGCTGGGCGGTGCTCTACCCCCATTTTCGCCTGACGCCTGAGGTCGATGGCCTGCAACTCGCCACCCTGTTCTTCTTCACCGTCTTTCCCTACACCGCCGCGGTGCTGGTTCCCATCTGGCGCGCGGCGATCACCGACCCGGACGCGGTGATGCGCGCATGATCGAAATCGTCGACCTGCACAAGGCCTTCAATCAGGGCCGGCCGAACGAATACTGGGCGATCCAGGGGATCAGCCTTGCTCTCGAGCGCGGCCAGGTGACGGCCTTCATGGGGCCGAGCGGCTCCGGCAAGACCACGCTTTTGGCGTTGATCGGCTGCCTTGCCCGGCCCACCCGCGGCCGCATCCGCCTGAACGGGGAAGACATCTCGGGCCTGCCCGAGCGTTTTCTCACCGCACTCAGGCGCCGCCATTTCGGCTTCGTCTTCCAGCAGTTCAACCTGATCAAGGGCCTTTCGGCGCGGGACAACGTGATGCTGCCGGCCTACCCCCTGGCGCCGCCGTACCGGCAGCTGCGGGCGCGGGCGGATGCCCTGCTCGCCCAGTTTGCCCTCACGCACCGGGCCGATGCCCAGGTGGAATGGCTCTCCGGCGGAGAGCAGCAGCGGGTGGCCATTGCCCGGGCCTTGATCAACGACCCGCCCATCCTGGTGGCGGATGAACCGACGGCCAACCTGGATACGGCCTTGTCGCGCGAGTTTCTCGCCATCCTCGGCGAATTGAGCCGCGCCGGGCGCACCGTGCTGCTCAGCAGCCACGACCCCCTGGTGCTCGAATCCCCCCTGATAAACCGGCGCGTGGCCCTGCGTGACGGCCGGGTGGTGGCCGACTGATGTTGTTTCAGCCTGCCATCATCGCCCTGCTGCTGGCCGCCGGCCTGGGGGTCGCCGCCCTCGGCCTTGCCGCCCCCTTTGCCTGGCAGATCCTGCGTGACTGGGATCTTGCCAGCGGCAGCGAAAAGCAGCTCGCCATGGAGCGCCGCACCTATCTCTTTTCTGCCCTGGTGGGGCTGGTGCTGGGCATGCAGCTTGCCGCCCTGCTGCTCTTCGTCTTCAACGCCGACCGCATGGCGGAAAGCTTCGTGGGTGCCATGTGCGCCGTGGGCAGCCTGCAGGTCAATGCCTGGGGCTTTCCCGCCCTCACCGCGCAGATCGCCGTGTTCTTTGCCGCCAGCCAGTGGCTACTCATCAACCATCTCGACAATCAGGCCCGCGACTATCCCCTCGTGCGCCTCAAGTACGCCCTGCTGCTCGTTTTGCTGCCGCTCCTCGCCCTGAGCTTCGGCCTTCAGCTCGCCTACTTCGAGGGCCTTCGCAGCGATGTCATCACCTCCTGCTGCGGCAGCCTGTTCTCGGGGGAAAGCCGCGGCATCTCCGGGGAAATGGCGGCGATCGAGCCGCGCCTTGCCATGGGCTTTTGCTTTGGCAGCCTGGCTCTGGCCATCGCCGCCCTGGGCCGTCATGCCCTCAGTTCCGCCCCTGGCCGGGCTAACGGCATGTTTGCCGGCCTTGCCGCCCTGCTGGCGTTTCCCGCGGCCATCATCGGCATCCTCTCCTTCCTCTCCCTCTACATCTACGAACACCCGCACCACCATTGCCCCTTCTGCCTCCTCAAGCCGGAATACGGCTACCTCGGCTATGCCCTCTATCTGCCCCTGTTCCTCGGCTGTGCCGCCGGCATCGGCGTCGGGGTGCTGCAGCCGTTTTGCCGCCACCCCAGCCTCGCCGCCCTGGTGCCGCCGCTCGCCCAGCGCCTGGCCTGGGTCGCCCTGCTCGCCCTGGTGTCGTTTTCCGGCCTGGCCGTCGGCATCATCTGGCAATCCCGCCTGATCCTTCTGGAGCACTGATGCGCCGCCTGCTTGCCCCGATCCTTCTCCTTGGCCTGCTCCTTGGCCTTGGCGCCTGCGGCCGGGAAGCCCCGAAGCTCAACCTGGGCGAGCCGGCCCCCGCCTTTCACAGCCGCATCCTGGATGGCCGGGACACGGATTTTCCCGCCGATTACGCCGGCCGGCCGCTGGTGATCCGCTTCTGGGCCGACTGGTGCCCTTACTGCAAGGGCGAGATGCAGGCCATCGAACGGGTCTATCGCCGCTATCGGGAGCGCGGTCTGATCGTGCTTGCCATCAACACCGGGCAGGACGAAGCCAGCGCCGCCGCCTTCAGCCAGCAGATCGGCATCACCTACCCGGTGCTGCTCGACCCGGATGCCGCCATCGCCAAGCGTTACGGCGTCGTGGGCCTGCCCACCACCTACTTCATCGATGCCCAGGGCCGGGTCCGGGCGAAGCTGGTGGGGGAGGCGAGCGAAGCCGTCTTCGAACGCCAGGTGCAGGCCCTGCTGCCATGAATCCGCCTTGCGAGCTCTGCGGCCTGGACACAGGCCCCCGGCCTTGTAGCCTGCCCACCCCGGCGGGGGAAAAGCTGTTTTGCTGCGAAGGCTGCCGCGGCATTTACCAGATCCTGTTCCAGATCGAAACGCCGCCTTCTTCCCCTCATCCCGAACCCCTTCAACCCGAACCCCCTTCCAGGAGCGAATCATGATCGACCCGAAAGCCATCGAACCATCCGCCCAGTGCGGCAACCTGCTCAACCCTCCCGTCGCCCAGGGCGCCATGCTGGCCGCCTCGGGCCTGGCCGCAAGCCGCCTGCTGCCGCCCCTGCCCGGGCTCGGGCTGCTGCGCCATCCCCTGGTGCTCTTGGCAGGCGGCATCGCCGCCGGCTACCTGCTGCACAAGTATGAAAAGGAGATCGTCCAGTTCCTCGCCCAAGGCATGGGCATGGGCAAGGACTTCATCCTGCACCAGAAGGAAAACCTGGAAGACCTGCTCGCCGAAGCCCACGAAAAGGAAGCCGCCGCCATGCCCCAGCCCTCGGCCGCCCCAGCGGCTCCGGCAGATCCGACGGCTCCGGCCACCGCCGCCCAGGCTCCCTCCACCACCTCCCAGGGCTGATGCCATGGACCACGCCGCCGCCACCGCCCTGGCCCGGCAGATCCGGGTGCGGCACCGGGAACCCGGCCACCTGCGCCTGGAACTGCCGCCCTCCCTGCCGCTCCCCACCCTGGCCGCCGCGCTCCAGCGGGTGAGCGGGGTCTACCGGCTGCGCTCCGCAGGTAGGCGCCTGGCGATCCACTTCGAGCCGGGCCTATGCACCGACATCGAGCTCGCCCAGGCCCTCAAGGCCGCCTTGCTGGAACTGCCGGATGCCGGCTTCGCACCTGACCCCTTGCCGGCGCAGGCGGGCGGCAGCCGAGCCGGCCAGAGCGTCAGTTTCGGCGCGCTGGACCAGCCGCTCGGCAGCCGGCTGGCAGGGCTTTTGCGCGGCACCGGCCGGGTTGCCCTGGGCCTCTTGCAACCCCCTGGGCAGGAGCGGGATCAGAGCCCCGGGCAAGATAGTGGGCAAGGTATGGGGCAAGGTATGGGGCAAAGTATGGGCCAGGGCGCGATGCCGCCCGCCAACCCCGCCGGCGCACCTTGTCGGCCTGTCGCAGCCGGATCGGCCGCCCTCGGCGCGGATCTCGGCCAGCGGCTCCAGAGCCTCGTCCAGGGCGCCCTCACCGAAAGAGCGGCGCTCAACTTTCTCAATGACATCCTGGCTTTTTACCTGATCAAGATGCACTGGGAACTGATCACCCGGCGCTGGCTAAAGCACCCGCTGAAGTTCGCCGACGCCTGGCTGGCCGTGTTCTATCTGGTGTTCCTCCTCGTCCGCTACCGTAAGCAGGCCCCTCAACCCTAGGACAGCCCGATGCGCCATTTCCGTGTCGTCCACCGCCTCAGCCGGCACCTGCGCCTCATTTCCCCGGTCCTGGAGAAAGAGGCCGAGCGCTGTTACCTCATGGAAATCCTCTTACATAAGCAGGGCGCCATCACCGGGGTGAAGAGCGTGCCGGAGATCGGCTCTTTGACCCTTTATTACCGGCCCGAGGTCCTGCCGGAATTCCGCCTCCTGGCGCTCCTCGAGGCGCTGCTCGGCAAGCTCGCCGCGGCCCCGCCCCGGCCCGTGGCGGCCCCGGCCCCGGCTGGCACCGAGCCCCTGAGCGAGCATTGGGTGGCGATCGAGGGCATGAGCTGCGCCTCCTGCGCCCTCTTGATCGAGCTTGCTTTCCAGCGCGACCCGCGGGTGGAAAGCGTGCGGGTCAATTACGCCTCGGGCACTGCCAACCTCCGCGCCCGCCTCGACCGGGAAGCGCTCTTCGCCGCCATCGCCCGCCTCGGCTACACGCCCCGGCCCATGGACACCCTGGCCCAGCGCCGCCTGTTGCTGGAGCGGGAACGGCAGCAGCTCGCGGCGGCGCGTAGGCAGTTCATCCAGTCGGCCCTCTTCGCCGCCCCGGTGCTGCTCACCGGCATGGCCATGCACCAGGACCCTTTGCTGCGCCTCATGGAATTCACGCTTTCATCCGCCGCCCTGTTCGGTAGCGGCGGCGACATCTTCAAGAAGGCCTGGACCCTGGCCCGGCAGCGCCAGGCCAACATGGATAGCCTGATCGCACTCGGCGCCGGCGCCGCCTGGCTCTATAGCCTGCCGGGGCTGATACGCCCCGCCCACCCCGTCTATTTCGAATCGGCGGCCGGCATCATCGGCTTCGTCCTCTTGGGCCGCTACCTCGAAGTGCAGGCCCGCGGCAAGGCTTCGGAAGCCATCCGCAAGCTGATCGAGCTGCAGCCCGAGACCGCCTGCCGGATCGATGCCGCGGGCGAGGAAAGCCAGGTGCCGCTCGATGCGGTGAGGGAAGGGGATCTGCTCCGGGTGCGCCCCGGCGAGCGGGTAGCTGCCGACGGGGTGCTGCTCCAGGGGCGCTCCACCGTGGATGAAGCCTTGCTCACCGGAGAATCCCTGCCGGTTCCAAAGATGCCTGGGGACAAGGTGGTGGGCGGCACCATCAACGGCACCGGCAGCTTCGTTTTGCAGGTCGGCGCCACCGGGCCCCGCACGGTGCTGGCCGGCATCATCCGCATGGTGGAAGCGGCCCAGGACATGAAACTGCCGGTGCAAAAGCTGGCGGACCGGATCTCCGCCCGCTTCGTGCCCGCGGTGGCGACCGTCGCCGGGCTCACCTCGATCGCCTGGCTGGCAGCCGGCGCCCCGGCCGCCACGGCGCTCGCCCACGGCGTCGCCGTACTCCTGATCGCCTGCCCCTGCGCCCTGGGGCTCGCCACCCCGACGGCGATCATGGTCGGCACTGGCGAGGCGGCCCGGCGCGGCATCTACATCCGCCGCGGCGAAGCCCTGGAAAGCACGGCCCGCCTCACCACCCTGGTGTTCGACAAGACCGGCACCCTGACCGAAGGCCGGCCCCAGGTCACCGATCTGGTCTGGGCCGAGGGGCTGGACGCCGCCGCCCGCCAGGCACTCCTTGCCGCCGTGGCCGGGGCCGAGGGACATTCGGAACATTTCCTCGCCCAGGCCATCGCCGCCTGGTGCCGGGAGCAGGGCATCGCCCCGGCCCCGGTGCAGGATTTCACCGCCCTGCCCGGCGCCGGGCTCACTTGCCGCCACCAGGGCCAAATCCTGCGGCTTGGCAACGCCGCCCTGATGGCGGGCGCCGGGGTGGAGGTCAGCCCCCTCGCCGAACCGGCCGCCGCCTTCGCCCGCCAGGGCAAGACCCCGGTGCTCGTGGCCCTGGAGGGCCGCTGCCTGGCCCTGTTCGCCATCGCCGACCGGCCCCGGCCCCAGGCCCGGGAAGCCCTGGCCCGGCTGCACCGGCTCGGCCTCGAGACGGTGATGGCGACCGGCGACCTCGAAGCCGTGGCCCGGCATGTGGCCGGGCAGGTCGGCATCGGGCCGGTGCTGGCCCGCGCCAGCCCGGCAGAAAAGCTCGCCCTGGTGCGCCGCCTCCAGGCCGGGGGGCGGCGGGTGGGCATGATCGGCGACGGCATCAACGACGCGCCGGCCCTGGCCGCCGCCGACGTCGGCTTTGCCGTGGGCGGCGCTACCGACATTGCCCAGGAAGCGGCCGACATCGTCCTCGTGGGTGGCGACATCGCCCGGGTGGCGGCCGGCATCGAACTTTCCCGGCGCACCCTGCGCATCATCCGCCAGAACCTGTTCTGGGCCCTGGGCTACAACACCGTGGCCATCCCCATCGCCGCCGCCGGCCGCCTGACCCCGATGATCGCCTCGGCCGCCATGGCCCTGTCCTCGGTTTCGGTACTCGGCAACTCTTTGCGCCTGAAACGATGAACGGCCTCGACCCCGCCGCCGGCCTCACTTATGGGGCCGCCTTTCTCACCGGCCTCTTGGGTAGCGGCCACTGCCTGGGCATGTGCGGCGGCCTGGTCTCGGCCTTCTTCCTGCGTACCCAGGCGCGCGGCCTCGCGCCCCACCTCGCCTACCACGGGGCCCGGCTCGGCAGCTACACCCTGATCGGCCTGGCTGCCGCCCTGTTCGGCGCCGTGCTGGTCGGCACCGGCGGCATCGGCCTGGCGCAGGGCGTGCTGCAGATCCTCGCCGGCCTCGTGGTGATCCTCCTCGGCCTCGACCTGCTCGGTCTCTCCCCCTGGCGCAACACCCTGGGCTTTGCCCCCTTGGCCTGGCTGCGCCGCCAGTTCGGCCAGGCCAGCCGGCGCGGCCCCCTGCTGGGCGCTGCGATCGGCGGTGCCATAAACGGCCTGATGCCCTGTTCCATGACCCTGGCCATGGCGGTGCAGGCCACCACCGCGCCGACGCCCGGCGCCGGCGCCCTGCTGTTGTTGGCGTTCGGCCTTGGCACCCTGCCTGCCATGAGCTTTGCCTCCTGGCTGTTCGGCCGGCTCGGGGTGCGGGCCCGCAAGCGGCTGCTGCAGGCCGCCGCCTTCACCGTGATCGCCCTGGGGCTCGCCACCCTGTGGCAGGGCAGCCGCTATTTCCTGGTCATGTACCGGCTGATTTCGTAGTTCCCGGGCTTTCCCGGTTTTGTTGTCAACCCTCGTAAAAGGAGTCAAAAATGGATCGTCGCAACATGCTCAAAACCTCCCTCCTCGGCGGTGCCGCCGCCCTCGTCGCCGGCGCCGCCCACGCCTCCGAAACCTGCAGCACCGACGGCACCCCGAACCAGTTCATCCCGAAAAAGCCGGCCGATGCCAAGCCCCTGGAAAACGAGCTGGAAAAATACGGCAAGTGCCCCTATTGCGGCATGGACCGCAAGGAACACCACAAGACCCGGATGCTGGTCCAGTATTCCGACGACCTCGTAGACGGGGTCTGTTCCATCCACTGCCTGGCCTTGAGCCTCTCCCTCAACATCGACCGGGAACCGAAGCACATCTGGGGCCCCGACTATGCCGCCAGCGCCGAACCCCGGCCCCTGCTGGAAGTCGAGCAACTCACCTACCTGATCGGCGCCGACTTGAAGCACGCCATGACGCGGCGCAGCAAGCATTCCTTCGCCGCCCTCGCCAGCGCCCGGGAATTCCAGACCCAGTACGGCGGCACCCTGGCGAAGTTCGACGAGGCGCTGGAAGCCACCTATCAGGACATGGCGAAAGATGTGGCCCAGATCCGCAAGAACCGGGCCGAACGGCATCGGCACGCCATGGAGAAGCAGCACGGATGAGCGCTCCGCCCCGCTTCCTGAGGGGGTTGCTGCTTGCCGCCTGGACCGCCGTCGCCGCCAGCGCGGCGCTGGCCCAGGCGGTCATCGTGCCCAAGCCCGGCCCCCGGGACCTTTGCCCCGTGTGCGGCATGATCGTCTCCAAGTACCCGAACTGGGTCGCCACCGTGCTCTACAAGGACGGCCACGCCCATCATTTCGACGGCCCCAAGGACATGTTCAAGTACCTGCACGACCTGCCCCGCTACGCCCCCGGCCACCGGCCCGAAGACATCGCCCGCATCGTCGTCACCGACTTCTATGACTTGGGGAAGATCGAAGCGCAGAGCGCCTGGTTCGTGATCGGCTCGGACGTGCTCGGCCCCATGGGCCACGAGTTCATTCCCCTGGCAAGCCGCGAGGACGCAGCCGCTTTCGAGCACGAGCACAAAGGCGTGTGCACCCTGCGCTTCGATGCAGTCACCCCGGCCGTGGTAGAACAGGTCGACCACGGCCGGTTCCGCTGAGCATGTACCGGCTCAGGCACTCCGGCCCCGCCGCCCACCGCCTGCGCTGTCTCGGCGCCGCCATTTTGGCCGCCCTGGGGCTACGCCAACTGCTGCAGGGACTGATGGCCGGAGGTTGGCAGTGAGGCAACTGCCGGCGCCTTCCGGGCTTTCGGTGCCTTCAGGATTTTCGACCCTATCCGGGTTTTCGACCCGTTCCCTGCTGCTGGCCCTGGCCCTGCACCTTGGCCTCGCCGGCTGGCTGCTCAAGCAAGGCAGGGGTGAGGCCGCGCCTCGCCCGGCGCCCCTGCCGGTCATGGTGTCCCTCATCCCCGAGCACCCGGCCGCCCAGGCCGCCCAGGCAGAGGCAGGCACCCAGGCCGCCCAGGCAGGCACCCGGGCCCCTCCAGCCCGACTGCCGGCACCGCCCCGGCCGGCTCCGGCGTCCTCGGCCAGCCCGGCGGCAGTGTCACAAAAAAAGGCCCCTCGCCAGATGCCCACCCCGGCAGCCCCGGCTCCCGCGGCAACGATCCCGGCCCCGGCCATGACGGCAGCGGAGCGCGGCGCTACCGACGGTGTTTCTGGCGGTGTTTCTGGCGGCGTGCCTTCCGCTTCGAGCGCCGCCGGCTCTGCCGAAACCGCCGGCAGCGGCCAGGGGGCATCTCTTGGCGCCCCCCGCTTCGATGCCGCCTACCTGCACAATCCCAAGCCCGCCTATCCGCTGCTGGCCCGGCGCCGGGGGGAGGAGGGCAGGGTGCTGCTCAAGGTCGAGGTCAGCGCCGCCGGCCTGCCCGAACAGGTCCGGATCGCCCAGAGCAGCGGCCACGCCAGCCTGGATGAGGCCGCCCTGAATACCGTCCGGAACTGGCGCTTCGTGCCGGCCCAGCAAGGCGGCACCCCGGTCGCCGCCAGCGTTCTCGTTCCCATCCTCTTCAAACTGGAAAACTGATCATGCAAACCCTCGAATTCGCCCAGCTCTGGAACCATACCGACAATATCGGCCGGGCCGTGGCCCTGGTGCTCATCCTCATGTCCATCACCAGCTGGAGCGTCATCCTTGGCCGGGGCTGGGATGTCTGGCGCCTGCGCCGCTGCCTGCCCACGGCGTTGTCCCGCTTCTGGAGCGCCCCCAGCCTGGAGGGTGGGCATCAACTGCTGCTGGAAACCCCCTGCAGCCGCCTCCTTGCGCCTCTTTCCGCCGCCGCCCTGGAACTGGGCCCGGCCGCCCGCCATCCCGGCTTCGACTATCCCGGCCAGCTCACCCGCAGCCTGCGCCGAGCCCTGGCGGAAATCACCATGACCCTGGAAAGCGGCCTCACCCTGCTTGCCTCCACCGCCGCCGTGGCCCCCTTCGTCGGCCTGTTCGGTACGGTCTGGGGCATCTACCACGCCCTGCTCGGCATCTCCCAGGCCAGCTCGGTGCAGCTCGACGTGGTGGCCGGCCCCGTGGGCGAAGCCCTGATCATGACCGCCGCCGGCCTGTTCGTCGCCATTCCCGCCGTGCTCGCCTACAACTTCCTCAATCGCGCCAACCGCATCCTCATGGCCGCCGCCGACGGCTTCGCCCACGACCTGTACGCCCAGGCCACGGCGGGGGAAGCCTGGCGCCCCCTGGAACCCCGGCGGCCCCGGGTGGTGGGAGCCTGAAATGAGTTTCGGCAGCTTCGGAGGGGAAGGCGTCCCCAAACTCAACGCCGAGATCAACACGACTCCCCTGGTGGACGTGATGCTGGTGCTGCTGGTGGTGTTCATCCTTACCGCGCCGCTCCTGGCCCAGGGCATCCAGGTGAACCTGCCCCAGGCCCAGGCCGCGCCCCTGGAGGCCCAGCCCGACCCGGTGCAGCTAGGCATCCAAGCCGACGGCAGCCTGTTCTGGAACGGCCAGCCCCTAGCCGCCACCGCCCTGCAGGCCCACCTGGAGGAAGCCGCCCGGCGCCAGCCCCAGCCGGAAATCCGCTTGCGCGCCGATGCCGAAACCCCCTACCGGCACCTGGCCCGGGTCATGGCCGCCGCCCAGAGGGCGAATTTGACTCGCATCGGCTTCGTCACCCAGCCAGAACCCAGTCCTTGATGCCCTCCCAGGCCGACATCAAGATCAGAACCGCCATCCCGAACCACCCGAACCTCCTACTAAGTATTCATGCGAAACCGATTTGAAATTTAGTCCCAAAGCCATCGAGGAGTTCGCTGACCTTGGTGCGGAAGGTGTCTTTCGACCAAGTGG
>JANLJE010000016.1 GCA_029255645.1 Comamonadaceae bacterium | reverse complement strand
GGCCCAGCGCGATACCCATCTTTTCCTGGTCGGCCTTGGTCTTGGGCTCCACGGCCACGTGAATCACGGGCTCGGGGAAGACCATGCGTTCGAGGATGATCGGCGCATCGGGATCACACAGGGTTTCACCGGTCGTGACTTCCTTCAGACCGACGCAGGCGGCGATGTCGCCCGCCAGCACTTCCTTGATTTCTTCGCGGTTGTTGGCGTGCATCTGCAGGATGCGGCCAATCCGTTCCTTCTTGCCCTTGACGGAGTTGAGCACGGTGGAGCCGGAATTGAGCACGCCGGAATAGACGCGAATGAAGGTCAGCTGGCCGACGAAGGGGTCGGTCATCAGCTTGAAAGCCAGGGCGGAGAACTTCTCGTTGTCGTCGGCCCGGCGGGAGGTGGGCTGATCACGATCGTCAATGCCGGTGACGGGCGGAATATCCACGGGCGAGGGCAGGAACTCGATCACGGCATCCAGCATGCGCTGCACACCCTTGTTCTTGAAGGCGCTGCCGCACAGCATCGGCTGGATTTCACAGGCCAGGGTCCGCGTACGCAAGCCCAGCTTGATCTTGTCCTCGGACAAGTCGCCGTTTTCGAGGTACTCGTTCATCAGCTCTTCTGAAGCCTCGGCCGCCGCTTCGACCATCTGCTCGCGCCAGGATTGCGCCGTTTCCAGCAGATCGGCGGGAATCTCTTCGTAGTTGAACTTCATGCCCTGTGAGGCTTCGTCCCAGATGATGGCCTTCATCTTGCACAGATCCACCACGCCCGTGAAGCCATCTTCGGCGCCAATGGGGATCACGATGGGCACAGGACTGGCCTTCAGGCGGGTCTTCATCTGGTCTACGACCTTGAAGAAATTGGCGCCGGAACGGTCCATCTTGTTGACGAACGCCAGACGGGGCACCTTGTACTTGGTCGCCTGGCGCCACACGGTTTCGGACTGGGGCTGGACGCCACCCACCGCACAGTAAACCATGCAGGCGCCGTCGAGCACCCGCATGGAGCGCTCCACCTCGATGGTGAAGTCCACGTGTCCCGGGGTGTCGATGATGTTGAAGCGATGCTCGGGAAAGCTGTTGTCCATGCCCTTCCAGAAACAGGTGGTGGCGGCGGAAGTGATGGTGATGCCCCGCTCCTGCTCCTGCTCCATCCAGTCCATGGTGGCGGCACCGTCATGCACTTCGCCAATCTTGTGATTGACGCCGGTGTAAAAAAGGATGCGCTCGGTCGTGGTGGTCTTGCCGGCGTCGATGTGAGCGGAGATACCGATATTGCGGTAGCGCTCGATAGGTGTCTTACGTGCCACGATGTAACCTCAGTCGAAGGGTTAGAAGCGGAAGTGAGAGAAGGCCTTGTTGGCTTCTGCCATACGATGCACTTCATCACGCTTCTTGACGGCACCGCCGCGGTTCTCGGAGGCTTCCAGCATTTCAGCCGCCAGACGCAGACCCATGGTCTTTTCGGAGCGCTTGCGGGCAGCTTCACGCAACCAGCGCATGGCCAGCGCCATGCGGCGGGCGGGACGCACTTCCACGGGCACCTGATAGTTGGCACCGCCG
The DNA here is from genome assembly GCA_029255645.1 of Comamonadaceae bacterium. GTDB lineage: Bacteria > Pseudomonadota > Gammaproteobacteria > Burkholderiales > Rhodocyclaceae > Azovibrio. The sequence goes on along the minus strand of JANLJE010000016.1, from coordinate 5,375 downwards.
ACGCGGCGGGACTTCACTTCCACCAGAGGCTTGACATTGCCGATGGCAGCCGTGAAAACTTCGAGGGGATCTTTGCCCGCCTTGGTTGTGATCTGGGCAAAGGCACCATAGACGATGCGCTCGGCCACAGACTTCTTGCCGCTTTGCATGATGGCATTGATGAACTTGGAGACATCCTGGCTGCCGAATTTGGGATCGGGCAGGATCTCGCGCTTGGGTACTTCACGACGACGTGGCATGACTTCCTCTCTTTACACGATTCAGTTGAGACTGTGCAAAAGGCCTGCACAAAGCCTCGCGGCCGCCCATCAGGCGGCCACTTACTCAAGCAACCTGGATCAGGCTGCCTTCGGACGCTTGGCCCCGTACTTGGAACGGGACTGCTTGCGATCTTTCACCCCCTGGGTATCCAGGGAGCCACGCACGGTGTGGTAGCGCACACCGGGCAAGTCCTTTACCCGGCCGCCGCGGATCAGAACCACGGAGTGCTCCTGCAGGTTGTGGCCTTCACCGCCAATGTACGAAATGACCTCGAAACCATTGGTCAGACGCACCTTGCAAACCTTCCGCAGCGCGGAGTTGGGCTTCTTGGGGGTGGTGGTATAAACACGGGTGCAGACGCCACGCTTCTGGGGGCACTTTTCCAGAGCGGGAACCTTGCTCTTGGTAACTTCTGCCTCGCGCGGCTTGCGCACGAGCTGGTTGATGGTAGGCATATAAATCCTCTGGCGGTCAGACCGCCAAACACCGCCGAAGCGATTTGCTTCAGCCATTTTGTTATACAAAACAAAGGCTCTGATTAGCCTCTGCCGACAAAGGACATGGATTCTAAGGCTTGACAAGACCCATGTCAACGAGCCGGACCGGCCCTGTCTTGCAACAGGGCCGGAGGTCGGGATCAGGAAGCCTCTTCCGGGGATTCCACTACGGCAGGCGCCGCGTCGATGATGGGGCGGTCTTCGGCCAGATCCTGACCGCTGGCCTGGGCCTTGCGGGTGCGGTGGTAAGCCAGACCGGTACCTGCCGGAATGAGGCGGCCGACGATGACGTTTTCCTTGAGACCGCGCAACTCGTCCCGCTTGCCCATGATGGCGGCTTCGGTCAGCACCCGGGTGGTTTCCTGGAAGGAAGCGGCCGAGATGAAGGAGTCGGTGGACAAGGAGGCCTTGGTGATCCCCAGCAGCATGTGTTCGAAACTGGCAGGAATCTTGCCTTGGGCCACCATCCGGTCATTCTCGGCAAACAGTTCGGCGCGCTCGACCTGCTCGCTCTTGATGAACCTGGTATCGCCCGGTTCGGTAATGGCCACCCGGCGCAGCATCTGCCGCACGATCACCTCGATATGCTTGTCGTTGATCTTCACGCCTTGCAGGCGATACACATCCTGGACTTCGTCGGTGATGTAGCGGGCCAGTTCCTCGACCCCCTTCAGACGCAGGATGTCGTGCGGATCCTGCTCGCCTTCGACGATGGTTTCACCCTTGTTCACCACCTGGCCGTCATGGACCAGCACATGCTTGTCCTTGGAGATCAGGTATTCATGCGGCACGCCATCCATATCCGTGATGATCAGGCGCTGCTTGCCCTTGGTGTCCTTGCCAAAGGAAACGGTGCCGGTGCATTCCGCCAGGAAGGAAGCATCCTTGGGCGTGCGGGCTTCAAACAGTTCGGCCACGCGCGGCAGGCCGCCGGTGATATCGCGGGTCTTGGCGGATTCCTGGGGAATCTTGGCGAGGATGTCCCCTTCATGCACCTGCTGGCCATCTGCCACGGCGATGATCGAGCCGGTCAAAAAGGCGATGGAGACCGGATGGTCGGAACCGGCGACACGCACTTCATCACCGTTGGCATCGAGCAGCTTCACCACGGGACGGACCACCCCCTTGGCCGGGGTCTTGCCGCCGCGCTGCTTGGAATCGATCACCACCAGGGTGGAGAGGCCGGTCACATCGTCAATCTGCTTGGCGACGGTGACGCCTTCTTCCACGTTCTCGAACCTCACCGTACCGGCGTATTCGGTCACGATCGGGCGGGCGTGGGGATCCCAGGTCGCCAGCTTGGAACCGGCCTTGAGCACATCACCATCCTCGGGCAGCAAGGTGGCACCATAAGGCACCTTGTGACGTTCCCGCTCACGGCCGGCATCATCGGTGATCAGCAGTTCGCCAGAGCGGGAGATGACGATCTTCTCGCCCTTGGCGTTGGTGACGTAGCGCACGCTGGCGGTAAAGCGCACCACACCGGCAGACTTGGATTCGATCTCGGAAATGGCGGCCGCCCGGGAAGCCGCGCCACCGACGTGGAAGGTCCGCATGGTCAGCTGAGTACCGGGTTCGCCGATGGACTGGGCGGCAATCACACCCACGGCTTCGCCCACATTCACCAGATAGCCGCGCCCCAGGTCGCGGCCATAGCACTTGGCGCACAGACCATAACGGGTGTCACAGGTGAGCGGCGTGCGCACCTTGACTTCGTCGATGCCGAGCTTGTCCACCAGTTCGACCAGGTCTTCGTCCAGCATGGTGCCGGCGAAGATCACGGTTTCCTGAGTTTCCGGGTCCACCAGGTCATCCACGGTGACGCGGCCCAGGACGCGCTCGCGCAAGGGCTCGATCACCTCGCCGCCTTCCACCAGGGCGCGCACGGTGTAACCGTTGCTGGTGCCACAATCATCCTCGGTGATCACCAGATCCTGGGTCACGTCCACCAGACGGCGGGTCAGGTAGCCGGAGTTGGCGGTCTTCAGCGCCGTGTCGGCCAGACCCTTGCGGGCGCCGTGAGTGGAGATGAAGTACTGCAGCACGTTCAGACCTTCGCGGAAGTTGGTCGTGATCGGCGTTTCGATGATGGAGCCGTCTGGCTTGGCCATCAGGCCGCGCATGCCGGCGAGCTGACGGATCTGGGCGGCAGAACCGCGGGCACCGGAGTCGGCCATCATGAAGATGGAGTTGAAGGAATCCTGCTTCACGGTCTTGCCGTGCCGATCCACCACTTCTTCGTGGCCGAGCTGCTCCATCATCACCTTGGCCACCTGGTCGCCGGTACGCCCCCAGATGTCCACCACCTTGTTGTAGCGCTCACCCTGGGTCACGAGGCCGTTGGTGTACTGGCGTTCGATTTCCTTCACTTCGGCTTCGGCGGCGGCGATGATCTCGTGCTTCTGGGGCGGCACCTTCATGTCATCGGCGCAGAAGGAGATGCCGGCGCGGGTCGCCAGGGCATACCCGTTCTGCATCAGCTTGTCGGCGAAGATGACGGTTTCACGCAAGCCGCAGCGCCGGAAGGACTCGTCGATCAGCTTCGAGATTTCCTTCTTCTTCAGGGCCTTGTCGATGTTCTTGAAGGGCAGGCCCTTGGGCAGGATCTTCGACAGGAAGGCACGGCCCACCGTGGTGTCGGTACGCACCAGCTTCTCGGTCCATTCGCCTTCCACGGCGCCGGCTTCGTACTGCTTCAGACGCACAGAAACGCGGGTGTGGAGTTCCACTTCCCTGGCCGCCAGGGCCCGCTCCATTTCGGCCACATCGGCAAACATCATGCCTTCTCCCTTGGCGTTGATGCGCTCACGGGTGGCGTAGTACAAACCCAGCACGATGTCTTGCGACGGCACGATGATGGGCTGGCCGTTGGCGGGGGAGAGCACGTTGTTGGAGGCCAGCATCAAGGTGCGGGCTTCCATCTGGGCTTCCAGGGACAAGGGCACGTGCACGGCCATCTGGTCGCCGTCGAAGTCGGCGTTGAAGGCGGAACAGACGAGGGGGTGGAGCTGGATGGCCTTGCCTTCGATCAGGGTCGGCTCGAAGGCCTGGATGCCCAGACGGTGCAGGGTCGGCGCGCGGTTGAGCATGACCGGATGTTCGCGGATCACGTCCTCGAGGATGTCCCACACCACGGGCTCCTGGATTTCCACCATCTTTTTGGCTTGCTTGATGGTGGTGGCCAGGCCCAGGACTTCCAGCTTGTGAAAGATGAAGGGTTTGAATAGTTCCAGGGCCATGAGCTTGGGCAGACCGCACTGGTGCAGCTTCAACTGGGGGCCCACGACGATCACGGAACGGCCGGAATAGTCGACGCGCTTGCCGAGCAGGTTCTGGCGGAAACGGCCGCCCTTGCCCTTGATCATGTCGGCCAGGGATTTGAGCGGACGCTTGTTGGCGCCGGTCATGGCCTTGCCGCGCCGGCCGTTGTCGAGCAGGGAGTCCACCGCTTCTTGCAGCATGCGCTTTTCGTTGCGCACGATGATGTCGGGCGCCTTCAATTCCAGCAGACGCTTCAGCCGGTTGTTGCGGTTGATGACGCGGCGGTACAGGTCATTCAAGTCGGAGGTGGCAAAACGGCCGCCGTCCAGGGGCACCAGGGGGCGCAGGTCCGGCGGCAGCACGGGCAGCACTTCCAGCACCATCCAGTCGGGCTTGATGCCGGACTTCTGGAAGGCTTCCAGCACCTTCAGGCGCTTGGCCATCTTCTTGTTCTTGGTCTCGGAAGTGGTGACCTCCAGTTCCGCATGCAACCGCTCGGCTTCGCCATCCAGATCCAGATTGCGCAGCAGATCACGGATGCCTTCCGCCCCCATCAAGGCCACGAATTCGTCGCCGTGCTCTTCCATCATCTCGATGTACTGCTCTTCGGTGAGCAGCTGGCCGCGTTGCAGGTTGGAGACCATGCCGGGCTCCACCACCACGAAGGCTTCGAAATACAGGACCCGCTCGATATCGCGCAGGGTCATGTCGAGCACCATGCCGAGGCGGCTCGGCAGGGACTTCAGGAACCAGATGTGGGCGACGGGCGAAGCCAGTTCGATGTGGCCCATGCGCTCGCGGCGCACCTTGGCCAGGGTCACTTCCACGCCGCACTTCTCGCAGATCACCCCGCGGTGCTTCAAGCGCTTGTACTTGCCGCACAGGCACTCGTAGTCCTTGATGGGCCCGAAGATCTTGGAACAGAACAAGCCATCGCGCTCGGGCTTGAAAGTCCGGTAGTTGATGGTTTCCGGCTTCTTGACTTCACCAAAGGACCAGGAACGGATCTTCTCGGGCGAGGCGAGCCCGATGGTAATCGCGTCGAATTCCTCTTCCTGCGTAACCTGCTTGAACAGATCGAGCAATGCTTTCATCGTTTCACTCCTTGGCCCTGAATCAGTAACGTTCCAGATCGATGTCAATTGCCAGCGACCGGATTTCCTTGACCAGCACGTTGAAGGATTCCGGCATGCCGGCATCGATCCTGTGCTCGCCCTTGACGATATTTTCGTACACCTTGGTACGGCCGTTCACGTCATCGGACTTCACGGTCAGCATTTCCTGCAATACGTAAGCGGCGCCGTAGGCCTCCAGCGCCCAGACTTCCATTTCCCCGAAGCGCTGACCGCCGAACTG
>JANLJE010000015.1 GCA_029255645.1 Comamonadaceae bacterium | reverse complement strand
GCCGCCGATTCACCGGCCTTTTCATATTCCTCTGCCTTGAGGATGATCTTTTCGACCTGGAATTGCTGCACGCCCGACAGCAGCACGCCCGATAAAGCGCCTGCCACCACCACAGCCGACGCCATGCGCCGGAACACGGTCCAGTTCATCGTCCGCTCCTCAGTGGCAGGGGAAACCGGCCGAGTGGCGGCCATCGTGGGCGGCATTGTGCAGCTCGACCTTGGAGGCGAAGCCGGCGCCGTAGATCAGCGCCACACCCAGCGCGAAGGCCAGCAGCGAGGGCGCGATGCGGTCGCGCCAGACCTGGCTGCCGGTATGGCTGGAAGAGGAAGAATCAGCAGCGTGACGGGTGTTGAGACCGGAGGGAGTGGACATGCGCTTTCCTTGGCAGGTGGATGAAACGAAGGAAGCCACACGGCGAGCGCCCAAGCACAATCCCGCCGTCGGCTGACGGCACCGGTTCACACCAGCGGGAAATGATGGAAGCTTTCCGCATGATCGCCCTCCGCGATGCATTCAAGAACTTGCCTCGGGCCGGTCTCCGGGCTGGCGAGGGGAAGCCTGGGCTTCGGGACAGGCGCCTTCCCATGCGCGGGGCACAGTGGCGTAGTGCGTGTCCTTCCTCGCTTACCGTTGCGGGGGCAGCGCCGGCTTTGGCCCGATGCTGTGGCACCGGCCGCACCGGCTTCCCGTTTCAATTCCGGGCGCGGCTGCGCACAGGAATACCAGAAGCAATGCTAAGTGGCGAAGTATAAAGGCGGGGGCGGGCTTGGGCAACCGGCATTGTCAGCTTGTGCCGGGCTGGCGGCAACTTCAGCGGGGCAAGGCGGGCTGGAGCGGTGAGGAGGATGAGGGGGAAGCACTGGAGGAAGCAGCCGGCAGTTGCGGCAAGGCAGGCGAAGCCGCCAGCTTGTAATACAGGCTCATTTCCGCCCCCATGCGGGTGGGAATGCGCGCCACGTACACCGAGCGCTGGCCGGACCGGGGACCGTGCCCGTGCACTTCCATCAGGCACAGGTAGCGTTCCCCCAGGAAGCCCAGCACGGCAAACGAGGCCTTTTGCGGGCGTGACAGCCGGGGCTCGCG
>JANLJE010000014.1:20130-92074 GCA_029255645.1 Comamonadaceae bacterium | reverse complement strand
GGTTCCAGATTCGTGAGCATGGCGGCCAGGTCGCCGGCCCGCTCCAGCACCGGGCCGGAAGTCTGGCGCAGATTGACCCCCATTTCCTGAGCCAGGATGTGGGCCAGGGTGGTCTTGCCCAGGCCGGGGGGGCCAAACAGCAGCACATGGTCCAGGGATTCGGAACGGTTCCTGGCGGCCTGGATGAAGATTTCCAGCTGTTCGCGGATCTTGGCCTGGCCGGTGTAGTCGGCCAGGCGCCTGGGACGCAGGGCCCGTTCCAGGGCCTCTTCCTGGGCCGAGCGGGACTGGGGCGTGAGGATGCGCTCGGGGCCGGCGGGGGCGAGCTTATCGGTTTCGATCATGGGAACTTCAGTTGCCTTCCAGATCAGGCTGATGCATCCAGCGCATGAACAGCACATGTCCCAGGGCCAGCAGGGCGGGGCCGAGGAAGATGCCGATGAAGCCGAAAGCCAGGATGCCGCCGAAAACGCCCAGGGCAATCAGCAGGATGGGCAGGCTGGCCGTGCGCGAAATCAGGATGGGTTTGACGAAATTATCGACGCTGCTGATGACCATCGCCCCATACGCCACCATGAAAACAGCCCAGGCTATCTCGCCCTGATCGTAGAGCCAGAAGGCGGCGCCCCCCCATAGCAGGGGTGGCCCGATGGGGACCATGGAGAGGAAGAAGGTGGCCATGGCCAGCAGCATGGCCCCGGGCACCCCGGCAATCAGGAAGCCGAGCAGCGCCACCACAGCCTGAGCCACGGCCGTACCGACGATGCCCACCATGACACCGGTCACGGTGGCGCGGGTCAGGTTCAGCAACTCGGTCCCCAGATCCCCGGCCAGCCGGCGGGCCGCGCCACTGACCCGATTGGCGAGCGACAGGCCATCCCGGTAAAAGAAGAAGCCGATGAACACCACCAGCACCAGTTGCAGGATGCCGTTACCCACCAGGCTGATGCTGGCCATGGCCATGTTGCGCACCGGCTCGTAGCTGCGGCGCAGCAGATTCAGCATTTCTTCGCGGTTGTCCTGCAGGCGATGCCAGTAATCCACGATCTGTTCGCCGATCACGGGGAGATTTGCCACCCATACGGGGGGCTCTCCAATCCCCTCATCCAGCCAGGGCCGGATTTTCCCGATCATCATGTGCAAGGCATCCCCCAGGCTGGCGGCCAGGAAAATGGTGGGGACCACCATTCCCAACAGCAGGATCAGGGTCATGACGGCAGCCGCCAGGGTATCGCGACGCCCCAGTTTGCCATGCAGCCAGCCATAGACCGGCCAGGTGGTGATGCAGATCACCGCCGCAAACAGCACCGCCGCCAGAAAGGGATAGAGCACGAACAGGCAGCCGAGGATGAGCAGGGTCACCAGGCTGATCTGGGCAAGTTGTTTGGGATCGTAGGTCATGGACACCTCAGAATCTGGCCAGGATTTTCAGGGCCTGGCGGATGCCCTCGGAAGTGGACAGGCCAGGGCTCAGGGTTTTCAGGGCGCCGCTCGCTTCCTTGTCGCTGTAACCTAGCGCCAGCAGGGCATTTAGCACATCGTCGCTGGCATTGGCCGCCAAGGCGGGCGCAAGACCCCCGACCCCGGCTGCGCTTGGCAGCTTGTCCTTCAGTTCCAGCAGCAGGCGCTCGGCGGTCTTCTTGCCGATGCCCGGCACCTTGATCAGCCGCCCCGCTTCCTGACGCGCCACGGCGCTGGCCAAGTCGTCCACGGAAAGGCCGGACAGCACCGCCAGGGCGATGCGGGCCCCGACCCCGGAAATTTTCAGCAACTGGCGAAACGCGGCCCGCTCGTCGGCTGAGGCGAAGCCATAGAGGAAATGTCCATCTTCCCGCACCACATGGTGGATCAGCAGGCTCACGGCTTCCCCCAGGGCCGGCAGATTGTAGAAGGTGCTCATGGGCACATCCACCTCGTAGCCGACACCGCCCACGTCGATCATGATCTGGGGGGGATTTTTTTCGGCCAGGCGGCCGCAGAGACGTCCGATCATAAGGGTTTCGCCGAGCAATAAAGACCTGCCGCCAGCAGTAGACCGCCCAGGTTGGCGGCCAGGATCGACAGTTTGATGGCCGGCACCAGGCCCGCCGGGTGGCTGGCATGGGCCAGCAACTGGCGGGCGGCATGAAAGGAAAGCGGCAGGGCAAACGCCCCCGCCGCCGCATGAATGGGCAACATGCTCCTGGCCACCAGGAACAGGATCAGCCCATAGGCCAGGGCGGTGACGGCCAGGTAGCCCCACTTGGCCTCTTCCGGCCCCAGGCGCACCACCAGGGTCCGCTTGCCGGCCACGGCGTCGGCCTTGCGATCGGGAAACTGGTTGATGAACAGGATGTTGGCCACCAGCAGGGCATAGGGCAGCCCGGCCAGCCAGGGCTGCAGGGCGACACTGCCGCGCTGGACCAGATCGGCGCCCACCACCACCAGCAACCAGCCGGCCACGATCGCCAGTTCCCCCAGGCCGCGGGACATGAGCCGCAGCGGCGGCGCCGAATAGGCCCAGCCCAGCAGCAGCCCGCCCAGGCCGACCCAGAACAGTTCGAAGCCGGAACGACTCATCAACCACAGGCCGGCCGGAATCACCGCCGCCAGCAGGCCGTAGCCGAACCAGGCCATGGCCCGGGCGCTGAGCACCCCGTTCTGGATGAAGCGGCTGCCGCCGGTGAAGGGATAGGCCCGCTCCCTATTGGCGGCATCGCTGCCGTTCAGGGCGTCGTAGTAATCATTGATCACATTCACCCCGGCGTGGGCCACCAGGGCGAAGAAAAGGGTGACCAGGGCCTTGTCCAGGACCAGGGGAAAGCCGCTGAAATGGGCCGAAGCCAGGCCGATCAGGCAGCCTACCAGGGTGACGCTGAGAAAGGCAGGGCGGGTCGCGGCCAGATATTTGACCAGGGGATTCGGGAAGGCGCTCAGGCTGGGTTCGGCGGGGTGCATGGCATCATCCTATCAGGCGGCCGTTACGGACGCGATAACCGGCCGTCGCCAGGCCGCCCAGGCCCTGCCCCCCGTGGGCATGGCAGATGGCACAGGCCAGGGCATCGGCCGCATCGGCCGCCGGGGTGCCCGCCAGATTCAAGAGCCGCACCACCATGTTCTGCACCTGTTCCTTGGCCGCCTTGCCCTGCCCCACCACCGCCTGCTTGATCTGCAAGGCCGTATATTCCGACACCGGCAGCCCCCCATGCACCAGGGCCGACAGGGCCGCGCCCCGGGCCTGGCCCAGCAGCAGGGTGGATTGCGGATTCACATTCACGAAAATGATTTCCACCGCCGCCCCGTCGGGCCGATAGGTCGCCACCACTTCACTGATGCCCCGAAACAGGGTGTGGATGCGTTGCGGCAAGGTTTCCTTGTCATTCGACCTGATGCAGCCACTGGCCACATAACTGAGCTGGCTGCCCTGCTGCTCGATCACGCCAAAGCCGGTCACCCGCAGGCCCGGGTCGATGCCGAGGATGCGGCTCATGCCGGGCCCCGCGCCAGATACACCCCGGCCACCGCCAGGCCCATGCCGACCAGCGCCGTCGGCCCCAGGCTCTCGCCGAACACGCCCCAGGCAATCAGGGCCGTGGTGGGCGGGGTCAGGTAGAACAGGCGCGCCACATGGACGGCGCTGCCCTGGCGGATCAGCACATTGAGCAGGCTGATGGCGCCGATGGAGAGCACCAGCACCAGCCACAGCAGGGCGAAGATGAATTCGCCGCTCCACTGGATCTGCATGGTTTCCGTCGCCAGGGCCACGGGCAGGGTCAGCAGGGCCGCCGGCACGAACTGCAGCACCGAGCCGGTGCGCAGGTCGAAGCGGGTGCAAAAACGTTTCTGGTAGAGGGTGCCGGCGGTAATGCCGAGCAAGGCCACCAGGGCCGGCAGCAACATGCTGGAGAAGGCGCCCAGGCCCGCGCCGGACTTGCCGGACACCACCAGCCCCACCCCGGCAAAGCCCAGGGCCAGGCCCAGCCACTGGCGCGGCGCCACTTTTTCCCCCAGCCACCCGCCCGCGGCCAGGGCCGTCAGCAGGGGTTGCATGCCCACCACCAGGGCCGTCAGTCCGGCCGGCAGGCCATGGTGGATCGCCATGAACACGCCGCCCAGGTAAACGCCGTGGACCAGCATGCCGCTCACGCCGATATGCAGCCACTGGCGCGGGTCCCGGGGCCAGGGGGCGCGGCTGAGGCAGACGATCAGCAGCATCAGGCCGATCACCAGCACATAGCGGCTGAGCAAAAAGGTCAGGGGCTCGGCATAGGGCAGGCCGAACTTGGCCCCGATGAAGCCGGTGCTCCAGAGCAAGACGAACAGGAAGGGAAGCAGGCGCTGCATCAAAAAACAAAGGCGACGCCACGCGCCGCCCTGCGTTTCATTTGGGCAATGGCGCTCACTCGTCCATCACCGCAGTGGTGTAGATTTCCTGCACGTCATCCAGGTTTTCCAGGGCGTCCAGGAGCTTTTGCATCTTGATGGCGTCTTCGCCGGTGAATTCGGTTTCGACATCCGGCTTCATGGTCACCTCGCCGAATTCGGGCTTGAAACCGGCGGCCTCCAGGGCATCCTTGACGGTCATGTAGTCGTTGGGAGCGGTGATGACTTCGATGGAACCGTCATCATTGCTGCTCACGTCCTCGGCACCGGCTTCGATGGCGGCCTCCATCAGGGCCGTTTCATCGGCCCCAGGGGCGAAGATCAGCTGGCCGCAATGCTTGAACTGGAAGGCCACGCAACCATCGGTGCCCATGTTGCCGCCGTGCTTGCTAAAGGCATGGCGCACTTCGGCCACGGTGCGGGTCTTGTTGTCGGTGAGGCAGTCCACCATGATCGCGGCGCCGCCGATGCCGTAGCCTTCGTAGCGGATTTCCACATAATCGACGCCTTCCAGTTCGCCGGTGCCCTTCTTGATGGCGGTGTCGATCTTGTCCTTGGGCATGTTGACGCCCTTGGCCTTGTCCACCGCGACGCGCAAGCGCGGATTGAAGCTGACATCACCGCCGCCCATCTTGGCGGCCACGGTGATTTCCTTGGCGATTTTGGAGAAGGCGGCGCCGCGCTTCTCGTCCTGGCGACCTTTACGGTGCTGGATATTGGCCCATTTGCTATGACCAGCCATGATGTTCCTCAAATACCTGAAAGCGTTGATAGAATCCGGGAATTCTAACATATCGGACCCGGTCATCTCATGACTGCCCCCCTCGTCATTGCCAAACATCAGGGCACTGATATCGCCCTGCTGCCCGCCCTGGCCAACCGCCACGGCCTGATCACCGGCGCCACCGGCACCGGCAAGACCATCACCCTGCAGGTGCTGGCGGAGCGCTTTGCCAGCATCGGCGTGCCGGTGTTCATGGCCGACGTGAAGGGCGACCTGTCCGGCCTGGGCGCCCCGGGCAAGCTTTCCCCCAAGCTCAAAGAGCGGCTCGCAGCCCTGGGCGTCGAGGACTGGCAGCCCCAAGCCTGCACCACCGTGTTCTGGGACGTGTTCGGCGCCGCCGGCCACCCGGTGCGGGCCACCATTTCCGACATGGGCCCGATCCTCCTGTCCCGGCTGCTCAACCTGAACGACACTCAGGCCGGGGTGCTGCAACTCGTGTTCCGGATCGCCGACGACCACGGCCTCTTGCTCCTCGACCTGAAGGACCTGCGCGCCATGGTCCAGCATGTGGGCGAGAACGCCAAGGATTTCACGACTGAATACGGCAATGTCTCGGCGGCTTCCATCGGCGCCATCCAGCGCAACCTGCTGACCCTGGAGGAACAGGGCGGCGACGTGTTCTTCGGCGAGCCCATGCTCGACATCAACGACCTCATACAGACTGACGCGGAAGGCCGCGGCGTGATCAACGTGCTGGCAGCGGAAAAGCTGATGCAGTCCTCCCGGCTCTACTCCACCTTCTTGCTCTGGCTGCTCGCGGAACTGTTCGAGCAGTTGCCGGAAGCCGGCGACCTGGAGAAGCCGAAGCTCATGTTCTTCTTCGACGAGGCCCATCTACTCTTCAACGAGGCCCCGGCGGCGCTACTCGAAAAGATCGAGCAGGTGGTGCGCCTTATTCGCTCGAAGGGGGTGGGCATCTTTTTCGTCAGCCAGAACCCCCTGGATCTGCCCGACACGGTGCTCGGCCAGTTGGGCAACCGGGTCCAGCACGCCCTGCGCGCTTTCACGCCGCGAGACCAGAAGGCGGTGAAAGTGGCCGCCGAAACCCTGCGCGCCAACCCGGCCTTCGACGCCGCCACCGCCATCACCGAGCTGGGCGTGGGTGAGGCCCTGGTGTCTTTCCTCGACGAGCAGGGCCGGCCCGGCATGGTGGAACGGGCCTTCATCCTGCCGCCCGCCTCGCGCATCGGCCCGCTGACTGCCGCCGAGCGCGCCGCCGCCATCAAGGGCTCCCTGCTCTACGGCCATTACGAACAGGCTATGGACCGGGAATCCGCCTATGAACGGCTCAAGACCCAGGCCGCCGTCCGGACCCGCCTGCCCGCTTCCCTGCCCAATTCCCTGCCCAATTCCCTGCCCAATTCCCTGCCCAATTCCCTGCCGGATTCCCTGCCGGATTCCCGGCGCCCCATCGACCCGGACCGTCCGGGCGGCATGCTCGACGGCCTGGGCGACCTGTTTGGCGGCGGCCCCGCTTCCGGTTCCCGGCGCGGCAGCAGCCGGGAAGGGGTCGTGGAAGCCATGGCCAAGTCCGCCGCCCGGGCCATCGGCTCCCAGGTGGGACGGCAGATCATCCGGGGCGTGCTGGGCTCCATCCTGGGCGGGAGTTCGCGGCGGCGCTGAGGGCCTCTTTGGGTAAAGGCCCTGAACTTCCTCGCCGGCGCTAACGGCCCGGACGGACGCACGGCGAGAAAAAAGCCGCCCGGCCGGCTACGAAGCTGGCCTCGTGGGTATGAGGAGCCGTCCTGGCAGGCAGGGAGCGGCGCCTTGTTGCAAACCTTGCGAACTACGCGGTTTCAAGCTTCGAGACGTTTCCAGATCTCGCACACCAGCGCCGCCTGGTTCATGGAATAAAAGTGCAGCCCCGGGGCGCCGCCGGCCAGCAGCTTTTGGCAGAGCTCCGTCACCACATCGAGGCCGAAGGCGCGGATCGAATCGGTATCGTCGCCATAGCTTTCGAACTTTTTGCGCATCCAACGCGGGATCTCGGCGCCGCAGGCATCCGAGAAGCGGGCGAGCTTGGAGAAGCTGAGGATGGGCATGATGCCGGGGACGATGGGAATCCCGACCCCCAGGGCAGTCGCCTCGTCCACGAAATTGAAATAGGCGTCGGCGTTGTAGAAATACTGGGTGATGGCGGAGTCGGCCCCGGCCTTCACCTTGCGGGCGAAATTCTGCAGGTCGTCCCGGGGGCTCCTGGCCTGGGGATGCCATTCCGGGTAGGCCGCCACTTCCAGATGGAACCAGTCGCCGGTTTCGGCGCGGATGAATTCCACCAGTTCATTGGCATAACGCAATTCGCCCGGATCGGCCATGCCGGAAGGCAGGTCGCCGCGCAGGGCGACGATGCGCTGGATCCCTTCGGCCTTGAAATAGGCCAGGATGTCGCGCATGCCCGCCTTGCTCGAACCGATGCAAGAGAGATGCGGCGCCGCCTCATACCCTTCTGCGGCAATTTCCTTGACCGTGGCGAAGGTGCGCGCCTGGGTGGAGCCGCCGGCGCCATAGGTCACGGAGAAAAAGACCGGGTTCAGCTCTGCCAGCTTGGCCCGTTCGGCCTTGAGCCGGGCCGCCCCCTCGGGAGTCTGGGGCGGGAAAAATTCGATGGAGAGTTCAGTGTGCATGTCGAGCCCAGATAAAAAATTCGCGGTTGCCGTCGGCGCCGGTGATGGGGCTTTCGAACCAGCCTTGCACCGTAAGACCGTTGCCGGCGCAACACTGGCGCAGCTTTCGTTCCACTGCGGCATAAAGGGCGGGGTCGCGGACGATGCCGCCCTTGCCGACGCCCCCCGGCCCCACCTCGAACTGAGGCTTCACCAAGAGCAGCATCTGCCCTGTCGGCGCCAGGAGGGCCGGCAGCCGGGGCAGGATCAGGGTGAGCGAAATGAAGCTTACGTCCGCCACGATCAGGTCAAAGCCCTGGGCGGGCATGGCCTCCCCCAGGTCGGCTGCCTCGAGGGCGCGGCAGTTGATGCCTTCGAAGGCGGTGACGCGGGGATCGGCCGCGAGCCGGGGATGGAGCTGAGCGTGGCCCACATCGACGCCCACCACCCGCGCCGCCCCGGCCTGGAGCAGGCAGTCGGTGAAACCGCCGGTGGATTGGCCGACATCGAGGCAGACCCAGCCCTTGGGATTCACGCCGCTCTGGCGCAGGGCCGCGGCTAGCTTGATGGCGCCGCGGGAGACATAGGAGTCGTCCGCCGCGGCGGCCACTTCCAGGCGGGCATCGGCAGGCAGGAGCTGCGAGGGTTTCAGCAGCACCTCGCCCTCGCACGCCACCTGCCCTGCCGCGATCAGCCGCTGCGCCAGGGTGCGCGAGGCGGCCAGACCCTGCTCGACCAGGAGCTGGTCGAGGCGCAGGCCATGGCGTTCCGGTCGCGCCTTTTCCTGAACTGCCGGTGCGGGCCGGGGCTTGCGGCTATGAAAGGAATTCATCGACATGAGCAACAAGGCCGGAAAACCCGGCCCCCGGTGAAAATCAGTAACGGTAGTGATCGGCCTTGTAGGGGCCGGCCACGGGGACGCCGATGTAGGCTGCCTGCTGCTCCGTGAGCACCGACAGTTGGGCGTTGAGCTTCTTCAGTTGCAGTCGCGCCACCTTTTCGTCGAGATGCTTGGGCAGGGTATACACGCCCACCGGGTAGTCGGCGGCGCGGGTAAACAGCTCGATCTGGGCGATGGTCTGGTTGGCAAACGAAGACGACATGACGTAGGACGGATGGCCGGTGCCGCAGCCCAGATTCACCAGGCGCCCCTTGGCCAGCAGGATGATGCGGCGGCCGGAGGGAAAGATGACGTGATCCACCTGGGGCTTGATCTCTTCCCACTGATATTGTTCGAGGGAGGCGACGTCGATCTCGTTGTCGAAGTGGCCGATGTTGCAGACGATGGCGTTGTTCTTCATGGCGGCCAGGTGGTCATGGGTGATGACATGGTAGTTGCCGGTGCAGGTGACAAAGATGTCGGCCTTGTCGGCGGCGTATTCCATGGTGACGACGCGGTAGCCTTCCATGGCGGCCTGCAGGGCGCAGATCGGGTCAATCTCGGTGACCCAGACCTGGGCCGAGAGGGCGCGCAGGGCCTGGGCGGAGCCCTTGCCGACGTCACCGTAACCGGCGACCACGGCGATCTTGCCGGCGATCATGACGTCGGTGGCGCGCTTGATGCCATCCACCAGCGACTCGCGGCAGCCATAGAGGTTGTCAAACTTGGACTTGGTGACCGAGTCATTGACGTTGATGGCGGGAAACTTGAGTTCGCCGCGCTGGTGCATCTGGTAGAGGCGATGCACCCCGGTAGTGGTTTCTTCGGTGACGCCCTTGATCTTCGCCAGGCGCACGGAATACCAGGTCGGGTCCGCGGCCAGCCTGGCGCGGATGGCGGCAAAGAGAAGGGTCTCTTCTTCCGAGGTCGGCTGGGCGATCACGGACGGATCCTGCTCGGCGCGGGCGCCCAGATGCAGCAGCAAGGTGGCATCGCCGCCGTCGTCGAGGATCATGTTGGAATGGCCGCCGTCCGGCCACTCGAAGATGCGATGGGTGTAGTCCCAGTAATCGGCGAGCGACTCGCCCTTGACGGCGAACACCGGGATGCCGTCGGCGGCGATCGCGGCGGCGGCGTGATCCTGGGTCGAGAAGATGTTGCAGGAGGCCCAGCGCACTTCGGCGCCCAGGGCGGTCAAGGTCTCGATCAGCACGGCGGTCTGGATCGTCATGTGCAGCGAGCCGGTGATGCGCGCGCCCTTGAGCGGCTGGGTCCGGGCGTATTCCTCGCGGATCGCCATCAGGCCCGGCATTTCGGTCTCGGCGATGCGGATTTCCTTGCGGCCCCAGGCCGCCAGGCCCAGGTCGGCGATTACGTGATCTTGAGTTTTGGTAACAGCATCAGCCACAGCAGACTCCTCGGAAACTGTGACCGGGGAGGGGTGGGAGTTGCTATGCAAGGCTCACCTGGCCCCCTGCGCCCGGCAGGGTTGGAAAGGTGAGCGCAGTTGAAACGGCTGCCCTCGAAGCAGCAAGGCAGTTTCCGAGCCTGGGATCATCGCGACCTCGCAGCGCTCCTCGGAAGTGGCGGGATTATAAAGGATTTATCAGGGATTTATTGTAGGGAACCCTTGGCAAGCAAGAGCCGAATGAGTCGTACCGTCTCCAGGTCCGATTCCCGATAGGCGGATTTGACGTATTCGGCATGGTCGCCATCCTCGCCATCCTCCCTCAGCGTGGTTTCGTAGGTAAAACGCAGGAACAGGGCATCAGGCTGAGGTTCTTCCAGGCGGATGGTGAGGGCTCCTCCGGCATGAGTCGCTCCCGCCTCGACATCGAAACGCAGCCACTGCCGCACTGCAAAACTGACCCGGTCGCGAATCTGCGCCACACCGAAATCCAGTTCCCGCAGCAGGCTGGATTCCTGGCGTTCGAGAATCTGGCAGGACTCCAGGCCGGGCAGAAACGCCACGGGATTTTCCACCCGGTGCCAGAGGCCTTGCCAGAGCTGTTCCCGGCTCAGGATTTCCCCGAGGGGATTGACCGGGTCATTGATTTGTACGAGATGTTCGAATTTCATGGGGCGGATTTTGCCTCCCTGGCCGCTCCCTGTCACCCGTGCTAGCATTCCCGCCATGCAAATCGACCGCCTTTTACAACAGCAAGGCTTCGGTACCCGCAAGGGTTGCCGCAACCTGGTACGCAATGGGCGCTTCTCCATCGATGGGGAAGTCATTGACAACCCCTTCGCCGAGATCGACCCCACCGGCCTCAAGTTCTGTGTGGATGACAAGGAATGGCCTTACTTTGAAAAGGCCGTGATCCTGTTCAACAAACCCGCCGGCTATGAATGTTCCAGGAAGCCCAAACACCATCCCGGCATCTACACCCTGCTGCCGCCCCAGTTCGTGGAACGGGACATCCAGAGCGTCGGCCGCCTGGACGAGGACACCACGGGCCTGTTGATCCTGACCGATGACGGCCAGTTGATCCACGCCCTCTCCTCCCCCAGGCGCAAGGTGCCCAAGGTGTACCGGGTCACGCTGCGCCATCCCCTTGACGAGGCCCAGGTCCAGGCCCTGCTCGACGGCGTCCTGCTCAACGATGATCCGGACCCGGCCCACGCCACGGCCGCCGGGATCATCGCCAGCCACACCCTGCTGCTGACCATCACCGAAGGCCGCTATCACCAGGTCAAGCGCATGCTGGCTGCGGTCGGCAACCGGGTGGAAGCCCTGGCCCGCGTTGCCGTGGGCGGCCTGGAACTGCCCGCCGACCTGCCCGAAGGCCAGTGGCGCTGGCTCGAGGCTGCCGATCTGGAACGGCTCTGGAGCCAGTGCCCGTGACCCTCACCGAACTCCGCTACATCGTCGCCCTGGCCCGGGAAAAGCACTTCGGCAAGGCCGCCGAACGCTGCCATGTGAGCCAGCCCACCCTCTCGGTGGCGGTAAAGAAACTGGAGGAACGGCTAGGAGTGATGCTGTTCGAACGCACGCCCGGAGATATCCGCATCACTGCGGTGGGCGAAAGAATCTGTCGCCAGGCCGAAAAGGTCCTGACCGAAGCCGGCCGGGTCGAGGAACTGGCCCAGATCGGCAAGGACCCGCTGATAGGCCCCCTGCGCCTGGGGGTGATCTATACCATTGCGCCCTACCTGCTGCCCCGGCTGATTCCAGCCCTGCACGGTCTGGCGCCCCGGATGCCCCTGTATCTGCAGGAAAACTTCACCCACCGGCTGGCGGAATCCCTGAAAAGCGGCGAACTCGATGCGGCCATTGTCGCCGCTCCCTTTGCCGAGCCGGGCATCGTCACCCGCCCCCTCTACAGCGAACCCTTCCGGGTCGCCCTGCCCGTCCAGCATCCCCTGGCAGCGCGGGCAGAAGTGGCCAAGGAAGCCCTGGACCCGAGCCAGTTGCTGATTCTTGGCCAGGGCAACTGCTTCCGCGACCAGGTGGTTTCCGCCTGTCCGCAGTTGAACGGCCCGGGCAAGCTGGACCAGTCCATCGAAGGCAGCTCCCTGGAAACCATGCGCCACATGGTGGCCAGCGGCGCCGGCATTGCCGTGGTGCCCGCCTCCGCCTGCGCCGCCTGGCCCGACAACGATGCCCTGTTTGTCACCCGCCCCTTCAAGGCGCCGGCCCCGAGCCGCAAGGTCGTGCTGGCCTGGCGGGCCACCTTCCCCCGGCCCCAGGCCATGGACGTGCTGTATCAGGCCGTCTGCCAGTCCCCGCCGGTCGGCACTCTGCCCCTCGAGTAAAAACGGCAGCTCAGGCTGCCGTTCTGCATGTCACGCTCACAACGAGCCGCCTTGATTCAGTAAACTCAAGCTTCAGTTAACTCAAGCCTCTTCGTCCGCCTTCTTCACGGCCGTGGTTTTCCTGGCCCCCGCTGCCTTGGGCGCCTTCGGTACCCGCTTTTCAAACTCGAAGCCCACCTTGCCCTCGGGGCCGATCACCAGGAAGGCGGAGAACTTGCGCCGGGTACGGGAGGAAACGAATTCCTTGAGCAGATCGGTACGCCCGTCCTGCAGCAGTTTCTTCATCTGGGCCGGTTCGATGGGTTGCAGCAGGATCACCTTGCCGGAGCGGAAATCACAGGACCTGGCCGGACCCACGGATTTTTCGCAGACGTAGGCATTGCCGTGATCGTAGACGCCACTGCCGCACTTGGGACATTTGCCCAGCGCTTCCTGGCCGGAGAAATCCACCGGTTCGGCGTTAGCCTCGTCGGAGGCGCTGCCCTGGCCGAAATCGAACTCGGTTTCGTTCTTGTCGTTGAGCTTGATGGTGGCCACGAAGGGACGGCCCATCTTGTTGCGGAAACCGGTCAGGGGGCCGATGCTGCGCTCGGTGAGCAGGGTGTCGATTTCCGCCGGCTCGAACTGGCGGCTGGCGATGATCTTCCACAGGCCGAAGTCGCAGCTGGAACACTGGAATTTCTTGTAGGTCTCCCGCACCACCCCGCCACAGACAGGGCAGGGCGCGGTCAGGACGCCGAAGTCGCCGGGAATGGTGTCGGAATCATAGGTCTTGGCCCGCTCGACGATGAGACGGGTCATCTCGGCGATTTCCTGCATGAATTCCTGGCGCGACATCTCGCCCTTTTCGATGCGGCCCAGCTTCCACTCCCACTCGCCGGTCAGTTCCGGGGCGGTCAGTTCATGGATTCCCAGGCCGTTGAGCAAGGTGAGCAAGGAAAAGGCCTTGGCGGTGGGGATCAGCTCCCGGCCTTCGCGCAGCATGTACTGCTCGGCAATCAGGTTTTCGATGATCTGGGCGCGGGTGGCGGGCGTCCCGAGGCCGCGCCCGGCCATGGCGGCCTTCAGTTCCTCGTCCTCCATCATCTTGCCGGCGCCTTCCATGGCGGAGAGCAGGGTGGCTTCCGAGTAACGCGGCGGCGGCCGGGTTGCGGTGGCCTTGAGATGCACTTCCTCGGCCGCCACCTTTTCATCGGCTTCCACCTTGGGCAGGTTGCCCTCTTCCCCTTCCTGGCCTTCCTTGCCATACACGGCCAGCCAGCCCGGATTGACGAGCACCTTGCCCTCGGTCTTGAAGGGGTGGCTGGCGACCCGGGTGATGCGGGTGGTGATCAGGGATTCGGCCGCCGGAAAGAACACCGCCAGGAAACGCTTGACCACGAAGTCATAGAGCTTTTGTTCCGCTTCGGACAGGTTCTTCGGGGCCTGGGTGGTGGGAATGATGGCGAAGTGGTCGCTGACCTTGGCGTTGTTGAAGATGCGCTTGTTGGGAATCACCCAGTTGCGCGCCAGGATCTGGTGGGCAAAGGGCGCGTAGCGGGACAGCAGCACTTCGTCGTGGCCCTTGCCGGCGCCTTCGCCGGTGAGCATGGCGAGCGTCGCCTGGACCGTGCCCAGGTAGTCTTCCGGCAGATAGCGGGAATCGGTCCGGGGATAGGTCAGGACCTTGTGCTTTTCATAGAGGGCCTGGGCCAGGCCCAGGGTGTTCTTGGCGGAAAAGCCGAACCGGGCGTTGGCTTCCCGCTGCAGGCTGGTCAGGTCGAACAGCAGCGGCGAGAGCCGGGTTTCCGGCCTGGATTCCTCGCTCACCTCGCCGGTCTTGCCTTCACAGGCGGCCCGGATGGCTTCGGCCCTGGCCTCGTCCCAGATCCGGTCGGCGCGGGCGTGTTCGTCGTCTTCCTTGCCCTTGAAGCCTTCATCGAACCATTTGCCGGCGTATTCCCCGGCCTTGGCGGCAAAGTTCGCCTCCACTTCCCAGTAGGGGCGGGACTTGAATTCGCGGATCTTCTTTTCCCGCTCGACGACGATGGCCAGGGTCGGGGTCTGGACCCGGCCCACGGTGGTCAGGTGGAAGCCGCCGGTCTTGGAATTGAAGGCCGTCATGGCCCGGGTGCCGTTGATGCCCACCAGCCAGTCGGATTCGGAGCGGCACACGGCGGCATCGGCCAGGCCGCGCATCTCCGCTCCGCTGCGCAGGCGGGTGAAGCCGTCGCGGATGGCCTGCGGGGTCATGGATTGCAGCCACAGGCGCTGAATCGGCTTGGTGGTCCTGGTATGCTGGACGATGTAATTGAAGATCAGCTCCCCTTCGCGGCCCGCGTCGCAGGCGTTGATCAGGGCATCCACATCCTTGCGCTTGATCAGCCGGGTGAGCAGCTTCAGGCGGGATTCGGTCTTCTCGATGGGTTTCAGGGCGAAGTGCGGCGGAATCACCGGCAAGTGGGCAAACGACCACTTGCCGCGCTTGACCTCGTACTCTTCCGGGCAGGCCAGTTCCAGCAGATGACCGATGGCCGAAGACACGACATATTCATCGTTTTCAAAGTAATCGTCATGCTTCGTCAGCCCGCCCAGCGCCTTGGCGATATCGGCGGCGACAGAAGGTTTTTCGGCAATGATCAGCTGTTTGCCCATAGATGGTCCGGCTCTAGGCCGCCCGTGAAAAAGTGCGGTGGATGATAAGGGGGGAAAGCAGGACGGGGCAAGACCGGCCCGCTGGGCAAGACCCGGCTAATGACAGGCGGCGGGGTCCACCGCATCGCTCAGCAATTCTTCGACGATCAGCGGGTCCAGTTCCTGTTCGCGGCTCCACAGGACCATCAGGACGATGACCTTGAAGCGCTCCAGGGAAACGGACTGCCCGGGCAGATCCAGGGCCCGATCCAGGATCAGCTCCCGCACCGGCCCCGTGACCAGCCTGGCCCGCTCCAGGAAGACCAGAAAATCCAGGCAGCCTTCTTCGAGCTGCTCCTGTTCGGCTTCGGTGAACACGCGCATCCCCTGGCTGACAAAAGCGGGGGCCGAACTCTGGCGCAGGACGGCCAGCCATTCCAGGGCCGCCCCGATTTCCAGTTCATCGAAACCAACCGCGGAGAGCTTGCGAGCCAGGGAGCCGCCCTCCGGGTGGGCAGGAAAATCAGAATAATTTTCAAAGAGGTAGACGAGAATATCGATCATTATCAGGCTCGCAGATGCAATGGCTGGTAGCAGTTGCCGGGCAGGACAGCGACCCGCCCCTCCAGTTCCAGCCCCATCAGGATGGCGAGAAGCACATCCGCCGTCAAGCCGGAACGCTGACTCAGCTCATCCAGGGAGCATGGCGCATGCCCCATGGCCTGCAGGACGCGCTCCTCCTCCGGGCTCCCGGCCGGAGTCGCCACCGCACTGGGGACGGGCGGCGCAAAGCCCTGCAATTCCTCCAGGATGTCCTGGGCCGACTCCACCAGTTTGGCCCCTTCCTTGATCAGCCGGTGACAACCCCGGGATACCGGCGAATGGATGGAACCAGGAATGGCGAACACCTCCCGGCCCTGCTCGGCCGCCAGCCGGGCCGTGATCAGGGAGCCGCTTTCCACGGCGGCTTCCACCACCAGCACCCCGCGTGCCAGGCCGGAAATGATGCGGTTGCGCCGGGGAAAATTGGCCCCCACCGCCGGCGTGCCCAGGGGAAACTCCGAAACGATGGCCCCGCTGCTCACGATCTGGTGCGCCAGCGCTTCATTACGGGCGGGGTAGAGGCGATCTGCGCCGGTGCCGATGACGGCGATGGTGGGCCCCTCCGCCGCGAGCGCGCCGCGATGGGCCGCCGCATCGATCCCCAGGGCCAGGCCGCTGATGATGGGCAAACCGGCCTGGGCCAGCACCCGGGCGAAATCTTCGGCGGATCCAAGCCCCTGCGGCGTGGCATTGCGGCTACCGACGATGGCCAGGCCCGGCTGCGCCAGCAGGTCGACTCGCCCCCGGACATAGAGCAGCAAGGGCGGATCGGCTATTTCCAGCAACAAGGGGGGATAAGCCGGATCGGCCAGGGTGACGATGTGATGGTCCTTGCCTTCCGCCCAGAGCAAAGCCGCCTCGAGGGCGGCTTCCACATCGCTTCCCAGAAGTTCGGCTCGCTGCCCGATGACGGCCTGGAGCGCCGTGGGACTGGCATCGAAAATGGCGTCCGGCGATCCCAGGGCCTGCAGCAGCTTGCGCTGCGACTGGCCCCCGAGCCCTGGAATCAGGGTCAGCCGCAGCCAGGGGGCCAGCCCGGCCGGATCAGGGATTACGGACGGCATCCCCGATCGCCAGCGGGCGGGAAGCTTCCATCACCAGCGCATAAGCAACCCGGTCGAAGGTACGAAAGACAAAGACCAGGCCATACCGCTCTTCCGGCAGGGCCATGGTCTGATTGCGGCCTTCCTTGTCCTTGAACACGGTGGAACGCTTGCCGAACATGCCTAGCACATGCCCCACTTCGACCCCGGCCTGGCTGCCCTGATTGATCGTGATCACCGAATTCCGGCCGCCGGCACTGACGCCGCCGTAAACCGACATCACCTGCCCGACAATATCCTGTTCGGCGCGGCGCGGCACATAGGCGCTCAGGTGGGGCGGCTCGGCGGGCACCAGCAGATCCCCCTTGAGGACCTCTTCCCTGGCGCCCAGGATTTCCATGATGGCGACTTCACCTGGCTGCTTCATCTGCGCCGTGCCCAGATAGACCGCCTCGTAGCCCAGCACTTCCTGGGTGGTCGGGTCTTTCAGGGGGGTGCCGGGGCGGTAGATGTACCACCTGGGGTGATCTTCCTGAACCCCGAGCACGAAAATCTCATCGCCGTTACCCATGATGACGCGGGATTCTTCCGTGCCGATGATGCGCGGCGCATCGATCAGTTCATTGGCATCAACCACCAGGGGCTGGGAGATGTAGGGCTCGATGGCCTGGGGCGGAATGGCAGGAATTTCCTGCCCGATCACTTCCTCATGCACCTTGGGCGACAACCTGCCTGGCAGCGGCTTGCCCAGACGCAGCCGGGGGCGGCCATCGGCGTAATCGAGCAAAACGATATCGCCGGGATAAATCAGATGGGGATTCTTGATCTGGTCCTTGTTGAGACGCCAGATTTCAGGCCAGCGCCAGGGTTCCTTCAGGAACTTGCCGGAAATGCCCCAGAGGGTATCCCCCTTCACCACCATGTAGCGATCCGGGGCATTGTCTGCCAGCTTGAGAGGTTCGGAGGCAAATGCCGTGACAGCAGCCACAGCCAGAATGAGGGCAGATATAATGCGGGACATGGGTTTTTCCTCGTGTACCGGTGGAACATGCCGGGCTGGAATCTGTCGGAGAAACCCACAGCTCATGCCGTTCCAATTCCTGAAAGTGCATGAGATTCTGCCTGTAATGTCTTAACCGAGCAAGCTTTCCCCATGGCCCTACTTCCCATTTTGCGCTTTCCCGATGCCCGTCTCAAGAAAGTCGCCACCCCTGTCGAAAAAATTGACGACGGTATACGCAGGCTGGTCGCCGACCTGGCCGAAACCATGTACGAAGCCCCCGGCATCGGCCTTGCCGCCACCCAGGTGGATGTGCACAAACAGGTGGTGGTCATCGACATCTCGGAAGAGAAAAACCAGTTGCTGGCCCTGATCAACCCCCGCATCACCCATCGGGACGGCGTCCAGGTCTATGAAGAAGGCTGCCTCTCCGTCCCCGGCATCTATGACAAGGTGGAACGGGCGGCAGAAGTCACCGTGGAATATCTGGACCTCGAAAACCAGATCCGCAGCTGCAGCGCCGATGGCCTGCTGGCGGTCTGCATCCAGCATGAACTGGATCACCTGCAGGGCAAGGTTTTCGTGGATCACCTGTCGCAACTCAAGCAGATGCGGATCAAGAACAAGCTGGCCAAGCAGGCCCGGATCACCGCATGAAACTGATCTTTGCCGGCACCCCGGAATTCGCCGCCACCGCCCTGGCCGCCCTGCTCGATGCCGGGCACGACATCGCCCTGGTGCTGACTCAGCCGGACCGCCCGGCGGGCCGGGGCATGCAGCTCCAGGCCTCCGCCGTCAAGCGACTGGCCTTGCAGCACAACCTGGAAGTCTTCCAGCCCCTGTCCCTGAAAAAGGATGCCGGGGCCCGGGAAAAGATCGCCGCCGTGCAAGCCGAGGCCATGATCGTCGCCGCCTACGGCCTGATCCTGCCCCAGGAAGTGCTGGACATGCCCCGTCTGGGCTGCCTCAACATCCATGCCTCGCTCCTGCCCCGCTGGCGCGGCGCCGCCCCCATCCAGCGGGCCATCCAGGCCGGGGATGCCGAGACCGGAGTCTGCATCATGCAGATGGAAGCCGGGCTGGATACCGGCCCGGTACTGGCCCGGGTCCGCACCCCCATCGGCCCCCAGGACACTGCGGCCAGCCTGCACGACCGGCTCGCCCGACTGGGCGCCCAGCTCATGGTGGATACCCTGCCGCGTCTCCCCTTGGTCCCGGAAACCCAGCCCGAAGCCGGCGTCACCTACGCCGCCAAGATCGAAAAAGCCGAAGCCTGGCTGGACTGGAGCCGCAGCGCCACCGAGCTGGACCGCCACATCCGCGCCTTCAACCCCTTCCCCGCCGCCCAGACCCGCCTGCAGGGCAGTCCCATCAAAATATGGCAAGCCCATCCCGTCGCAGGCCAGGGGCGGCCCGGCACCATCCTGGCCGTGGATGGACAGGGCATCACCGTTGCCTGCGGCATGGGCGCCTTGTGCCTGACGGAACTCCAAAAAGCCGGCGGCAAGCGCCTTCAGGCCGCCCAGTTCCTGGCGGGGAATTCGATAAAAGCGAACGAACGCTTCGGCGACCCCGCTTGAATTCGAAACTTTCAGGCCTATCTAATAGCCCGATTCCACTGCAGCCTCAAGGAGGTTTCCATGTTCAACTGGTTCAAGACAGCCCTGCTCATGGCCGGCATCATGGCGCTCTTCGGTGCCATTGGCGCCTACATCGGCGGCGCCCAGGGCATGCTCATCGCCCTGGTGCTAGGCGGCGCCATGAACTTCTTTTCCTACTGGTTCTCGGACAAGCTGGTATTGAAGATGTACAACGCCCGGGAGGTGGATGAATACTCGGCGCCCCAGTTCTACGACATGGTGCGGGAACTGGCCCGGAAGGCCGGACTCCCGATGCCCAGGGTGTACATCATCGACGAGGCCCAGCCCAACGCCTTTGCCACCGGCCGCAATCCGGAACATGCCGCGGTCGCCGCCACCACCGGCATCTTGCGCCTGCTTTCGGCGCGGGAACTCCGGGGCGTGATGGCCCACGAACTGAGCCATGTGAAAAACCGGGACATCCTGATCTCCACCATTTCCGCCACCATGGCCGGCGCCATCTCGATGCTCGCCAACTTCGCCATGTTCTTTGGCAGCCGGGATCCGGACGGGCGTCCAACCAATCCCATTGCCGGCATCCTGGTGATGATTCTGGCCCCGCTTGCCGCCACGGTGATCCAGATGGCCATCTCCCGGGCCCGGGAATACGAGGCCGACCGGGGCGGCGCCGAGATCAGCGGCGACCCCGGCGCCCTGGCCGATGCCCTCGAAAAGATCAATGCCTATGCCCGGAACATTCCCATGGCTTCCGCCGAGGCCCACCCGGAAACGGCCCAGATGATGATCATGAACCCGCTTTCCGGTGGCGGCCTCAGCAATCTGTTCTCCACCCACCCGCCTGCCGAGGAACGGGTGGCGCGGCTGCGGGCCATGGTCCGGGGCGACTGAGCCCGACTGAGCCCGACTGAGCCCGACTGAGCCCACTACCTCCGGCGTCGGGCCGGCATCCGCCCATCTTTTTTCCAAGATGCCTTGCCCTGAGGGGAAGGCCCCGTTAAGGTGTGCAGGTGTGCAGAACATTCAAAGGCATTCCATGCAACTCCTGACGCTGCTCGCCATCGCTTTCGCCATCGCCGCCGGGGCCTTTGCCCTGCAGAACAACAGCCCGGTGGTGGTCAATCTCTTTTTCTGGAGCTTCGAAAGCTCGCTGGCCCTGGTGTTGCTGGCCAGTCTGGCGCTGGGCGCCCTGATCCTCGGCCTGATGAGTACCCCGGCCGTACTGCGGGACCGCTGGCAGCTTGGCCGCCAGAAGAAAAAGCTGGAAGAACTCGAACAGATCTGCGAACGCCAGGGGATCGAAATGGCCGGGCTGGCCGCCCGGTTACCCGGGTCAGGACCGCTCCCGGAAATGACGCCCTCAGGCGCCGCCGAGACCACGGCGGCAGAGGAATCAACCCCCCGGGATTCAACCCCCCGGGCCTGAGCCCTGGCGCCCGAGTCGATACAAGCCCACTTCACCTTTCAGATTGGGATCTCCCCCGACGGGCTGGCCGTCGGCAAAGGCCAGGAGTTCCCGCACCTGAATGCCCTGTTCGGCGCACAGCGCGTCGAAGTCGGCGATGGTGAAGAAGCGCACATTGGGCGAGTCATACCACTGGTAAGGCAGGTGCTTCGAGACCGGCATGCGGCCCTTGGCGATGGCTTCCCGGTGCGGCCCGTAGCCGAAGTTGGGAAAGGACACCACCGCCTCGTGACCGACCCTGAGCATCTCCTTGAGCAGCGGCACGGTGTGGCGCACGGTCTGGAGCGAGAGGGACATGATCACATGGTCGAAGGAGTCGTCCTCGAAGCCTTGCAGGCCCCGTTCCAGGTCGAACTGCAGCACATTGACCCCATTCTGGATGCAGGCGGTGACATTGCCAGGGTCGAGTTCCACGCCGTAGCCGCGGATGCCCTTCGTCTCTTGCAGGTAGCGCAGCAGGCTGCCATCGCCGCAGCCGAGGTCCAGCACCCGTTCGCCGGGGCTGATCCAGCGGGCAATGTAGTCAAAATCGAAGCGTCCATACAAGGTCATGCGGAAATGCCCTCCAGATAGGCACCCAGGGCCGCGTGGTAATGGGGCGAGTCGAGCAGGAAGGAGTCATGCCCGGCATCGCAGTCGATTTCGGCGTAACTCACGCGGCGGCCGTTGTGCAGCAGGGCATAGACGATCTCGCGGCTGCGCTCGGGGGCAAAGCGCCAGTCGGTGGTAAACGAGGCCACGAAGAAATCGGCCCGGGCCCGGGCCAGGGCGGCGCGCAGGTCGCCGTCGTAGTCGAAGGCGGGATCAAAATAATCGAGGGCCTTGGTGGTGAGCAGATAGGTGTTGGCGTCGAAGCTCTTCGCGAACCTGTCGCCCTGGTAGCGCAGGTAGGATTCGATCTCGAATTCCACGTCGTAGTTGAAGCGGGGCTCCCCGTGCCGCAGCTTGCGGCCGAATTTCTCCGCCATCTGGTCGTCGGAGAGGTAGGTGATGTGGCCCACCATGCGGGCCAGGCGCAGGCCGTTTCTGGGCACCACCCCATGTTCGTAATAGTGGCCGCCGTGAAAGTCGGGATCGGAGAGGATGGCCTGGCGGGCCACTTCGTTGAAGGCGATGTTCTGGGCCGAGAGCTTGGGCGCCGAGGCGATCACGATGCCGTGCCGCACCCGTTCCGGGTAGGCCAGGGTCCATTGCAGGGCCTGCATGCCGCCCAGGGAGCCGCCGATCACCGCCGCCCAGGTGTCGATGCCGAGCCGGTCGGCCAGGCGGGCCTGGGCCTCGACCCAGTCCTCCACCGTCACCAGGGGAAAATCGGCGCCATAGGGCTTGCCGGTTTCCGGGTTGAGGGAGCGCGGGCCGGTGGAGCCGTAGCAGCCGCCCAGGTTGTTGACCCCGACCACGAAGAACTTGCGGGTATCGAGCGGCTTGCCGGGGCCCACCAGATTGTCCCACCAGCCCAGGGTCTTGTCCGGGTCGGCGGCATCATGATAGCCGGCCACATGGTGGCTGCCCGAGAGGGCGTGGCAGACCAGCACGGCATTGCTGCGCGCGGCATTGAGGTTGCCATAGGTTTCATGGACCAGCTCGAACCCCGGCAGGCGGGCGCCGCTCTTGAGCGGGAGTTCCTGGTCGAAACGGGCCGTCTGGGGAACGACGAGGCCCACGGATCTGGGGTCAGTCATGGCGCTCCGGATGCAAAAAACCCAGTCTGCCAGAACGGGGACTGGGTTCGGGATGACGGCCTGTCCTCGCTTTAGCATTTTTATGGCGCCTGCAAGCTGAGTTCAAAAGGGCGCCCCCGGGCCACGCCCGAGGCCGCGAACAGTACCGGCAAGACCGGGAAAAGTCAATCGACCCGGTCAATCGGCCCGGTTCTCAGTTGGCGGCAGCCAGGGCATTTAGCCTTTCCACTGCCTCGCGGATTTTGCCGGTTTCTTCCAGACGCAGGATGCGCCGCACCAACGGCGCCAGTTCATTCACGTCAGCCTGCAGCACCCGGTTCTTGACCTCCAGGATCTGGGAGGGGTGCATGGAGAAGGTGCGCAATCCCATGCCCAGCAAGAGGCGGGTGAATTTCGGAGCCCCGGCCATCTCGCCGCAGACGGAAATGGGAACGCCCGCCTTTTCGGCGCTGCTGATGGTGTGGGCGACCAGCATCAGCACCGCCGGGTGCAGGGGATCATAGAGGCTGGCGACCTGTTCGTCGGTGCGGTCGATGGCCAGGGTGTACTGGATCAGGTCGTTGGTGCCGATGGAGAGGAAGTTCAGGCGGCGCAGGAACATGCTCACGGCCAGGGCCGCGCCGGGAATCTCGATCATGCCGCCCACCTCGATGTTCTCGTCGAACAGGATCTTCTCGCCCCTGAGGCTGGACTTGGCCTGCTCCACCGCCGCCAGGGTGGCATCGATCTGGTGGGCGTGCGAGAGCATGGGAATCAACAGCTTCACCTTGCCGTAGCGGGAAGCGCGCAGGATGGCCCGCAGTTGCAGGTGGAACATGTTCGGCTCAGCCAGCGACAGGCGGATGGCGCGGCGACCCAAGGCCGGGTTGGTCTGGGTGCGCTGGTGGTCGATGGCCTTGTCGCCCCCGAGGTCGAAGGTGCGGATGGTGACCGGACGCCCTTCCATCCCCTTGACCACCTTTTTATAGGCCTCGAACTGCTCCTCTTCAGAAGGCATGTCGCCCCGGCCCAGGAACAGGAATTCGGTACGGAACAGGCCCACTCCATCGGCCCCGGACTCCAGCGCGTCCCTGGTGTCGGAGGGCAGTTCGATATTGGCCTGGAGGCTGACGGTGATGCCGTCCAGGGTTTCCGACGGAGCCGACTTGAGGCGTCTGAGCTTGGAACGCTCCAGCTCGATCTGCTCCTTCCTGAGCCGGTATTCCTCCAGCACCCGCTCATCGGGATTGGCGATCAGTACCCCCCGGATACCGTCCACAATCAACAGCTCGTCGTCCCGGATCATGGCCCGGGCGTTGCCAAGGCCGACGATGGCGGGAATGGCCATGCTGCGCGCCAGAATGGCGGTATGGGAAGTGGCGCCGCCGACATCGGTGACGAAGGCGGCGAAGCGGTGTTCCTTGAAGGCGATCACGTCGGCGGGGGACAGGTCATGGGCGACGATGATCAGGTTTTCCTCGGTCACCCCCTTGGTCTTCTTCATCACCGCCCGGGCCGGGTGGCCCAGCAGTTCCTTCACGACCCGCTCCACCACCTGCACCACGTCGAACTTGCGTTCCTTCAGGTAGGTATCTTCAAACTGCTCGAACTGGGCCGCCAGATGCTCCATCTGCTGCACCAGCGCCCACTCGGCATTGCAGCGCCGTTCGCGGATGATCTGCTTGGGCACTTCCACCAGCTCCGGGTCGGCCAGAAACATCGCATGCAGGTCGATGAAGGCCGCCAGTTCCGCCGGGGCATGCTCGGCACTCTCCTTCATGCTGGCCAGTTCGGCCCGCACCGCCTCCAGGGCCTGCTCGAAGCGGGCGATTTCCTTGTCCACCAGGCGCGGGGCGATGGTCAGGTGGGCCACCTCCAGGGTGGCATGCGACATGAGCAGGGCCCGGCCAATGGCGATGCCGCCGGATACGCCCAGGCCATGCAGGGTAAAGCTCACTCGCCTTCTCCAAAGTAATCCGCAATCAGGGCCAGCAGGGCCTCCATGGCCTCGGCCTCATCGCTGCCATCGGTCTCGATGGTCACGGTGCTGCCCTTGGCCGCCGCCAGCATCATGACGCCCATGATGCTTTTGGCATTGATGCGGCGGCCATTCTTCTCCATCCAGACCTCGGAGGCAAACCGGCCCGCGGTCTGGGTGAGCTTGGCGGAAGCCCGGGCATGCAGGCCGAGCTTGTTGATGATTTTTGCTTCCCTCTGCAACATCAGATGTCCTTCAACATGTTCAATACGCCGTCCCGGGCACCGCTGACCGCCTTGGCCACCAGGGTTTCCATCCCCTTCTCCCGATAGGTCAGGGCCCGCAGCAACATCGGCAGACTCACGCCTGCCACGCCTTCGACCCGCCCTGGTTCGAGCAGCTTGATGGCCACGTTGGCCGGGGTGGCGCCGTAAATATCGGTCAGCACCAGCACCCCCTTGCCGCTATCCACCTGCGCCAGCATCTGGCGGGCCAGGGGCAGGATGTCGAGCGGATCATCCTGGGCCGCCACACCTAGTTGCAGCAGTTGCGGAGGGCGCTTGTTGAGGACGTGGCAGACATTCTGAAGCAGGGCTTCACCCATGGTGCCATGGGTCACGAGCAGGAGGCCGATCATGAAAGCACGCCGATCTGAAGAGGGGGCCTATTCTAACGAAACTAGCACTAAAGTCAGATTTTTCACGCTTACTTCACGCTTACTTCACGCTTATGGCACCTCCTCCAGGGCCGGGGGTTTGCCCAGGAACGTGAGCCTGGCCCTGAGCGCCCGGCTGACCTGGATGCGGCCATCCGTATCCACCCGCAACACCTGATTCACCCCTACCTGCCGGGCGGCTTCCTGCCAATGTCCGGGACCGGCGATGAAGATGGGCTTGCTGAGGGCATCCGAAAGGGTGCCGGCCTTGGGGCCGGGTGGCAGCAGCACCGTCACCGCCTGGGTATGCTCCGCCGGAGCACCACTGGCCGGGTCGAGCAGATGACTATAGCGCCGCCCGTCGAGTTCGAAATAGCGCTGGTAGTCGCCGGAGGTGCCAATGGCCTCGCCATCCCGCAATTCGAGCGTGGCCAGGGGGCCGGGCTGGCGCGGATGCTGGATGCCCACCTTCCAGGGCTTGCCGTACTTGTTCCCCAGGGCCATGACATTGCCGCCGATATTGATCAGGGCGTCGTGGATGCCTTGCTGACGCAGCCGCGCCGCCGCCAGATCCAGCGCCACCCCCTTCAGGTAGCCGCCAAAATCCAGGGCCACGAGGGGGTTGCTGCTGCTGAGGCGATCGCCCTCGATACGCAGCTGGGCGATGGAAGCCGGCTTGCTGCGCCAGGCTGCCAGGGCGGCCGGGTCCGGCAACCGGGGTTTGAATTCATCCGAATGAAAGCCCCAGAGCTTGACCAGGTGACCGATCCCCGGGTCGAAGCGATAGCCTCCTTGTCTGGCCAGCGCCTGCGCTTCGCGGATGAAGGCCCGCATCTCCGGCCCCACCCGGATCGAGCGCCCCGCCGCCAGGGCCTCATTCACCGCGCTCAGTTCGGAAGGCTGCCAGGCATGGTAAGTCCGATGCAAGCGGTCAAACTCCTGCAGCACCCCTGCCGCCGCCGCCCGGGCCTGGGCCTCGGGGACACCGGCCACGAGAATCTCCACCCGGGTGCCAAAGACAAAGGATTCCTGCTGTACCAGGGCTGGCGTCCGGTCACACCCCGCCAGAGCGCTCAGGAGGCCGAGGAGGAAGAGGCAGCTGCGGTAGCGCTTGAACACAGGTGCTCCAGAGCG
Organism: Comamonadaceae bacterium; assembly: GCA_029255645.1. GTDB lineage: Bacteria > Pseudomonadota > Gammaproteobacteria > Burkholderiales > Rhodocyclaceae > Azovibrio. The sequence goes on along the minus strand of JANLJE010000014.1, from coordinate 65,939 downwards.
GTGATGCAGGCCCCGGCTGCATCAAAGCCGGTCTGCTGACGGATTTCCACCATGCAGGTGGGGCTGGTGACATTGATTTCCGTGAGATGCTCGCCGATCACATCCAGGCCAACGATCAGGAGACCGCGCTGCCACAGGATGGGGCCCAGGTGTTCGGCGATCTGCCGATCCCGCGGAGAAAGCTCGCGCGCCACACCGGTGCCACCGGCCGCCAGATTGCCCCGGTTTTCCCCGGCCTTGGGAATGCGGGCCAGACACCAGGGCACCGGCTTGCCTGCGATCAGCAGGATGCGCTTGTCGCCCTGGGAAATCTCCTGCAGGTACTGCTGCACCATGATGGTGCGCTGGCCCAGGTGGGTCAGGGTTTCCAGGATGGAATTACGGTTCGAGTCGTTGCGGTGAATGCGGAAAATCTGGCTGCCCCCCATGCCGTCCAGGGGCTTCACCACCACATCCCGCTGCGCCTCGATGAACTGCTGGATCAGGTTCAGATCCCGGCTCACCAGGGTGGGCACGGTATAGCGGTCGAATTCGGCGATGGCGAGCTTTTCCGAATGGTCGCGCAGGGCCCGGGGCTTGTTGTAGACCCGTGCCCCTTCGGCCTCGGCCCGTTCCAGCAGCCAGGTCGCCGTGATGTATTCGCTGTCGAAGGGCGGGTCCTTGCGCATCAGCACCGCATCGAAGGCCTTGAGAGGCAGGGTTTCGCAGCCCGTCTCCCGGTACCAGTCATGGTCGTCGGGACGGGTATGCAGATGATAGGCCAGGCAGAACACCCCCGGCTGGCCCGGCTCCGGACGCCGCCAGCACAGGCTCCCCACCTCGCAGGCATGGACTTCGTGACCGTGCTTTTCCGCCGCCCGCATCATGGCCACGGTGGAATCCTTGTAGGCCTTGAGCCCCTCCAGGGGGTCCACCACGAACAGCAGCTTGAGGGCCTTGCCATTGTCCCCGAAAACATCCGGTGCAAAACGCAGTTGCTGGGCCACGACTCAGTCCTCCGCCGGAGCGGTCTGCTCCAGTTCCAGCGCCGCCGCCAGACAGGCCAGGCGCCCTACCACGCCATAGGCGTAGAAACGGTTGGGCGGCGCATCCGGGTTCTCGCCCCGATCCGGCAGATTGCAGCCGGTTTCAAAGGCCAGCGGCTCGAATTCCATGCCCGGCGCATTGAGGTTCTCATCCTTGCCCCGGGCCGTGTGCACCCGGTAGAAGCCGCCCACCACATAGTGGTCGATCATGTAGATCACCGGCTCGGCCACCGCATCGCGCACCGTCTCGAAGGTATGCACCCCTTCCTGGATGATGACCTCGGACACGGTCCGGCCTTCCTTGATGACGCTCATCTTGTTGCGCTGGCGCCGGTTGAGGCCCTTCACCTCGCTGGCGTCGCGCACGGTCATCACCCCCATGCCGTAGGTGCCCGCATCGGCCTTCACCACCACATAAGGGGTGTCGCCGATGCCGTACTCCTGGTACTTGGCGCGGATTTTCTGCAACAAGCGATCAACCTGCTCCGCCAGTTCCTCCTCGCCCTGGCGCTCGTGAAAATCCAGGTTGCGGCAGGCGGTGAAATAGGGATTGATGCGCCAGGGATCGATGCCGATCAGATTGGCAAACTCGTCGGCCACCTGGTCGTAGGCAGCGAAATGCAGGGTCTTGCGGCGGGTCGCCCAGCCGCCGTGCAGGGGCGGCAGCACGACCTGATCCGTCAAACCCTGCAGAATCGGCGGCACCCCGGCCGACAGATCGTTATTGAGCAAGATGGCGCAGGGATGAAAATCGTCCAGCCCCAGACGGTTACCCTGGCGCACCAGGGGTTCCAGCAGCAGGGACTGGCCGTAGGGCAACTCGATCCGGGTCGGGGCGGTGACCTCCGGCAGCAGGCTGCCGATGCGCACCTCCAGGCCGGTCCGGGTCAGGATGGTGGCCAGTTGGGCCAGGTTCTGCAGGTAGAAGGTGTTGCGGGTGTGATTCTCGGGAATCAACAACAGCTTGCAGGCCGCCGGACAGAACCTCTCCACCGCGCTCATGGCGGCCTGGACACACAACGGCAAAAAGGCGGGATTGAGGTTGTTGAAGCCCCCGGGGAACAGGTTGGTATCCACCGGCGCCAGCTTGAACCCGGCGTTACGCAGATCGCAGGACGAATAAAAGGGGGGCGTATGTTCCTGCCACTGGCTGCGCAACCATTGTTCGATCGGCGCGCTCTGCTCCAGAAAACGGCGCTCCAGTTCCAGCAAGGGGCCCGTCAGGGCAGTGGTGAGATGAGGAACCATGGTCTTTGCAGTGAAAAATCCAGTCAGTGCATCAAATACGGCAATCACCGGGTCAAGCCCGGCGCAGCCCGGAAGGAGGGGCTATTTTACACGTCCGGCTTTTTTACACGCCCGGCTTTTCGCAGGGACGCGGTTTGCCAGGCACTCCACCCCGCCACTGCCGCAGCCCAGAGCAGCAGCGCCCCCAGCAGGACCGCCCCCAGGGCCGGCAAGCCCAGGGCCACGATGTTCCAGTGAATATCCCGATTCAGGAGCGACTCCCCCGGTGCTGCCGGGTTGTACCAGGCCTGCACCCGGCGCCGGTAGAGCAGGTCGACATAGGCGGCCTGTTGTGCGTCATGATCATCGACCCAGGTATGCAGACCGTAGCGCCGGCTTTCATAGCGCCGGCCCTGAACCTGATAGCGGTAGATGACCTGCAGCTGCCAGCCACGCAGGCCCGCCCCGGGGGAAGGGCCCCGATCCACCGCTTCGACCCGGGCCGTAACCGGCTGCCAGTTCCGGCTGCGCCAGGCATCTGCCAACGGTTGCAGCGCCAGAAACCAGGTGGACAGCCCGCCTCCGGCAACAAACAGCAGGGCCACCAGCACCAGGCCGGTGCGCTGGACAGCGATCCGCAAGCCAGCCCTCACCTCAAACCTTGCCAAAGGCTTCCAGTTTGCTCATCAACACGGCAAAACGGGATTCGCCCGGGGCCAGCTGATTGGCCGTCAGCAGATGGGTACGCACCTCCTGCAGCAAGGCTGCGTCGGCCCCGTTTTTCTCCATGTGGGCCAACATCACATGCGCGGAATTGAATAACAACCGCACATTACGCGGCATGCGCAGCAAGGCCTCGCGCATCTTGGTGACCGCTTCCACATAGTGCCCATCACGGGCAAGCAGGGTACCGGCGTTCATCATCTCCATCGCCTCCTGGCGGCTGCGCTCCACCAGCTCGTCCCCCTCATCCGCCAGCCCGGTCTTGCGGAAAACCTCCCGGACCAAAGCCAGGGCAGCCGCATCTTCGGGATTGTTCATCACCTCTGCCTGCAGCAGGGCCAGGCCCTTTTCCTGCTCGCCGGTGGACAGCAACAACTCGGCAACCTCGCGCGTCACCGTTGAATCCAGCCCGGCATCACCTTGCTCGATCAACCCCACCAGTTCGCGGGCCACGGCCCTGGCTTTTTCCGGCTGGCCATTTTGCTGATACACCAGACCCTGTACCGATTTGGCCTTGAGGCGCACCGCCTCGCTGTCGAAGGTTTTGCCCATCTGCTCCAGCAGTTGCAGGGCTTCCCCGGGGTTGGCCTTGCTGCTGACCGTCTTTGCCAGACCCAGATAAGCATCGGGTGTCTTGCGCGCCGAATGCTCGGAGAGGCTCAGTGTCTTGCGAAAAGCCGACTCGGCCCGGTCCAGCTTGCCTGTTCTGAGGGCCAGCTCCCCCATGGTCCGCTGCCGGACGTGTGAATTGGGGGACAGGGACAAGGCCCGCTCCAGGATGCTCTCGGCCCGGTCCATCTCGCCCAGGGCCACATACACCTGGGCCAGCACATCATAGGCTTCGAGATAGGTACGCTGATGGTCAACCAGGGTCTCCAGCAGGCTGCGTGCCTCTTCCAGCGCGCCCGCCATCACGCAGGTTTTGGCCAGCCCCAGCTGGGCCCAGGGCACCTCGCGCACGGACAGCGCCTTCTCGTAACTGGCGCGGGCTTTGTCAGTCTGGCCGGATTGCATGAGCAATTCGCACTTCACCCGCAGCAGTTCGATGGCATTGGCCTTGTCGCTCGCCGCCCGCTCGTCGCACAGGCGCACCGCCTTCTGATAATCCCTGGCCGCAATGGCCTGGTCGATTTCGACGAAAGCCTCCTTGCGCGCCAGAATCTTCTGAATACGGCCGGACAAAATGGACTCGGTCACCGGCTTGACCAGATAGGCATCCGGCTGCACCTCTGCCGCACTCATGAAAACATCGTTGGTTTTTTCCGCCGTCACCATGATCCAGCAGCAACCCGGACCGATCAGCTGGCGGAAGCGGGCCTCTTCCAGGATCTGCATGCCATTCTGGCCGGGCCCGAGATTGAAGTCGCACAACACGACGTCATAGCGGTTGCGGCGCAACAAGGCAACCGCCTCACTACCCGTGGCAGCAGAATCAATGGAACGCGGGTTGGCGCCACAATTACGCAACACCGTCGCCAGCATGCTGCGCATCCCCTGAAAATCATCCACGATCAGGAACTTGCTGGCCGCAAAGAAATCACTGCCGCCATCTCGCATTTCAATATTCATGTTTCACTCATCAAAATCCACACACACACCTGCATCCCGCGCCCGGCCCTCAAGGCATCAAAACCTCAAAGCATCAAAACCTCAAGGCATCAAAACCTCAAGGCAGGCGCAGGATAAAACAACCGCCCCCCAGCCGTCCGCCATTTTCGAGACGGATGCTGCCTTCTTCCTTGTGACTGCGGTGCATCCTGGCCGCCACCGCCGCAAAATAAAGTCCCAGACCCGTGCTGCCGGTACTGAAATCGACGCCGCGCATGGCCGCCACTCCCTCATCGAGCATGCGCTGAGGAAAGCCATCGCCATCATCTTCCACACGAAACTCCAGCGCCCCCTCCGCCGGCTGGATACTCAGGGCAATGCGGCTATGGGTGTAATTGGCGGCATTATTCATGGCATGCACCAAAATGCCATCGACCAGATCCCCATCGAATTCCCAGTAAACCTCCTCGGGCACATCGACTTCCAGGCCAAGGTTGCGCGTTTTGAACAGGGCCAGGAGGCGGGATGTCACCGTTTCGGCGAACTGCTTCATCTCGTAGGTTTCCAGACGGAAGGGATACAGGTCGTTCCCCAGCTTGTAGAGCGTCAGCAGATGGATCAAATTGCCATTGATGCGCTGTGTTTCATAGAGCATCTGCGCCATTTCCTGGTAGATTCCCGAGTGCTCCGGCCCCGCCTGGGCCAGCATGGACTGCAGATTGGCAAGCAATACGCTGATCGAATTCTTCATGTCATGGACAGAAGAAGCGAGGAACAAGGTGGCGTCAGGGCGAGGCAAAGGCAACATGAGAATTCCCGTCAAGAAACCGGGCTATTGTAAGGATTTCCGTTACAAACACATGCCTCTCGTTGCCGCATGACCTCACACCTGCCGCCGCACACGCCCCGCGGCCCGACTGAACCCTCTGTCTTGCGCTTGACACTGCCGGGTAAAATGGCCGGCTCATTCTTTTGAAGTTTCCTGGAGTCACCCGTGTTAGTCGCCGCCAACATCACCATGCAGTTCGGGGCCAAACCCCTCTTTGAGAACGTCAACGTCAAATTCGGCGAGGGCTATCGTTACGGCCTGATCGGCGCCAACGGTGCCGGCAAGTCCACCTTCATGAAAATTCTCTGCGGCCTTCTCGAACCCTCCGGCGGCAATGTTTCCAAGGACCCTCACGAGCGCATGGCCTACCTGAAGCAGGACCAGTTCGCCTACGAGGAGATGCGGGTGCTCGACGTGGTGCTGATGGGCCATGAAGAAATGTGGGCCTGCATGAGCGAACGGGACGCCATCTACGCCAATCCGCAAGCCAGTGAAGACGACTACATGCACGCCGCCGAACTGGAAGGAAAATTCGCCGAGTACGACGGCTATACCGCCGAATCCCGGGCCGGCGAACTGCTGCTGGGCGCCGGCATCCGCACCGAACTGCACAATGGCCCGATGCGCGAAGTGGCGCCGGGCTGGAAGCTCCGGGTGCTGCTGTGCCAGGCCCTGTTCGCCAATCCGGACATCCTGCTGCTGGACGAACCCACCAACAACCTGGACATCAACACCATCCGCTGGCTGGAAGACATCCTCAACGGCCGGGAATCCACCATGATCATCATTTCCCACGACCGGCACTTCCTCAACCAGGTCTGTACCCACATGGCCGATCTGGACTACGGCAAGCTCACCCTTTACCCCGGCACCTACGACGACTTCATGGAAGCCTCGACCCAGGCCCGGGAACGCCAGCAGGCCGCCAACAGCCGCGCCAAGGACAAGATCAGCGAACTACAGAACTTCGTGCGCCGCTTTTCCGCCAACAAGTCCAAGGCCAGGCAGGCCACCAGCCGCCTGAAGCTGATCGACAAGCTCAAACCCGAGGACATCAAGCCGTCTTCCCGCCAGTACCCCTGGATCCGCTTCGAGTTCGACGAGAAGGAAAAGCTGCACCGGGGTGCGGTGGAGGTGGAAAACCTGGCCTTCCAGTACGAAGGAGGGGACAAGACCTTCTTCAAGAAGGCCAGCTTCACCATCAGCGCCGGCGACAAGATCGCCGTGATCGGCGAGAACGGGGTCGGCAAGACCACCCTCCTGAAGCTCCTGATGGGCGAGCTGCAGCCCACCCGAGGCCACATCAAGTGGACCGAAAAGGCCAGGCCCGGCTACTACGCCCAGGATCACTCCGCCGATTTCGCCGAACCCGTGTCCCTGACCGACTGGATAGCGGGCTACGCCCGGGCCAGCCTCGCGGACGGCGGCGACCTGGAAACCCTGATCCGCGGCACCCTGGGCCGCCTGCTCTTTTCCGGCGATGAGCAGAAGAAGACCGTGAATGTGATTTCCGGGGGCGAGCAGGGCCGCATGCTGTTCGGCAAACTGATGCTGCAAAAGCCCAATGTGCTGGTGATGGACGAGCCCACCAACCACCTCGACATGGAATCCATCGAATCCCTGAACACCGCCCTGGACCTGTTCAAGGGCACCCTGGTATTCGTCTCCCACGACCGGGAATTCGTCTCCAGTCTTGCCAATCGTATCTTTGACATTAAGATGGACGGCAGTCTGGTGGATTACCAAGGTAGTTATGAAGACTACCTTTCCAGCCAGGGTATCGAATAAAACCCCAATCTCCCCAACGCCAAGGAGTCAGCATGAGTATCAAGGCAAGGCTTTTGACATTGTTCGCCGTCGGCATCCTCTCCCTGCTTCTGGTGGGCGGCGCCGGCACCATCGGCATGCGCACTTCCGGGGCGGCCCTCGACGAAGCCGTGCAGGTTCGCCTGCCGGCGCTGGAATACCTGCTGATTGCCAAGGAGGCCCAGACCGATGTGGTGCGCGCCGGCCTGCTGACCGGCATCTGGGAAAACGACTACTCTTCCAAGGCGCGCGAAGAATTCTCCAGCACCGCCGAGCACTATGATGCGGCCTGGAAACGGGCCGAGGACGCCCTGGAGAACTACCGCAAGATTCCTTTGCTCGGCGATGAAGTCAATACCTTGAAGCCGATGCAGGACGCCTTCGAGAAGGAATGGGCCGAGTGGAAGAAACTGAACCAGGAAATCGGCAGCGTCATGAAACAGCTGGCAGCCCTGGCCCCCAGTGATGAAGCCGGCCAGAAAGCATTGTTTCCCCGTTTCTACGCAGCCTATTTCGCCCAGCGCGACGGCTTTCGCGCGACCGTAGCGAAGCTGGAGGAGCTGGTCGCCTACGAAAAGGCCCAGGCCAAGGCGTCCAGCGCCGCGGCCGTACAGACCTCGAACACCATGACCCTGGTGCAGCAGGGCACCTTCATTGCCGGCCTGGCGGCCTTGATCCTGGTGGGCATCCCGGTCTTCCGGGCCATCATGAGGCCCCTCGAACTCACCCGCCGCACCATGGACGACATCACCGAGCACCGCGACCTTACCCGCCGGGTGCCGGTCAAGAGCGATGATGAAATCGGCCGGATGGTGCGGGGCTTCAACCGCCTCGTCGATCAGTTGCAATCCTCGATGCAGGACATTCAATCCCGTATGCAGGGTGCGCGCAGTGCCGTGGAATCCTTATCCACCGCCGCCCAGCAGGTGGCCACCAGTTCTTCCAACCAGAGCGGCTCGACCTCCGCCATGGCGGCTTCGATTGAAGAGATGACGGTGAGCATCAGCACCATTTCCAGCAGCGCCGGGGATGCCCAGGCCATGGCCCACCAGGCCGGCGAAATTTCCGATCAGGGCGGCCAGATCATCGAACGCACCGCCGCCGAGATGGGGACCATCGCCCAGACCGTGACCCAGGCCTCCCAGGTGATCCAGACCCTGGGCAGCGAATCCCAGCAGATTTCCAGCATCGTCCAGGTCATCAAGGAAGTGGCCGACCAGACCAATCTGCTCGCCCTCAATGCCGCCATCGAAGCGGCCCGGGCCGGGGAGCACGGCCGCGGCTTTGCGGTGGTGGCCGATGGGGTGCGCAAGCTGGCCGAGCGCACCGCCCAATCCACCGGCGAAATCAGCGCCATGATCAACAAGATGCAGGTTTCCTCCGGTGAGGCCGTGGCCGAGATGGATCGGGTGGTGCAGCAGGTCAAATCCGGCCAGGCCCTGGCCCAGGATGCGGGTGAGCGGATTCAGTCGATCCGCGCGGAAACCGGCCGGGTTTCCCAAGCGATCACCGAGATTTCCAACGCCCTCAAGGAACAAAGCGAGGCCAGCCAGGACATTGCCCGCCATGTGGAGAGCATTGCCCAGATGACCGATGAGAACAACGCCGCCGCCGAAGAAACAGCCGCCGGCGTGCAGCGCCTCGAACAGATGGCGAAGGAAGTGAACCAGATCGTGACCCAGTTCAAGGTATAAGCGAACCGCCGTGCGGCGGCCGGTCAAGGCCGGGCGTGGTGTGCGGGCTCCGCGGGCGCAAGCCTGCGGGGCCCGCGTTTTTTCAGGTGCCGCCCTGCTCCTGCAAGCGGCGGTAGAGTAGCTGGTACTGCTCGTCCGCCTGCTTCAGGCGCTCGGCGGCGAGGCGGAAGAAGATTTTCAGCATGCCCGAGCGCAGTTCCGGCGAGGCCCGATGGAGGCGGCTGTAAGCCCACTTGCCATAGACCACCGGGGTCATGGCGGTGACGGTGGCGGCCCGGGGGCTGGGAATGGCCTCGGCAAAGGCCAGTTCGCCGAACAAGGTGCCGGCACACAACAGGTTGATGAGCTTGCCGCGCTGGGTGACCCGGGTATCCCCTTCTAGCAGCAGATAACAGGAGTAGGCGGCGGCGCCTTCTTGCACCAGCAGGGTGCCGGCCGGCGCCCGGCGCCATTGCGCAAACCGCAACAATTCCCAGAGCAGGGGATCGCTCAGTTCCTGCAGCAGGGGCAGGCGGCGCAGCCGGTCGAACAGTTCCGGCTGGCCCGGCGGGTCCACGGTGCTGCCGGCGCTACCCGGCATCAGCGCGGTCAAGGCGGCCAGCACCAGCGGCCAGGACTCGAAACGCTGTTCCAGGCTGACCGCCAGCATTTCCTCCACCAAGGCATCCAGCCCCGGCGACAGGTCGGGACGCAGATCCTTCAGCCTGGGCCGGTCGCCGTCGAGAATCTTGTACATCAGCGCGGCCGGGGAGTCGGCGACAAAGGGCAACTGCCCGGTCAGCAACTGGAACAGCACCACCCCCAGGGCATAGATGTCGGCCTGGGGGGTGACCCAGTGGCGAAACAGTTCCGGCGCCATGTAGGAGAGGGAACCAATATCCATGACCTGCGTGGAATCACCCCGGCCCCAGTAGGCTGCGCCAAAGTCCCCCACTTTCACTTCCCCGGGCCCTGCATACTGGAGGTTGGCAGGTTTGATGTCGCGGTGCACGATGCCGGCCCGGCAGGCGTAATCGAGGGCGCTGGCACATTTGTAGGCAATTTCCAGCACCTCCCCCACCGGTTTTAGCTGTCCGGGCCGGGTAAACGGTTCGAGCGTACCGCCCGGCAGGTATTCCATGACCAGGTAGGCCATGTCCTCCCCCATGCCCGCGTCGTACACCTGAACGATGTAAGGGTGCTGCAAACTGCCCGCCAGACGCACCTCGTTCAGCCAGGATTTGCGGATGGCCTTCTGTTCCGGATCTTGGTTGAAGATCTGGGAATGGGCGATTTTGAGGGCCACCTGCCGGTCGGCAAAAAGGTCCTGGGCCAGGTACACGGTGCCGGAGGTGCCCCGGCCCAGTTCCCGGAGGATTTCGTAGCGTTGCTGGAAAATGTTCATGGGATCAGGGCCCGGACGATGCGGTCAGCCGGCATCTTACCGGCTCCCCGCTGCACGAGGAACCGGGCCGAGCAACTGATCGAGCCAGCGCCCCAGGCGCCGCCCCGCCGCCGCCAGCCGGGCATCGGCAATCGCCTGGGCACGCCGGTGGAATTCCGGCGTCACCAGGGGCAGGAGCGTACCCGGGGTATCGGGATAAACCTGGCGGGCCAGCCATTCCCGGCTTTCCTCCAGCCAGAGCGCCACATCGCCCTGGGGAGCGCGCTCCAGGGCAGCCAGACGGCGCAGCGGCTCGTCCAGATACTTGCCGCGCAGCCAAGGCGGCCCCGGCAGATCATCCCAATACGCATGCAGGGACATGAAGGGCTTTTTCGGGTTGAAGGGGTTTTCGATCTCGAAATCATTGCCGCCCCGGTCACCCCGCCCCCCGGTGTGCAGCGGCTGATGAAGGTCGGCGACGAGATGCAGCAGCCAGGGCAGGGCATGGACCTGCCCGGCAGCCCGGCCACTCGCCAGTTCCCGGGCCAGCCATTCCAGCCGGGTGTCGATCTCTCCCTCGCTCCGGACACCGGGCTCATCCCGGTAGTGCCAGTGAGTCTGGCGCAGCATGTTGGGAAAACCGGGCAGCAGCGGCGTGGGCGGCTCGTCCGCATCATGAAAGCGCGGGTCGCTGCGGATCTCGTCGGGCCAGGTGGAAGCCTCCTGGAACACCCCATAGGCCGGATCATGCGGCTCCTGCTGCCGCTTCAACCATCTGGCATGGTCAGGATGCTGGCGCAACAAGGCGCTGACCCGCTCCCGGGTTTGAGGCTGCATCTCCTGCCAGGCCAGGGCCGCCACCAGACGATGCCCGGCGGCATTCCAGGCCTCGGCGGGCAGGGGCAACAGCAGCAACAAAACAAGGAGAAGAGGCATGGCCCGATTATCCCTGTTTTGCCGCGCCCCCCGCCATGCCGGTCACGGCCCCATGCTAGACTTGCGGCCCCGACCGACCCTTGGCCCGTGTTCATGCCTCCTGCCCTGCCCCCGGATTCCCTCGCCCTCGCCCTCTGGTATGCCGCTCCCATCGTGGCCCAGGTCATGGCAGGCCAGAGCCTGGCGGATGGCACTCTGGAACAGGTCCCCGGCGACATCCGTCCGTCGGTACAGGACATCGTCTATGGCACCTTGCGCCGCCACGGCGAAGGCGACGCCCTGCTCGCCCCGCTGCTGCAGAACCCGCCCTACCCCATCATCCGCGCCTTGCTGTTCTGTGCCCTGCACCGCCTCGCCACCTGGACCGACGCCCCGCACACGGTGGTCAATCAGGCGGTGGAAGCGGCCGGCCAGCTCGCAGAGGGACGTTACAAGGGTCTGGTCAACGGGGTGCTGCGCAATTACCTGCGCCAGCAGGAGAGCCTGAAAGAAGCCCTGGCCGACCACCCGGCGGCCCGCCTCTGGCACCCGGCCTGGTGGCTGGAAAAATTGCAGGCCAGCTACCCAAAGCAGTGGGAAAGCATCGTCAGCGCCGACAACACCCCGCCGCCCATGAGCCTGCGGGTCAATCTGCGCAAATGCCGCCAGGCCGACTACCTGGCCCGGCTCGAAGCCGGCGGGATCGCGGCCCAGGCCCGGGGCGAGGCCGGCATCCGCCTGCAACGGCCCGTGCCCGTATCGCAGTTGCCCGGCTTTGCCGACGGACTGGCCTCGGTTCAGGACCTGGGCGCCCAGCGCGCCGCCGAACTGCTCGACCCGGCCCCGGGCAGCCGGGTGCTCGATGCCTGTGCCGCCCCCGGTGGCAAGACCGCCCACCTGCTCGAACGCGCCGACCTGGAGCTGACGGCCCTGGACATCGACCCGGACCGCTGCCGCCAGATCGAAAGCAACCTGGCCCGCCTGGGCCTCGCCGCCCGGGTGCGCTGCGGCGATGCCAGCGCCCCCCGTGCCTGGGGCCGGGAACCGGCTGCCTTCGACGCCATCCTGGCCGACGTACCCTGCTCCGCCAGCGGCGTGGTGCGCCGCCACCCGGATGCCAAGTGGCTGCGCCAGCCCCAGGACATTCTCAGGTTTGCCTACGCCCAGCGACGCATCCTGGAACGGCTGTGGACCGCCCTGCAGCCCGGCGGCAAATTGCTTTATGCTAGCTGCTCGGTCTTTCCGGAAGAAAACGGCGAGCAGGTGGCAAAATTCCTGAATCGCACTGCGGATGCCCGCCGGGTCAGCGAGGAACAATGGCTGCCCGGGGCAGAACATGATGGTTTCTACTATGCCCTGCTGCAAAAACTGGCCTGAGCGCCTGGCTGGCTGGCTGCTGGCCTGCTGCCTGATTCTGCTCCCCCTGCTGGCCCCCGCGGCCTGGGCGGGCAGCATCGATATCCGCAATCCCGAATTGCTGCCCAGCGAGGAAGGCTACGCCCTTGCCGCCGATTTCCGCATCGACTTCAACCCCCGCCTGGAAGAGGCCGTGGCCAAGGGGGTGGTCCTCAATTTCGTCCTCGAATTCGAACTGGAACGGCCGCGCTGGTACTGGCTGAACGAGAAAGTAGCCAGCCGCAGCCAGAACTGGCGCCTCAGCTACCACGCCCTGACCCGCCAGTACCGCCTGTCCACCGGCGCCCTGCACCAGTCCTTCGCCAGCCTGGAAGAAGCCCTGCAAATGCTCTCCCGGGTGCGCCGCTGGCACGTCATCGAAGGCCCGCTCAAACCCGGCGACAGCTACCAGGCGGCCTTGCGCCTGCGCCTGGACATTTCCCAACTGCCCAAGCCCTTTCAGGTCTCGGCCCTGGGCAGCCGGGACTGGAACCTGAATTCAGACTGGCAATACTGGACCTTCGTGGTACCGCCACCGGCCGCCGTGCCGGAAACCGAAACGGCGCTGGCCCAGCCCCCCCAGGACAACCGATGAAACGCCTGCTGGCCATCGCGGGAGCCCTGGGGGCCGCCCTGGGAACCATCCTCTGGTTCTTGCTGCTGGCCTCCACCTCGGCGAACACCATCCTCTTCGCCAACCAGTACCCGCTGATCCTGGGGCTCAACATCCTGGTCGCCGTGATCCTGCTCGGTCTGGTGGGCTGGCAGATGCATGCCCTGTGGCGCGACTACCGGGCCCAGGTGTTCGGCTCCCGGCTCAAGCTCAGGCTGATGCTGATGTTCGGCCTCGTGGCCGTGGTGCCCGGCACCCTGGTGTATGGGGTTTCGGTGCAGTTCATCACCCGTTCCATCGAAAGCTGGTTCGACGTACGGGTGGAAAAGGCCCTGGAATCAGGCCTCAACCTGGGCCGCTCGGCCCTCGATTCCCTGCTCGGGGAACTGGCCCAGAAGGCCCGGGGCATGGCCCTGGAACTGGCCGACCGGCCCGACAGCGCCCAACGCCTGCTGCTGTCCCGCCTGCGCGAACAGGCCGGGGTGGATTCCGCCGCCCTGTTCGGCCCCAATGGCCAGCTCATCACCAGCGCACAGGCTGAACTGACCCGCCTGCTGCCGCCCCTGCCCTCGCCTGCCGAACTGAAGCAGGCGCGCACCGGCCGCCCCGTGACCGCCATCGAGGGCGAAGGCGACGGCATGACCCTGCGCGTCATGGTGCCGGTGACGCCGCTCACCTTCTTTGAACAACCCCGGGTTTTGCAACTCTCCCAGCCCGTACCGGCGAGCCTGGCCCGGAATGCCGAAGCGGTGCAGGAAGTCTACCGCGACTATCAGGAACTGCAGCTGGCCCGCCAGGGCCTGACCCAGATCTACGCCCTGACCCTGACCCTGACGGTGCTGGTCGCCCTGTTTGCCGCCTTCGCCCTGGCTTTCTTCATGGCCCGGCGCCTCTCCGCCCCGCTCTCGATCCTGGCCGAGGGCACCCAGGCCGTGGCCCAGGGCGACTACTCGCCACGCCAGGCGATCTACAGCCGCGATGAGCTGGGGATGCTGACCCAGTCCTTCAACCAGATGACCCGGCAACTGGACGAGGCCCGGCGCGAGGCGGAGCGGCACCGCAGCGAGGTGGAATCGGCCCGGGCCTACCTGGAATCCATCCTCGCCAACCTCTCGGCCGGGGTGCTGGTATTCGATCGCCATTTCACCCTGCGCACGATCAATGAGGGAGCCATCACCGTGCTGGGCGAATCCCTGTCGGAACTGGTAGGCCAGCCCACCGAGGCCTGGGGCCGCTACCCGGAGCTGGGCCAGTTCATCCGCCAGCATTTCGGCCCGGACAGTCCCGCCGAATGGCAGGGCCAGCTCGAACTGGAGCAAGAAGGCGGCATCGCCCAGGCCCTGCTGCTGCGCGGCACCCGCCTGCCCGAGGCCAGCGGCGGCGGCCATGTGGTGGTGTTTGATGACGTCACCCAACTCATCGCCGCCCAGCGCAGCGCCGCCTGGGGCGAGGTGGCCCGGCGCCTGGCGCACGAGATCAAGAACCCGCTCACGCCCATCCAGCTTTCCGCCGAGCGCCTGCAGATGAAGCTGGCCGACCACCTGAGCGGCAAGGAGGCGGAGATGCTGGAGCGCGCCACCCAGACCATCATCAACCAGGTTCAGGCCATGAAGCGGATGGTGGATGATTTCCGCGACTATTCCCGCCACCCGGCCCCGGAACTGGCGCCCCTCGACCTGAACGGCCTGATCCGCGAGGTGCTCGGCCTCTATGAGAACTCCGAGGTCCGGGTCAGCCCGGAACTGGCGCCGGAACTGCCCCCGGTGCTGGGCGATGCCAACCAGATCCGCCAGGTGATCCACAACCTGCTCAGGAACGGCCAGGATGCCCTGGAGGGGCTGCCCGAGCCCCGGCTCTTGATCCGCACCGAAAACAGGCAAACCTTTGCCCTGTTGCAGATCATCGACAACGGCAAGGGCTTTCCGGTGGATATCCTGCCCCGGGTGTTCGAACCCTACATCACCACCAAGCCCCGGGGCACGGGGCTGGGCCTGCCCATCGTCAAGAAGATCGTGGACGAGCACCTGGGCAGCATCGACATCAGCAACCTCCCGGAGGGCGGCGCCTGCATCAGCATCCGCCTACCCCTGGCGAAGGAAGGCAACAAGGAAGGAAAAAATGGCAGAGATACTGGTCGTTGACGACGAGATCGGCATCCGGGAACTGCTCTCGGAAATTCTGGCCGACGAAGGCCATGACGTGCGGCTGGCCGAGAACGCCGCGGCCGCCCGTCAGATCCGCAGCGAAACCACCCCGGATCTGGTACTGCTCGACATCTGGATGCCGGACACGGACGGCATTTCGCTGCTGAAGGAATGGTCCGCCGCCGGCCTGCTGACCATGCCGGTCGTCATGATGTCGGGGCACGGCACCATCGACACGGCCGTGGAGGCCACCCGCATCGGCGCGGTGGATTTCCTGGAAAAACCGATCGCCCTGCAAAAGCTGCTGTCCACGGTCAAGAAGGCCCTGAAGCACGACCACATCGGCCAGCGCCCACCGCTCACCCTGGACGCCCTGGCCCATGCCACCTTGTTCCGGGACCTGAAGAAGCGCCTGGAACAGGCGGCCGCCAAGACCAGCATCCTGATGCTCAAGGGCGGCTCCGGCCCGATCGCCGAAATCTGCGCCCGCACCCTGCAGCGGCCCCAGTCGCCCTGGCTGGATCTGCTCGAATGCACCGCCCCCATGAACCAGGAACTGCTGCAAAAGACTGCCGGCGGCCTGATCTACGTCAGCGACCTGGCCAGCCTGGGCAAGCTGCAACAGATGAACCTGGCCTTTGCCCTGGAACGGGTGCACAAGCACAACATCCTGCTCGTGGCCGCCTCGTCCCAATCCCTGACCAGCCTGAGCAGCCGCGGCTGGGATGCCCAGCTGCTGGCCCGCCTGGGCGAAGTCTGGCTGGCCCTGCCCAACCTCAACCAGCATGCGGACGAACTGCCCGAAGTGATTGGCCTGTTCCTGACCCAGATGGTGGAGCGCCAGGAAGTGCCCCTGCGCCACTTTTCCAGTGCCGCCCTGAACCTGCTGCGGGTCCGCAAGTGGCCCAATGAAACGGGCTGGAACGACCTGCAGGCCCTGATCCGCAATCTGGCCCTGACCGCCCTGGAAGAAGAAATCACCGAGGCCGACATCCGCCGCCTGCTGCCGGAGGCGGAACAACCGCAAGCCACCCTGGCCCCGGAGGGCTTGCGGGAACTGTTCGAACACCCCCTGCGGGAAGCCCGGGACGCCTTTGAAAGACATTACTTCGAACACCTGCTCCGGGCCGAAGGCGGCAACATGACCCGGGTGGCGGACCGCTCCGGCCTGGAACGCACCCACCTGTATCGCAAGCTGAAGCTGCTCGGGGTGGCCGTGGGCCGCCGCAGCGGGGAGGAGAACGGCACATGAAGATCGTCATTCTCGGGGCGGGCCAGGTCGGCGCCAGTGTGGCGGAAAGCCTGGTGTCCGAAGAAAACGACATCACCATCGTCGATAGCGACGCAGCGCGGATCGCGGCCCTGCAGGACCGCCTCGATCTGCGCGCCATCACCGGCAACGCCGCTTATCCCTCGGTGCTCCGGAGCGCCGGGACCGAAGACGCGGACCTGGTGATTGCCGTGACCCAGAGCGACCAGACCAACCTCGTGGCCTGCAAGATCGCCCAGAGCCTGTTCAATGTCCCCACCCGCATCGCCCGGCTGCGCTCGCGCGACTTCCTCGAAGACCCGCAGCTGCTCTCCCCGGACAATTTCGCGGTGGATTTCGCCATCTGCCCCGAGCAGATCATCACCGGCTACGTGGTGCGCCTGATCGAGTTCCCCGAAGCCCTGCAGGTCCTGGAATTTGCCAGGGGCCGGGTGTCCCTGGTGGCCGTGCGCGCCTTCGAAGACGGCCTGCTGGTGCATAAGCCGGTCAGGAAGATGAAGGAACACCTGCCGCTCGGCATGGAAGCGCGTATCGCCGCCATCTACCGGCAAGACCAGGCCATCATCCCCAGCGGCGAAACCCACATCCTGCCCGGCGACGAAGTGTTCGTGCTGGCCGCTGACGAACACATCCGCCCGGTGCTGCGGGAACTGCGGCGCATGACGAATCCGGTGCAGCGCATCATGATCGCCGGGGGCGGCAACATCGGCCTTCGCGTGGCGGCCACCCTGGAAAAGCACTACGAGGTCAAGATCATCGAGAACGTGCGCAGCCGCTCCGAATACATCGCCAGCAATCTCAAGGGCGCCCTGGTGCTGTTTGGCGATGCCACCGACGAGGAACTGCTGGAGCAGGAAAACATCGCCGAGATGGACCTGTTCCTGGCGCTGACCAACGACGACGAAGACAACATCATGGCCGCCTCGCTGGCCAAGCGCATGGGCTGCAACCGGGTGGTGGCCCTGATCAACCGGCGCGCCTATGCCGACATGGTCCAGGGCGGCCCCATCGACATCGGCATCTCCCCCGCCCACGTTTCCATCGGCACCCTGCTCGCCCATGTCCGCCGCGGCGACGTGACGACCGTGCATTCCCTGCGCCGGGGCGCAGCCGAAGCCCTGGAACTGGTCGCCCATGGCGATCTGAACAGTTCCAAGGTGGTGGGCCGGCGCATCGCCGACATTCCCTGGCCCAAAGGCGTCACCGTCGCCGCCCTGGTGCGCGATTTCGAGCATGTGGAACCCGTGCATGTCCGCGATGACGGCACGGTGGATCGTCGCTCTGGCCGGGTGGAAATAGCCCATGGCGATACCGTCATCCAGTCCGGCGATCATGTGATCGTGTTCTGTATCCAGAAGAAACTGGTGCGCCAGGTGGAGCAGCTGTTCCAGGTCGGTTTCCACTTCTTCTGACCCCGGCCCTTCCCCCCGCCTTCACCATGCGCCTGGCCCGACGAAAAATCTCTACCCTGCCGGCGAGGCTTGACCCCGGCGCTCAGGAAAAGCCGCTTTCCTGGAAAAAGCAGCCGGTCTGGAAAAAACTGCCTATATCCCTTCCATCAAAACCCAAGTGATGAACATCATGACTACTCAACAAGAAGTTGCCGCCTTCATCGCCGCAGAATTTCCACAAACAAAATGTGTCGTGCGGGAAATCAGTCCGGGCGGTGCCACCGTTTTCCATGAAGTCGGCCCAAGCGAGTTGAGGCCAGGCGGCACCGTCTCCGGCCCCGTCCTCATGGGAGTTGCCGACGTTGCGCTATACGTTGCGATTCTCGGCCGGATCGGGATCGTGCCACTGGCCGTCACGACCAGCCTGACCATCAACTTCCTGCGCAAGCCTGCCGCAGACCGAGGCATCATCGGAGTCTGCAAATTGCTCAAGACAGGAAGATCACTCGTCGTAGGCGAGGTTTCCCTGTACTCGGAAGGCACAACAGAACCCGTGGCGCATGTTGTCGGCACTTACTCCATCCCTCCCGATGCCCGATCGCAAACCGGCTCGGAAGCCTGGGGCGCCCTCGACGCCCAGCCCTCCACTCGGGGATAATCCCGCCTTTCCCTTTTCCGGAGCGTCTCCCGTGTCCCGACCCAAGAATGACAATTTCCTCCGGGCCCTGCTCAAGGAAGCCACCGATCACACCCCCATCTGGCTGATGCGCCAGGCCGGCCGCTACCTGCCCGAATACTGTGAGACCCGAAAGCGCGCCGGCGACTTCCTCTCCCTGTGCAAGTCGCCCGACCTGGCCTGCGAAGTCACCCTGCAGCCCCTGGCCCGCTACGATCTGGACGCGGCCATCCTGTTCTCCGACATCCTCACCGTGCCCGACGCCATGGGGCTCGGCCTCTATTTCGAGGCCGGCGAGGGCCCCCGTTTCGAGCGCCCGCTGCGGGAAGAATGGGCGATCAATGGCCTCAGCGCGCCGGACCCTTACGATCACCTGGGCTACGTCATGGATGGGGTGCGGGAAATCCGCAAGGCGCTCGACAACGCCGTGCCCCTGATCGGCTTTTCCGGCAGCCCCTACACCCTGGCCTGCTACATGGTGGAAGGGGGTGGCTCCAAGGATTTCCGCCACATCAAGGCCATGCTCTATAGCCGGCCCGACCTGCTGCACCGCATCCTCTCGGTCACCGCCACCGCCGTCACCGCCTACCTCAATGCCCAGATCGAATGCGGCGCCCAGGCGGTGATGATCTTCGACACCTGGGGCGGCTCCCTCTCCAGCGCCGCCTTCCCGGAGTTTTCCCTGGCTTACATGGAGAAGATCATCGCCGGCCTGCACCCGACCTGGGACGGAGAACAGATTCCCGTCATCGTGTTCACCAAGGGGGGCGGCCTGTGGCTGGAGAAGATCGCCGCCATCGGCTGCGCCGGGGTGGGCCTGGACTGGACCATCGACATCGGCGAAGCCCGCCGCCGGGTGGGCGAGCAGGTCGCCCTGCAAGGCAACCTTGACCCCAACGTGCTGTTTGCCCCGCCGGAGAAGATCGCCGCCGAAGCCACCCAGGTGCTCGATGCCTTCGGCCCCGGCGATACCGGCCATGTCTTCAACCTGGGCCACGGCATTTCCCAATTCACCCCGCCCGAGCATGTCACGGCGCTGGTGGAAACGGTGCATAACTACCGCCGCCGAACACCCGTTTCCGGGACATGAGTCCGCCATGAGGCTCGACTTATACACAGATTGCAGTTCTGTGACCCACATCACTCCTTGCCTCTTGACAATCGGTAACGACATCCATGCGCCTGTTTCCAAAGGAATTTTCAATTCCCCCATGTTCAGGCGGGGCCAGCAAAAGCCTGATGGACAAAGGGTTCCGGGCCTTCTTCCAGTCTTTCTCCACAAACTTATCCACAGCTTCTGAGGATGAGCCTGAAATTCCGCTGGAATGGCGGCCAGCCGCCCTGCCAGCCGCCCTGCCATCGCCATGAACATCGCCCGGGTTGCCCTGGACCTGCCCCTGCACCGGCTGTTTGATTACCTGATCGACGGCCTGGGCCCGGCTGAACCGGGCTTGCGCATCCGGGTGCCCTTTGGCCGGAGCGAAAAGATCGGCATCATCGTCAGCCTGCCCGGCCACAGCGACCTGGCCCCGGAACAACTGAAGCCAGCCCTGGAGATCCTTGCCGATACTCCACCCTTGCCCCCGGACTTCTTCCAGCTCTGCGAATTCGCCAGCAGCTATTACCAGGCCGCTCTGGGCGAAGTGCTGCTGCAAGCCCTGCCCCCCGGCCTGAAGAAGGCCAGCCCCGCCAAGCGCAGGAACACCAAAGCCAAGGCCGCCGGCAAGGGGGTGGAACCCGGCCCGCCCCGGCTCACCGCGGAACAGGAACGGGTCCTGGCCGCGGTCAATCACAGCAGCGGCTACGCCCCCTTCCTGCTGCACGGGGTCACCGGCAGCGGCAAGACCGAGGTCTATCTGCGCCTCATCACCGCCGCCCTGGAACGGGGCCAGCAGGCCCTGCTGCTGGTGCCGGAAATCAACCTGACGCCTCAGCTCGAAGCGCGCATCCGCCAGCGTTTTCCCAGCGTGCCGACCGCCATCTTGCATAGCGAACTGGCCGAAGCGGCGCGCGAGCGGGAGTGGAAGGCGGCTTTTCTGGGCCAAGCCCGGATCATCGTCGGCACCCGGCTTGCCATCTTCACCCCCCTGCCGGAGCTTGGCCTGATCGTGGTCGATGAGGAGCACGATGCCTCCTACAAGCAGCAGGACGGCATGCGCTACTCGGCCCGGGACCTGGCCATCTACCGCGCCAGCCTGGGTAAATTGCCCATCGTCCTGGGCTCCGCCACCCCCAGCCTGGAATCCTGGGCCCATGCCCAAACCGGCCGCTACACCCTGCTCAGCCTCGAAGAGCGGGCCGTGAGCGCCGCCCGGCTGCCCGCCATCCACCTCGTCGATACCCGCCGCATGGCCCTCAGCGAAGGCGTCAGCCCAGCGCTGCAAGACGCCATCCGCAAACGCCTCGAAGCCAAAGAGCAAAGCCTCATCTTTCTCAACCGGCGCGGCTACGCTCCGGTGCTCGGCTGCACCGCCTGCGGCTGGGTCTCGCGCTGCCAGCGCTGCGCCGCGAACATGGTGGTGCACCTCAAGGACCAGCGCCTGCGCTGCCACCACTGCGGCTTTGAACTCCGGATTCCGCGGGCCTGCCCCACCTGCGGCAATCAGGACATCCACCCCTTCGGGCGCGGCACCCAGCGCCTCGAAGCCTGGCTGACCGAAACCTTTCCCACAGCGCGCATCCTGCGGGTGGATCGCGATTCGGCCAAGAGCAAGAAACAGTGGGAAGCCCTCTTGCAACAGATCCACGACGGCAGCGGCGCCGAGCGGGTCGATATCCTCGTCGGCACCCAGATGCTCGCCAAGGGCCACGACTTTCCCCGCCTCACCCTGGTGGGCGCCGTGGGCGCCGATGCCGCCCTGTTCGCCGCCGACTGGCGCGCCCCGGAACGGCTGTTCGCGCAGTTGATGCAGGTCGCGGGCCGCGCCGGCCGGGCCGAGCTGCCGGGCGAGGTCATCATCCAGACCGAATATCCGGAGCATCCTCTCTATGCCGCCCTCCGGGCCCACGACTACCCGAGCTACGCCGCCACCTTGCTCACCGAGCGCCGTCAGGCCGGCTTTCCACCCTACACCTTCCAGGCCATGCTGCGCGCCGAAGCGCCGCAGATGGCCGATGCCATCGACTTTCTCAAGGCCGCCGTGGCCCTCATCTTGCCGGAAAACCATCCGGAAGTGCTGCTCTACGACCCGGTTCCGATGCGCCTCTCCCGCCTCTGGAGCCTGGAACGGGCGCAGCTCCTGGTGGAATCCGCCAGCCGCCCCAGCCTGCAGGCCTTCCTTGCCACCTGGCGCGAGGGCCTGGAAACCATCAAATCCCCCAGCCGCCTGCGCTGGCACCTGGAAGTCGATCCGCTGGAATTTTGAGGGCAAGCCGGCGCTCGGCCGCTACGCCACCGACGATGTGGCGCGGTTGGGCACTTCCACATCGATGTGTCAGAATGTTCCACGGGGTGCGCGGACACGCATTCCCCTGACCGGGTTGATGGAACGGCGTGCGGGAACTAAGGGGAAGGACAAGACCATGGAGCTGATGCTCAAGCTACTCAACGGCGGTGCGGGAACTCTGGCCGCTTACCTGGCGGCGCATGTGCTGCTCTGCTTGCTGCCCGCGTTTTTCATTGCGGGCGCCATGGCGGCGCTGATCCCCAAGGCCAGCATCACCCGCTGGCTGGGGCGCAACACGCCGGCCTATGTCTCTTACCCGGCCGCCGCCCTGGCCGGGTCGCTGATTGCGGTGTGCTCTTGCACCATCGTGCCCTTGTTTGCGGGCATTTACCGCAAGGGCGCGGGCATTGGCCCGGCGATTACTTTTCTGTTCTTTGCGCCGGCGGGCAACATCATGGCGCTGGCCTACACCGGCAGCATCCTGGGGCCGCAGTTTGCCGGGGCGCGGGTGGTGCTGTGCCTGTTGTTTGGCATCGGCATCGGTTTGCTGATGTCGCGCATCTTCTGGCGCGACGACGCCACGCACGATGCCGAAACCGATGACGCCTTTGCCGACCAGGCCCAGATTGCCCCCGCTCAGCTGGGCGTGCTGCTGTCGCTGCTCGCCCTGTTGATGGCGGGCACGCTCAAGCTCTGGCCGCTGACGGCCACCCTGGGCACGGCCACGCTGCCGCTGGGCTGGGCGCAGGCGTGGCAGGACACGCTGTTTGCCTGGGTGCCGTTCGATGCGGCCAAGGGCGAAGAAGGGGTGAGCTTTCAGGGCTCGGTCTTGATTGCCTTGCTGATGACGATTGCCGCCACGGCCTGGAAGGGCCTGGAGAACATCACCGATGGCGCCAACCGCTGGACCTGGGTGGCGCTGGGCCTGGCTGCAACCACCTTGCTGGTGGCTGCGGCGCGCCTGACGCCGGTGGCCGGGGGGCTGGAGCTGGCGCTCACGGGCCGGGTGCTGGGGGTGGGCCTGGCCATCGGGGCGGCGTGGCATTTTGCCCGCCAGCTACCCGCCGAGGATTGGCAAGCCTGGTTGTGGGAGGCCTGGCGCTTCGTCAAGCAGATTTTCGGGCTGCTGATCGTGGGCGTGTTCATCGTCGGCATGGTGCGCCAGCTCATCCGCCCCGAATGGATTGAAGCCGTGGCGGGCAGCAACACCTTGCAGGCCAACGCGGTGGCGGTGGGGTTTGGCGTGTTCATGTATTTCCCCACCCTGGTCGAGGTGCCGGTGGCGCGCATGTTCCTGGACCTGGGCATGCACCCCGGGCCCTTGCTGGCCTACCTGATGGCCGACCCCGAGCTCAGTCTGCAAAGCATGTTGATGGTGGCCGCCGTGATTGGCCGCAGCAAAACCGCCGCTTACGTGGGACTGGTGGCCCTCTTTAGCATCTGCGCCGGACTGATCTACGGCACCTGGATCGATGGCGCCGCGCTCAAGGCCGCTGCCATGGCCTTGGGGCTGTTTGCATTCGTCGTCATGGCCAGTTACTTGTGGTCGCGTGGTCGCGTGGTCGTACGCAAGGGGGCGCGGGCCAATCCCTGACCTGAAATCCCTGACCTGATGCTGACCGTTTGATGTTTTTTTGAGGAGAAAACCATGTTGACCGTAAAAATCCTGGGGCCGGGCTGCGCCAATTGCAAAAAGCTCGAAGCCATCGCCCGCGAAGCCGCCGCCCAGGGCAAGCTGGACGCCGAGTTCGTCAAAGTCACCGACATGAAAGAGATCATGGCCTATGACGTGCTGACCACCCCGGCCCTGGTGATCAATGAAAAAGTGGTGAGTAGCGGCCGCCTTCCACCCACCGCGGATGTGCTGAAGTGGATGACGGCGGCCGCCTCGCCCTCCTCGGCCGCCTGATACCCGCCGCGGATACCTGCTGATACCCGGCCCGCCCCCGCTCCCTGGCCCCCGCTCCCTGGCCCCCGCTCCCTGGCCCCCGCTCCCTGCTCCCTGCTCCCTGGCCCCTGGCCCGATCCTGTGCCGGCGGCGGATGCCCCGCGCCGCCCCTGCCATCCGCTCCGGCGCCGCGGATCGCCTTACCCTTCCCACAACCACGCCGCCCCCCTGACTCCGGATGAATCCCCATGCCGGGGCGGGAGCAGGCGGGTGCAGATGGTGTCGGAGAAAACGTGAGCGCCCCACAGCCCGGGCACCCGCTGGTACAGGCGCTCCAGACGGGAAAGCCCGCCCCCGAGCACGATCACTTCCGGATCGAAGAGGTTGATGACCCCGCCCAGGGCCCGGGCCAGGCGGGTTTCATAGCGGACCAGGGTCGCCTCGCAAGCCGGCATTCCCGCCTCGGCGCCGGCGACAATGGCTTGCGGGCTCAACGACATGCCCGTGTGGCGCAAGTGGTCGGCCGCCAGGGCCGGGCCGCTCAGCCAGGTTTCAGTGCAGCCCCTGCGGCCACAATAGCAAGGAGGGCCGTCCGGCTCTCCGGGCAGGGGGTTGTGGCCCCATTCCCCGGCAATGCCGTTGGCGCCGCCCCACACCTTGCCATCCAGCACCATGCCACCCCCGACCCCGGTACCGAGAATGGCGCCGAATACGGCCCGGGCTCCGGCAGCGGCGCCATCCACCGCTTCGGAAAGGGCAAAGCAGTTGGCGTCGTTGGCCAGGCGCAGGGGGCGTTGCAGGCGGGCCTCCAGGTCCTGTTGCAGGGCTTGGCCGATCAGGCAGGTGGAGTTGGCATTCTTGACGAGGCCGGTATCGCCAGCCAGGGTGCCGGGGATGCCGATGCCGACGCTGCCCCGTTGCCCCAATTCTGCCTCGGCCTCCTGTACCAGCCGGGTGATGGCGGCGAGCGTGGCCGGGTAATCGCCCTTGGGAGTGGGAATGCGGCGGCGCAGCAACTGTTCGCCCGTATCCGCAAGGGCCAGCACTTCGATCTTGGTGCCACCCAGGTCGACGCCCAGGCGCATCAGAGCCGGACGGCCACGCCCTTGACCGTGCCGTGGGTGGTGGTGAAGGTTTTCAGGACGCTGCCGCCGGCCTCGAACAGCAGGGTGACCAGATTGCGTTCGGTGTACAGGCAGACGGGCTCGGTAATGTTGTAGGCGCTGGCCAAGGCCGGAGTCAGGCAGGAATGGCGTTCTTCCACCGCTTTTTCCGCATCTGCGTAGCCTTCGCCCAAGGCCGAATGCAGGCCATAGGCAGAGATGAAGAGCTTGCCCCCGATGCGCAGGGACTTCAGCAGGGCCCGCACCACCCGGCGCGCCTCGGGATAGGCCAGGCGGTAGATGCCGTGATGACAGAACACCAGATCGAAGGGGCCGGCGGGCAACGGCCCCTCCCTCAGTCCGGCGGCGGCGAAATCCACCCGATCGCCGACGGCAGAAGCCAGGGCCCGGCCCCGGACAGTGGTTTCACGGCTGCTCTGGTCAGCCGCCAGGACCCGGGCCCCCAGTTTCGCCATGGCCACCGCGTGGTGGCCTTCGCCGCAGGGCAGGTCGAGGACTTCGGAATCGGCATTGGCGCGGCCCCGGTGGGCGATTTCCTGGAGGATCAGGCGCTCCAGTTCATCGGAAACCATGGGAACGAAATTGCGGTTGAATTGCGGGTCCATCATGCCCCTCCCTGACGCCATGGATCATTCTGCATCAGGGCCGTGGAAGCTTCAAGGCAGAATATCGCCTACACTGGAGCGACACCCTAAGGAGAGACGCAGATGCTAGTTAAATTCATATCCAGCGAGACCGGCGAAATGGTGATGAAGGAAGACACCGCCCGCCCTCTGCTCAAGGCCATGGGCAAGGCATGCTCGGCCCAGGGCGTGATTACCAAGGGAGAAATGCAGCCGGCAGTGGAGGCCCTGAAGCGTTATCTCTCCGCCTGTTCCGGGCAGGAGCCTAAGCTCAGTGCGGAGGAAGAGGCCGGGATTCCCGCCATGGACAGGCCCGTGGGCATGCAGCAACGGGCCTGGCCGCTGATCAACATGCTCAACCGGACCGCCCATGCGAAAAAGGAAAGCCACATCCTCTGGGAGGCAGCCGCCGATTTCGACGCGGAACCGGAAACCGACGCAAAGCCGAAAGCCGACGCAGCGCCGGAAGCCTGAAGCCGGGCGGGCCAAAAGCGCGGCAGGAGGGGCGAAGGGGCGAGGGGCGAAAGGGCCAACAGGCGCCGCGCCAAGGCAGGAATTTCCCGGCTCCGGCTCCGGCTCCGGCCAGGGCGAAAGCGCGGGCTTTCGGCGGGCCGGGTGCCAAAGGCGCGTTACGAGGCGATGCGCGGGGCGATGCGCGGGGCGACGCGCAAACAAACTCAAACAGACTCAAACAGCCTTCAAGGCTTCAGCCAGCGTCTCGACTCGGCTCCCCCAGCCAGGCTTGGCGCTTGGCCTGGGCGGCCTTGCCGGGGCGGGGTTCCAGCACGGCGGTCTGGCGCGGCGCCGGCGCCGGGGTAATGCGGGTCTCGCCGAGCAAGTCGTAGCGGAAATAATGGCAATTCACCGCCACGCCCGGCTGCAGGGTGGCAAGCACGGTATCGAGGTTCTGGCGGCCGATCCGCCAGCCGTTCAGGGCGACGAGCAGATCCCCGGCGGCAAGCCCGGCCGCCTCGGCGGGCGAGCCGCTCAATACCTGAAGGAGCTTCGCTTCGCTGCCCTCGCTCGCGAGCCGGATGCCGAGCCAGGGCAGCTCCGAATCCGCCTTCCAGCTCAGGCGGACGCCGGCCCCGGCGAGTTCCCGGGCAAGCGGCAATTCCTCCGTGCCCGATACCGCCGCCTTCAGCCATTGCCCCAGAGCCTTGCCGCCCAGGGCCGCCAGCCGCGCAAAAATCTCGTCCTCGGCAAGGCCGCGGCGGCCATCGCCCAGGTCCTGCCAAAGCTTTCGCATCAGGGTGTCGAGGCTCACCCGGCCGGCGCTTTGGCGGCGCAGCGCCAAATCGAGGCACAAGGCCAAAAGCGCGCCCTTGGCGTAGTAGCTGACCACGGCGTTGGGCGTGTTCTCGTCCGGGCGGTAATACTTGATCCAGGCATCGAAGGAGGAATCCTCCAGGCTCTGGACCCGGTGCCCCGGCGCCTGATACACCTGCGTGATGGTCTTTTGCAAGAGTTCGAGATAGGCCGGGACGGAAATCACCCCGGCGCGCACGAGGCAAAGGTCGTCATAGTAGGAAGTGAAGCCCTCGAACAGCCAAAGGAGGCGGGTGGGGCGCTCCCGCGCGAGGTCGAGGTCGAGGAAGGCCGCCGGGCGGATGCGCTTGACATTCCAGCGGTGGAAATACTCGTGGCTGCAAAGGCCAAGAAAACGCGCATAGCCGGCGGGACACGCCTCGTCCGCAAGCCCCGGCGGCGGCAGGTCGGCGCGGTCGCAGATCAGGGCGGTGGCATTGCGGTGTTCCAGGCCGCCATAGCCGGAGCCCACCGCCAGCACCAGAAACAGGTAGGGCTCGCGCAGGGCCGGCGGGCCGAACAGGGCCATCTGCCAGGCGCAGATCGCCTCCAGGTCGCGTACCAGGCGCTCCTGATGGAAAAGGGGCCAGCCGGTGACGATCAGGTGGTGGGCAATGCCCTGCACCGCAAAATCGACGCGGGTAAAGCGGCCCATTTCCATGGGGTGATCGATCAGGTCCTCGTAGTCGGCGGCGGCATGGCGGCCGAAACTCCAGGGCGCCGCCCCGGCCCGCGGCAAGGAGGTGGCCAGTTGCCAATCGGCATGGGCGGGGCCGGGCGGCGGCAGGATGTCGACCTGGCAAGGCAGATGCGCCAGCCCCTCGGGCCGCAGAAAGACGCTCGTGCCGTTACAAAAGGCGTGCGTCGTGTCGAGATGGGCGCTGCGCACCGACAGATCCCAGGCATAGACGCGGTAGCGGACGGTGACCGGGGCCTTGGCCGGGGCGGCGCGCCAGCGGGCCTTGTCGAGCTTTTCCAGGGCGAGGGGCCGGCCGCCGGCCTCGGCGCGGATAGCGACGATGTGCCGGGCGAAATCCCGGATCAGGTAGCTCCCCGGTATCCAGGCCGGCAGGGTGAATACCTGGCCGGCCGGATCGGGCGTCTCCACCCGGCAACTAAGCTCGAACAGGTGGGCTTCGGGAACGGCGGGGCAAAGCTCGTAGGCGACTAAGGGAGACATCGGGCTGCGCTCCTGGAAAAGCCGGGATTCTAGCCGGAGAGGAAAGAAGGGAGCGGACGGGTCAGGGCTGCGGCGTGGCCGGGGCGGCCGGTTCCTCGCGCGCTTTCGCTTTATTCATGCGCGCTTCGATTTTTTCGGCATGTTTCGCCTCTTTTTCTGCCTGGCGGCGGCGGCGCTCGGCCTGTTTGCTGGCCCCTTCCCGGGCCTTTTCTTCCTTTTCGGCCAGGCGCTGCGCGCGCTTTTCCTCCCGGCTCTGGCGCAGGGCCTCCTGTTCCTGCTGCAGCAGGGGCAGTTCCCTGGCCTTTCGAGCCTCTTCGGCCGCCTGCTGCTGGCGATTCAGCTCCTGTTCCTTCCGGCGGGCCTCGCGCTCCAGGGCGCTGCCTTCCGACGTCATGGCCCTGGCCCGGCGGATCTGCTCCAGGTAACGTTTCTGGACGCCATCGCGGCAGTCATTGATCATGAATTTGTGGCCGCAAGCCTCGTCATCCCGGGTTCGCGCCGCTTCGGCCTGATCCCGCAAATTTTTCGCCTCGGCCTGCAGCGCCAGACCCCGTTCAAGCTGAGCCTGGGTTTCGGCGGGCAGTTGCACTTCCTGAGCCAGCAGGCTGCCGGCCCAGACCAGCAGCCAGGACGACAGACCTGCCTTCAGGCGGGTAGCCAGGGTTTGGGATCTATTTTCCATTTAGCAAAATCCTCATGTGCAACGACACGATCCTGGCCCCTGGCCAGGTCAATGGTTTCCGGCGGCAGGTAACACTGGCTGCCGATGTGAAAGATCACCTGCACGACCGGATGGAGCAGGTCCCGCTCGTTTTGTTCCCGCACCACGGCCAGCCGGCCGCTCGCAAGGCGCACCAGGGAGCCGCTGGGATAGATGCCGATGGCGCGGATGAAGCTGTGCACCAGCTTCGGCTCGAAGTGGTGCTCGCTCCACTCCAGCAATTTCTTCAGGGCATCGGAAGGGGCCAAGCCCTTGTGGTACACCCGGTCCGAGGAAATGGCGTCATAGACATCGACGATGGCCGCCATCTGGCCGTAGAGGGAAATGCCCTCGCCCTTGAGCTGGTTCGGGTAGCCGGTGCCATCATGACGCTCATGGTGCTGGCCGGCCACCATCAGCGCGGTTTCGGAGACACCCGGAGTGTGCTGCAGCAAGACGATGCTCTGCACCACATGGTTCTTCATCTTGGCAAACTCGGCCTCGGTCAGCCTGGCGGGCTTGTTGAGGATGGCCTCCGGCACCCTGGCCTTGCCCACGTCGTGGAGCAGGGCCCCCAGGGCGATTTCCCGGATCAGCTCCCGCGATAGCGCCAGCCCCCGGGAAAAAGCCACCATCAGGGCGCAGACGCTCACCGAATGCTCGAAGGTGTAGTTATCGTGCTGCTTCAGACCCGCCAGGGGCAGGAGGGCGTTCGGGTTGCTGAACACGGAATCGACTATGGCCTCCACCATCGGCTCCACCTTGTCCAGCTCGATCTGGGCCCCGAGGCGGATATCCGTGAGCAGGTTTTTCACGATGCGGTTGGCTTCCGTATGCAGCCGGCGGGCCCGCGGCGCCTCCTCGGCCAGGCTGACGCGCGCCAGGGGTTTGGGCGCTGCCGTGGCGATGGCTTCCATGCGCGCTTGCAAGCTCGACTCCACCTCCTCCCGGGTCGGAGCATCGGGCAGGTCCAGGCCGCGGCCGGTGTCGATATACACCTCATGGATGCCCATGTCGCGGATCTTCGCCACCCGGGCCTCGTCATCCACAAGGAAGGCATTGGTGAGAAAGGGGTGGTCCATCCACCCGCAATTCAAATCACTGACATACATGCCCGGTATCAGGGCATCGACTGGAATCTTCTTGATCATCGCAGATAGAGAACGGTTGGAGGAAGGATAGAGGAAGAATAGGGGGAAAGCGGAAGTGAGGGAGCCGATCAGGGAGCGGCCATTCATGCCCTGATTCTAGCTCAAGGCCGGACTATAATTCGCCGCTCCTTGCCACCCCACGCCCCCTTCCCGTCATGATTGCCCTCAAACGACTGACCCTCGCCCGCGCCGGCCACCCCCTGATCGAGGGCGCCGACCTGCAGATCCACCCGGGCTGGCGGGTCGGCCTGGTCGGGGCCAATGGCGCCGGCAAGTCCAGCCTGTTTGCACTCCTGGCCGGGGAACTGCACCCGGAAAGCGGCGAACTCGAGATGCCCGCGACCTGGAGCCTCGCCCGGGTCGCCCAGGAAACCCCGGCCCTGCCCGATCCGGCCCTGGATTTCGTCCTCGATGGCGACGCCGACCTGCGCCGCCTGGAAGCGGCAATGGCCGCCGCCGAAGCCAGTGGCGACGGCGAGCAAATCGCCCGGCTGCACAGCCACTACGGCGACATCGACGGCTATTCCGCCCGCGCCCGGGCCGCCGAGGTGCTGCATGGCCTGGGCTTTACCGAGGCCGACCTGCAAAAGCCCGTGGCCGAGTTTTCCGGCGGTTGGCGGGTGCGCCTCAACCTCGCCCGCGCCCTCTTTTGCCGGGCCGACCTGCTGCTGCTCGACGAGCCCACCAACCACCTCGACCTGGACGCCGTGCTCTGGCTCGAATCCTGGCTCAAGAGCATGCCCGGCACCCTGCTTTTGATCTCCCACGACCGGGATTTTCTCGACGCCGTGGTCGACCACGTCATGGCCATTGAACAACAGCGCCTGAGCCTCACCACCGGCGGCTATTCCGACTACGAAGCCGCCCGCGCCGCCCGCCTCGCCGTGCAGCAATCCACCTTCGCAGCCCAGCAGCGCCAGATCGCCCAGCTCCAGCGCTTCATCGACCGCTTCAAGGCCAAGGCCACCAAGGCCCGCCAGGCCCAGAGCCGGGTCAAGGCCCTGGCGCGGATGGAAGTCGTCGCCGCCGCCCATGTCGATTCCCCCTTCAACTTTACCTTCCCTGCCCCCAAGCACCTGCCCGACCCCCTCCTCACCCTGCATCGGGCCGCCGCCGGCTATGGCGGCAAGCCCCTCTTGCAAAACCTGGAAATGCGCCTCTCCCCCGGCTGCCGCATCGGCCTTCTGGGCGAAAACGGCGCCGGCAAATCCACCCTGATCAAGCTCCTGGCCGGGCAAATCCCGCTACTTGCCGGCGAAAGGAAGGAAGCCAGAACGCTCGAGATCGGCTACTTCGCCCAGCACCAGCTCGAACAGCTCCGCCCGGACGAATCCCCCCTGCAACACCTAGAGCGCCAGGAGCCGGACACCCCGGAGCAAGCCCTGCGCGACTACCTGGGCGGCTTCGACTTTCGCGGCGACATGGCCACCCGGCCCGTGGGGCCCTTCTCCGGCGGCGAAAAATCCCGTCTCGCCCTGGCGCTGCTGATCCGCACCCGGCCCAATCTCCTGCTTCTGGACGAACCCACCAACCACCTCGACCTGGAAATGCGCGAAGCCCTCTGCCTTGCCCTGCAGGATTACGAAGGCGGCGTGCTGCTGGTCTCGCACGACCGGCACCTGCTGCGCACCGCCACCGATGAACTCTGGCAAGTGGCCGATGGCAAGGCCAGCCTCTTCGACGGCGACCTGGACGACTACGCCGCCTGGCTTGCGGCCCGGAAAACCGCCGCCAAGGCGGCCACGGCCGAGCGGGTGGAGCAAAAAGCCGAACGCCGGCAAAAGCGCGAAGAAGAAGCCGCCGCCCGCCAGGAACTGCTGCGTAAGCGCCGCCCCCTGATGAAGGAACTGGAACAGCTGGACACACAGATCGCCAGCCAGGAAGCAGAAGCCCGAACCCTGGAAACCCGGCTTGCCGACCCGGCGCTCTACGCCCCCGGCGCCGACCGAAAGCCCCTGGAAGAACTGATCCGGCGCCAGGCCCAAGTGCGGCAAAGCCTCGAAGCCGCCGAACTACGCTGGCTGGAAGTCCACGCAGCCCTGGAAGCCCTGCCCGCCCCGGAACGCTGAACCGGCGCGCTCTTGCATCAGCTCAGCGCGACATCCGGGTAAATCCCGGCCAGCGGCAGATTCACCTCCCGGCAATCCGGCCAGATTTCGCCCGGCCCGGTAACGGGTATCCGGATTTCGTGATTGAAACGACATTACAACTCGCCGTTCTCCAGCATTCGAGTTAGTGTTGAAAGTAGGCCAGGCCGAGTTCTGGGTAATTCCTGATCCATCCTGATAGCAGCAGGCTGTCTTCATCGGTCAGATCGCGTTCGCGCTTGAGCATTACCTGGCGGTCCCACACAACGTACTTATCTCACCCGACATGCTGAATGACTTCAGTCTCAGATACCGCCTCAACCGTACCGCTCTGCTTGCCGTTGGCCGGCACCGCTTTCCACTCCTGTGCCAGGGGGCCGTGTTCGGCGAGCGCGTACTGATAGCCTCGCTGCTCTTCAAACTGTCGATAGCGCTCTGCTACCGCAGGATCTGAAAGATCGCCGTCGACCCGGTTATCCTCATCGAGGCCGTCCAAGCCCTTCATCCCCAAGATCGCGATACCCCATTCCTTGCGATCCATACGCGGCCCCTTGAACTGCAAGAGGTATGCATCAAGGATGCCTCGACCGGGAGATATGATTTCTTTGCTCAAGGCGTTCAGGTAATCCGCCTTGTTGGTTCTCTCCCAGGCAATCGAGAATCCCGCTCGCTGTGCAAGCCAACTTTGCTGATAGCCCGTCCTAGTGTTTCACTGGCCATCTCTTGTCGCTGATCCCTCATCAAGCCCTCCCTGGGTACAGATAGGTTCTACAAAGTACAGCAATCACATGTTCCGGTTTCGAAATAGCAGTGCATCACTGGCATGCCAATCACAATATCCGGTTTTGCCATGCTCTGACGGCATTGCCGGTAGGCTGGTTTTCAATCACGAAATCCGGATAGCCGAATTGACCAACGAGCGAATGAGGCAAGAGGCTGAGTTGCACAAAGTGCTCGGCGCTTATATGGCTAAGATCGGAAACGCAACGAACAGCGCCGTAACCCCAGCGTCCGATAAGTTATTGAGCGTTGCCCTCGACGCCATTCGTGAGCGTAATAGCGCGCTAAAAATAAGTCCCCAACGTATCAACGACTTACGCGCTTTCTGATTGTCTTTTTTCGGCGACTTCCTACCTACTTCCTACCGCAAAAGGCAGACTTTCAATCTGGTTAGATATTTATTGCGTCGTTTCAAAGAGTTAGAATCATTTCCTACCTATATAGACTCTAATTACAGCCAATCCAACCTACCAACTTCCTACCAACCACTATCCAAATCGGGTAAATGGCAGCTATTTTTGCTCTTGAGGTAGATTTTGTTGCTTTTATGCTTGACTTGCCTAGCCACTTATTGTCGCAGTTTGGGCAGGTTTTGTGCCTTTACGCTACTTGGCAATGCCGAGGAATACGGCCAGGCAGCGGTCGACTTCCACCAAGGTGTTGGGATCGATTCGACCGAACGCCGGGCCAATCTTTTCGCGCTTGATGGTCATGGCTTTGTCGATCATCACCTGCGACTTCTTCTGCAACCCGTTGCTGGCATCCGGAAGAACGCTCACGCGCAGAAGCGGTGCCTCGACCAGCGTGCTGGAGATCAGCAGCACGGTGACCGTGGTGTGCTCATCAAACTGATTGGCCTGGATCACCAACGCAGGCCGGGGCTTACCGAAGTCGCCGGCAATTGCGATGGTGACAAGGTCGCCGCGCATCAGGTTTCCCAACCATCAATGTCCGCCAGCGCCTCGTCCATGAATTGTTCCAGAGCGCCATCCTGGTGATCTGCCTGAGCAACGAGTCTGGACTGGCGTCGGCACTCGTCCGCAAAGTCAGGACGACGGGTGTCAGGCACCCAGATCTGAATGGGCCGCAGGCCCGCCATGCGCAAGGCGTCGCGGCGCTTTTGTACTCGTACTGCAGTTGGGGTGACCATCACGTACTCCTCATCGTTACATGTAGCGAGTATAGGTCTCGATTCGCAGTAGCGCAACAGCTACATGTAACAGGCCGGTGGCCACTCTACTTCTCGCTCCCCTCCTTCAGCATCACCCCAATCGCGCCATCGTCCCGGGTGACGAACTCGATGCCGGCGAGGCTCAGGGCCTTGACCACCTTGTTCAGCGTCGAGCTGCGGCTGTCGGCCATGTTGCCTTCCATGCGCAGTAGCGCCGACATGGAGATCCCCGACGCATCCAGCAATTCCTCCCGGCTCCAGCCCAGCATCGCGCGCGCGGCGCGGATCTGTCTTCCGTCGATCAGGGTCGACTCCTTTACGGTTTGATTGGCAAATATCTCTGCTTGTTTGGACTTTTTTTGTGTCTTTTCCGGTGCATTGTATCGTAGTATGACCTCACGTTGTAAGAGGAGAAAGACCATGCCAGCACAAACATTGAGTACGGAGTTTTTGGCGACCTTGCCCGGCCGTGTGCCGGCCTCCGGTGGGGTGTATTACTTCGATACGGAGATCAAGGGCTTCTTGCTGGAGCATCGCGCCAGCGGCGGGGCGACCTTCTACTTCCGTTACCGCGATGCGGCCGGCAAGGTGCGGCTAAACCGGATTGGCCGAGCTGATGAAATTTCGGTGTCGGACGCCCGGGCCAAGGCGCATCAGATGAAGCAGATGGTCACCGAGGGGGGCGACCCGAAGGTGGAGAGCCACCGCTTCAAGGATGTGCCGACCTTTGGGGATTTCGTGGCCGAGCGCTATCTGCCCTACGCCAAGACCAGGAAGCGCAGCTGGGAGACGGATGAGACGATGCTGCGCAATCACCTGCTGCCGGTGTTTGCCGATTTCCGGATGAACCGGATCACCCGCTCGGATGTGGTGGCCTTCCACCACGCGGTGTTCGAGAAGGGTTACGCGGCCGGCACCTGCAACCGGATGCTCGTGCTGATGAAGTTCATCTACAACTGCGCGATCCGCTGGGACATCCTGCCGCCCAAGAGCAACCCCTGCGATGGCGTGGAGCCCTTTGAGGATCACGGCGCGCGGGAACGTTACCTGACGACCGAGGAGGTGCAGCGGCTGTTTGATGAGCTGGACACCAACCGCAATGTGCAGGTCGGCCAGGTGATCCGGCTGCTGCTCTACACCGGGGCGAGGAAGCGCGAGGTGCTGGATGCCCGGTGGGACGAGATCGATTTCAACCGGCGGATGCTGACGGTGCCGGCGGCACGGTCGAAGTCGAAGAAGCCGCGCCACATTCCGCTGTCGGACGCGGCCATTGAGTTGTTGCAGGCGCTGCCTCGTCAGGACGATATTCCCTGGGTGTTCTTCAACCCCAAGACGAAGAAGCCGCCGGTGTCGATCTTCTACGCCTGGGACTCGATCCGGAAGAAGGTGGGACTGGGCGAGGTGCGGCTACACGACCTGCGCCACAGCTACGCGAGTTTCCTGGTCAATGCCGGACGGTCGCTGTACGAGGTGCAAAAGCTCCTCGGCCACCACGACCCGAAGGTGACGATGCGCTACGCGCACCTCTCGCCGCAGGCGATGTTGGAGGCAGTCAATGTGGTGGGGAATGTCGTGGCCGGGGCTCGGGTGAATCGGGTGGGGGTGGCGGTGGCCACCCTGTGACGGCCAAGCCCGACAAAGTACGACAGAGGCGCGACATATGGCTGTCGCGCTTTTGCTTTATGCCTTCAACCGCCCGATCAGGGATTCAGCCAACTCGATGAATACTGCTCTGGCCTCGGCAAACGTCACCGGCTCTCCGAACACCAGTTCATCAACGAAGCGAAGGTAATCGCGCTCGAAGGCATCAGCCTCGTGGTGCAGGGCATCCAGTACCACACGCATCTGCCCCACGGGGTCTTGCTCGAACTCTGGATATTGGTTGCGGTATTGCACCGCGTCGCCAGTGACCATGACCGCAAAGTGTTCGTGCGGCAGCATCAGTTCTTCACGCCCTCGGGCAATGGCTCTCACATCGTAGAGGTGACGCACCAAGCGGTCGTCGTAGTCGGCACGATTGCGACCGGCGCGGGCTTCTGCCGTTCGGCGCAGGAAGGACAGCACCTTTTCAGCGAGGGTCTCCTCGACGCCGATGCACTCCACGTGCAAATCCGTCCTGGGCGCCTGGATCAAGACATCCAGCATGGACGCGATGGGCAGCGGCGCCGTGGGCAGCACAGGCGGCCGGGCATTGAGCTCCAACTTGATTTCAGATCGCAGGCTGGCCACCGGCGCAAAGCGGCTCTCGTAATGCAGATTCAACGAGACGTAGCTGTTCTCGTCCCGGGCGATGATCTCGTTGGCCGGCACCGCAAAGCCGGCCTCCATCAGCGCTGCGGCCAAGCGCTTCTTGAACTGGCTGAGCAAGCGGCTGCGCGCACTGCGCGACAAACCCTGCGGCAGCACGAGTTTGAAATCGATGTCTTCGGACATCCGCTCGATCAGGCCGTGTGCCTTGGACAGGCAGGTTCCGCCGCAAAACACCAACTGGATGCCATCGCTGTCCACCGCCACGACGGTGCGCAGCACTTCGGTGGTCAGCAGGTCTTTTTCGATCACCGCCTCGGCGAGTGCTGTCAGCCCCTCGCCCATCACACTGATGATCAGCTCATGCTCGCGCGCTGTAATTGTTTTCATAGCGCACGGTGCTGATGCCGACGGTGATCTTGCGGGAAATACGGCGCTGGCCCGTGTTAAACGTCGTGCGCACCGGAATTTGCGTGGTCTTGCCCTCGGCATAGTCAGCCTGGGCGCGGCCCAATTGCACCGGGACGCCCAGTTTCTCCAGCGCCTCCTGCGCCAACTCAGCGAGACTGACGCGCGGCACCGGTTTGCCCGACAGCACGCTTGGGCGTGCTTTAGCGTAGACGCCATAGCCCAGGCGAACGATCTTGCCTGCCTCGATGAGCTCCTTGAGCGCCCGACTGATCTGGCTGGGGCTGCCCATCGCCTCGAAATCGGCGCGCACGACAACCTCGCCCTTGCGCAAGGCGATGGAGCGAACCATCCTGTCTTTGATGCTGAGTCGGCTCATGGCGACCTCCGATTTGATGCAAACATTGCT
Source organism: Comamonadaceae bacterium (assembly GCA_029255645.1). GTDB lineage: Bacteria > Pseudomonadota > Gammaproteobacteria > Burkholderiales > Rhodocyclaceae > Azovibrio. The sequence goes on along the minus strand of JANLJE010000014.1, from coordinate 28,858 downwards.
CATGTACTGTACGCGATCTTGACTTAATTTTCCAGACAAGGCATGAATTTTTTGATGCAAACATTGCTCATTGCAGAAACGCAAAAATCCCCCGACCCCACCGCTGGCAAAGGCAGTGAGATCGGGGGATCGTCGTTTCAGGTTGTCGTGCCGGGCAGCATCGCTCACCGGGCCGGACCGCGCCACTTGTCGAAGCTACGCGCCCCGGTGTAGCCGAGGTAGCCGGCACCGAACAGCCACCAGAGGCTCTCTGGGATGGCACCCAGTAGTTTGTTGAGGTTCTCCGCCGCCTGGAAGACGTGGGTCGGCCACCAGATTCCGATGATGGCGCCAATCACGCACAGCAGGATCACGCCGTAGATCACGTAGAGGAAGGTCGGCCGTGCGCGGCTGGTCCATGGGTCCTGCGAGTTGGCCTCGGCAAGAATCGCCGAGAGGCTGGTCTGCATCTCCTGCAGCGCCAGTTGTCCCTCGGCTTGCAGCAGAGCGAGCTTGGCTTTCTCCCGCTCGGCAGGATCTGGCACCAAGCGGTCGATCAGACGGCTACCGGCTTCCAGCAGGCCAGGCGCCAATGTGGTGAGGATAGGGGTCATACGGTGCCCTCCACGAATTCAGCCATCCGGTTCATCCAGCCAGCAGCGAAGGCCGACTGTTTTGGATCATGGGTGATCAGCCGCCCGAGATGGCGCAAGCGCTGCCCCAGCACCTTGCTGTAGAGCACAGATTGATCGGCGGCAGCCAGTGCCGCCCTGGTCTTGGGGCCGATGATGCCATCAGCCGTCACCCAGTGCGCTCTGCAGCCACTGCACCGCCCGCTTTGGCCCGGAATGCACACCGGAATCGACCAGCAGGTGCAGCAGCCCCGGATGCGTGATGACATCTAACCCGGGGCCGGTGATGTACTGCTGGCGGTAGATGGCACGGGCTTCGTCTTTTGTCAGCGCCTGCACTTCTGAGGCGGTGGCTGGGCGACCAAGCTTGCGCCATGCCCCCAGCGTCTGCGCGGTGATGCCGAAGTTCGTCGGCCCGCCCCGGTCGGCCGGGTGATTCACATAGCCGCCTTCGCGGCGGAGGATCTCGTCGAGGATGGTGTCGATGGGGGTCATAGCCGCTCCTTTAAGTAAGTGGGTGTTCCTTAGTTACGCCTGGGACTCGATCAGGAAGAAGGTGGGCTTGGGCGAGGTGCGGCTACACGACCTGCGCCACAGCTACGCGAGTTTCCTGGTCAATGCCGGACGGTCGCTGTACGAGGTGCAGAAACTGCTCGGCCATCATGATCCGAAGGTGACGATGCGCTACGCGCACCTCTCGCCGCAGGCGATGCTGGAGGCAGTCAATGGGGTGGGGAATGTCGTAGGACGGAGGGCGGTGACGGCGGCCAACAATAGAGCACCACTGCTCGCGGCTACGGCGTGACCTACCGACCCGCCGCATCAGCGCGAAAGTAGCCGTCCCAAAACCGCAGCGCCTCTTCGAACAGTTCGTTCAAGGGGCGCTGCTCTCCTCCTTCCAGGGTCACGATGTACTCAGCCGGGTGTTCAGAAACCGGACCACCCGGCCCGAAGTAGAACGTGGCCCCCAGCATCTCCACGTCTGTCGCCGCCACTTTGCCTTGCGGCTTGCTCATTCGAGCGTGCTTATACAGCGTGGTGATGTCGTGCATCACCCCCAAGGCCGGGCACTGCTGGCGCAAGGCGGCTTGAAGATTGGACTTCTGCTGGTGTTGAGGATTCAAGCGTGGGTCCTCGGAGATCCAGTCGATCAGGTGCCACAGCGACGACGCCAAGTTGAAGGCTTCCCTGGCCGTTGGATGCTGGCGGTAGTGCAGCGCGTTCGGGAGCACCACCTCCTGCCAGTACTGCGCGGGACTTGAAACACCAAGAACACCTTCGCAAGCCATCAAGATCTATTTTTCACAATATTTTGTTGAAGTCATGGCTTGGCCTGTTTATTTTCCCATCCTAACGGCGTATCATACAAAATATTGTTGAAATAAGCCAAAGAGGAAGATCATGCTGCGAGCGTTCACCCTGCAGAACTTCCAGTCATTTAGAGAGCCTGTGCGGATCTCGCTGGAACTTAACCGCCACACACCAGAGGACGACCGATCCTGCACCTCTGGTGTCGGCACGCGTCTGTCGAAAGCCATGGCGGTCATCGGTGCCAACGCGAGCGGCAAGACAACCCTCATCAAGTCTCTGGTTTTTGTGGACTGGTTCGTCAAGCACTCTTTCCACGCCAAACCGGATGACCCGATTCCTCTCGCAGCACATTTCTCAGCAGAGGCAGAGCCAAGCACCTTCGAAGTGGAGTTCGAGCTCGACGGCCGAGAGTGGCGCTACCGGCTCATCGCCTCGAGGGAACGTGTTGTTCATGAGTCTCTCTACACGAAGCAGAGTCGTGCCTTCTCGTACGTCTTCACCCGCGATTGGAATCCAGAACGCAAGGGCTATTCGGTGAAGCAGCAGCAATTTGGTCTGCTTCAGAAAGAGGCTGAAAAAGTTCGCGAGAACGCGTCATTGATCTCGACTGCCGCGCAGTACGAAGTTGATTTGGCCTTAAAACTGACGTCGGCCAACGTTCTGAGTAACATTCATGGCCTGGGCCGCCAGGCCATGGACCACGATCAGATCATGCGCGCGTCCGAGTTCTACGCGAAGAACACGGCGATCCGTGGCCAGATGGCGACGCTGTTGCATCAGTGGGATTTTGGCCTCGCCGATGTTCGGGTAGAGAAACACACGGTGACCCGCGAAAGCGGCAAGACCGAAGAGATTCACATCCCATTCGGCATTCACCGCGTAGGCGACAAAGAACACCCCCTGATGTTTTTGCACGAGTCCAGTGGCACCCAGGGTGCGTTCATTCTCCTATCCCGTATCTTGCCAGCATTGCAGCACGGTGGCCTAGTGGTCATCGATGAGCTCGAGGCCGACCTGCATCCCCATATGCTGACGCCAATCCTTGATTTGTTCTTCTCGCCCAAGAGCAATCCACACAATGCACAGATCATTTTTACCTGCCACTCAATTGAGGTGCTGAGCCTCTTGCACAAAGCACAGGTCGTGCTGGTAGAAAAGGATGACAACTGCGAGAGCGATGCGTGGCGACTGGACAGCGTCAAGGGCGTGCGTGCCGATGACAACCTCTATGCGAAGTACATGGCTGGTGCTTATGGCGCCATCCCTCAGCTGTGAGGGATCGAAATGGCACGCAAACAACATCAGGTCCGAAAAACATTACTGGTCGTCGGGGAAGGCGACTCGGAGGAAGCGTTCCTCAAGCACTTGCGTGACCTTTACTGCTCCGGCGGTGCAGGCGTCACTGTCACTGTGCGCAATGCGCACGGAAAAGGCCCCGAAAACGTCATCGATCACACAGCCAGACAAGCAAGAATTTACAGCTACGACGCACGTATCGCCTTGCTGGACACAGACATTCCTTGGACCGAAAAGCTGAAAAAGGAAGCGCGGAAATCCAAGATCGAGATGGTGGGGTCTACGCCTTGTTTCGAAGGGCTGCTCCTCTCGATCTTGGGCAAACGCCCCCCTACGCAATCGGGTGACTGCAAGAAAGTGATTGCGCAACAGTTGGGCATCGATCTGACGGAGCGCCAAAGCTATGCTGGACCTTTCTCGAAGGCAGTGCTCGATGCAGCCAGGCAGACAATCGCCGAGTTGGATCAACTACTCAGGTTTTTCGAGGGGCGCTGATTACTTCACGCGGCAAGGAGGATTGAAATGAATATCACGTCAGCCATCAATGAGCGTCATCTGCTGTCCTTCACATATCACGGATTCCAACGAGTTGTTGAGCCTCATTGCTTTGGGATAGATAAGAAAGGGCATCCTGCACTTCGAGCTTTTCAAGTACAGGGCGGAAGTGAATCTGGCGAACAGGCTGGTTGGAAGCTATTCCATGCAAGCGAGATGAGACAAATCACCGTTCTTGCGGGCAAGTTCGCAGGGCCTCGTCAAGGCTACAAAAGGGATGACAAAGACTTCATGAGAATCGAAGCACAAATCTGATGGCGCGACGTGCTCTGATAACGTCCGCACAAACGCAAAATTCCCCCGACCCCACCACCGTCGAAGGCAGTGAGATCGGGGGATCGTCGTCTCAGATTGTCGTGCCGGGAAGCACCGGTCAGCGGGCCGGACTGCGCCACTTATCGAAGCTCCTTGCACCGGTGTAGCCGAGGTATCCGGCACCGAACAGCCACCACAGGCTCTCGGGCACCGCGCCCAGTAGCTTGTTGAGGTTCTCCGCTGCCTGGAAGACGTGCGTTGGCCACCAGATGCCGATGATGGCGCCCATCACGCACAGCAAGATCACGCCGTAGATCACGTACAGAAACGTCGGCCGTGCCCGGCTGGTCCAGGGGTCCTGCGAGTTGGCTTCGGCCAGGATCGCCGAGAGGCTGGTCTGCATCTCCTGCAGTGCCAGTTGTCCCTCGGCTTGCAGCAGCGCGAGCTTGGCTTTCTCCCGCTCGGCGGGATCGGGCAGCAGGCGGTCGATCAGTCGGCTGCCGGCTTCGATCAGCCCCGGCGCCAAGGTGGTGAGGATAGGGGTCATACGGTGCCCTCCACGAATTCCGCCATCCGGTTCATCCAGCCAGCAGCGAAGGCCGACTGTTTTGGATCATGGGTGATCAGCCGCCCGAGATGGCGCAAGCGCTGCCCCAGCACCTTGCTGTAGAGCACAGATTGATCGGCGGCAGCCAGTGCCGCCCTGGTCTTGGGGCCGATGATGCCATCAGCCGTCACCCAGTGCGCTCTGCAGCCACTGCACCGCCCGCTTTGGCCCGGAATGCACACCGGAATCGACCAGCAGGTGCAGCAGCCCCGGATGCGTGATGACATCTAACCCGGGGCCGGTGATGTACTGCTGGCGGTAGATGGCACGGGCTTCGTCTTTTGTCAGCGCCTGCACTTCTGAGGCGGTGGCTGGGCGACCAAGCTTGCGCCATGCCCCCAGCGTCTGCGCGGTGATGCCGAAGTTCGTCGGCCCGCCCCGGTCGGCCGGGTGATTCACATAGCCGCCTTCGCGGCGGAGGATCTCGTCGAGGATGGTGTCGATGGGGGTCATAGCCGCTCCTTTAAGTAAGTGGGTGTTCCTTAGTTACGCCTGGGACTCGATCAGGAAGAAGGTGGGCTTGGGCGAGGTGCGGCTACACGACCTGCGCCACAGCTACGCGAGTTTCCTGGTCAATGCCGGACGGTCGCTGTACGAGGTGCAGAAACTGCTCGGCCATCATGATCCGAAGGTGACGATGCGCTACGCGCACCTCTCGCCGCAGGCGATGCTGGAGGCAGTCAATGGGGTGGGGAATGTCGTGGGGCGGAGGGCGGCGGTGGCGGCGAATCAGACGGCAGTGGCCACGGTGTAATCAGCGCAACTCGTACCAAACACCTCGGCCGCTACCTTGCTGGCTGAGGTGTCCGCGCTCCACCAAGTTGCGGAAGTGCGCCTTCAACGTATTGCGGCTGGCGCCGGTAAGTTTGATGACATCGCCGATCGTGACGCGCCCATGCTCGCGAGCAAATTCCACAATCTGCAGTGACAACTCCGGCAGGCTGGCCAACACCAGCTTCTCACGCTCGACCTTCTTCTCCAGCCGCCGTACCTGTTCAGCCAGGGAACGCAGGAAGAACACCAGCCATGGCTGCCAGTTCGGGGCCTCGGTACGAATCGTGCCCTGCGTCTGGCGCAGCGCCAGATAGTACGCTTCCTTGTTGAGCTCGATCACACTCTCCATCGAGCTATACGGCACGTAGGCATAACCCGCCTGCAAGAGCATCAGCGTGGTCAGGGCTCGACTGATCCGCCCGTTGCCATCCTGGAAGGGATGAATCTCCAGAAACACCACCACGAAGATCGCGGCGACCAGCAGGGGATGCAGCAGTTTGGACTCGCGCTGCGCATTGACCCAACTGACCAGCTCGGTCATCAAACGAGGCGTATCGAACGGCGACGCCGTCTGAAACACAATCCCGATCTGCTCGCCGCGCTCATTGAAGGCCGCCACGCTATTGGTGTTGGTCTTGTACTGACCACGGTGCCACGTATCCTTGTCGCTATGCTGGAGCAGGATCTGGTGTAGCTGCTTGATGTAGTTCTCGGTGAAGGGGATGTCCTGCCAAGCACTGAACACCACATCCATGACCTCCGCGTAACCCGCCACCTCCTGCTCGTCACGCGTATCGAAACGCTTGATCTCCAGGTTGGCCAGCAGTTGCTCGACCTCGCGGTCGGTCAGCTTGCTGCCCTCGATCCGTGTCGAGGAGCCGATGCTCTCGATGGTGGCCACGCGGCGCAAAGCGGACAAACGCTCAGGCGCAAGGGTCCCCAAGGCACGCCAGGCACCTTTGAACTCATCGATTTTGGCGATCAGGGCCAGCATCTCTGGCGTGATCTGGATAGTGTCGGTTCGAAGCATGAACCAATAGTACACCCAATTACACCCATTTCCCAGGCGGCACACCCAATAAGACACCCATTTACACCCAAAAACGCAAAAATCCCCCGACCCCACCACCAGCAAAGGCAGTGAGATCGGGGGATCTTCGTGGCTTTCTATGCCGAGTGATGAGCAGGAACAAGCTTGGCAAATGGCTGGAAGCAGCCCTCATCCACGGTGCAGTAGGGTTCGCGCTTGATGCGGCACTCGTCTTCCCGGTCAGAGCGATCAGGACCGACTTTCTTGCCTTCCAAGCCAAGCACCAGGAAGTCCTCGCCATCCCAAAGTCCTACGTCGCCATTGCGCCCTTTTCCGCTGTACCACGCGCCGACCTCGAGATCTTCCTTCGGGATCTGAGCAGCAATCCTGACCGGTGCAGAGGGCTCATTCAAGCCTGTGCAGGCGGCTTCAAGGCTGAGCACGATATCGATGAACCGGTTGCCAGCGACCCAGTTGACCGCCTGTTTATTGCCCTGGCCACCCGCAGCGACATCCCACTTGAATGCGCGCTGCCGTAGTTGCTTCAGATCGCTCTGCCTCAACGCAGCTTCTCCGCCCGCGAAACCCACCACGATCTGCGCGCCGCGCTCACTGCACAGCGCCTTGATCCCATCAAAATCCACACAGTCTTGATAGTTGGGATGGCCACTGTCTGGAATGGTCGAGGACGGGTTCGGCTTTACATTGCTGTCGAGTGCGATGAGGAGTGGATGACCGGCAAGATCTATCTCAATATGAAAGACTGATCCCATCATCCCGATGACATCGCCTCGGATCATTTACAGAAAAAAGGTTGCACAACCACCTGGGCGCTGATTTCCGCGACGCCAGCTCCCGGTCAAGGCGACCGCAATCGATTTGTCGGATGTCGGTGCGATCGATGAGGCAGGAATCGCGTTGTGCCTGATCGCCCGTGATCGCCACGGTACGAAGGTTGAGCGCGGCTCCCGTGGCGTGCGCCAGATTATGGATGTGGCGCAGGTATGCGGGAAGTTGTGTGGTGAATACTGCGGCATTATGAGACAAGCAAAGGGGCCGCATATAGCGGCCCCTGGTCAGCACGCATGAGGCCGGCTGCGCTGCAGAATCACGGGCGTGGCGTGTTCGTCATGCCCGGGAAGAAGCTGTGATCCATGATTTCAGCCAGCGGCCACGGGCACTTTTCCGGGAAATCGGCGTTATCAAGGCCGGTTTCTTTCGAGGCCTCAATAATGGCGTCTCCCCAGGCATCGGCCCACCAATCAGGATCGTCCAGCGAGGATTTGAGGCTAGGCGTTTTCTGGATTCTCCGCTCGATGCTATCGCGCTGCGTCTTGATCGTGCGTTCCCAGCTCGATCCTTGGCGCTCCGGCTGGAATTCCCACTTGAGCAGATGGAAAAGTAGAACGGCCATCCTGTTTGCCAACTCGCGTTGTTCGCTCTTGCCCACGTCCTCAATCTCCTCCGCAATATGGTGGATGTCCAAGTCAGTGAAGCGCCCCGAGCGCAGCAGAGCGGCCTGTTCTTGAGACCAAGCAATCACATCCTTTTCGTAGGTAGTGCCCATCAAGGACTCCTTAAACAACATTGAAACCACACCAACAGGGAACAGACCCCAATTATCGGTTCTCCCATTGGACTTGACTATCTCAGGACTATCTCAGCAGCGGCTGCATGCGACATACCGCTGCCGCTTGGGCCAACGACGAATTGATTGTAGCTCGGCTCATTATCGAAGACGAAGGGCTTCTTGCCGGGTTGTTGAGCCAGCATAACCCGCCCCCAGCCAGCCTGCCTCTGGAACCCCGCCGAATAGCCGCCGAATACCCACCGAATACCCACCGAATACCCACCGAATACCCGCCGAATACCCGCCGAATACCCGGCCTGGGAACAGGAGTCGCCCTGCCGGCATGAAGACATCGAGGGCGAAACAAACCCCCGCCCTCAGCGCTGCAGCCCCGCCATCTGGTGCTGGGCGATGCGGTGGCCGTGCGCCGCGGCCTTGGCGATCCACATCAGCGCCAGGTTGTCATCCCGCGCCACCCCCGTGCCGGCGGCGTAGCACTGGCCCAGGCACTGCATCGCATCCGCATGGTTTTGCGCCGCGGCAAGATTGAACCAATACACCGCCGCCGCCGGCCGCCCGGCGCGAAAGCAGCACTGGCCGATCTCCGCCTGCGCCGCGGCATCGCCCGCGTCGGCCTGGCACAACAAGGCCCGCTCCTCGGCCCCTAATTCGAGGCCGGCGAGGGCCAGCACGCCCTGCATGACCCGCCGGCCCGGGGG